>JBKJNB010000121.1:0-3981 GCA_046595995.1 Candidatus Kapaibacteriota bacterium
ACGAGACAACGGAGGTCATGCGTAATTTCCTCTGGTTGATGATGTACAGAACTCCCGAGAATCCAACGGCACCATGCCCGCACTATTGGCCCGGATTTTTCGACTGGTTCATCGAAACTTGGAACTATCAAGTTTATATGCCGAATAGGCATCAAGTCAGGTAAACACGGATATGCGTCGCGCTTTGGTTTTTGCCCATTTTGACCCGCATGGGGTGGTTGACGATTATGTTCTGCACGCGCTAGCTTGCTATCGGCAATATTTCGAATTGATCCATTTCGTATCGACAGCAGCGTTAAATTCTGAACAGTTTTTCCGTGTCGCATCCTTGGTGGACAGAGTGATTTTGCGTAACAATATCGGCTATGATTTCCTCAGTTGGCGAGCCGGTTACGAGGTTATTGCCAACGCGCAAATCTATGACGATATCGTCTTCGCCAATGATAGTTGCTATGGTCCGTGCAGTGACATGGAGCATTTTTGGGAGCGCGTTCAGGCGCTTGATGCCGATCTGTGGGGCGCTTCGGTAAACCGTCAATACAGCCCGCATGTCCAATCGTATTTCATGGGATTTGGTTCAAGGCTGATTAAGAGCGGATTCTTGGCGGACTTTTGGTCGTCCGTCGAAGTCATTCCGGGTAAGTTGGACTTGATCTTGGCGTATGAGGTGGGTTTGTCACTGAGAGTGAAGGCCGCAGGGTTCGAAATTGGCGGCGTTGTGGATTACCCGAGCATGGATCCCGGGACTCTTGACCGAGTTGTCATCGACAATATGTCCATTACTGATGAGATCGGATCAGAGGCGGCGATATCTAACATCATTGGCGAGCGTTTCCACAATCCACTTCAGTTGTTTTGGTCGGAATCAATGCGACACGGATTGCCCTTCGTCAAGATTGAGTTAATCCGCGACAATCCCCTCCGAGCAAATTTAATTAATTTGTACCAAGCGTTGCGTGGCGCCAAGTGGTATGACGTAACATTGATTTCGAGACACATAGCTCGCATAATTCCGCGCGGCAGATTTCCGCCGGACCCCTCGAATAGTAATGGCTCAGCGCGTTAGGTCACGATATTCTGCAGAGATAATTTTAACTTCAAATAGTAAAGGGATGATTGTGGCTTTTTTAGAATCTTCCGGCTACTGTTACACCTGCTCTAAAGAGGTTACGTTTTCTTCGGGTACCAGTTGGTTGCGGGATAACTACCTGTGTTCAAATTGCGGCAGCATCCCGCGAGAACGGGCGCTGATGTGTGTCATTGAACAATATTACCCCAATTGGCGAGATCTTGTTATCCACGAATCATCACCCGCGGCGCGTGGCGCTAGCGCGAGGATGAGGAGTGAATGCAGGCAGTACATTGGTTCACAATACTGGCCTTCCATACCTGAAGGGTCGGAAAACAAGGGGGTTCGGTGTGAAAACATTGAACGGTTGACATTTCCAGACGAAAGTGTCGACCTGAATATTACCCAAGATGTCATGGAGCATATTTTCCATCCGGCGAATGCTTTCAAGGAAATATGCCGGACTCTGCGACTTGGCGGCGCACATATCTTCACCGTTCCACTTGTCCAGAAGCATCAGCCATCTCGGAGAAGAGCAAGACTCGCCCAGTCTGGCGAAATTATTCACTTGCATCCGGCGCAATACCATGGGAACCCGGTTAGCGCGGAGGGTGCTCTTGTAACCGTCGACTGGGGATTCGATATTTGCTCGCATATTTTCAATGCAACCGGCCACCCCACCCATCTTATTAAGATTGACGACCTATCAAAGGGAATTCGGGCTGACTATATAGAGGTTCTTGTATCTACTAAATCCAAAAACATGATCCCGGGTGAGGTGTGACATGTTTTCAATGTGACCGATCCTAAGCCCTCCCCTCGTGACGTGAGTCATCGCTAATTCGAGTCCCCGAACAGTTGGACGGGCTCCTGCGAGGCAGCGTTGGCTTGCGGTTGTTGGTGACGTGCGACGGGACTTGGTGTGAGGCGCAAAGAGTGCACTGCTTAGTCGAGGCCTGCCCGGACGTAAGGCCCAGTTGCGCATTTCAGCGATCGTGGACGCCTGTTTCAGGCTGATCGTGGACGGCGTTGCAGCGCCATCGTGGACGCGCGGGGGGTGCGCGCAAGCGAGGGGGTCAATGTATATCAATCGTCCACGATCATCCTGAAACGCCGTCCACGATGGGCTGAAATACGCACCCAGTAGTGCAACTGGGCAAGAGGAGCGCAAGAGGGCGAGCCCATGTGGGAAACACAGACCGTTTGCAGGCGATCAATCCGACAACGCCTACCAACTCGCTGCCTTCCACATGCCTTACACTGGCGCACATTCTTGGGCATTGTAAGCATATATGGCGTAGTGTCATTACGACGAATTAAATAGTAGGTGGCATTAGACAAATCAGTCTACGGAAATTGCATAGAAATTAGAGAAATGACATTGACTCAAAACCGCGTTATTGTTGTCCTGGGCATGCACCGTAGTGGCACCAGTGCAATCACTCGAGCATTAGAAGTATTTGGAGTGAGCTTGGGAGATCGGTTGATGCCGCCAGCTTTGGGAATTAACGAAAAAGGCTTCTTTGAAGACCTTGACATTAATGCGCTAAACATAGAAGCCCTCGGGTCCATGGGTCTCGATTGGCATTCATTGACCCCTGTTGAGCCAAGGGACGTGGACATCCTCAAGCAGCAAGGTTATTTTTTACGGGCAGTAGATGTTATTCGGCAGAAATGCTCTTCAAGAAAGGTATTTGGATTCAAAGACCCTCGCGTCGCGAAGTTATTGCCGTTTTGGTTGAGCGTTTTTGCCCATTGCAACCTTGACGTCACGTATGTCATCGTAGTGCGCAACCCTTTGAGCGTGGCACGCTCATTGTACAAGCGTGACACGCTTTTCAAACGTGACACCCTTCCTTATGAGAAGACCTACCTTCTTTGGCATGAACATGTGCTGTGCAGTTTGGGTAACACAGTGGACAGCAGGAGAGCGTTGGTCGACTACGATCAGTTCTTGCAAGAGCCAAAGAAAATTCTAAATGGCTTGGCAAAGCGTTTGGCCCTCACATTTGATAATAACA
The DNA here is from genome assembly GCA_046595995.1 of Candidatus Kapaibacteriota bacterium. Classification (GTDB taxonomy): domain Bacteria; phylum Bacteroidota; class Ignavibacteria; order Kapaibacteriales; family Kapaibacteriaceae; genus JAWXBR01. Next base: position 3,091 of record JBKJNB010000121.1, read on the forward strand.
AATTCCGGGAGTTTGAGACATCGTTTCTTGACCCCGAGTTACGGCACAACTTGTTCGAAAGCGATGACTTGATCCTTGATGTCAAGTGTCCAACAGTGGTCCGTACCCTTTATTCTCAACTCCAAGAGGTTTCCAAAGATAATTCATTACTTGACGACTCCGCCGCGAACATAACTTACGTCGAGCAACTCCGAAGTTTTATTGAAAGTGCGTCGAGCTTGCGTTGGATCGACGGTGTGCTGAATGAAAATAGAGAGTTGATTGATAACGGACGTTCGGAGCACGAGTTTCTTCATCGAACGATCGAAGATATGGTTCTGTTCGATGCTGATATTTTTCGTCACAGTTTCGATCCTTCGTGGTATCTGCGGAATAATAGGGATGTGGCTACAGCCGAGGTCGATCCCTATATTCACTACGTAACGCAAGGGCGTTTGGAAAAGCGGCTGCCTTCGGATAAACCGTTTTCATTTTTGCTGGACACCTTGTTTAAGAAGGTGACGGCTGGAGCGGAAAAACTAATTGCGACCCATGCGGTGCATGAGAACCAACTCGCTGAGTGCGAAGGGCGAGAAAAGCTGACCCAGCAGCAGCTCAGTAATCTAACGATGGTCCACGAACGCGAGATTGCGCGTTTGACGGAGGTAGTCGGTTCGCTTCAAGGGCGAGTGTCTGAGGCTGAGGAGGGGTATGAGAAAAACCTGGTTGAGCAAGATCAACAATTTTCCCTCCGTATCGAGGAGTTGAAGGCCGCTGCAGCGGAGCAAATGCAACGGCTTGAGGGGCGGTTGACCGATCGCGAGCAGGAGCTGGTTGAGCAAGAGCGACAATTTGCCCACCGTGTCGATGAGCTAAAGGCCGCTGCAGTGGAGCAAATGCAACGGCTCGAGG
>JBKJNB010000150.1:0-2561 GCA_046595995.1 Candidatus Kapaibacteriota bacterium
CCACGTTTGCGCAAGTCTTTGGCAATCGAGTCTGCGCCATACGTGTGACCCGTGGCCTCATGCACGTCCAGAATCAACGGTTGCAACGTATCCACCCCAGCAAGTACAGGTCGGAAGTTAAGCGAGCAGTGTAGGATCGATGTGTTGCGGTAGCAATGTGTAGTACTTCGACGGTGCCGTGGTGTTGATGTGCGTCAGCACGTAGCGCAGCCAATTATAAGCATTGATATGATTCAGATGGCACGTACCGAAGAAGGATCGATACATGGCGATGTTTTCAGCACCATCGTGTGAGCCAGCGAAGAGCCAGTTCTTTCTACCGAGTGCGATCGGCCTGATCGCATTCTCCATGAGGTTGTTGTCGATCTCGATGCGTCCGTCATAGAGGTAGGCCAAGAGCTCGTCCCACAGGCGCACGGCATAGCGCAGTGCTTTGCCCATCGGACTTTGTGGCAGCACGTCAGGTAATTCCTGCACAATCCACGCACTGATGGTGTTCAGTAGCGGCAACGATTTCTGTAGACGCAGTTGCTTGCGATCATCGTACGACAGCTGCATGTCGCGCGCTTCGCGCTCGACATCGTAGAGTTTCTGAATGAGCTTCATGGCAACGGATGCACGCGCATGATCATGCTCGAGCGCTTTCTCGAAGTTTCGTCTGGTATGTGCCCAGCATGCCACACCCGTCACATCAGCGCGTGCTTTGTGCTGGCGGTACACGGCATAGTCATCGGTCTGCAGATATCCTGTGTAGTGTTCCAGAAGCTCTTGGCAGTGCTTCTGACCTCGGCCTTTCTGATAGTCGAAGTACACAGCCTTCTGCAGTGGTGCGTGATAGCCCCAGAGAAATCCTTTGTGCGTCGTGCCCTCTTTCGTTTTGTCCTGTACGGCAATGCCTGTCTCATCGACCTGCAGATACCCGGCCTGTCGAACTTCCGAGCGTAAGGCTGCGTGCAGTGGTCTAAGCAGTTCTGCCGTGAGTTTCTGCCAGGATTCCACGGTCGACGGTGGCAACGCTACACCCAGCATCGCAAAGCGTTTGTTCTGGCGGTCAATCGGCATGTGATGCACATGTTTGTCGATGACAATCGATGTCAGCAGGTTCACACCGGCGATGCACTTGTCGATCGGCCGTGATGGCAACGCAGCAATTACGATGCGTTGCGAGCCCTGTTCGTCTTCCGGTGCTGCATACTTCGGGCGCACCGTGCGATTGATGTGCATGGCCGCAGGTGTGATCTCCAATTCATCGGTGACTTCACGGCCGATGCACACCATATCCGTGGTGTCTTCTTCAGGTTCAAGAACTTTTTCATGCACCGGCAGATGCGAGGGCAGCTCCATGCGACCCTCGTGCTTCTTCTGCGGCTTCGTGCGTTCGTAGGTGATCGTCTCAAGCGCTGCCTCAACCTCGCGTGTGACTTCTTCGCGGTCCGCATCGAACGCTATGGCCAGTTGGCTCTCGGACATCTCGCTGACAAACCGCTCGCGCTTGGCACCGAACAGCAGGCGCTGGAGTTGTGTGATCTGAAACTCCAAGTCAAACACACGTGCTTCGTATGTCAGCAGGCGATCCTGTTGCTTCGCGAGTTGTGTGCTCTGCGTGTCGATCTGATGCACGCGCGTCGTGAGTTTTCTGCGCTGGTGGGTGAGTTGCTGCTGTTGTGCGACGAGCGCTGCATCACGTTGCTCAAGAAGCTCGATGAGCTCGTCTTTTGTCAGGGTATGCAGTGCGTTGATCACGGTGCAACTTCGCACAAACATTGTTGCAATGCTTATGAATGTTACCCGTAAATTGCACGTCCGATACGCTACACACGAGCGCGATGCTACGCACCAACACGATAGCGAGCCTTGCGTGTCACGCCCGCAAGACGCACACCTTCGAGCAGCATCAGCAACTCATCACGCCTGAGTTCTCGCGCCCGACCATCACCAATCGGAAAATCGAAGCGACCTTTCTCCAGGCGCTTGTAGTACAGTACGAAGCCATCACCATCCCAGTACAGTAACTTGATATGCATCCGTGCTCGGCTGACGAATACAAACACGTCGCCCGTTAGAGGGTCCTGCGACAGATGATTGCGCACGAGCCCACTAAGCCCATCAAAACCTTTGCGCATGTCTGTCGGTGTGGTGCAGAACCAGTAGCGCATGCGACCGGGCATCAGATGCATCAGCGTACTTCGATGCGAGCACCACTCGGTAGTACGATCACGATCTGTGCGTGCGTCGCCTCATGCTCTCGGGCCTCAGGTATCGCGAGCGCAACAAACTTCGGTGTTGCCGCCGGCTGATCGCACTCGCGGTAACGCTTGCACCAGTATTGCAACGTGCCGTACGCCATGCCGATCTGTGCAGCATACTTGTGCTTGCCCACTCCGCTGCGTTGCCATGCCTCGACAACGCTGTACATCCGTTCGGTCTTTGTCATCGCATCCACTCCTGTTGTGATGCGGAAAGCTAATTCAACCTATACGCGCAGGAAAGATGCACTTGCTCGGGTGGATACGTTGATGCAGCAGATGTGCATAAAGGTGCAATGCAAGAATACGTGGAAG
>JBKJNB010000062.1:0-24824 GCA_046595995.1 Candidatus Kapaibacteriota bacterium
GACCGCTATTCTGACGGTCTCGGGATTACGCGTGAACAACTGAACAAATGGCTCTCCAAAGAACCAAACGAACACAGCCAGGGCAATCATGAGCACCGACATCTGCTTAACAGCCGACCTGTGGTACGCGTATACCCTTGCAAGCTTGCCTGCACCCAGATTCTGTCCTGTTATCACCTCAATCGACATCCCCATGGCAAACACTGTCATGTACACAACCAGGTCGACGTTCGTGCCGAGCGTGTACGCGGCCGTAACCGTTGTACCGTACCCGCCAACGATGCCGAACAAAAAAAGTCTGTTTACACTTACAGAAAGCATTTGCAATGAAGCAGGTAACCCTTGCTTCGCAATGCGTACAAGCACGTTTAGGTCCATTCGGAACCCTGAGAAGTCCAAACTCATCCCGGCTTTGCCTAGTACCAACGCCCACAACGAAACAACACAACCAAGGATTTGTGCAATTGCTGTGGCCAGTCCAGCGCCATAGATGCCCATCTCGGGGAACGGACCGAGTCCAAAAATGAGGAATGGGGCCACCACGGCATTCACCACGGTCGTGGCAACAAGCACGATCATGGGATAAAACGTATTGCCCATTGAGCGAACAATGGCAAATAGTTGAAAATTTAGGACATTGGCCGTGTAACCTAAGAAAAGCCCTCCGAGGTAATACGTGACATTCACGCCCACTTCGGGGTTCAGATTCAGAAGTGCGGGCACCCGGTCAAGGAACGAAAACATAGCGATCGTTACGATGCAGCCAATAATGGCCATTCCAACGACTGCTTGCGCAGCGGTACGCGATGCCTCGAGTCTATTGCCTTCCCCAATACGTCGCGCGATTATGATACCCGTGCCGACCCCAAAACCACTTGCCACGGTAAATAGAAAAAAAGCGACCTGATCTGCTGCTCCAATCGCCGCAATTGCCGCATCACCCAACCTGCTCACGTACCAGCGATCGATCTGCGTGTAGATAATGTTAATGAGAAAGCTGAAAGCCATTGGAATGGCAAATAGCCGTAATGACTTGTCGATGGGGTCGTTGAGAAGATCGACGCGTGCAGGCATGAATCCGTCGTAGAAAGAGTACTCTGTGTGTTGTTGGCTAAATTCGCTCATTGTATGGACAGTATCATCACGGCCGTGTTGCTTTCGAGCGCCGTCCTCTATTCTTCGCGCATAGCATTTTTCTGGATTGGCTTTCTTCGTCATGGGCGTGCTACTCCCGCAACGAATAGCGCACTTCCCAGGGTAACGGTCGTTGTACCTGCGCGTAACGAAGAACTCAACATCGAACGATGCCTTCGCTCGCTCGATGCATCCGATTATCCGCGGGAGCTGTTGCAGATTATCGTTGTAAACGACCGAAGCTCTGACAATACGCTAACGGTTGTAGAGCGCATTGCCGTTGCGATGCCCACATTGCTTGTGTTAAGTAAAACCGAGGGCGACTCATTAGGCAACCTGAAAGGTAAACCCGGTGCGCTTCAGTTTGGATTCGATCATGCCACGGGCGACGTTTTGCTGATGACTGACGCAGACTGCGAAGTGCATCCGCAATGGATTCGCGCCATGGCTGCTCCACATGTCGACGAGCGTGTCGGACTTAGTCTTGGCTTCACGACGATCAGGGCGCGAACGTTTCTTGAGAATGTGCAGGACGTTGAGTGGGTCTGCAGTCAGGCGATGGCTCGCGGGGGCATTGGTAATGGCGTTCCACTCGGTTGTTTCGGCAACAACATGGGTGTACGACGTTCCACGTATGAAGGCTTGGGTGGGTACGCAAAAATCGAGTTTAGCATAACAGAAGATCTTGCGCTGTTACAAGCGGTCCACAGTGCAGGATGGACGGTCAAGTACTTATGTGAACCAGAAGCGACCGTAGAAACGCTGCCGTGTGCGTCTTTGCTCGAGTATATACGTCAGCGTCACCGCTGGGCACGTGGCGGACTGCAATTGGGACACAGAGCGGCGTTCTTTGTGTTTACCGGCATCGCGTTGTGGTCCGGACTTGGTTTGGCTTTACTCACAGGCAATTGGTCTGCGTTTGCAGCGTTGTTCGCGCTGCGCATAGCCGGTGACTTCGGAATGCTCGCACTCGCAGCAGAACGTATCGTTAGACCGTCGCTCTATCGTTACGCAGTTCCGGCATTTTGCCTGATACTCATCACCGAGATATCGCTACCGTTTCTCGTTTTAAAGAAACGTATCGTCTGGAAAGACCAGGTCTTCAGACCCTCGTAGCTTCTTCGACCATCCGCGCAATTGAGCGAAATGGACGTCCCGTGTGTTCGCTCAGTGCGAGTTCACATGTGGTGTTCACGCTGAACCAACCATCTACATCGTGCAACGCAGCAATCTCCACAGCTTCGTCTCGTAGGGCACTCGCAGTCAGTTCGGGAAATCGCAGTCCCCTGTCACCCGCCATGCCGCAGCAGCCTGCACTAGTTGGTATAGTTACAATTGCAGAACACTGTGCTGCCAGACGATACATTGCAGAATCAACGCCCAAATGATATGCACCGCAACCCGGATGCAAGACAACATGCTTAAACATTCGCGTGACTTTGATCTTCGACATAACGTGCTCATCGATGAACGTTGTTAGGTCTACTACAGAACGCTCGCTTGGCACAAACGAACGATAGGCATGCGCGCATGTCGATGAATCAACGACCCATGCAGCAGCGGCGTATTCAACGTCAGACAGTGCACGCGAGCATACGTCCTGTGCCGCTTGCTGCAGCCCCCTCGACTCATAAATCTGTCCGCAACAATGCTCGTTGGCTTTATCCGCAACCTTCATGCGCAGTCCCGCACGCTTAGCAAGCATCATAACATCATCGGCGATGCTGTTCTCATTCGGTGGCTTTCCTAGCCAGCGCGCACCGCAGGCCGGAACGTATAGAAACGTCGGCGCATCGTTACCCGAACCCACCGGGCTTAGATGCTCTTTTAACGCAGAGCCCGACCAGTGCAGCGATCGAGACTTCTTGGTAAGGCGCAGAAGAAAAGGGGCTGCAATGCGCATGAATGCATTTGTTGTTCCGTAAGAGGCAGACGAAGCTCGCGCAACAGCACGTGCGCTTGGCGATGCGTTTGTAGTACGCAACTGCTTAACGAGCGTGCCTGTATTTATGGACACAGGACACATGAGTTCGCACATACCATCGGCTGCACACGTGTCAACGCCATCGTATTGATAGTCGCGAAGCACCTCCTTGCGGTCGCCAGCGGACAAGCTGCCACTGAGTTCGCGAAGAATGATGATGCGCTGACGCGGTGTGAGCGTAACGTTGCGGCTCGGACACACATGTTCACAGAAGCCACACTCGATGCAGCCATCGACGATGGCATTCACTTCCGGAACGGCCTTGATGTTCTCGACGTGGATCTCAGGGTTATCACTAAGCACAACACCTGGGTTGAGAACAGTGTGCGGGTCCAGTAGGCGTTTCAGCCGTCGCATGACATTTGCTGCCGTCGCGCCCCATTCCATCTCGAGGTACGGCGCCATGTTTCGTCCAGTGCCGTGTTCTGCTTTGAGCGATCCGTCATGCACCGTCAAAACGATGTGTGCAATTGTATCCATGAAGCTCTTGTATCGCTGAACATCCGCATTCGAACGAAAGTGCTGATTCAGCACAAAATGAATGTTGCCATCTTTTGCGTGGCCGAAAATGATTGCATCGTCATAGCCATGGGTTATGCAAGCTGCACGAACGTCATGCACGAGCTGAGGCAACCGATGTATAGGTACCGCTACGTCCTCGTTAATCATTGTTGTGCCTGGCGGACGCATTGCACCAAGCGTAGGCATAAGGCCTTTGCGTAGGTGCCAGAGCATTGCCTGCTCGCGCGCATCACGTGTCCATACGACGGGCCTAAGTGTCCGTACTCCCGCAGACCAATTGGCAGCCCAAGCACTCTGCTCTTCGGCTTCCTCTGTGGAGGATGCGTGAAACTCGACGAGCAGCGCTGCTGCGTGTCGTTCCTCGATGCGATACATCGCCGGTGTTGTTTTAAGTCGTGCAAACGACATCAGCGATGCATCGTCCATGAGTTCGACTGCAGCCGCTCCGGTATTGCGCAGTACTTCGATGTGCATGCACGCAGCTTCGATCGATTCGAATACCATCAGAGCCGTCAGTTTGTATCGCGCATCGGGTACGGTACGAAATGTAACCTCTTCTATAAAGCCGAGGGTACCTTCGCTACCTACCATAAGCCGCGAGAGAATGCGTGCAGGCTCGACTTCGTCGAGAAAGGCGTTTAGTGAGTACCCAATCGTGTTCTTAATCAGATACTTGTACCGAATACGTGCACACAATTCCAAATCGCCACAGATCTCATTGCGAAGCCGTGCAATACCTTCATAGACACTCCTATTCGATGTTGCCAGATGGGCGTCGCACATCGTGCTAGAGGTGTCGATACGTGTACCGTCGGCAAGCATGTACACCATCGACTCGACCGTGTGATACGAATTGAGGGCAGTACCGCAACACATACCGCTGGCATTGTTGGCAACGATGCCGCCTATCATACAAGCGGCGAGCGATGCGGGGTCGGGACCCAGCTTGCGGGCGTAGGGGCGCAGCATGGCATTGACTCTTCCGCCAGTGACGCCAGGTTGAACTCGCACGCGATCCCCTGCATCAAGCACCTTACAGGCATTCCAATGTCGTGCAAGATCGACAAGTACGCCATCGGTGATGGCTTGTCCGGACAAGCTTGTACCGGCAGTTCTAAACGCAAGGTGTTTGTTATTGGCTGCGCACCATGCCATCACATCACGGACGTGATGCCAGGTAACTGGACGAATGATGATTTCTGGTACGAGTCGATATAGGCTGGCATCGCGCGCGTACGCCAAGCGGTCGATTAGCCGCGTTGACGCATTCTCCGCACCGACAATCCGCGCTAGCTCGTTCATTGTAGGTACTAAACTTGTAGAACACCTGTCTTAAAATCAGGGATCTCGTCGTTATGTGCTGCCATAGCAATGCCGCGCGAAATAACGTCGCGCGTCTGCGTAGGTAGAATGATGCCGTCCACCCACATTCGAGCAGCTGCGTAAAACGGTGTGGTTGTCTCGTCGTATTTATTCTGAATGTCTCGAAGCATTGTCTGCTTCTGCTCTTCGGTAAGGGTCTCGCCAGTCTTCTCAAGAGTAGCGACCTTAATGGTAAGAAGGGTCTTTGCAGCCTGACTTCCGCCCATTACAGCGATTTGCGACGTGGGCCAGGAATAGATTAGGCGCGGGTCGTAAGCTTTGCCGCACATCGCATAATTCCCTGCCCCGTACGAATTGCCCATAATGATTGTAAACTTCGGTACAACACTGTTTGCAACTGCGTTTACAAGCTTCGCGCCGTCCTTGATTATGCCGCCTTGTTCAGCTCTCGTACCGACCATGAAACCTGTTACGTCCTGCAAAAACACTAGCGGTATGCCACGCTGATTGCAGTTCATAATAAAGCGTGCAGCTTTATCCGCACTGTCACTGTAGATAACGCCGCCAACTTGCATTTCGCCTTTGCCGTTACGAACGATGGCGCGATTGTTAACGACAATGCCTACAGCCCATCCGTCAATGCGACCATAACCGCAGATGATAGTCTTGCCATACGAGGCCTTGTATTCATCAAAATCTGATGCGTCGAGTAAGCGCGCAAGTAGCTGATGAGTGTCGTAAGGCTTGCTTCTATCGGCAGGCATGATGCCATCTAACTCGGATGCATCGTAGAGCGGGGCAACTGGTTCTATGCGTGAGAAGAGATCCTTCTTGCCCTTTAACGGCGAGAACTTGTCAACCAGTGAGCGGATAAGACGAAGGGCCTCGTCATCGGACTCGACCTTATAGTCGACAACACCAGATACCGTGCTGTGCATGGTAGCGCCGCCGAGCGGCTCGATGCCCGTCTGCTCACCTATGGCTGCTTCCACGAGGGCTGGTCCGGCCAAGAAAACGCTGCCTGTTCCATTTACGATGATAGCTTCGTCGCACATTAGCGGCAGATATGCTCCGCCTGCCACACACGGTCCCATGATGGCTGCGATCTGCGGGATGCCCTTCGCGCTCATGATTGCGTTATTTCGGAACTGACGTCCGAAGTGTTCTTTGTCAGGGAAAATTTCGTCCTGCATCGGCAGGAATACTCCCGCCGAATCGACGAGATAAATAATCGGTAAATGATTCTCGATTGCGATTTCCTGGGCGCGCATGTTCTTCTTCGCCGTCATCGGAAACCATGCGCCCGCCTTTACGGTGGCGTCATTTGCAACGATCATGCATTCGCGACCGCAGACGACGCCAATGCCCGTAACAACGCCAGCGGAAGGTGCGCCACCGTGTTCTAGGTACATGTCGTACGCTGCAAAAAGTCCTACTTCGAGAAAGCCCGTAGCTTCATCGAGTAACGCATGAATACGTTCGCGTGCTGTCAGCTTGCCCTTCGCATGGTGACGCTCAGTGGCCTTCTTACCTCCACCGGCGCGTACCTGGTCGGATTTCGCACCGACAATGCGGAAAAGGTTACGATTGGCATCTGCGTTCTTGTCGAACGTTAGATCCTTCGCAACATCAGTCCCTATCGTCATTTGCCCTGCGGCTTGGCTGGCGGTTGTTGTGCTGGCGGTTGCTGTTGTGGCTGCTGTTGCTGCGGCGGTTGCTGTTGTGGCTGCTGTTGCATAGGAGCTGCGGCAGGAAGTTCAGAGGGTACAGCATTGTCGAGCACAGAGCCACGGACACCAGATATCGGTTCGGGCAGTGCCGTCTTATTAATAACGATAGCAGTGAGCATGAGGCCGGCAGTCAATGCCATTGTGATATTCTGGAGAAGGCTACGCGATTGGCGATGACCGAACAAATTTGACATTTGACCGCCGAATCCGCCCATACCTGCAATCATGTCGGCCTTGCCTGGTTGAATCAAAACAGCAAGAATCAACAGAATCGCCATGATGATGCAGAGAATCATTAACAGGGTATACATGGGCTCTTGATTTCGTTTACGTGAATATGATCCCAAACTTACGGAATCGAGGCCTTACAGACAACGCAGGTCGAGGCAGAGGGGCTCCGTGAACGAGGGACTGTTCTGGCCAAACCAGGCTAGAAACGTGTCATATTTCTCCTCATTCGCCTTGAAGTACTCATTCATCTCCCGCTTGTCACCGTATGAAAACACCCACCAAAGGTATTCTTTTAGCCTGGCAGCGTTCAAGTACCGCACGTTCCAACTAAGCACGTCATTCGGGTAAAGCTTGTCGTAGCCTGCTTTTTCCCAAGCTTTCGTCATTCGAACCCGCACGTCCACCAATTGTGCCACGGTTAGCCGGCGAGCAATGCCCTGGTCTGGGGTAAGGTGGGCGGCGGATGTGGCCGCAGTGTATTCAAATGCGACGGGAAAGCTCATCGCGGTCGGTCCTTTGGGCGACGGTTTCTCCAGTAAGGAGTCCGAGCAAAAGTTGATCGGATCGGTTGTATCCCCAAGCATGAACGATGCATTCCACGTATCAAAAACGAGCTTGCTAATCTCGCGTGTGCGTTGTGTGTTGCGTTCAAGATTCAAGAACGCCTCACCGTAGAGCACGCCCCATATGCGGTCGCGCGTACCAGATTGTGTTCGGGCAAGCCAATAGTAATTCGTTGCGAATGCAGGCTCTGCTCGTGTGCCTTGCGCCCACCAATCGACTGCAGATGCTGGATTGCCATCGATTAATGCCGCAGCTCCCATCTCGTAATGCAGACGTCCAGACTTTGGATACGCCTGTAAGCCTTCACGATAGTATGGCAACGAACGAGAGGAATCATTCTTAAGATCATAACAATTGCCTAGGAGCTGAAAACCTCGATCGAGTAACTGCGGATTACGATAAATAGGTGTAAGAATAACGATGGCGCTGTCGTAGCGCTTGGCCATGACGTTTGCTAGTGCATACTCGTAACGAAACGCAAAGTTGTCAGGAAATAACGTCAGAGCCCTTTGCCATGCGGTAATTGCAGCCTCGGGCTGATTCCTGTCCATCATATCGACGGCACGCTGAGCGTAGATTTGCACACTATCGGCATCAGTCTGGGCCTCGACGCGAGGTGCGATACAGAAGCAGGCAATAACAAGTACGAAGACGAGCACGTTTTTTTCCGATGTTTGACGAAGAATTACAAGATTACGATGACGAGACCAAATGGTGGTTCGTGCATCATAACGTATCACAATATTGTGTCGACAAAATCCCATTATGCCCTTTCAGTCCTCCATACCCGCCCGTTCATCGATTGTTCTTGTTGTCTGCCTTTTGTTCTGCGCAGGCCCTAGCCGTATATGGGCGTCGCCTCTCGACTCCACCGCGCAATCACTGCTTTGGAAACTAACGGCACCGAACGGTGCGGTGTCGCATATGTACGGCACGATGCATCTGCGTGACTCCTCGATCATGCGTCAGCGCGACACCGTGCTCGCATTGGTGAAGAAGGCCCGTGTGTTCTACGCTGAGCTCGACCTCGATTCGATGATGACGGCGATGTCTACCATGGACCCCACGATCGCAATGTTGCCCGCTCGTCAAACTTTATCGAGTCTGTATGCGCCCGAGGATCTGAAAATCATTCGTGCTGCATTGCGTGATCGACTCGGCGAAATGGCCCCGATGGTCGAGTTCATGCGTCCTCCGGTAATCGTTGCAATGCTTATGATGGAGATGACAGAGACCACAGCGCCGTATGGCATTGATGAATTCCTGTGGGAGCTTGCGAAGCAAGCAAATGTGACCCGTCGTGGCATCGAATCCCCGCAAGAACAAATCACTGCTCTTATGACGATGCCCAACGAGGTGCTCCTGGATGTAGCACGGTCAATCAACGACAAGGACACGATGACTATCTCGCTGGTCGATGCTTATGCGAACGAGCGCCTTCAAACGATTGAAAAGCTCAGCAGCGATTTGTCGAAGTGGCCAGAGTTTGAACGCAGCGTTAACGCGTCACGCAATGAGATTATGGTCGAGCGGCTTTCAAAGGAACTCGTACGTGGTGACATCTTCATTGCCGTGGGCGCCTTACATCTACCTGGTCGTCAAGGCATGTTAAGGGGCTTCGAATCAAGGGGCTTTATCGTCGAACCTATACTCGGTGGCAAACGCAGCTCGTGGATGCCACCTCCTACAACAAAGCCGGTATCTGGCGGGAAGAAGCAGTAGCAGCTATTCTACATACGGACACGCCACGACAGCACCACTGAGCTTGAGATCGAGCGGAGGCTCGAACGTTGCGCACTCCGGACGTGCAATGGGGCAACGCGTGCGAAATCCACAGCCGGACGGTTTGTTCAGTGGTGTGGGGATGTCACCCTGAAGAATAATGCGCTGCTTGTCTGTACGATGCGGGTTGGGTTCGGGCACCGCGGACAATAGCGCACGTGTGTATGGATGCGTCGGATTGAAGTACACTTGCTCGGCGGTACCAATCTCAACCATCGATCCGAGATACATCACAGCGATGCGTTCAGAGATATGATACACGACGCTCAAGTCGTGTGCAATAAACAAGTATGACATCCCAAATTCAGCTTGCAAGTCTTCCATTAAGTTGATGACTTGTGCCTGAACAGATACATCGAGCGCAGATACCGGCTCATCGCAAACAATCAACTCGGGATTCGTAGCAAGCGCACGAGCGATGCCGATACGCTGACGCTGACCACCTGAAAACTCGTGCGGGTATCGCGCCGCATATTCAGGCTGTAAGCCAACCCGCTCTAGGAGCCAATTCACCTTATCGTCTACTTCTCTCGCCTTCATACTCGGTTGATGCACTTCGAGAGGTTCGGCTACGATTTGTTTTACCGACAAGCGGGAATTCAGCGATGAATACGGATCCTGAAAGATCATCTGTATCTGTCGTCGATATGCCTTCATGTCGCTCTTCGACAACGCCAACAAATCAGTGCGGTTCCCCTGCTTGTCGATGTACACAATCGATCCGGATACGTGTACCTCGGGCGCAACATGCTTGAGAATGTTAATGATGGCACGTCCGACGGTTGTCTTTCCGCATCCCGATTCACCAACAAGCCCGAGAGTCTCACCACGATGAAGTGTGAATGAGACACCGTCTACTGCTTTTACTTCAGCGACCTTGCGCTGCAGAATGCCGCCGTAGGCCGGGAAGAAAACTTCCAGGTCTTTCACTTCGAGTAATGGACTCGCACTCGTTTTGAGTAATGGACTCACACTCATGTCGTTAGCTCCACTGGGGCTTGTGCAAGTGGTCCGGGCTCCACCAGGTGGCACCGCACATGATGTCCGGGAAGTACCTCGCGGAGAGGCGGCTCCTGCGTTTCACAGATTGCAATCTTTACCGGACACCGTGTCGAGAACTTGCAGCCGACGGGAAGGTTCATAATGCTAGGTACGTTTCCGGGTATTGCCTTCAGCCGTTCGTGCTTTGTACGTTCGTGCGCTGGTTTTGGAATAGACTCCAGCAGACCAACGGTGTAAGGATGTAAGGGGCTATCGAAGATGTCATTCACCGACGCGATCTCTTGAATCTTGCCACCGTACATCACGATGACACGATGGCACATTTCGGCAACAACGGCCAAATCGTGCGTGATGAGTACGATTGCAGCGTCCTGACGACGTTCCTTCAGAGACATCATCAAATCGAGAATCTGTGCTTGTATCGTTACGTCAAGTGCAGTGGTCGGCTCATCGGCAATGAGTACAGACGGATTACACGACAGTGCAATAGCAATCATCACCCGCTGGCGCATGCCGCCTGAGAACTGATGAGGGTATTCATTCAAGCGTCGTTCGGGATCTGGAATGCCAACGGATTTCAGCATTTCGATTGCGCGAAGGCGTGCTTCCTTCTTCGAAACTTTTTCGTGGGTTTGAATGACCTCGGCGATCTGCATACCGATGGGAAACGTGGGGTTCAACGACGTCATCGGTTCTTGGAAGATCATGGCGATTTCGCTGCCACGAATCTCATACATGTCTTCGTATGACAGTTGTACGATGTCTCGCCCCTTAAAGAGAATCTTGCCCCCTACAATCCTGCCCGGAGGATCGGGGATGAGCTTCATAAGGGAAAGAGCTGTCACAGACTTGCCGGAGCCAGACTCGCCGACAATACCTAGTACTTCACCCTTAAGGATATCGAACGTAACTCCATCTACAGCTTTAGCCCACGTGCCTTCAATATTGAAGTGTGTCTTAAGGTCGATGACCTGTACGAGTGGTTCAGAGGTCATCAGCGTAACCGTGAAAAAACTTTTGGATCGAAAGCTTCGCGCACACCTTCACCAATGAAGACTACAAGCGAGAGCGTGAGGAACATTGCACCCATCGGAACGAGGACGAGCCAATACTTCGTAAGGTTTGCAAGACCGACACCAATCATTTGTCCCCACGAAGGCGTGGGTGGAGCTAAACCAAAGCCAAGGAAGTCTAGAGAGACTAGCGCGGCAATGCTTGCAACCACAGCAAACGGGAAGTAGGTAATAATAGGCACGAGCGTATTCGGGAAGATGTGCTTTAGCAAAATCTTCCACGTTGGTACACCTATCGACACGGCTGCTGCTACGTAGTCTTTTGTCTTCTCGCGATAGAATTGAGCACGCATTTGAACTGCGATGCCAATCCATGCGAAGGCTGCGAGGAATAACACCAGTAACATGAAACTCGGACCGATAATGCTTACAACGATGATAATAAGAAACAAGAACGGCAGCGATTGCCAGATCTCGATGAATCGCTGAAGCACAACGTCGAGCCAGCCGCCGAAGTATCCCATCACGGCTCCGAGCGGAATCGCAAACATGTACTCAAGTATCGCAACAAGAAGAGCGAAGGAAATCGAGACACCGAAGCCGTATGACATCCGCGCTAGCACGTCACGTCCGCGATCGTCGGTACCAAATATTCGCGTAAAACCGTTTGCATCCGTCTCAAATGGTGCGATGAATTTTTCGTTGCCGTCAACGCCGATGTCTTCATTCGGACCGAATGGATAGATGGGCATAAGGACCCAATCGTCGCCATTGGCAGCTTCGTACTGAAGATCGAGACGTCGATAGTCCGCTTCCCCATCGTTGCCGACCTGGCCGAACTCTGTGCCACTCCGAAACGTTGATGGTCTCAGATTATCGAACGGAATCAGAGATGAGGCTAAATCGCGAAGTGCAGGGAACGATGTATTACCGTTGTAGTGCACTGCTATTGCTTTGTCGCTAACAAGAAGTGGCAGCAGAAACGACAATAGATACGCAAACACAAGGATGAGCAGAGAAAAGTACCCCCGCTTCAGGCTTCTGAACTTCTTCCAGCGTCGCTGGTTTATAGAGAGGTGTTTCGTGGGCTTCGTTGACATGGTTACTTGAATCGGATGCGAGGGTCAACCACCGCAAGCATGAAGTCAGAAATGATTGAACCGAACAACGTGACGATAACGCTGATAACAGTAAACGCAAAGAAGACATTCACATCGCGAT
Organism: Candidatus Kapaibacteriota bacterium; assembly: GCA_046595995.1. GTDB lineage: Bacteria > Bacteroidota > Ignavibacteria > Kapaibacteriales > Kapaibacteriaceae > JAWXBR01. The sequence continues at coordinate 12,507 of JBKJNB010000062.1, forward strand.
ACACGATTGCATCAAACGAAAGCTTACCAATGCCTTCGATGTTAAACGCCACTTCGATTAGGTAATTGCTTGCAAGAAAGATTGCAATGACGTTGCCGATTGTAGCCATCAACGGAATAATGGAATTACGCATAGCGTGCATCCAGATCACGCGGTTTTCGCGCAGACCCTTCGCGTATGCAGTGCGGATGTAGTCCTGCCCCATCGTGTCAAGTAGTGAGTTCTTCATGAGCATCGTAAGGGATGCAAAACCACCGATGGTATACGCAATCGTTGGCAACACGAAGTACCACGCACGATCGAGTACCTTTTCGAAGAATGAGAACGTGTCGTAATCGTTCGACTGAAAGCCACCCGTTGGGAACAGAGCGAGGAACGATCCCCCACCGAGGAGTACAAGAAGCACGGCGCCTACAGCCCACCCTGGAATAGAGTACGCGATGAATACAGCACTCGACGACACAACATCAAACGTGCTTCCGTGACGAAGCGCCTTCTGCGTGCCTAAGTAGAAACAGACAACGTAGCTGAGTATGAAGCCGATGAGTCCGAACTGAATTGACACATGCATGCGTTCAACGATTAGCTCTGTCACTGGCTTCCGGTATTGGTACGAACGTCCAAAGTCTAACGTAAGTAGTCCCGAAGGTTGCTTGCGATAGACCCACACACTTCCTTCAGTCCTTGAAGGGTCCCAATACCAGTCATCGAGAAGCTTTGTCGTGTCGGCCGCATCAAAAACCGCTAACTGTCCACTTGCATCCTTGCGTACGAACACGCGCTTGTCATTGCCAACATTGCGAGGCTTCCTTATCTGTGCCTGGTAATCATCGACTTTGTTGGGCATGATGCCCATCCAAATAAGATACCGTTGCCAAATTGGACGGTCCACTTGATAGTAACGCTGTAGCGCTTCTAACTGCGTGGGAGGAATGTTCGAGGCCTCGGCACCTATTGCCGTCGCCGCTGCTCCCTCGCCTCCTGCCCCACCTCTTTTTAGTGCGTTGAGCTGCTGCTCGTACGCCCCACCGGGTGCAAACTGCACAATAAAGAATACCACCATCGTGCATCCGATGAAGGTAGGTATCGCTAGAAGAAGGCGTCGAACGAAGTATTGAAACATCGCTTACTTACCAGCCGCGCTGGAGTAATCTTTCCAGAAGCGAAGTGTTTGAATTGCAGAAGGGTCTGAGAGCTTCGAATTGTTCTTCTTCGCATCTGCAAGTGCGGCTGCTTTCGCGGGCTCGTACCACCAGTACGATGCTGCCGTCCGCTGCACATAGCTCAACTGTCCATACCGCGGCAAGCCATATTCTGGCATACCGAACTTATTCCAGTGTGCAACACGGATACCTTTCGGGTTCCACCAGAAGCCAGACATGTAAACGTCGTATGCAAGGCCATCGATCTCACGAATGATTTCAATCTGTCGTTCGATGTTAAAGGTTGAATCGTACTCGTCGCACAACTGGTCGACGCGTGGATTCTTAAACCCCTGAATGTTGTTGTTGTTGTCCTTGTCGGCGAGTTCGCTGTTTAGCGACGTTTCAGGATTCGGGGTAATTAAACCTCCGTATCCGAACGCAAAAATTTGAAAGTTGCGTTCATCGATGTTTTTGATAACTGCGTTGAAATCCATGTATTTGATTTTCAGTTCAATACCGGCCTTACGCAAGTCCTCTTGATACGGCGTCATGAAGCGCTCAAGGTGTTTCTGAATTGGAATCTCCAAACTGAAAGGCTTGCCGTTCTTGGCAAGTAATCCGTCAGAGTTGCGCGTTTTCCAACCAGCTTCAGCTAGGAGCATCTGCGCCTTTGCCTGGTCGTACTTCAGGACAGAACTCTTGGGACTCGAGAACACCGTATTTGGATAATACGTGTCGTACGGCTCGTACTCATTGTATAACAGTTTCTCAATCTGCTGCTCGCGATTAAACAGAAGTATGAATGCCTTTCGCACTCGGATGTCGTCGAACGGGGGTTTACGCATATTAAACGTAATGCCATTCGTGCCCATGGGTCCATCGGTATAGATTCGCTTGCGGAGCACCCAACTGTTCTTGATTGCTGCATACGCAGTATCGTTAACCCAGTTTTCAGTCGAACTCATGTTGAAGCGCAGAATGTCAGCTTCGCCCGCTTTGAACTTTTCGTATTCGAGGGTCGGGTTATCCTTTACGATGTTTATGGTAATCTTATCGAAGTTACCAGTCGACTTGTTCATCAAGTCGTCTTTTGCCCAATAGTCGTCGCGACGCGTGAGCGTGTATGACTGACCCGATTTGATATCAGATTCAAGGAGAATGTATTCTCCCGTGCCCATGGGCATCTCGGTGTTATACTTTTCAATGAATTCCTTACCGGTAATGCTTCCAATTTGCTTTTCAGGCATAATGAGCAGCGCGGCACCAAAGTAAAGTAGGTTACGGAAGTTCACGGTCTTGCACTTCACCTCAAGAATATACTTTGACAGCGCTACCGGCTCTTCGAACTTGCTATACACAAGTTGTGAGGATGGCTCACCAATCGACTCATCCATCATGAGTTTCCACGTCGCAACAACGTCGCGGGCAGTTACCGGAGAACCATCGCTGAAGCGAGTGCGAGGGTCGATGCGAAACGTAAAGGTCTTTTTGTCGGGTGAAATCTTCCAGTGTGTTGCAAGACCCGGTGCATATGCAAGTGTTATTGGGTGTTGAACGATAAGTGCTTCGTAAACCAGTGCAGCAACGTCATACACCTGAGTAAAGCTTGAGCTTTGTCCGACTGGACGGAAGGTTGCGGGATACGATTGTTCGATATACGTGAAATGACCACCAGTTTTAACACCAGGAACATCAAACACTTTTTTGTCCTCTTCTGTAAACACATACGTCTCAAAGCCCATTGCAACAGCTTTGTTCTCAAAGCCGTTACCACCAAGTGAATCTGGTACCGATGGGTCAGCCCCCGGAGGCGTGTCGATCTTATGCCACGTGTTCTTAATGGTGACCACGTCGCCAGCATCTCCAGATCGCTTACCGGGACACCCCGTTAGCGCCAACGCAATCGTTATAAGTAACGACGCCGAGAAAATGCCAGAAAGGCTCGACAGGCGTGACGTCATACAAGGCTCCGAATAGGTGTTTGAGTTCGCGGATGAAGAAGCGGCAAATATACACGGCCCCTAAAGTACGGCCAATATTTGGCTAAGGGGCCGAAAGGGGTACGGCCAATATTTGGCTAAGGGGCCGAAAGGGGCCAAATTCGTTCTATGATTACGTTCTACCCCGATGAGCTTTCCCATCGTGACCGACATCAGGTTGTCCTGGGCGGAGTTGCGCCACGGCCCATTGCCTTTGTATCCTCGATGGATCGCGCGGGTAATCACAACCTGAGCCCCTTCTCATTTTTCAATGCTTTTGCGTCGAAGCCACCCATTGTTGCGATTGGACCGGCAGTGGCAGCGAAGACCGGACGTGAAAAAGACACGTGGCTCAATATTATTGAGACGGGCGAATGCACAGTGAACGCAGTTACGTATGCAATGATTCATCAGATGAACCTGGCATCGGCGGACTACCCCAGAGGGACTGATGAATTCGTCAAGTCAGGCTTCACGAAGCGTCCCTCTTTCGAGGTCGCTCCACCGTCGGTAGCGGAGTCGCCATACGTGATGGAATGCAAGCTGATGGACCACATTGAATTGCGTAGGGACATTGGTGGGAATGGCAACATTGTACTACTCGAAGTCGTGTGTTTTCATGTTTCTGAAGGTGTAATGACCGACGGCATGATCGATCCACACAAGATCGATTTGGTAGCACGTATGGGTTACTCACACTACTGCCGTGCAACAAACATTTTCGATGCAACACAACCTGCGCACCTTTGCATGGGTATGGACGCATTGCCAGACGCCATACGCAGGAGCACGGTGCTCTCTGGTAATGACCTTGCGCAGCTCGCTTATCTCGTTGCCATTCCGGAACGCTCAACGGACTACATATTGCCTGCGAAACTGCTCGATGAAGCAGGAGCACACATGGCTGCGAAAGAGTTGATTCACAATGGTAACATCGCAGACGCGTGGCAAGTGCTTCTGCATTTCACGAATTGAGTTGTAAGGCCTTAAACGATACGTTCTATCGAACCACCGTCAGAACGCCCACCGATTGGCTTGAGCCACTCGACGCTAGTAGGCGATACGAGCCGTTTGGTAACGCAGTCGTGCTGATGCGAAACGTAGATTGTTGCCCGTCCTCAAATGATACGTCTAGACTTATCACGTTGCGTCCGGTAACGTCAAGTACCATAAGCGTGTTCGTTACGAAAGGCACCGTAATCGTCGCAACATCAGATGCAGGCATAGGCGCAACGCGCATCGCCCTGTGCACTACGCGCTCGTAGCTTTTAACGTCGGTGGCAATGAGCGACGACTTAAACACACCATGCCCGTAGGTACCCGCGTAGGCTGCTATGGCGCGACGTGGCATGTCGCCCGGAACCAGTTCGAGCGTCCGTACAACTGCTCCGGGTGGGAGTCCGTCGTTCTCGGCTTGCCAGCCATCACCGTAGTTACCACTCGCTAGTATGCCTGCCGAATCCGCAGCGGCAAGAAGAACTGCAGGGTTGGTTGGGTGCTCAATTATTTGCCAAACGCGCTTGCCCTCAGAGCCTGCCAATAGACTCCACGTACTTCCTGTGTCGTTGCTCTTGTAGATGCCCCTTCCAACAACACCGTTGTCGGTAAGGGAATCTGTACCGCAATAGACCACGTTTGCATAGAATCGTGAAGGCACAACACATAGTATACGCTTGGCGCCCAAGCCTACAGTGTCCTTCTGCCATGTAATACCAAGATTCGTCGAATGCAGAACGCCAGGAAGTGCCCTACCGTCACCACCAATAATTATAAGCGAGTCGTTGTAAGGAGAAAACGCAATCGTACGCGTCGAGATTGGCAAATCAGATCGATCAACAAATGTGCGGCACGAATCCCGCGACACCTGATAACCTTCTGATGTACCAAAGAGCGCTGCGTGGACTTCAACAGTGTCTGTCCCACGCACGAGTAATTGTTCAATCGTCAGCAGATCGTTGTCGGCAAGCGTCGGCCAGTCGTTACCAGCATTTGTAGAGCGCAGCGTTCCACCCGTAAATGCAAATGGTTTGACAATAGCAGCGATCCATGTTTGGCCGTCACCAGGCATTCGAATAAGGTCGCGGACGCTGAAGCCGTCAAGTACTGAAGCACCCCATGTCGCACCGTCGTCCGTACTAACGCGATACCCTTCACCCGAATAGAACTCAAGCGGTGCGCTTGCATCTTCATTAAATGGCTGAGCTGAGTCCGCTAGCGCAATGAGCATGGCTGGATTCTGCCAGGCTTTGACCCTATGCACATATGGATTTGCGCCCGCGAGGCTTCTCCACGTTTGTGCTTCGGTGGTCATACATCCAATGATTAAAAGCGCAAAAGCGCAACATCCGAATGATGCTTGACGCTGGAAGGATCGAGAGAATAGACTATTCACGTTGGCTCCACAATACAAAGAACAGATCCTTTTTCTACAGGCAGACCTTCTCCAATTCGAACGGTATGAAGTATACCCGATACCGGTGACACGATTGCGTTTTCCATTTTCATCGCCTCTAGCGTAAACAACGTATCACCCTTACGAACGTGAGCGTTCTCCCCAAAGAAAACGGTCTTAAGAAGTCCGGGCATTGGCGCAGTCACCTTAATCGTACGATTCTGCGCTGCAGGCGAGGCGTTCAACATTGCAAACAATTGATAGTGATGCTCTTTCATTACTTTGAAGTCGTACGAGTAACCCCGGATACTCATACTAATACTGTCAATGCCGTCGCTGGAAAGAACAATCGGAACTGGTTCACCGCCTGCCAGCGCGACATGGTACAGACCGGGACGATTTCCACGAACGACGCTAAGCGACCCGTTGTCGTTTTGGCAAGTTCCGTCGACATCGAGGTGTACGTGAGAATCGACAGGGTTGAGACTATTCGTTACGATGTATTCCATGTGCGAAGATACCTTAGGGTGCGGGACTCGAGAGCAGAAAGAGTCGGCCACCAAAGACGCCTAAGGCCTGGTACTCTGACGTTCGTCGGTTAAAGATTACATTGGTGCCCATGGTATCGCACATTTTACCGAGGCCCATGCGTTCGCCTACGATGTCATACACGACAAGTGTCGAACCACTCGCCCACGCAACGCTGCGTCCCGTTGGCGATACCGCAACGCGTGATGACGTCGCTATGCCTCCACCCTTTACTGTATTGCGCTTTCCATCCATTGAGACAAAGCCTTCCCCATCGTTGCCGACAAATGCCATGTGTGCACCATCGTATGAGAAGCTCGGTATCGAAGACTGTGCACCTGCAGGATAATTGGCACTGTTGAACATCACGACCCGCGCACCTCCTTGCATTATGCCGGTGACTGCGATTAGGTCGCAACATGGACTCAGCACGAGATCGTTGGCCACATCCAGGTTTGGTCCCGACCAAGCGTTGCGGTATTCGTCTGTGTACATGTACGAGTTGGCGGGAGACCCACTTCGTGCTCCATTGAATGCAAGCACGGTTCCGAATGCATTCACAGTCAGGTCGAGCACCCGTTGCAGATTGGCCTCGATTTCCTGTTCTCCGACGAACACCGTCCACGAAGAGCCAATACGTGCTGCAAAGACCGGACGTGCGTCTGACCATACGCCCGTCAGCAATATCTCATCATAAACAAAATTATCTATGCCATTACGCACTAATGCGACCTGCGATCCGCGACGCGCTGTATGCCAGACTACTGTACCCGTCGGATTGAACTGCGCAAAACCAATCGCATTCGTGGTCGTGTAGGTACGAGTACCGTCCGTAATCATCCGCGCATCGGAGAGATTGTACTCTACCCACGGCACTGGATTTAGTGGCGCATATGATACGCCGACAACTGACTCTGCTGTAATTGGTTGCTCACCCCTTGGGGTACGCACATACGCCTGCAGATCGCGCACAAACGCAAATGTCCACGTCGATCCGTCGGCAGAGAACTTCGGAGTTATCGCGGACGAAAACGGTCCATACCGTCTACCATTTATATAAACGTTTATCAACTGGTTGAATGGTTGTGTAACAGCCCACCACGAGCCTGTTGAATCGAGTCCGTATCTGACAATCGGTTCGGTATTATCGAGCACCATCAGATCTTCGGGCGATCGTTGAGCGCTTGCAAGCGTAAAGGCAGTGATCGCGATTGCGAACACAAGACATACTCGACATTTCAAGGGATATACCATCGTTGTTCGGTGGCGACGCACGACAGTGCTACGTCGTGTGCTTCCACAGGTATCGTATCTGCCTTCTGGCATTCGTACGCGAGGCCCATCGTCATTGCATTTGTTGCAACAAGAAATCGGTCGTAGTACCCTTTCCCGTATCCGATACGATTGCATGCTTTATCGAATGCAACCACTGGTACAATAACGAGTGTTACGGTCTCTGGAATCGTTTGGGTATCGGGCTCAAGATTAAGGGGCTGAATACCAACGCGCTCGTCTTCACTTCTATCCGGCTCAGGAATTCCGTAAGCACCCGCCCGCCACGTTGTATCTCGCGTTACGCGTACATGGCGGAGCCCTTCTGGCGCACTCACCGGCACATACACCGTCTTGCCGATGCCCCAAGCGTACTCGAGGAATGGCCAAGTATCTACTTCATCTCCAACCGAACGGTAGATGTGCACACACGTAGCAAGTTGAAATGCATCGAGTTTGTGTGCACGTTCGAACACCTGTCGGTCTGCCAACTCTCTCGCGTCAGCCGTAATCAGCATTCTGCGTTCCAACGCCCTGGCGCGCACTTCTGCTTTCTGGTGCTTGCTATCCATTGGTGATGTCTGCAGCGTTGATGTAAAACCGTGCCGCGGCTTGCATGCCTATGTGAAAGTGATTCAGGTCAAAGTGTTCATCCGGCGAGTGTGCGTTTTCATTATTAAGCCCGAAACCCATCAACACCGTTGGTGCTTTCAGCACAGTGTCGAAAAGCAGAACAACCGGTATCGAGCCACCTTCGCGTGTGAAGCGTACAGGCTGACCAAATGTCTCTTCGAGAGCTTTTGCTGCAGCATGCATCGCCGGTGTGTTCTTTTTTACAACCACCGGATCTGCACCATGAAGATCGAGCACAGTAACAGTAATGCCCGGGATGTTCATCGCTGCGACATGTGCTTGAATCTTTGCTACGATGTCTTCGTGACGCTGGCCAGGAACGAGACGCATGCTGATTTTTGCCATCGCTTTCGAAGGAAGCACCGTCTTAGCCCCTTCGCCTGTGAAGCCCCCTAAGAGGCCATTCACATCCAGCGTCGGACGAATACCAAGGCGCTCGACGGCTGAGTATCCTTGCTCACCGAACAGCTCACGTACGCCAACGTCTTGCTTCAGGGCTTCTTCATCGTATTTAAGGGCAGCCAGGTCGCGTCGTTCATCGTCGCCGATAGATTCAACGCCTTCGTAGAAGCCTTTGATTAGAATGTGGCCGTTCGAATCCTTCAACGAACCCACAATGGTGCACAATGCGTTCAACGGATTGTTTACGGCGCCACCGTATGAGCCGCTGTGCAGATCGCGGTTCGGACCCGTAACATGTATTTCGACGTAGGCGAGACCGCGAAGACCGTAAACAATTCCAGGAATGCCTGCTGCAAACATTGACGTGTCGGAGACGACAACGGCATCGCAGCGGAGCATGTCACTATGTTCGCTTACGAAGGGAGTGAGGTTCGGACTACCGGCTTCTTCCTCTCCTTCGATGAGAACCTTGATGTTTACAGGTAGCGACGCACGAACTGCAAGCAAGGCTTCGATGGCTTTAACGTGTGCAAACAATTGACCCTTGTCGTCGGTTGCTCCGCGTGCGTACACTTTACCACCACGCACTGTTGGTTCAAACGGTGGGTTCGTCCAGAGATTCAGTGGGTCTACCGGTTGAACATCATAGTGTCCGTAGAACAGCACCGTAGGCTTGCCCGGGCCAGCACCCAGGTGCTCAGCATACACGATTGGATGTCCGGCCGTGGCATAGGTCTTCACATAAGGTAGGCCGATGCGCTCAAGATCGTTATGCAGCCAGGCTGCGCACGCCGCTACAGCGGGTGCCTGTTTGGGATCAGTGCTCACACTGGCGAACCGAAGAAATTCGAAAAGCTCTGCTTCGAATCGTTGTGCGTGTGCGTTCAGAAAATTTATTACGTCGTTCATTCGGCGACAGCCTGTTCGTAGAGTGATTCATACATGGGTACGATGAGCTCGATATCGAATTTCTCGACTGCTCGTGCACGTGCGCGTTCGCGGAAAATGGCGAGTTTCTTTTCGTTCGTTAGTAGTTCGACACAGTATCGCGCCATCCGACTAATGTCACCAAGCTCAGAGATGTAGCCCGTTTCGCCATGCGATACGACTTCGGGAATTCCGCCAATGTTTGTGGCTACAACAGGTACGCCACAGCTCATGGCCTCGAGCGCCGATAGACCAAACGCTTCCTGTTGCGATGGTAATAAGAAGATGTCAGCGATAGAGAGAATCTCTGGGAGTGCAGACTGTTTACCTAGGAACACAACATACTCGGCTATGCCTAGCTCGCGTGCGAGGCGTTCGGCTTCAGCGCGTTCCGGTCCGTCGCCGACAAGGACAAGTTTTGCAGAGACTTTCTCACGCACCTCTGCAAGAATGCGTACGCAGTCGCTAACGCGCTTCACAGGTCTGAAGTTCGACACATGCATGAGAATGAACTCCCCTTCTTTGCGCAGTTGTCTGGAAAGGGGCTGACATGATTCTGGTTTGTATAACGTAGTATCCACGAAATTCGGGATGACGTGTATTGGGAGATCCGGTCCGAAGTTCTGCCGCGTCTTTTCCCGCAGGTCACCCGATACGGCCGTAACGATATCCGATTTTTCTAGAGAAAACTTCACGATTGGGTGATACGACGGTTCGAGTCCGACGAGCGTTATGTCTGTACCATGTAGCGTCGTGATGAGTTTGAGTGGACGTATCGGTGTGAGGATCTCACGCGCGAGATAGCCACTTATGGCATGCGGTATTGCGTAGTGTACATGAAGCACATCGAGGTTTTCATATCTTACGACGTCGATGATACGACCTGCGAGCGCCAGCGTGTAAAGGTTGAACTCAAACAGCGGATACGTGGGTGTTTCCACCTCGTGGTAGAAAATATTATCCTGAAAGCGATCGAGTCTCATCGGTTGTGCGTACGTGATGAAGTGCACGCTGTGCCCCCGTCGAGCCAGCGAGTGACCTAACTCCGTTGCAAGCACACCGCTACCACCGTACGTCGGGTAGCAAACCATTCCAATCCGCATGGATATCCTATTGAATGAAACTGTAGAAGGCTACACCACTGTTGCCACCGAAACACGAGCCGAAATTACCATCAAGCGTTCGGTCTTCATTGCTTGTATTGCAACCGCACCGCGAAAAGCCGATGCGATGGCCTATTTGGGAGGGTTACGTGCAGAACATTGGGATGCAGTTCATCACTGCTACGCATATCGTATTGGACCGCAGGGCATGGAGTACAGGATGTCCGACGACGGTGAGCCGGCAGGAACGGCTGGAAAGCCTTTGCTGTTCGCTCTGCAACGTTCGGGCCTGAGTGATGCCGTGTTAGTGGTTGTGCGGTACTTCGGAGGCGTGAAACTTGGTGTGGGGCCACTGGCACGTGCGTATTCAGAAGCAGCACAGGGAGCGCTCGAAACGTGTGAGCGAGTAGCTGTCGTGCCAATGGTGCCACTCTCAATCTTCTGTACCTACGACGACGTGAGCAGAATTACAACGCTGTTACAAGAAGTGAACGCAACGTTCGAGCCCCAATACTCCGATGCTGTAACGTTTATCGCAATGATTCCGGCGGCACGGATGAACTTTGTTCAGGACGAAATCATCAGTCGGACAAATGCACGCGCCGGGTTTTCAACAATCATGACCGAGTGACGATCTTGGGCAGCTAGAAATCCCCGCCTAGTGAGAACATGTAAACGGGCGACGAGAAGGTGCCCGAAGGCTCACGCCTCCATGCGATATCGATACGCAATGGCAGACCAAGTGCCAGTGAACGGATGCCGACACCAGTACTGTAAAGAATCGGGTTCGAAACTTCGCGTCCAAAAGCGTCGAGCGCCTGGTTCTGATCGTTGAACGCACCACCGATATCGAAAAATAAGTTGCCCTGAAGACCCTGAAACAACGCTGGCAGCGGACCGGCTTGAAATGCAAAAAGTAAAGGGAACCGAAATTCAGCATTGCCTATGAAGTACCGTGATCCATTGCGTTCGTTGATTGCGAATCCGCGAAGTGGCCACCCTGGACGTGTGAAGGCAAAGTCTTCTGGATTCTCGAAAGGCAGTTGATTATTGGACAATGTCCGGTTGATCCAGTTATCGGTGCCTCCGATAAAGAACTTCTGTGTGTTTGGTCCGACGCTCATTCCACCAGAACCTCGCACAGCGAAAGCATAGTCTCCACCAAGGTGGAAATAGTGCCGGATGTCTGTGCGCAGTGTCGCAAACTGAAGGCCGTTATCAAAGAGCTTTGGCGAACCCTCTACAGTAAAGTTGTATCGTGTGCCGGCAATCGGCGCCCAAAAGCCCCATAGCGTATTGTCGAACACGTACGACACCATGGGCACCATAACGAATCGATTTAACGACGGGTTATTTGGATTATCGATGTTTTCGCGAGACATCGCAATTGTCTGCAACGCGACATCAACGCGAGTGAAACGGCTGAATGGATACGAAGCCGACACGACGACTCCGTAGTTGCGCAGACGATGCAGGGAAGCAAATCCACTAGAGTCGTAGAGGTACGTGTATCCGGCATTATGAAACGCAGCAACGCGGTAGTCGACGATGTCTGGCAGGTAACCGTAGGAGAGGTAGAAATTGCTGTTTGTTAAGTCGAGAAAGAGATTCGCTTGAAAGTAGATCTCGTGATCGCCAAGCATATCCGAGAACAACATTTGAGCGGTACCCTGAGCGCCAAACCAGTTGCTGTAGCCGGCGGCACCGGTTACGATGTCTGGAGTGAATGAGACACGATAATCCTTAGGGATGAAATTCGTGCCGTCAACGTTGGTTGCGGTGTCTGTGGACACAACCGTTGAGATGTCCTCGTTTACCGGTACCGTGTTCGCATCTCCGAACTGCACATCGTAAGAGCCATACGGCAGCGAGGTGTCGCTACGTACGGTGTCGGGCTTGGCACCTAGAATTGTAGCAAGTGAGTTTAATGCGGTGAG
>JBKJNB010000006.1:0-59833 GCA_046595995.1 Candidatus Kapaibacteriota bacterium
GAATTCGTTGAGGTTGAGTGTGTTGGCAAGCGTGACCATTCCTGTGTCGTGCGGACGTGGCGATAGTTCGCTGAAGTATACTTCGTCGGTGCCGAGGAAAAATTCCACGCCCCATATCCCAGCCCCCTGCAAAGACTCTGTGACTTGTGCGGCCATTGCTTGCGCTTTTGCGAGAAGCTCGGGCTTGACGTAGTGTGGCATCCACGATTCCTGGTAGTCGCCTCGTTCCTGGCGGTGGCCGATGGGCGGACAGAACAACGTCGGTCCGTTTTTTTGTGTCACTGTTAGAAGTGTTATCTCACTTTCGAATGCTATAAACTCCTCGATGATCACTTCCTGGATGTCGCCGCGCGAGCCTTCGTGTGCATACGTCCATGCGGGCTGCACATCGGCCGCAGTGCGAATCGTGCTCTGTCCTTTGCCGCTTGATGACATGAGGGGCTTTACGACACATGGAATCCCGATGTCGCGCACGCTTTCTACGAATTGTTCTTCTGTGGTTGCGTAGCAGTAGCGTGCGGTGCGCAATCCGAGCTCACCTGCAGCGAGGTCGCGAATTGCTTTGCGATTCATGGTCATGTTCGCCGCACGTGCGCTGGGCACAACGTGAATGCCAGCGGCTTCGTAGTCGAAGAGGCGCTCTGTGCGGATGGCTTCAATCTCAGGGACAATTATGTCCGGACGTACATCGCTGACAACTGCATCGAGTTCGGAGGCGTTTAGCATGTTCAATACGCGAGCTTCATCGGCGACCTGCATCGCCGGTGCATCGAAGTAGCTGTCGCAAGCAACCACACGATGTCCGTAACGCTTAACTGCAATTGTAAACTCTTTTCCTAATTCACCCGAACCAAGTAGTAGAATTTTCATGATTGAGGCGTGCCACCTGTTGTGAAGAGTGTTGTCTGTTGAACTGATGTCATTAGAGCGTTCCGCTTGCATCGATGTCGATGGTTACACGAACAGCAGATGTTGCGTGCTCGTCAGAGTATGCTTCGATGGCGTTGCGCAGGAGCGAACGACAAAGTGCGCCGCTCGGGTCTGCATCTTTAAAGTTGCGAATAACAATCACGCGACGATACCGGTTCCGCAGACGCGCGATTGGCGGGTGCACGGGCGGGTGTCGCATCATGTAGTCAGTGTACGGCGGGATAAGTGCTGCTATTACATTTGCGCGATCATCCACAAGGGCTTCGTCGAAGCCACTAATTTCGATTACGATGAAGCGCGTGAACGGGGGATACTTCGTTTCGTTGCGCAGTGCGAGTTCGGCGTCTACGAACGGACGCATATCGTTGGTGACAGCGGCCTGGATTGAGGGGTGGTCCGGACTCGACGTTTGAATAAGCACCTCGCCGGGCTTCGCCGCAGTGCGTCCGGCACGTCCTGCAACTTGTATGAGCAATTGCGCGGTTCGCTCTGCTGCACGGAAGTCAGACATGTGTAAGCTATGGTCGGCATTTACGACACCCACAAACGTGACGCGTGCAATGTCGAGTCCTTTTGCAATCATCTGCGTGCCGACGAGTACATCGATATCACCTTTGGCAAAAGCTTCTAGCAACTTGCGATGTGCGTTGCGTTTACCTGTTGTGTCAGCGTCCATGCGCTGCACGGACCCTTCGCGGAGCGGACCCTTCGCCGATGACAAGTCTGCTGGTGCGGGCGCTGACATTCTTGACGTTAATAGCGCGATGAGCTCTTCTTCGACGCGCTGCGTGCCCAAGCCAGACTCCCGTAAGTCCGTGCCACCGCATACATGACAGATGGTGCGGGCAGGCTCGGAGAAGCCGCAGTAGTGACAGCGCAGAGCGAACGATGCTTTGTGATAAGTAAGTGATACGTCACAATTCGGACAGCTTGGCGAGTCGCCACAATCTTCGCACAACAACTGCACGGAGTAGCCGCGGCGGTTTAGAAAGACGAGGGAGCCTTCTTTTCTTTCGATTCGTTGCTGAATGCTCTTGAGCATCTCCTCGGAGAATGCATTGTGCATTGTGCGTTCTTTGCGCGCTTCGCGAATGTCAATGGTGCGTACGACCGGCATCACGGCATGGTCGGCACGATGTGTTAGTCGCAAATGGTAGTAGCGTCCGGTGCGCGCGTTTTGGATTGACTCCAACGAAGGTGTCGCACTACCCAATACGACGGTACACTGCTCGATAGACCCACGCAGAACAGCAGCGTCGCGTCCGTGATACCTCGGTGCCGGATCATCCTGCTTATACGACGGCTCGTGTTCTTCGTCGACTATAATGAGGCCTACATCCTGAAGTGGCACAAATACCGCCGACCTTGCACCAAGCACAACGCGTGCTTCGCCATCACGAATGCGCTTCCACGTACGAGCCCGTTCGCCAACGCCAAGGCGGCTGTGAATCATTGCGACATCGTCACCAAACATGCGCTTAAATCTATCGCCGAGCTGTGGCGTTAATGAGATTTCGGGAACAAGCACGAGTGCGCGCTTCCCCTGATGCAGAACAGCCGCTATAGCCCGTTGATAAACAAGAGTCTTACCGCTGCCCGTAACACCATCGAGGAGGAACACTCCTGAACCGCCAATAATGGAATCAACTGCCTGTTGTTGCTCATCGGTTAGAGGTAGGTCGGCCTCATTTCTTGGCGCCAAAGAGGTTGAGACGAAGGCTCCCTCTGCATCAACATCGAACTCTATCTCCTCAACCGTCGCTAGTCCTTTAGCCACCAGACCCTCGAGCGCGCTAGCGCTCGCCCCTTCCTCATCGAGCAATGTTGACTTAGGCATTGCGCCGTCGTTGCGAATGTGCGCGAGGTACAGGATGCCGAGAATGAGCGATTGCTTCGGTGCGCGTTTGTCGAGCGTATCTAAAGTTTCGCGCAACCGGTCTTCATGCTGCACAAGCTCTGGCGCAATGCTGTATACGCGTTGTGTGCGTGTGCGCGCTTCGCGCTCGACGGAGCTACGGACTTCAACCCAGCCGTCGGTTTGGAGTGCGAGAAGTTGATCGCTGACGATTGTCGAGCGTAGTTTTTTCTGCAGGTACGCAACGGTTACATCACCTACGTGATCGCGTAACGCGCTAAGTAATGCGGCACGTTTCGGAGCACGACGTGCAATGTCGTCGAGGTCTGCATCGCTGACGATGCGTAGCAGGCGTATGCGCACCACACTGGAAGGGGACAGCCCTGAGGGGAGCGCAGCATTCAGCACCTCGCCCCAGGAGCACATGTAGTAATCGGCGATGCGTCGTGTTAGCGTAAGAACGTTTGTGGGGAATGAGGGTGCATCGTCCAACACTTCAAGTACCATCCGTGCGTCGTCGCGTCCCGCGACATCGACTTCGACAATCGTTCCTGTTACCGTGCGGCGTCCGAGTGGTACCAGCACTCTGCTACCACGCACAGCTACCACGTCATCGGGTAAAGCGTAGGTGAAGACATCGGCTTTTGGAACCGGAAGAGCGACATTGACAAAGACGGACATGGTATAAAGATAGGGCGCCCCCGAAGGGCAAACGAGACGGTTCATTTTTTGGGCATTTTTGTATATGCAGAAGACCCCTTGGTATCGGAACCTTGCCGCAGCAATTTTATTGGCGCTTTCGGCACATCCACTTGCTACATACGTGAGTGCAGCCCCGTCTACTGTGTCACCCGATGACGGTATAAGTACGTCGAGGCAGAATGCAATTACGCGAGCCGTGAAGACCTGCTCGCCAGCCATCGTTGGTATTAACATTACCGAAACGCGAACGCAGCTCTACCGCGATCCGTTCGATGATATGATGATGTCCGATCCGTTCTACCGACGATACTTCGGCGACGGTGGACGCACCTATCGCAGACAATATGAAGTGCACGGACTCGGCTCGGGTTTTCTTGTTTCTAACGATGGTTACATTATCACGAATGACCACGTCGCGGGTAATGCATCGAAGATTGTCGTAACGATGACGAGCGGAGAGAAATATGATGCAACAATCGTCGGCACGGATCCCGTTACCGACGTTGCATTACTCAAGATTAACGGCAAGAATTTCCCATACCTCAAACTCGCGAACAGTGAAACGGTCGAGGTGGGCGAGTGGGCAATTGCGTTTGGCAATCCGTTCGGATTGTTCGACATCAATGCAAAGCCGACAGTAACGGTTGGCGTTGTTAGCAATACTGGAGTAGACTTCACGCAGCCCGATCAGGGTGAGGGGCTTGAAAGGGTCTACCGCGGCATGATTCAGACCGATGCTGCAATCTCATCCGGTAACAGTGGAGGTCCGTTGGTGAACGCCACCGGCGAAGCCATTGGCATGAACACCGTCATCTATTCAACATCACAGAGCGCCCGCGGATCTGGTTCTATTGGCATTGGCTTTGCAATTCCGATTAATCGTGTAAAGCGTATTATGGATCGGCTGAAGAAAGATGGCAAGATCGATCGGGACTTCTGGACGGGTATGGAGTTGGCGGAAATAGACGAAGCGATGGAGCGGTCTTACGGACTCAAGAAAAATGAAGGCGTGATCATCTCGCAGATTATGCGGAACAGTCCCGCAGAAGACGCACACTTAGAACCAGGAGACGTTATCGTTGCCATCGATGGGGTTCGCATACATCGATCTGAAGACGTGAAGGTCGCCATCTTAGACGGCGAGACTGATGCAATACTGCGCATCACGGTAAAACGCGGCGATAGTGAGGAGACGATGACGCTGAAGCTTCAGGCACGGCCGCGACGCGGCGCCACACGCAATTGAGCAGCATTCTGCGTGCGCACGAATTGCGCAAGGTGTACAACCGGCGGGTGGTTGTAAAGGGCAGCACATTAAGTGTGCAGCAAGGCGAAGTTGTAGGGTTGTTGGGTCCGAACGGCGCTGGCAAGACCACAACATTCTACATGATTACCGGAATGGTAAAGCCTGAGAGTGGACGTGTGTTTCTCGACGACGAAGACATTACTTCGACTGCGATGTACAAACGAGCGCGCAAGGGCTTGTCGTATCTACCTCAGGAGCCGTCGATTTTCCGACGTATGACAGTAGAGCAGAACATTATCGCCATTCTGCAGCTACGGCGAATGTCGGGTGCAATGCGTAAGGAACGACTAGAGATTCTACTAGAGGAATTCGGAATCGCCCACATTCGCAAGAGCAAAGGCTACATGCTCTCCGGTGGTGAACGTCGCAGATGCGAGATCGCACGTTCGCTTGCAACCGATCCAAAGTTTGTACTGTTGGACGAACCATTCGCCGGTATCGACCCCTTGGCGGTTGAAGACATTATGCAGATTGTAATTCAGCTCAAAAAGAAGGGCATCGGTGTACTGATTACGGATCATAATGTACATGAGACGTTGTCTATTACAGACCGCGCCTACATCCTTATTGATGGACAGATTTTCGTAGGCGGCACCGCTCAGGACATTGCCGATAACGAAGAAGTGCGTAAACGCTACCTCGGAGAAACGTTTACGCTTGAGCGTTACGGACGCGACTAAGGCTTGAAAAAACGCAACACCACAAATACGGGAATACCATGATGCGAAAGACTCTACTACTTTCATTCGCGCTGCTCTGCACGACGTTGTCGATCGGCCATGCTCAGACAATCCTCGGTCTGACGGCAGACAACAAACTCATCGCCTTCGATGCATTTGCACCGTCACAAATTGTACGGGGTCCGTTGAACATCACCGGTCTGCCAGCTGGCTACACGATCGTCGGCATGGATGTGCGCCCTAGCAATGCCCAACTCTACGCGCTTGCGTACAACGCGAGCAGCGGTATGGCACGCATGTATGTGCTGGATGCTATGACAGGCACGGCAAATCCTGTGGGCACCGCAGATGTGCAGCTTGCCCTTGGCACTGGCGAAGCATCTGTAGACTTTAACCCAGTTGTAGACCGCGTACGTGTCGTCGGACTCAATCGTAAAAACTATCGGCTGAACCCCAT
Organism: Candidatus Kapaibacteriota bacterium; assembly: GCA_046595995.1. GTDB lineage: Bacteria > Bacteroidota > Ignavibacteria > Kapaibacteriales > Kapaibacteriaceae > JAWXBR01. Next base: position 5,931 of record JBKJNB010000006.1, read on the forward strand.
CACTGGTGCCATCGCCGCTACTGACACAGATGTCGATTACACCCTTGGCGACGTAAACCAGGGCGTAGTGCCAGAGGTTGGAGCGGTTGCCTACACGAATAGTTATAGAGCAACGGAGACAACAACGTTGTTTGTGTACGATCAGGGTTTAAACGTCATTGCAACACAAAACCCGCCGAATGCGGGCATGCTTAATACTGTCGGACGCACCACGGTGACGTTCGAGCAGTCGCAGGGACGTGCGGACATGGACATCTACTTCGACCCAATTACGCGCGCAAACATTGCCTACCTAGTCACGCGCGATACAAGTCAAGCTAGCGACGCCCTCTACCTTGTTAACCTCAGCACTGGTGGCACAACGTTCGTTGGGTCAGTTCCGGCAGACATAAAGGACATCACAGTCATTATCGAGCAGCCCCCTGTCGAGCCCCTTACTGGTGTGCTTGTGTATCTGCTTACGAAGACATCGAATCGTCTGCTAACGATTGACAGTGATAACCCTTCGGTCATCCGTTCGCTGACGGCGATAACGGGCATTAGCCCGGGGTTCTCTATCGTAGGCATGGATGTGCGTCCGGCCGATCTCCAACTGTACGCCCTTGCATACAATCGGGTGAGCAGCGCGTATCAGCTCTACACAATTGTTCCGGGTACAGGAGCTGCAACACCAATAGGGGATACAACGCAGACGATGATGCTTGGTACGGGTGATGTTGCATTCGACTTTAATCCCGTTGTTGACCGCATTCGCGTTATTAGTGCTCAAACGCGCAACAACTATCGCCTCAATCCAAACACTGGTGAGCTTGCCGCTACGGACGTGATGGTTGCATATGCACCTGCCGATCCGAATGCGTCGGTTGTGCCGCAGATCGGTTCTGCTACGTATTCGAACAACTACCACGGCTCAACGGTAACGACACTCTATGCTGTCGACGACAGCGTGGGATCGATTGTCACGATTAATCCGCCTAACGCCGGCATAATCTACACCAACGTGGGTGGTCTCTTCACGCCGAAAGTTGATGACAAATCGTCGGACATCGATGTATACTACGACTCGACCGACCAGAGCAACCTCGGATTCCTCGTCGTCAATACTTCTCCGTCATTCAACGACGACCTCTATCGCGTGGGCGAGACTGGACAGGTAGAACGTGTTGGTCCTATCGGATTGGGCGTTCAGATCGTTGACATTGCAGCGCAACTAACATATCGGGGCGTACCAGTATCTGTAGCCGAAACTCCAGAATCTGTTAACGTGCTCGTATCGCCAAATCCGGTGAGCGAAGGGGCTACGTTGACGTTTAATCCAGGCCTCGGCTATACGCACGTAAGGGTTACTGACATAACCGGACGCGAAGTGTACAGTAGCAGCGTCGATGCGTCACTCGGGCGTGTATTCGTATCGATGTCGGCGTTACAGAACGGCGTCTACACGGTCCAGCTTCTCGGAACGACGTCGACGACGGCCGCTGTAGTCGTCAAGCAGTAACTATCGATACTCGATCTGCACGAGTAGTGATCTTGTAGGCGCCAGATTGGCCGGAATTTCGGTGTAATAGTAGTCGCCGATGTTCCGGCCTATCAGCGATAGCCGGATAGGTGCAATGTTTAGTTTGGCGGCATCTAACACGATGCGGGCATCAACGACATGAATTGGTACACGCGCATCTGCTTGTGCGATGAAGAGTCCGAGCCTGTCATCGATGCGCTCTACACGATTCTGGAATCGGTAATCTGCCTGTAGCTCGAGCCACGGCAGTACAGACCACGACGCCTTCACATACAACAGAATGTTGTTGCGATAGAATAGCGTCGAGTTGGTAATGAGATCGCGGGGGAGCATGGCCGTTACACCAATGTCGACGCCAAGAGTACGCGTCAGTAATGCTCGTACCGTTGCTTCAGCTCCTAGAATGCGAGCACGCGTGACGTTGCGAAACACAATGGGTGCAGATGCACTGCTGAGGTCGAATGTGGGTTCGATTAGATCGTATAATTCGTTATCAAATACCGCTAAATCGAATTCGATGGGGACAAGCCACTGACCATCTGTGTGGTGAATACCGATTTCTGCAGACCATGACGACTCTGGGCGTATATCCGGGTTGCGAGAAACCTGAAACGCTCCGTAACGGATGTTGGCGTACCGTTCGGCAATCGTTGCAGCGCGAAAGCCCCTTCCGACTGAGCCCCTTAGCGCCGTGTTATCTGTTAATCGCCATGAAACACCGGCTTTGGGAGATATCTCTAGTTGCGTTGGCAACGTGAGTGTTTCCTCGCGGTCGATGCGTGCACCCAATGTTGCAATGAGCCCGTCGGTAATGGTCCATTCGCCTTGTGCGTACCCCGATAACACACTCTGATACTGTTTGCCGTACACGTCGGCACGCACAAAATTCAACCGTCCGACCGCGCCTGTGGTGACGATGAGCTCGTTCGAGAGCAACGAAGTAAACTGAGCTTCGAGTGTGTATGCGTAGGCGGTGGACTGATTTGAGTCCTTCGCAACACCGTTATCACGAGTTTCGAAACGTGTACGAAAGAAACCCGGACGTATAACGAGAGACGAGGAGTTCGACACGAGTTGCGACCATTCGATACCAGCAGCAACCTTTGTCGAACGCAAACGCTCATTCGGTTTGATGCCGTCCTGTGGTAGAGTGGCAGTTCGTAAACTATCCCAATAAATGAAATTCTGGTTGTCGTCGATTGCGCTGAACCCAAAAACCGTCAGCTTTGTCCGATCGGAAGCTTTCCACGAGAGCTTCGAGTAACCAAAACCACGATTGCCCTGGTCATGATCGCGGTAACGCTCGTCCGTACGAGCTCCGGCACTCACACTAAACGAGACGTCCCCAAAGGCCTTTGCAAATCGAGCGTCGGCACCCGCTAATGTTGGCACCGTAGCGCGATAGCGCCACTGCTCGTACCGAGGCAACGTATATAGGCCACCATAGACGCGTGCATACACCTGAGCGGTATCGGTTGCTTCTTTTGTTATAAGGCTGACGACACCACCGAGCGCGCCGGTGCCGTATAGCGCTGAGCCAGCCCCCTTAATGATTTCGATACGATCGATGTCTGCAACAGGCAGTACGTCGAACTTGATGTCACCGTTATCACCGGATAACAGTGGAAACCCATCGAGCAGCACAGCAGTTCGCGAACCTACGCCGAAAGCAAAACCAGACGCACCGCGAATGTTTACCTGATCGCGAGCAACGTTTACACCGCTGACATATCGCAATGCTTCGTCGAGGGATGTCTGTGCACGCATTGTGAGCTCTTTGCCACCAACGATAGAAACGCTGACTGGTACATCCTGCACTGCTTGTACGCGTTTGCTCGCACTAACAACGATGTCCGCTGTTCGTAGCGCTGACTCAAGCATTGTCATGACAACATCGCGCTGGTCGTTCAGTTTCACAATCACAACAACCGATGTTGGTTCATAGCCCACAGAGGAAGCCGCAATCGTAACAAGTCCGAGCGGCACGTTCTGCAACGCGAAACGTCCAGATTTGTCGGTGATAGCTCCGATACCAGTGCCCTCTACGCGAACAGTCACGCCCTGCATCGACAGTGCCGTTAGGCGATCGGTAACACGTCCCTTTATCGACGCCGATTGCGCATGCGCGCACACGACGCTCTGGCAAAGCATCACACTTAGGTAGAGAAGGGTGCTTAGGCAGCGCAAGACGATAGGGCGCATCAAAATGGTTGTGGTGGTAGGTTCGAGAAGTCTACGCGAAAGTTTATGCGCTTGTCGTCATTGGCGTTCACGGTAAGGGGCCTTGGCTGCGTTGCATCGCCGGTTATTGTATAGACATCAAGCATCCGCCATTGCAGTTGAAAATCGGGTCCGTACCGAAGGGCTACCACGATGTACTCAAACGTCCGTGGTGTATTGGCAACCTCGATCGAGTACGACGACTGATTAACGCGACGAGGCAAGGTGTCCGAAACAACAGCCGTACCAGCAAGTAAGGCTCCAAAAACCTGCGTCGGGTCTGTGGGACGCTTTTCGAAGGCAACAACCCGTACCTCGATAACCGAGTCTGCTGGTGGCCATGCACTAGCACCACCCACGTACGTTATCGTTCCGCTAATACCGGTAAATGTCGGCACCACCGTCGGGTCGAGTCCGCCGCATGCGGAAATGAGTACCACACACGCACAAAGAGTAAGCCGCAATAAGAACATGCACGCAATATATATTGCTGAGCATACGCAGTTCACAATCAACGATTGATCATGAAGCATCTTCTCACCCGCGGCAACATTGAAGCTCTCGATCGTGCTTGCAATGACGAGGCTCAACTTTCACCGGCTGTTCTCATGGAGAATGCCGGACGTGCAGCCGCGAACATCCTACAGACGCTTTTACCGTCAGGTAAGGGGCTCCGCATGCTCATCGCATGCGGCGGAGGTAACAACGGTGGTGATGGACTGGTGATTGCGCGACATTTACGTGAAGTACACGATGTGGTAGTGCTGCGCAATGACGATCGGGAGTGGGACGACCTCGTCGATGCATTCGATGTTGTCGTTGACGCCCTCGTGGGTGTCGGCGGCGGAGCAGACCTGTATTCGCCAGCATCAGAACACGTTGCCACGTTAAATGGACTACGTGGCTTCCATGTTGCCATTGATGTTCCGACCGGACTCGACGCAACGACGGGTGAAGCACATCGAAATGCGTTTCGTGCACACGCCACTATAACAATGGCCGCGTCAAAGCCCGGCTTCTATCGCAATGACGGTCCGTCGCACGTAGGCTCTGTCTACGTCGCCGACATTGGTGCACCTGCACCGCTCGTAGAACGTTTTGCCAAACACTACGTGTTAACGCCAAGCGACATTCGCACGTTCCTGCCGGCACGCATACGCAGCACATCGAAATTCGACTATGGCAGGGTGCTCGTGATAGGGGGCTCGCGTGGGATGCGCGGTGCCCCAGCCCTCACTGCGCATGCAGCTCTCGTTGCCGGTGCAGGGCTTGTCGAACTTGCCGCACCAGTGCTCCACCCGCTCATCCCTCGCGAAGTGATGACACACGTGCTGCCTGGTACGCCCGAGGGTTTTCTTGCGCGCGATGCAATGGCATCTATAAGTGGAGCAATTTTAAAGGCTACTGTGCTTGCCGTCGGACCAGGCGTTGGCGCCGATCAGGGCGCAATCGAAGCGCTTGCAGAAATGATCAACAACATGAATCCGGCAACGCCGGTAGTGATCGATGCCGATGGGCTGCGCATTCTGCCACTGTTAACGCGTGAAATGCGGTCAGTAATTCTAACGCCGCATCTTGGTGAGTTTGCGCGCATGCTTAAGACCGACATTACATCGATTCGACGCACTGTTGTCGAACAGGCGACAGCATTTGCACGCGAACAAGGATGCATTGTACACGTCAAGGACGTGCCATCGGTTACGACGGACGGGGAGCGCGTGGTCTACACCATAAACGGAAACCCGGGTATGGCAACAGCGGGAAGTGGTGACGTACTAACGGGCCTCATCGCCGGACTGTGTGCGCAAGGAGTTCATCTGTTTCACGCTACTGCGCTTGGTGCATATCTGCATGCCCGTGCGGGTGACCACTATGCTGCCACGCAAGCAATGGAAACTCTAACTGCGACAGATCTCATTCATGCCCTTGGCTCGGTAATTCCTACATGAAATTATTAATCAACGGAATGGCCATTGTGCATGAGTGAGCATCGAGCCTTAGCGATTACACCAGTCGCCGTTCTATCAATCGCAATCTTCATTGCGTCGTCGATGCCTGCAATTCAGCCCCCATCATTGGGTATTGACTGGCAGGACAAGATATTTCATGCAGTGGCATTCTTTGCGTACGGGCTTTGCGTGCAGTTTGCCGTACTCGGGTGGAGAGTGACGATGCCGACGTCGCGAGCATGCGTTTACGTGCTTCTCATAGGCATGGCGTATGGCATTAGCGACGAGGTGCATCAGGCGTACGTGCCTTCACGGATGGCTGAAGTTGCTGACGCAGTAGCCGACGCAATAGGCGTTGCTCTATCGACGGCGTTTCTTGGTTTTACGCGTCGCCTTCTTCTTCGACTTGGTTGGTAGGCGTTTTTTCGAGTACACTTTCTTCTTCGTGTCTTCCGAGTTAATGGCAGCGTTTGCGTCAGGGGGCGGCAACGGCTTGCGGTAAGAGAATGAAGCGAGAGCGATGGCTGCCTGCGTTTCCACACCCTTGTAATGCCCAACATTGGGTCCGTTCGCAATAAACGAAAACACAAGCGGTTCCCCGTCCAGTGTCTTAACGTAGCCCGCAAGTGCGCTTACATTGCGCAGCGTTCCCGTCTTACCATGAAGATTATTCTCTGCGGGGGTCATCTTCATGCGTCCGCGCAGCGTGCCATCAACCCCTGCAATGGCAAGTGTACTCGCATATTCGTCTGACCATGGCTGCGATGCTATCGAACGCAACAATGCAACTTCTACAGACGCGCTAGCACGATTACGACGCGAGAGTCCACTACCGTCGTTAAATGAACAGTCGAGCCGGCGTATATCGAATGAATCGAGTGTCTCAAGCAGTGCTTTTTTTGCGCGCGTTGCTGTTGTGTTGTGATCGCCGCACCACGCACCAACTGCTTTAAACACATGCTCGGCAAGAAAGTTGTCACTGCGTTTGTTTACAACCGAGCAAAATTCGACAAGCGAACGATTGTTTGCAGTCACGATTGTCGTGTTAAACGGCGTTGTGCGTTCTGCTACGGTACCGTCTACAACGATGCCACCTGCCCTTAACCGCGAACGCAACGCACCCGCAACGGCAAGTGCCGGCTTCGCCATGTTGAAATACGTTGTCGAGCTGCGATTTACACCAGGCGAACCCGTGATAACAAACTGTTGCACTCCATGATCGAGAACTCGCGACGTTACGCGTATACGACTACGGCGTCGCTTCTTCTTGCCCTTCGGAACCGAACCAGGAACCACTACAACCTCGAATGCATCCGAAGCAGGCACACACTGCGCAGTGGCACGTCCGTCAGGGGATCCGTGAACAACAACAGCTACGCTGCTCTTGTTCATAGAAAGGGCTCTGATAGGAGGCAGCGGCTGTACATGTTCGCCATCGCCACTATATACCGCTCTGTCTCCAACGCCATCGAAGTGCGAACCATCGCCAACGATCATTCCTGTTATGCGTTTAATGCCTACGGCACGCAGTCTGTCGGCAATGTCTTCTAAATCGTTCACGGAAAGTAATGCATCACCTTGGCCGATGATATAGAGATTGCCTCTGAGGGTTCCATCAGAGCTAACGACGCCGTCTGTTCGAACCTCTGTCGCAATTACTCCGTTCTTTCCTAAGCGCTGAAACAGCGCGGCTGTCGAGAAAAGCTTCGTTGTTGATGCCGGTGCAAGCATTGCGTCAGGATTCAACTCGTACACAACAGCATTACGTTTCATCGAAAAAACCATTACGCTTGTAGTTGCCTTGCGCGATCGTGATGACCGGAAAAGGTTATCGAGTTGCGTCTGCAACATTTGAAGCGCGCTTGCACTGTCTGCTGGAGATAACGGTGCTGATGTAATCGCAGGTATGTTCTGGGTCGTGCCTTGCGCGTACACCGAGGCATACATTGCGCATAGCAGAATCACGAAGCAGAAGAGACTACTCGGTGAAAGTACACGTAGTACAAAGTCACGCAGGTCGTCGACTCCACCAGTCGTCCACTGATACCTTGCATCTCGTCGAAACCATGTCATCTGTCTTTTTGCATATCTGCGCGTGTTTGCCTTAATCGCATCAAGGGCAATCTCCGGAGTGCTCCGTCCCATCAACACATCGATTGCCTCGGTATAGCCGACGGTTTGAAGGGACTGCGACGAAGCCGGTACACCTGCGTTAAGGACTGCGGCAGTTTCATCGAGAAGGCCATTGCTCCACATCTCATCGCAACGCGCATCGATGATCTGATGCAGCGTTTCTTTGTCTTGCGAGATGCCCACATACACGACGTCGTACGCCGATGCATTGCGGACTGAATCCCATGTCGACGAAAACAAACGTCCTGTCGTTCGATAGAACTCAAGGGCTCGTATCACACGGCGTGGATTCATATCTGCATATCGTGCGGCTGCACGTGGATCAATGCTACGAAGTTCCTCGAATAGCCCCCTTCGGCCCTTTACCTCAAGTTCAATGTCTAGCGCAGCGCGAACCTGCAAATCGGATGGTGTTATGTCTTCTGCAAAACCGTCAAGCGCTGCTGTGATATAAAGTCCGGAACCGCCCACAACAACGGGCAACGTATTTGCGGGAATAGCATCGATTGCATTTCGCGCATCGAGGGCATACTCTGCTGCACTGTACGTGTCGGCGGGATTGCGAATGTCGATGCAATGATGCCTGACAGCGTGTAGCTGCGCAGGTGTAGGCTTAGCCGTGCCAATATCGAGGTGACGATAAACTTGTCTAGCATCGGCGCTGACGACCTCGATTGGTATTTGCTCTGATAATGCGATCGACGCAGCCGTTTTTCCAGTCGCGGTGGCACCTGCAATCACAAGTACTCTCCGCGCGTTATCTCCGCTTATCATCCCAGCCTTCCCGTCCGATGAGGGGGACAAACTTGAATGGACCTAGATCTTCAACGGACCAGTCTTCGGGCGCGGTGCGAGTAACGCGGTATAACGTCTGCTCGGCCTCAGTGCCCACGGGCACAATGAGACGTCCGCCGATCGTGAGCTGCCGCGCAAGTGTTTCCGGAACGTCAGGCGCGCCGGCAGTAATGAGAATGGCATCAAATGGTGCGTACTGATTCCAGCCAATCGTTCCATCACCAGTGCGATGTGTTACGGTGTATCCGAGTGATCGCAGTAGCACTTGTGCCTGTTTCGAAAGTATTTCGTGACGTTCGACGGTGTAGACGTTCGCGCCGAGATGGGCGAGCACTGCTGCCTGATATCCGCTACCTGTGCCGATCTCGAGCACCTTTTCACCGCCCTTTAATGCGAGCGCCTGCGTCATGAAGGCAACGGTAAACGGTTGTGAAATTGTCTGTCCGCTGTCTATTGGCAACGCAGAGTCTTCATACGCACGCGTACGCATGGCCGAAGAGATGAATTGTTCGCGCGGAATTACAGCGATTGCAGATAATGTGCGTTCGTCGCTTATACCACGATCACGCAGCGCCTGAATAAGTGCTGCACGCTGCTCGTCGAATACATTTTGAACGCGGTTCGGTCGTAGAATCATTTGTCAATGTTAGGAGGCGGCAAGTACCGCGAGGTGTTCTTGAAGGATGTGTTTTAGTTTTTCGGACGGGATATCCAATGTCAGCTCGCCTTGATAGGCTAGACTGATGCCTCCCGTTTCTTCGCTAACCATTAGCGCAACAACGTCTGCCTGCTCAGACAAACCAAGACCGGCACGATGGCGAGTGCCCAGGTTGCGTGTATCCCACCGTTGACGGCTGCTCAACGGCAGAACACACCTCGCGGCAACAATCGTGCGGTTGTCTATAACAACAGCGCCATCGTGCAGTGGCGAGCGGGGATTGAAGATGGACAACAATAGTTCTGAGGATACTGCCGCTCGGAGCTCGATGCCGGTTTCAACGGTGACTTTCACATGTTCCGCACGCGAGAAAACAATGAGTGCACCCGTATGCTTGGCTGACATATCAACGACAGCGTTAACAACATCATCGACAGTGTCTGAGTTTGTAACACGCATAAACCAGCGGAACAAACGCGTTTGCGTGATCATGAGCAGCACGCGACGTAGCTCGGGCTGAAAGAGTACGACGAACGCAATCAAACCGATGTCAGCAAGACGTCGGAGTACCCAATTAACGGTCTTAAGATTCGCTGCCTCTGCTACGAAACCGAGGCCGAGCACAATCACAAGCAGAATCAAAATCTGCACTGCCACGGTGTCTCGCAACGAGCGATACACCATATAAAAGACGACTGTGATTATGAGAATGTCTATCAGGTCAACAATGGTGACCGTTAGAAACCCAATGCGAAACAGTTCGCTCATGGTGTGCTAGCTGAGCCTTGAGGTTCTGCGGCCTGAGAGCCGTTCAGACGTTCGTTCTCGCGCTCGTATGCGCCAATGATTTCCGCGACGAGGCGATGTCGCACAACGTCGGCCTTATCGAAGTACACAAAGTCGATGCCCTCGATGTTGGCAAACAACCGGGCGACGTCGGCGAGGCCCGAGTCGGACTTCCTCGGCAAGTCAATCTGTGTTACGTCACCCGTCACAACACACTTCGATCCACGACCAAGTCGCGTTAGAAACATCTTCATCTGAATCCGCGATGCATTCTGCGCTTCGTCCAAAATGATGAACGAGTTGTTCAGCGTGCGGCCGCGCATGTATGCGAGGGGGACAATATCTACAATGCGTCGTTCTATCATGCTCTTAAGTTTATCAGCACTCACCATTTCTGTTAGCGCATCGAGTAGGGGTCTGAGATAAGGGTCAACTTTTTCGGAGATATCGCCGGGCAAAAAACCGAGCGACTCACCAGCTTCGACAGCCGGGCGCGAAAGGATGATACGCGAAACCTCGTTTGCTTTAAGCGCAGTGAGAGCCATGGCTACGGCGAGATAGGTTTTTCCGGTACCTGCGGGACCTATGCAGAAGACAAGGTCATTGCGTTGAACCTTCTGATAGTATTCGAGTTGACGTGGAGTGCGCGCTCGAATGACTTCCTTCTTGCCCCACAGTATTACGTTCTGAAGGTCTTCCGCATTGATATCCTGTTGTGGTCCGGTCTTACCGCCCTCAACGAGATCGATGATCATGGCCACATCCGTCGGCGAGAGGCGACCGTTGCGTTGCAGCGTATACGTCAGTTCACTGAAGATCGATTCGATCTTTTTGACTTCTGCGGGTTCACCTCGCAACACGATTGTGTCACCGCGAACGGTAATTGCCGTGTCGAACCTGTTTTCAATGAGTTGGAGGTTTGACTCCTGAGATCCGAAGAGCTCCAAGGGGTCTATGTCGCCGATCTTGATTTTCTTTTCTACAATGTGCATGCAGAAAAATACCATAAAACAAGAAGGCCAGCCCCATAGCTGGTCGTCTCAAAAGAAGAAGGCCAGCCCCATAGCTGGTTGTCTTAAAAGAAGAAGGCCGGCCCGTAGCTGGTCGTCTTAAAAAAAGAAGGCCAACCTTTCGGTTGGCCTTCAGGGCGTCAAACAAATTTGTTTGGCGGATTAGTTGCCTGCTTCGCTGCTCTTCTTTTCAGTAGCCGCTGGCGTTGTACCGTCGTTCGATGTAGACATTGCAATGCGTTTCTTGCGATAGTACGCACGTTCTGCCTTCATTTCTTCGCTGGTCTTTGGTCCGGCCGGAGGAATCGTGAGCACCCATCCTGGTTGGATGATGTCTGGATTCTTGATCTGGTCTGTATTTGCTTGCCAAATCTTTGGCCATTGGAACGGGTCGCCGTAGATCTCAGATTTTCCGGAGATATTCCAGAGGCAGTCACGGTTTTCAGCCCATGTGCCTACGGTATAACCTTTGATCTTTTTTTCGCGATATAGCCCCTTGATGTCACGTGCGTCAGCAATAATGCGGTCATAGAACTCAGGAAGAGCCGCAACGCGTTCGCCGCGCATGGTATTCAATTCTGATTCTAAGGCTCGTACTTCTGCCTGACGATCTGCAAGCATGTCATCATTAAGCCGTTGCATTTCACGAATGCGGCCTTCGAGCATACCGAGGCGCTGACGGAAGCTAGCCACATCTGCTTCAGAAACACCGAGCATGCTGTAGATATCATCGTTGCAGCGCTTGAGATCCGTAACAGATGTAGAAAGGTCGCCTTCGAGCCTATTCACGTCTGAACGAACTCCCGTGAGCTTTGTGTTTGCGGCATTGTTGATGCCCCTGTACTTTTCGATACGTGCATCAGCTTCTTCGCACGTAAGCTCTTGATCGGGCTGTGTTTCAGGCGGTGCTGGCTTTTCACTTTGGGCCATGGCGGGCATAATTAGACCGCCAAGAAGTAGGGCGAGGATTAGAGTGTTTTTCATTGTGTAGATCCTCCCTTATCGTTTCTTCGTGGATGGTTCAGCTGGCGGTACGACTGGAGCATTTGGATCCCAGTCTGGCCAAATGTTTGGCCACCTAGACATTTTGTCCTGCACGAACGCTTTGCGTTCATTGCACTGACGTACTTCGCCTTGACGTGTATTCAGTTCGCCACTGATACGCGTTCTGTTGCGCTCGGCCGTTTCCGTATCGGCTGTGAGCTGTCGTTCTTCAGTACGCAGCTTATTGATCATGCTTTGTTGCTCGTCTTTGATTTTGCAACTACATGATGAAAGTACTGCCGTCACTGAGAGCGACGAGAGAATGAGCAGAATTGTGCTCAGTCTTGGTATCCGCATTACAACCTCCCTGATTGTGTTAGTGCGCGGTTAGTTATTTGTCGTCGGCGGTTGTGACCACCAACTGCATCCTTGGTTCCAAAGATACGTGCTGCCAAGGGTTTGGTAGATTTGCTCTTTCCACATTAACTATTCGTCATAAAAGTGCAGCATGGATGAATTGATCCCCAAAGTATATGTTTCAAGTGAATCTGAACGACGATGGTACGAGCGATGGCTGAGTGAGAATCTGTTCTCATCGAGTCCTTCGGCAAGACGTCCGTACAGCATCTTAATGCCACCACCAAATGTGACTGGAATTCTACATTTCGGACACGTATTGAATGTCACGTTGCAAGACATCTACATACGCTGGAACAGGCTGCAGGACTCAGAGGCGTGCTGGTTCCCGGGTATGGACCACGCGGGGATTGCAACACAAACGAAGGTTGAACAGGAACTGAAAGCAGAAGGTAAAACCCGTTACGATTTAGGACGAGAAGCGTTTATCGAACGGACGTGGCAATGGAAGGCCAAGTACGGTGGGACGATCGATCAGCAGTTGCGCACTCTCGGTGCATCTGCTGACTGGGACCGATCGCTCTTCACGATGGACGAGTCGGCTTCGCGTGCTGTTCAGTATGCTTTTATTCGATTATTCGATGAAGGCCTTATTTATCGCGGCAAACGTATCATCAACTGGTCACCCGTTGCGCAAAGCGCGCTTAGCGACGAAGAAGTTGTCTTTAAAGAAGTCCAGGAACAGATTTACACCCTTCGTTATCACCTTGAGGATGGTACTGGCACACTACTCATCGCAACAGTGCGCCCCGAGACAATTTTTGCTGACGTAGCACTCGCCGTCCATCCAGACGATGAACGTTATCGTCATCTAGTCGGCAAAAACGTTGTGATCCCCCTGCGGAACACACGCATTGCCGTGATAACCGACACATATGCCGATCCCGAATTCGGAACAGGTGTAGTGAAGATTACCCCCGCCCACGACCCAAATGATTTTGAAGTGGGCATCCGGCACAATCTTCCAATGCCGTCATGTATCAATCCGGATGCAACACTGAACGAACTGGCTGGTGAATTTGCCGGACTCGATCGATTCGTAGCTCGTAAGCGTGTTGTCGAAGCACTTAAGACGGCAGACCTTCTTGAGAAGATTGAACCCTATACGCACAATGTCGGCTATAGTGAACGTGGCGAGGAACCGGTAGAACCATATTTGAGCGATCAGTGGTTTGTTCGAATGCAGCCCCTTTCCGAGCCCGCTCTCAAAGCTGTGCAGTCCGGAGCTGTAGCGTTTCATCCTGAGCATTGGGTAAAGACCTACGAACACTGGATGAGCAACATTCGCGACTGGTGTATTTCGAGGCAGCTTTGGTGGGGTCATCGTATACCTGTGTACTACACGCCCGATGGGCAACACACTGCGGCTGCATCGGAGGCTGAAGCGCGTGTGAAGCTGAACGTCGGTGCCGATGTTTCGTTGCGCCAGGACAACGATGTTCTCGACACATGGTTCTCGTCGTGGTTGTGGCCGATGACCACCATGGGATGGGACGGTTCGCCAGATTCTGGTAAGGACAATCGCGACTACTATCTGCCAACGAATCTACTCGTAACCGGTCCGGACATCATCTTCTTCTGGGTTGCTCGCATGATTATGGCAACGTTGAAGTTTGACGGACGCATTCCATTTAGGAACGTCTACTTCACGAGCATCATTCGCGACAGTAAGGGACGCAAACTCTCAAAGTCACTCGGCAACTCGCCCGATCCGCTCGGCGTGATCGAACGTTACGGTGCCGATGCCGTCCGTTTCACCATGATCTACCTAGCGCCTCTCGGCACAGACGTGCGCCTAGACGTCGACGAAAAAACGCAAGACGTACCCTCGATGGAGCTTGGTCGCAACTTCGCAAACAAGATCTGGAACGTTGCCCGCTTCCTTCAAATGAAAGGTGCTGCGCCGAACTCCCCGCCAAGTTCGGGCGTTGGGGATCTTTCAATTGCCGATCGATGGATAATCTCGCGCTACAACTCTACCATACGTGCTGCAACGGAAGCGCTCGAACAGTTTCGTATCACCGAATACGCACGTATCCTGCATGAATTTGTGTGGCGAGACTTTTGCGACTGGTACGTGGAAATATTTAAGGTGCAGTTCAACAATGCCGAGAACGACGAGGCTCGTGATGCGCTACTGCGTCGTGCATACGCCATCGTTGAAGGTATGCTCAAGCTACTGCATCCTGTAATGCCGTTTATAACAGAGGAACTCTGGCACGGATTGTTCGCAATGCCACCAGAGAAATCGATTGGCCGTGCCGAGCCTCTTCGTGCGACCCTTACCGATATCGACGATGTTGTCGAACAACAGTTTGACATGTTGCAGGCACTCGTGGAAGGTATTCGCAGACAACGTGCAGAATTGAAACTAGCGCCGGGTGTGAAGATCCCGATTCATCTATCGACTGACGGTGCAATGGCCGCATTCCTCGAATCGCAGCAATACATCGTTGCATCGCTCTGTCGTGCGAGCGACGTGGTCGTTGGTACGGGTCTTGCAAAGCCCGAAGGGGCTGTTGCCGATGTAGTACGAGGTGTCGAAGTGTTCTTGATTGTCGAAGGCACGATTGATGTCGAAAAGGAGCGAGAGCGACTTAGTAAAGAAATTGAGCGTCTGCGAAGTCTGGTTAATGGCGTATCGGGCAAACTTTCCAATGAGGGTTTCGTTGCGAAAGCGAAGCCAGAAGTAGTTGAGGCAGAACGCAAGAAGCTAAGCGACTGGACACAAACAATTCAAACTTTGCAACGGAATATGGACGCTCTGGCGTCGAAACCTTTATGAACAACGTGTACATCGTCGACCCTATTCGTACGCCAGTTGGCAAATACGGCGGAGTGCTGAGCTCCGTGCGGCCGGATGATATGGCTGCGCATGTGATACGTACGCTTGTCGAACGTACAGGCATTCCTGGTGAGGCTATTGATGACGTGATCTTCGGATGCGCCAACCAGGCCGGCGAAGACAATCGCAATGTCGCACGCATGGCAACGATCCTCGCTGGGCTACCGTATTCCGTACCTGCCGTAACGGTCAACCGTCTCTGCGCCTCGTCGCTTGAAGCCGTGATTCAGGGCATGCGAGCGATTCGCTCAGGTGAAGGGGAAGTTGTGATTGCGGGCGGCGTTGAAAGCATGACGCGTGCACCATATTCGATTCCAAAGACCATCGGGGGGCCGTCGTTCGGAAACATCACGGCCTACGACACCGCACTTGGCTGGCGTTATCCGAATCCAAAGCTTGAAGCGATGTTGCCGCTCGAGGTTATGGGTGAAACAGCAGAGAATGTAGCGGAACAATACAAGGTGTCGCGGGACGATCAAGATGCGTTTGCACTGCGATCGCATCAACGCGCGGTGCAGGCCCAACAGGACGGCTTGTTTACAAATGAGATCGTTGGCATAGTGATACCTGCTAAAAAAGGTGAAAGTATTGTTGTTGATAAAGACGAGCAACCCCGTACGGACACCACGCTTGAAAAACTTGCGACGTTGAAAGCAGCATTCCGCAAAGGTGGAAGTGTAACAGCTGGCAACAGCTCGTCGCTGAACGATGGTGCAGCAGCCATGATACTAGCAAGTGAAGCGGCAATAGGTAAGTACCACCTTAAGCCCCTTGCTCGAATTCTTTCATCAGGCGCGGTGGGCGTCGACCCGAGAGTTATGGGAATTGGTCCGGTCGGAGCAATTCGTATGGCGTGTGAGCGCGCACGCATTGGCGTTGCCGACCTAGACCTTGTAGAAATAAACGAGGCGTTTGCAGCGCAGAGCATTGCGTGTGTGCGAGAGCTTGGATTGGACGAAGAGCGCGTGAATGTGCACGGTGGAGCGATTGCG
Organism: Candidatus Kapaibacteriota bacterium; assembly: GCA_046595995.1. Lineage (GTDB taxonomy): Bacteria > Bacteroidota > Ignavibacteria > Kapaibacteriales > Kapaibacteriaceae > JAWXBR01. Next base: position 22,239 of record JBKJNB010000006.1, read on the forward strand.
ATAGGTCACCCCCTAGGGATGAGTGGCGCTCGCATTCTAGGGCATCTTGTACGGGAGATGCAGCGACGGGGCGTTCGCTATGGGGCTGCAGCACTTTGTATTGGTGTGGGTCAGGGGTTAGCCGTCGTGGTTGAGCGAACGTAGACTACGCTGTATACCTCTGGCTCACCAACTACGCCGTATACCGCTGGCGCACCATGAGATTACGCAAAAACACGCACTGAAATAAGGGTAAGTCCTTATTGTGTCGCGTAGTTATACGAATTGATTAAGATCACCCAGACTGGCAATATTGTGTGTTCGTTTCGAAACACACGATAGCAGACTGGTCGAATGATCGCAAAGCGTGACATTGAATCGCTACTAGGGGACGCCACACCCGAAGCGATTTTCCTACATAGTCCGAACGGAACGGTGCGTTATGCCGCACCCGGATGTGAGGCTGTGCTCGGCGCGAGTGCACTTGCACTCGTTGGCACGTCGCTTCTCGACAGGATGGCCAAGCAAGAGCGACCACGACTCACCGAAGGGTTACTGCGCGCGCATCTTCGCGGGCAGGCGTATGGTCCGGTGCTCGCACGAACAAACGACGCAGCGATACGGTGGGTTGAAATGCGTACACGCCCCGTGCATGACAACAGCGGCGGCGTCCTCGAATTACACACCACGATGCGCGATGTAACGAAGCGCATTAAAATTCACGAAGACCTTTCGATACGTGAACGTCTCGAGCGCGAAGCAAATCAACTATCGCGGGTTGGCGCGTGGCGTATAGACATAGACACGAGCGAAACGTATTGGTCTGATGAAGTGCGCAGAATTTTCGAAGTGGATGAGACGTTTGTGCCTACGTCAGAGAACATGCGTCAGTTCTATACTTCAGATTCAGATGCTCGGGCCATGAAGGCCGTCGAAACCCTCATGACGACGTGCGAGACGCAGTATCTCGACCTTCAGATAACAACTGCAAAAGGTCGTAGCGCCTGGATACATGTCATACTGAAATGTGAAACCGATCAGGGACGTCCCGTGCGTTTGTACGGCGCGTTGCAGGATGTTTCGCAACGCAGGCAAAAAGATGCGGAACAAAAGCAACTGGTAGAAGAACTCACGCGGCAACGTGACAGGATGTCTGAGTTTGGGCACATGGTGACGCACAACTTACGGGGCCCTGTATGCAATCTTGTGACGCTTGCTCGGCTCGTGCATGAGTCGGCCGATACAACGGAAGCCGCCGAACTCTTAAAGCACATCTCGTCGTCGGCAGACCAGCTCCTTACCATGATGGACGATGTGGGCGCTGTGCTCCAAGTTGAACGTGATGGAAGTATTGCGGATGATAATGTCGACATAAATGATTCCATAACAAGTGTTATCACGGGCTTCACAGCAGACATTCACGCTTCGGGCGCGCAGATTGTATGGGACGTTGCACAATGTCCAACACTTGCGTACCCGCGTGTTTACTTCGAAACAGTTCTTCGTCACCTAATATCGAATGCGCTCGCGTTTACTACACCCGATCGAACGCCAGATATTCGCATCCGGTGCTGGACGTCGGAAGGGCACGCTTGTCTCGACATAACGGATAACGGTGCAGGCATTGACCTCGCTCGTTACGGCGACTCGATTTTCCGTCTACGCACGACATTCCACAGAGGGAACAAAGGCAGGGGTATTGGCTTATTTACGATACGCAACATCGTAGAATCAATGGGCGGAGAGATTGCCGTGGATAGCATCCTCGGAACGGGTACGACGTTTCGAATCAACTTTACTCGATACAAGGGAGAGCAGACGTGACAGCTGCACGCACAATGGTAGCGCTCGTCGATGATGACCGCACCTATCAGTTCACCACAGAACACATGCTGCGTCGGCTCGACGACCAGATTGGTTTCCGCTGGTTCCGCGATGGCGAAGAAGCCATGAAGTTCTTAGAAACGCATATCATGGACACGTCGTATCTGCCTGATGTAATCATTCTCGACATCAACATGCCCTATATGGACGGTTGGCAGTTTTTAGATGCCTTTCACAACATGAAGGAGCGCATCGGCAAGCCTATCGACATCTACATGGTGAGTTCGTCGATGGATGACCGCGACGCAATCCGTGCACGCTCGTTTGAAGAAGTGAAGGACTACGTCGAAAAGCCGATTACGACGGAAAAACTAGCCGCAATGCTTCAGCGAACACATAACTAATTCGTTCGGGGCAGGTCCCCAATCGGACAGTGTGCGCTCGTTCGTTCACCGACGTATATTTGCCAGATGTACACAGCACCAAATCTGGTCCTCCCGCTCATCGACAACCTTCGAGCTATCGACACCTACGTTGCTAACGGAGGTTATAATGCATACCGCACAGCTCTAAAAATGACGCCCGACGAGGTGACCGACGTTGTAAAACGTTCTGGTCTTCGCGGACGCGGTGGCGCGTGCTTCCCGACGGGGCTAAAGTGGTCGTTTATGCCAAAAGGGAACGACAAGCCGAAATACCTTGCAATCAATGGCGATGAATCAGAACCGGGCTCGTTTAAAGACCGCGAAATCTTCGAGGTGAACCCTCATCAGCTCATTGAAGGCATCCTCATCGCCGGCTATGCGATGAACATTAAGCAGGCCTTCATCTACATCCGCGGTGAATACCACAAGTGGGTATACCTGATGGAGAAGGCACTTGATGATGCATACGCAAAGGGATACGTCGGTGCGAAGATGAAGGACACGTTCGGAGGCGACTATAGCCTCGAGATTGTCGTGCATAAGGGCGCCGGTGCATACATCTGCGGTGAAGAAACGTCGCTCATGAGTTCGCTCGAGGGTGATCGTGGCTATCCACGATTCAAGCCCCCGTTCCCGGCGAACAAAGGGCTTTGGGGCATGCCTACAACAATCAATAACGTAGAGACGATAGCAACAGTCCCTGCAATTATCGCTATGGGTGCCGACGCCTACGCCGCGATTGGCGCCAAAGGCCACACAGGCACAATCCTATTTGGCATTAGTGGACATGTAGTAAAACCGCAGGTCGTCGAATTACCTTCGGGCATACTGCTTACAGACATCATCCATAACGTATGTGGTGGTGTTCCTGGTGGCAAGAAAGTCAAAGCCGTTATTCCAGGGGGCTCGTCGATGCCTCCGCTAAGGGGCGACGAAATCGAAGGTGTGCGCATGGACGAAGAATCACTAAAAGTTTTGGGCACACACATCGGTACTGCTGGCATCATGGTGATGGACGAAGACACAGACCTTGTAAAGGTTACACTGCGCATCGCACACTTTTATCATCACGAGTCGTGCGGACAATGCACGCCGTGCCGCGAGGGCTGCGGATGGATGGAAAAGATACTGCACCGAGTTAACGATGGTGACGCAACCACCGAAGACCTTGACATGCTGTTGAACGTCGCGTCGCAAATCGAAGGCCACACCATCTGCGCACTCGGCGAGGCCGCAGCGTGGCCAGTGCGAGGCTTCATCATGAAGTTCCGTGACGAATTCGAGCGTCGTTGTAAACCTAGTCGTGCCTTTGTTTCACTCAACGTAGTTCATGGCAGACGGAGCAACATTCCCGCGTTTGTTCAGAGCCCTTCCTGATCTGCAGCCCAAGCAATACATGACACGCATCGGAATTATAGGCGGCTCGTTTAATCCGATTCATATCGCCCACCTCATCATAGCCGACAGATTTGTTGAGCAGATGGATCTTGAGTCATGTTACTTCGTGCCGGCATTTCAGACCCCATTCAAAGTCGGACATCCACCTTCGCATGATGCTACACCCGAGCAACGACTCGACATGGTGAAAAGCGCTGTGGTGCTGAATCGATACTTCCATACGTCCGATGTTGAGATAAAACGTGGTGGCGTTTCCTACACGATCGACACTATTCGGGCAATGCGGGAACTGCATCCCGAAGCAGAGTTGTGTCTGCTAATTGGTAGCGATCAAGCAATAGAGTTTGTTCGCTGGAAGGACTGGCAGCAGATTCTTCAATTAGCCCAGCTCTGCATCGCTCGACGTCCGTTCCTGCTAACGCCCGAACAGGAAGAACGCATGGACGAAGCACTGACCGTTGAGGACCGTGCGCCGATATGGATCAACGCACCATTGCTTGAACTGTCGTCTACAGAAATACGCCGTCGCGTAGCCGAAGGTCGCACAGCCAACTACATGACCGTGAAGGCTGTGATAGACTATATCCGCGATCAAGGTCTGTACAGCAAGTGATGTTCAACTTGACCTTTGTTCAAATCAATTCGTGATGCGCATTCTTATCACTGCGTTGTTGATTGTTGTTGCGATTGGCATGGTCTTTCCCATGGCATGGATGCTCATCGTCTCGCTCAGAGAAAATCCGGAGCAATACGGCACAATGGTTGAGATGGTGCAAGGGGCTTCAACCGTTGTGAACTACACAGATGCGTGGCAGAGCGACAATTTCCTCCGATACTTTCTCAACTCCTCGTTTGTCGCGGTAGCAGTTACAGCAGCAAACGTGTTGTTTTGCTTTTGGGCAGGATATGCATTTGCCCGACACCGCTTTCGCGGTCGCGCCGTGCTCTTTGCAACCGTGCTAGGGGTCTTGATTATTCCGCAGCAGGTAATCATGATTCCCCTTTACAGGCTAATTGCAGAACTAGGATGGATGAATACGTACTGGGCACTCATTGTGCCGTGGCTCGTTACGCCGTTCGGCATTTTTCTCGTAAGACAATACGTCGAGAATCTGCCGGCAGACATTGAAGATGCAGCGCGTCTCGATGGAGCAGGTGAGTGGCACATTCTGTTTCGTATCGTAATGCCCCTTTGCAGACCCATACTTACAGTTCTCGCCATCTATATTTTTCTTGGCAACTGGAATTCGTTCCTGTTTCCATTCCTCTTTACCAACGATGAGGACCATAGGACACTTCCGGTTGGCCTAGCATTCTACCTCGGTAAACAGTCCATCGATTGGGGCCACCTGATGGCCGGTGCCAGTATCGCTGCACTTCCGGTTCTGCTGATTTTCTCTGCATTCCAGCGTAAGATTATTGAAGGGCTCACAGCCGGCGCGTTAAAGGAGTGATCGCATAGTATCTTTGCAGAGAAAAAGGAGTAAAAAGTGATGACACTTCATCGAGATATTGCAGCACGTTCGCCGTTGGTTACAGACGCCGTGTTTTCATTTGGCGGTGCTCTACTAATCCTGGTTGCAACTCAGTTAGCCATTAACCTGCCGTTTACGCCGGTTCCGATTACCGGACAAACGTTTGGAGTACTCGTTGCATCGATGCTTCTTGGCCGTACACGCGCCGTCGCGGCCGTTGCCATGTACCTCGTTGCAGGCATGATGGGCGCGCCTGTGTTCGCCAATTTCTCGTCAATCACAGCATTGGTTGGCCCATCGGCAGGATATCTCATAGGATTTCTTCCAATGGCTTATATAGCGGGGTTGCTTGCAGAGAAGGGCTGGACCTTGTCGTATCTCGGAGCAATCACCACCGGACTTGTAGCCCACACGATCGTGTTGTGCACAGGAGCCCTCGTACTTGCTGCCTTCGTCGGTATTAGCAATGCGTGGGTAATGGGCGTAGCACCGTTTCTCGTTGGTGACATAGTAAAAAGTGTAGCGGCAGCAATTGTCGTACGTCTAGCCACATCACGGCGAAAAGGCTAATGGAATACTCAGATATGAAATTGCTCGCTTCACTCATCACGGATGAGATGGAGAAGCGACATAAAGCAGATATGGCGCCGAAGTGGCAAGGTGGCACAATCATCTTTCGTCCCGGGCACCCGTCTCTAAAACAACACGAGCTTTCAATTGAACGCTTCATGCACAAGATTGTGATGATGCGAGACAACCTTCGAGTCCTTGAACAACAAGTGAACTCGAATAAGGAATTGTCAGAAGGGGAGAAGATCAAGCTCCAGTCGTACATCACCCGGGTGTACGGTTCTATGACGTCGTTCAACTTCATGTTTGCCGAAGAAGATGACAAACTGAAGGGGGCCAGCGAGTAACAACTCGCCTAAGGCACCTAACTCAACACAAAATCGCGAGGATAAAAACTCGCGGAACCGACGGGGATCGAACCCGCGACCTCCGCCTTGACAGGGCGGCGCTCTAACCAAGCTGAGCTACGATTCCGTTTTAAATACTGTGGACTCGAGGGGAATCGAACCCCTGACCTCTTGAATGCCATTCAAGCGCTCTCCCAACTGAGCTACGAGCCCGCGGCATTTGAGAGCGGCAAAGATAGGTAAGGCGCGCAAGATGGCAAGCCGACGAGTTGCATGTTATTATTGCCTTAGGCATTCTTCACCCTGAAAGATTTGATATGAACCGTTGCTTCACAGCGATTTGTGCTATGCTGTTAAGTGTTTGCGCTTTGACCCAAGCCCAAACTTTACAGATTACAGCTTTAGGTGGTTTCGGCCCTTTTACTTCGAGCTCTGGAGTATCAAACTCCTTTACAATTCAAGGCTATCCAACCGGAGCAGTAGCTGATTCTGTTTCTTGGCAGATTGTTAATAAGGACGGTCCGGGTGGCACGCTACGCGTCGTTCGTACAGCGAAGACAGCAGGCGCAACGTGGCTCACAACAATGGGAGACCTTCCATTCCTCCCGAGCCCGCAGCTTAATGCGACGGCATCATACGTGTTGAACGGACAGCGAACGACACGTCAGCTCGTTGCAACCATTCTAATGCGAGCTCCGACGATTACATGGACTGCTACGAACAACTGGGCAGGCATTCCCATCGGATCGGCATTTACTGGCCGTTTTGGCGTGAGCGGATGCCCCATTGGCACATCGCGCATCGTCGTTTACTTGCATCCGATCTTTGGTGCAAATCTCGACTCTGTTGTCCGTAGCGGCACGCCGCCGCTCGATTCGGCGTCAATTCTTTATAAGACCCTTTCTCACAACGGCGCGCTTTCGATACAAGCTGTGATAACGTTTCCGGGAGCACCTCCGGGCGGCTATTTGATTGCAAAATCTATCCCAGATATTCTTCCTGCGGTGAATGTCAAGCCATCGTTGGGATTTGGTCCGTTTGTGTCAGGGCGCGACGCCTTTAATGTGTTCACGATCGACAGTACACTCGGCTCGTACCCAACGGCTGTATTCACGTTCATGGTCAGTGGCCGCTACGGCGCCGTATACAACGTAGGTAAGCAGACCGCGCCGTGGATAAAGGCTTCCGATCGCTTTTCGGTAACAGCTAACATGGGCGAATTGCCACCATACTCGACGCTACGTGTAGACATGATGAATTCGAGTGGTCAGATTGCCGTAACGAAGATGGTGCCGATTAATATTTCACGTCCATTAGCACCGCCGCTGTTCACGTTGCGTCGGCAGCCGCCTTTGGTATTCGAATCGCACGGAAGCGACAGCATCGTACTTGACACGTTACCTGCACGGACAATGCGCGCGAGGTTGACGTTGTTATCTCCGACAGGCCAGTTTATAAAGGATACGTCCCAACAGACGGGCGCCATTGGATTTCTAACGCGAGCGTCAATCAAATTTGATGGTGGCAACCTTCCGCTATACACGCACACATTGCGCGCAGAGTTCTGGAACAACTATAACCTCAATCCGACCGAATACGATTACTACTTCGATGTTCGCGACACAACCGTGCCGTACGTTTTTGCAACGTCGTGGGGACCGTTTGTACGCACCGACTCTGCAACTTTTAGTATGGGAGTTACAGATCTAAGGAAGCCTGCCATCGTAGTTCCAACACGTCGCGGTTGGTTTCAAATCGTCGACACGGTTAATGGTTCAGTCCTTACGCGTAGCTCGATCGTGTCACTTGATACGGTCAAACGCACAGACTCACTATGGTTCTCTGACTCCCTCGAAAACCGCGTCCTCATCGAAACAGCTACTTTCCCAGTCAGTGCTGCAGCACAGTTCATCGACGTAGGTATCAACGGTGCCGGCGATACGGTGTTTACCAACATCAGGCAGCACCCGATTTTGATGGTACAGCGACCTGGCGTACTCACAGCGAGCGCAGGGTACGGACCTTTCATTGCTGGACGCAATGCACCGAACACTTTCCGTATTGATTCACTCCCGGATGACACAGAATCCGTTGAGTTTACGGTTACGGGCACGGTGAATCCATCCGACATAGACTCACTGTTACTAACACAAATTGTTGGCAACACGGCACAGTTCACAACGAACATGGGCATGCTGCCTGTGAATGCTCGTTTACAGGTGACTGTCGTAACAACGTCTGGACCGGATCAAGGCGTTACGCTGGAGCGGTTTCTCTATACTGTACCCGACACGCTGTTCATGCGGCCGTCGCTGAAATTTGACACCCTCACTTTTGCATGGCAGACGAGTTCGGCGGGTGCGCGTACGCAGATTACCGGACCGCGCGTAATTCCCGATACGTTTACAATTAGACGACTGCCAGCTCAAACAGAAACTGTGACCGTAGCAACGTTCGACCTGCAGGGCAACAAGATCGACACCACTAACTTCTCCGTGCCATATCGCGTGCGATTCGACTCGACTCTTGTTGTTAAGGTGCCGTTCACATTCTCTGCATTCTCTACCAGCCGTATCGAATTCCGCATCTTCTCAACCGGTGGTATTCCCGATGGTATTCTGACGAATCGTCCAATTGTCGTTACCAAAGCGCCATTCGCTCTAACCGCCCGACGATTCACTGCGCCTGCGAACCTTGATACCATTTCTGTGCACCAGGGATCGTTAGAGCAAATGGACATGACAACCCGTGTGATCTTGCCTGGCACGAACTATGGCTTCGCACCAAACGTTGTGATTGACTCTACGCGTATTCGATTTCTCACATGTAATGGTACACGTGTCGATTCGCTGTTGCCGCAACCGGGTGTTACGAGCCCATCTACGAACATCGTAAGCGACACGGTCTTTAGTATCACACCGCTACCTTTAACCACGACGCGCGCGGAAGTCACGGTGTATTCGAAGATGCTTACACTGCCGAAGCAGGGATTTACCTACAGTGACACGATTCGCATCGTGCCCGGTCCGGTAACGTACGCGCCGCTGCGTGGGGATTTCCCGACGTTTCGTGTGAATGATACTGTGGCACATGCCTTGTACAACCCATACACGTTGCGACAACTACCGCTTATTGACAGCATATCGCGGTTCCGAGTTGTGAACGCCAGCAACGCGGTGGTTGCTAGTTATCCTGTAACGGTGCCTCAGCGCGATTCTGTAAACTATGTGATTAACATGGACTCAACGGTGTTCCCACCGTCCGGTTCCCCTTATCGCATTCTCGCCCAGGCAAACTACACGGTATGCACCGAGCAACGCACGTATGCATTTGCAGTGGACACGTTCACCGTTACGCGCGTGTTACCCGACCCGGCTATCAAGAACTATGTTTGGTCTTCGGCAGGATGGGGTCCGTTCAAGCAGGGCAAAGGCAAAATGAGTCAGTTCCTTGCATCCTTTCAACCCTCACAGTTTATAACGACGCAGGATACCCTCGGAGCTGATCAACTAGAAGTAACTCTAAGTACTGTTACGAAGGGTAAGGATACAGTGCAAGCCGTATTCTCTGTTGCTACCAACGTGGTTGCCAAAGGCGCATCGATACCAGACGTGTGGCGCTTTCCTACCATACCATGGCAGATCGGTGGCTTCAACCCTGGTACGTGGTTCAAAGTAAAGATCGTGTGGACGAAGCTGCGTCTTACCGGTAACGTCACGCAGAACACGTGGAACTATTACTTCCCGATGAACTACTTGCCGTTCCCTCCACAGCCAATCACTTCAAGTGATGGATGGGGTCCATTCGACCAGTCTGTAACCGCCGGTAGCGCAGGTCTGAAAACCATGCAGCACCCGGTTACGGTTGTCGACTCTGTCGGCTCGGATATTATCGACCACGTTGCTGTGTGGATGCTCGATCATGCGGGTAAGCGATTAGACTCACTGAATATGACCGCTGGCGCCATTCTCGGTACTGGCATTAATCAGGTTAGTCTGTACTCGTTGCCTAGTTACGACATGGCGCAATTCCCGTGGCCAAACGTCGCACGTGACAACAAAAACGTCACGATGAAGATTGGATACTACTTCCAAGGGAATCAGGCACTCGCTGCGTCGCAAAATCAAACCATCGAGCTTGACCCACGCGCATACTGGCTGAACAACTCGATTGTAACGGCAACTTCTGTAGTCGGGCCTGTAATAAACCTCACTGTGCAGACTCCATTGCCGACACCGTCATTCACCAAATCGCTTCCACTCATTGGTAGCCTACCGTTTACGACTGCCGATGTAAACGGAAATCTTTACATACAACACCGTGTGACGTATAACACAGGCACCGAACAGTTTGCATTCCAAGCGAGCGATGCACAACCACAGTCGACGTTCAAATGGAGTCCGACGATGGGAGGCTTCTTCATGCATGGGTCATACAGTGTGACTGCGGCGGACGGTGAGACTAGCGATGAATTCACTGCCATCCGAAAGTTTGAAACTGATGATGAAGGCAACCTAAATCAGAACTTGAGAATTCGCTCGAAGATTGAAGCTGGCCTGAGTGGAAGTCTTACGGGACTATTCCACTTCCTTAAGGCAGTACTCGAAGTGGCGAAAGTAATTGAGTCGGGTGCTACGGATGGTATCATAACATTCACTCCAACGTTTGGCGTTTCACTTGGTAGCGAGCAGATGATGAATCTCAATCTGGGCGTTGAAGAGAGTGATCAGATGACGCACGTAGGTACAATCCCAACGCTTGACGATGCTAGCACCGATGACCAGGATGAGTACCCAACGGCACTTTCTACGGGCTTCAATATCGACATCAGCGTCGGCGGAGAGATTGGCCTTGCACTAGACTTCTTCGGTATCGGAATTTCGTTCGACCGTCAGACGACCATTACATGGGGCTCTGCATATCAAGGTCCACTTAGCAATGTCAACACAACTTCGTTCCCATTCGGGGGCGCTGAGCGGTTGTATGTAGACATCGACGCGAGCTTGTTGTGGGGACTCATTACTCTTGAGCTATATCGTGGCCTGATGCTGTCGTCGCACTCGCAACAGGGCACACCCGCGTTTGAGATCTTTAAAGAGTCGTTCTCCTCGATCTTTAAGTCAAAGGTCTACGATCCGAAAGCGGGCGACGTGGAGACACCACAGGTAGACCCAAATCTGTTCACTCGTCAGCCCCTTCCAGCAGAGACCCCTGTTTACTATTCACGTCCGAGTGTTGACGCTGACGATTCTTCGGCAGTCGTTGCATGGACGGAACACACGCTACGTGGCCGCGACGGTTCGGTGATGCTCGGACGCGTTGACCCTGCAACCCAGGAGTTCAACACAACGAGTGTTATAACAACGGGACGTAATGCTGTACACGACCCACTTGTTCGTTTGCTGAGAAGTGACGGAACCGCTCTCGTTGTTTGGAATGAAAATCGAAATGACGCCGCCGTGTCCGGTTCGCCAGATGTAAGTCCGCAGTTGATCATCGACATGCTCAAGAGCGAAGACCTGCATGCTGCTATTATCGATTCGAAGAACGTCGTCGTAAGTCAGTGGACTCTCGGCGCTGAATCGTCATCGTCATTAGGTCGTATTGACGGCCGCGCGACAGCGACCGTATCGCGTGACGGTAATCGCGCTCTGATTGCTTGGCCTGTACAACTGCCAGATAACGCATCATCTGATGTTATGGCCGTTGTGTTAACGCGCAATGGTTCACAGTGGACATCCGGACCTACTACGATTATTGCTTCGACGCCTGGTTACGATGCATCAGTAGTTTCTGCGCCAGTGAGTGATAATGAGTTTGTTGTTGTTTGGAAACACGATGCCGATGCTGCGCGCACAGGTGCCGATGTTCTCTGGTCGCGTTATAATGGCACATGGACGACACCCGCCGCAATTCGCAGCGACAACAGCAGCACGAAGGTCGAATCGATATCCTTAGATGGTAACGGAAACCATGCGGTTCTGGCCATCGCTTCGTCGACACTCAACGATTCGACCAATGACCACGAACTGCTGATCTCAGCCTTCGAGTACACCAACACATGGCAAGAGCCGAAAACGATGACGCTTGAAGGCTCGCTTGCTACGATGGGGGATATGTCGGTTTCTGTAGGTTCAACGGGCCGATCTCACATCGTCGCCGATGTTCTGTATCCAAAAGGTGGCGGCGGGTCTACACGTAAAACGTACGTGTATTCGGCGGCGGATGCATCCAGCAACTGGGTTGATGTGCAAAACAGTAAGAGTGTATACGATGCGGACCACCGCATTTGGAGTATGTCGTCCGCTGTTGGTTCGAACGACGTGTTGTACGTCGCCACGCAAGAGATGGACTCGACACCAGGTAATGTGCAGCAGTATGCCAACGGCATTCAGGTAGGTGCGAATCGCATCAACACTGTCCTTCGAGGTGTCCGGTTAGACAACAATCGTCTAGTGAGCGTACCATTTAGCGGACAAGCCGTTAGTGTACAAGACGATCCGATCGAACAGAATCTTCGCTACCCATGTTCGCTGTTTCAACCATACCCGAATCCAACCGGCGGCGATGCTGCCGTGACGTTCTCGGTGCTTCGTCAGACACACGTTCGAGTGGACGTCGTAGACGTCACAGGAACAGTGATGAAGACATTGGTGAACGACGATTTGCAAGACGGTGTATACGACGTCTCGATTCCGATCTCGACATGGCCGCAAGGCTGTTACACCATCCGCATGTTAACAGGCACGGGGCAGTTGATGAGCAAGACGTTCGTCGTTATCCGTTGACATTATGAGCGTTCTCAATCAGTGGCATTATTGCCCAAGAAGTTCTTTACACATGAAAGTTCTGATATGAACCGTTGGTTCACAATCGTTTGTGCGATGCTGATCTGCATCTGTGTGTCTACTCAGGCGCAAGACCTTCGCCTAACCGCAGCAGGCGGATTTGGCCCATTCACGTCCGGTTCAGGCGTATCAAACTCCTTTACAATTCAAGGCTATCCCGTTGGAGCTGTTGCCGATTCTGTTGCATGGCAGATCGTGAACAAGGACGGCACGGGCGGAGCATTGCGCGTTGTTCGCTCTGCGAAAACTGCAGGTGCTACGTGGACGACAACAATGGGCGACTTGCCGTTTCTTCCGAGCCCGCAGCTTAATGCTACGGCATCATACGTGTTGAACGGACAGCGAACGACGCGTCAGCTCGTCGCAGATATTCTGATGCGAGCTCCGACGATTACATGGACTGCAACGAATAACTGGGCAGGCATTCCCATCGGCGCGGCATTTACTGGTCGGTTTGGCGTGAGCGGTTGTCCCGTCGGCACATCGCGCATCGTCATTTACGTGCATCCGATCTTCGGTGCGAATCTCGACTCCGTTGTTCGCAACGGCACGCCGCCACTCGATTCGGCGTCCATCCAATACAAGACCCTTTCGCACAACGGTGCGCTTTCCATTCAGGCTGTGATAACATTTCCAGGGGCTCCTCCAGGGGGCTATCTGATTGCAAAGGCAATTCCGGACATCCTGCCTACAGTAAACGTCAAGCTGTCATTAGGCTACGGACCGTTCGTTTCGGCACGCGATGCATTCAATACATTCACGATCGATAGCACGCTAGGCTCCTATACCTCGGCTGTCTTCTCGTTTATGGCTGCAGGCCGCTACGGCGCTGTGTACAATGTTGGTAAGCAGACTGCTACGTGGCAAAAAACGACGGATCGTTTTCAGGTCACTGCCAACATGGGTGACTTGCCGCCGTACTCATCGCTGCGCGTAGACATGATTAACTCGAGTGGCCAGATCTCTAGCACGCAGATGGTTCCAATCATCATTGCACGTCCGACAGACCCACCGCTCTTTACAATGCGTCGTCAGCCACCAGTAGTGTTTCAATCAATGGGCAGCGACAGTATCGTTCTCGATACGTTGCCCGCTCGAACAATGCGTGCAACATTGACACTGTTGTCACCGACCAGCCAGTTCATAAAGGACACAACACTTAAAACTGGTGCAATTGGCTTTTTGAAGAGAGCTCCAATAAAGTTTAACGGTGGATCACTTCCGAAATACACACATACTCTCCGGGCCGAGTTCTGGAATGACTACAGCTTGGATGCAGCAGAGTTCGATTATTACTTTGACGTTCGCGACACCACGGTGCCGTACCTATTTGCGTCTACGTACGGACCCTTCGTTCAGACGGACTCTGCGACCTTTAGTATGGGCATTACTGACGTGCGAGCCCCTTCAAAGACAATTACAAAACGTGTAGGCTGGTTTCAACTGGTAGACACTCTAAATGGACGCGTGTTATTGCGCGGTCCAAATGTTGCGCTCGACACGGTGAAGCGCGTCGACTCACTGTACTGGGCAGATACGATTAGTAGCCGTGCACTCATCCAGACTGCCTCGTTGCCAGTGAGTGCAGGTGCACAGTTCATCGATGTCGGCATTAACGGCACAGACACAGTCTTTACCAACGTGTATGTCCATCCACTTCTAATGGTGGCGCGACCAGGCATACTTACGGCCACTGCAGGGTACGGACCATTTACTGCGGGCATCAATGCGCCAAATACGTTCCGCATCGACTCATTGCCAGATGACACAGAGTCCGTGGAGTTCATGGTAACAGGCACGGTGAATACCTCTAACATCGACTCGCTGTTGCTAACACAGATAACAGGTAACACCGCTCAGTTCACAACCAACATGGGAATGTTGCCGGTAAACGCACGACTAACGGTTACGGTACGAACCACGAACGGACCTCACGATGGGGTGTCGCTGATACGGTTCTTGCATACCATGCCCGACACGTTGTTTATGAAGCCAAGCTTAAAGTTTGATACGCTTACGTTCGCGTGGCAGACGAGCTCAGCCGGTGCGCGCACGCAGATCACGGGACCCCGCGTTATTCCGGATACGTTCGTTATCAGACGCCTACCAGCACAAACAGAACAAGTAACTGTTGTTACCTTCGATCTGCAGGGCAACACCATCGACTCAACGTTGATGATAGTTCCGTATCGCGTCCGATTCGATTCGACACTTGTAATAAAAGTGCCGTTCAATTTCACAGCATTTTCAACGAGTCGAATTGAATTCCGCATTTTCTCTACTGGTGGTGTGCCGCAGGGTATAATGTACGGACGTCGCATTACTGTAACACCCGCCCCGTTCAGTCTAACGGCGAAGCGTTATACCACGACGCCACCTTATCTCGATACGATAAGTGTGCATCAGGGATCGACCGAACAGATGGACATAACAACACGTGTCATTCTGTCGGGGTCGAATTACGGATTCGCGCCGAACGTTGTGATTGATTCAACTCGTATACGATTCCTGACATGTATCGGCACGCGTGTCGATTCGCTGCTACCGGTAATTGCTGTGTCGAATCCCGCTTCGAACATCGTAAGTGACACGACGTGGAAAATCACATCGTTACCAATTACAACGACGCGGGCCGAAGTCACCATCTACTCTAAGATGCTTACGCTTCCCGCGCAAGGCTTTGTATACAGCGATACAGTGCGCATCGTACCCGGTCCCGTTACCTACGCACCAATGAGAGGGGATTTCCCAACCTTTCGCATTAATGACACTGTTCGAAATGCACTATACAACCCGTACACACTGAGACAACTGCCGTTAATTGACAGCATCTCGCAGTACCGCATTGTAAACAACAGTAACGTCGTTGTCGCTAGTTACCCAGCGCAAATCCCACAACGCGACTCTGTCACATACATAGTCAACATGGATTCCACGGTATTTCTGCCGTCCGGGTCTCCGTATCGCATGTTAGCTCAGGCTAACTACACCGTATGTACAGAGAAGCGTACATACGCGTTCGCAGTTGACACGTTTACTGTAACGAGAACCTTGCCCGACCCCGTAGAGAAAAACTTTATCTACTCGTCCGCTGGTTGGGGTCCGTTTAAAACAGGTAAAGGCAAGTTGAGCCAATTTAAAATGTCTCTGCAGCCAAGCCGGTTTATCACAAGTCAGGATACACTTGGTGCCGACCAACTCGTAGTAACAGTCACTGCTATTTTAAAGGGTAATGGTGCCGATACAGTGGAATCGCAACAAGCATACATTGCATCGTCGAATACGGTTTTGAAAGGGGCTTCCATTCCCGATGTGTGGAAGTTCCAGGGAATACTACAACAGATTGGTGGGAACAAACCGGGGACATTCATCCGAATGCAGATCGATTGGGTTAAGGTACGCACGACCGGTAATATTCCGCAGGCATCGTACACGTATTACTTCCCAATGCTGTACACCCCATTCCCACCGCAACCAATCATCTCTAGTGATGGATGGGGTCCGTTCGATCAGTCTGTGTCAGCCGGAGGAACTGGTATCAAGACCATGGCACACCCGATCAATATTACAGACTCCGTAGGCTCGGACATCATTCGTTACGTAGCAGCGTACATGATTGACTCTCGAGGCAAAATCCTCGATTCAATAAACATGACGGCCGGTGCCTCAATGGGCACAGGCATGGATTTCGTACAGCTATATACATTGCCGGCATATGATGTGGCACAGTTCCCTTGGCCAAGCGTCGCTCGTGATAACAAGAACATCAAGATGCTCGTTGGGTATTACTTCACTAACAGCACGGTCATGGGGGGCTCGCAGACGGAGACCATTCAACTCAATCCCAGACCGTATTGGTTGAACAACTCACTTGTTAATGCGACAAGCGTAAGTGGAAGCAGCAACTACCTCACGGTGTTAACCCCACTCCCAACGCCGTCGTTTACGACATCACTGCCTCTCGTCGGCAGTCTTCCGTTTTCAACGGGTGATGTAAATGGCAAACTGTACATATCACACAAGGTAATTTACTTGTACACGAGTTCACGGGCAGAATTCCTTTTCCAATCTTCGGATCTTGCGCCCTCCAGCACATTTGGTTGGGATCCGAAATTCGGAAGCCTTGGTGTAGCCAGTGTGTTCTATGTTGTAACCGCTATTGATGGCGAACAGGCACCCCCGTTCTCAGCAATTCGGAAGTTCGAGGCCGACACCAAAGGTCAGCTCGCACAGAACCTCCGACTACGATCGAAAATCGACGCTAAGCTCACTGTCTCGCCAACAACCTTGTTTAAGGTTGTAGAAAAGGTTCTTCAAATAGTCGGCATGATTCCCCAAGGCCCTGCCTCGGGCGCAATCGAGTTTGCTCCGACGTTCGCTTTGTCGTTGGGCAGCGAACAGCTAATGAATATCAACATGGGTGTTGACACGAGTGACCAGATGACGCACATCGGTCAGGTGCCAAGCACGTCCAACGCGGGTCCATCGAACCAAAACACATTCCCTACGGCCTTGTCTACTGCCTTTATTTATGATTTCAGTTTTGGTGGAGAGATAAAGCTGTTGAAAGGATTCCTGGGCGTTGGACTTTCACTGAACAACATCATGCGCTTCAATTGGGGTTCAACCTATCAAGGTCCGTTGAGCAACGTGCGGTCCACAACATACCCCGTTGGTATTTCCGATCGCGTGTTCGTTGTTGTAGACGTAAGTGTGTTCTGGGGTCTTTACCGTCACGACATTTACCGCGGTCAGTTGATTGCAATTAACTCACTCTATGGAACACCCGCATTCTTAGTGTTCCCGGCATCGTTTAATGCATTCCTCCAAACGGGGACGGAATGGTATGATCCGAAAGGTGCGGGCGTGGAGACTCCGCAAGCTGAGACTATCACACGTCTGCCCCTTCCTCCGGAGACCCCTGTTTATTACTCTACACCAAGTGTTGACGCAAACAATTCGGCTGTTGTGGTGGCATGGACGGAACATTCGCTTCGCGGTAAAGATGGTTCTGTGATGCTTGGTCGCGTTGACAAAGAAACATCGTCGTTCCGGACGACCAGCATTGTTACTACCGGACGTAATGGTGTGCACGATCCCGTTGCCCGCCTGCTCGATACTGCGGGTACCACGCTCGTGGTGTGGAACGAGAATCGTAATGACGCATCAGCAACCGGTGCAACGGAACTCACTGCGGAGTCCATTGGTGATCTGCTGAGGGGCGAGAACATTCACGCGGCAATCGTCGACGCAAAGGGTGTGGTGTCGCAGGAGTGGATGCTTGACGGAGAGTCAGCACCAAATAGCATCGATGGTAAAGCCGCCGTTACAATCTCTCGCGATGGCAATAAGGTTCTCATCGCTTGGCCTGTGCAGGGCGAAGGCCGCGTCAATTCTGAAGTAATGGCAGTGATACTCACGAAAACTGGTAGCACTTGGACTTCGAGCACAGCAGCAACGGTTGCCGCTACACCGGGCAATGATGAATGGCTCGATGTTGCACCCGTTGGCGATAACAACTTCCTTCTTGTGTGGAAGCATGATGTCGATGATGCCGAGACCGGCGCTGATGTTATGTGGTCGCGATACAACGGCTTATGGTCGGCACCTGCTGCGCTCCGGAGTAGTACACCCACAACGAAAATCGAAGCAGTGTCGCTCGATGGTAATGGCGATTACGCCGTGGTGGCCATTGGTTCATCCGTTACGGCTCCGGCTACCAACCTGCATACATCATCGATTGCAGCGTACGAATTCACAACAACATGGCTAGAGCCATCAACGCTGTCTATTGCTGGCGAGCAGGCAACTGTGAGCGACATCGACGTTTCGGTTGGGTCGTCTGGACGCTCGCACATTATTGCTGATCTGCTTTACGCAACAAAAGAGGGTAACGCAGAGCGCAAGTCTCATGTTTTCTCCGCAGCCGATGCATCTAGTGCATGGGTCGAAGAGGCAAACAGTAAAAGTATTTACGATAGCGATCACCGCGTCTGGGGTATGTCTTCTGCGGTGGGTCCGAATAACGTGATGTACGTTGCAACCCAAGAGATAGACTCGACACCCGGCAATGTTCAGCAGTACTCAAACGGAATTCAAGTCGGCGCAAACCGTATCAACACGGTGCTTCGAGCGCTTCGCCTAGACAACAACCGCCTCGTGAGCGTACCGTTCAACGGGCAAACTGTTGGCGTTCAGGACGATCCTATCGAACAGAACCTCCGTTATCCTGCTTCGATGTTCCAGCCATATCCGAATCCTTCGCCTGGCGATGCAACGTTGTCGTTCTCTGTACTGCACACAACGAACGTGCGCATTGATGTCGTTGACGTAACAGGCACGATAATGAAGACACTTGTAAACGCCGATTTGCAAGACGGCTTGTACGACGTAACAATTCCGATTACCACGTGGCCGCAAGGTTGTTACACGATTCGCATGTTAACAGGTACGGGTCAGTTGATGAGCAAGACATTCACCGTCATCCGTTGACATTAGGGTAGTCTTCGTTCACATTGAATGGGGCGTTCTTCGCTCTCATGCGTTGATGAATTGAAGATCGCACCAGCGTTTATAGAGGCCGGCATCATTACGAAGAAGCTCTTCGTGTGAACCGGCCTCTTCTATTTTACCGTCGTTGAAAACGAAGATGCGATTGCACGAACGCACCGTGCTTAGCCTGTGAGCAATGATGATGGTTGTGCGGTTCTGCATAAGGCGTTCGAGCGCCTCCTGAATCAGGTTCTCTGATGTTGCGTCAAGAGAACTCGTTGCTTCGTCGAGAAGGAGAATAGGCGGGTTCTTTAGCAGTGCTCGTGCAATGGCAATGCGCTGACGTTGTCCGCCCGAAAGTTTGATTCCACGCTCGCCGACCGTTGTCTTGAAGCCGTCGGAGAATGCTTCGATAAAGTCAAGCGCATTTGCGTTGCGCGCCGCTTCAACGACGCTCTCATGCGTCGCGTCCAAATCGCCATAACGAATGTTGTCTTCAATCGTGCCACCAAATAGAACGATGTCCTGAGGCACAAGGGCAATGTTGTTCCGCACTTGGGCGAGAGACAGGTCTGCGGCTGGTATGTTGTTGTACCGAAGTTCGCCAGATGTAGGCTCGTACATGCGCTGAATAAGTGCAGCCGTTGTACTCTTGCCTGCTCCGCTCGCGCCAACAAAAGCGACCCGTGCGCCGGAAGCAACAGACAAGCTCACACCATCGAGTACGTTTGTTTCCGGACGTTCCTTGTAAGCGAAGCGCACATCGCGTAGTTCAACGGCGGTAAGGGGCACAAGGGTCTCAGTTGCAGAGAAGTCAGGACTGCTTGCGCTGCGTTGCAGATCCTCGACAGGGGTCTCGAGCAACTCGCGCATGCGCACCGAAGCCCCAAGCGACTTCTGAATCTGTCCGAACTGCTCGGCAAAACTTCCGAGCGCTCCGCCAACGAACATTGCATACATGAGGAACGCAAGCAGATCGCCAATCTTTATTGCTCCGCTAGCTACAAGTCCCGCACCATACAAAATCACTGCAGCAACGCCGCCGAAGATTGTGAAGACGATGAAGGTCACGAACAACGCACGCAGACGCGACCCACGAATGGCGAGACGCACGTTCTCAGCAAGCGCTTCGTTGTATCGGTTTATCTCGAACGATTCGCGCACGTACGATTTCACCGCAGCAATTGATTGAAGTGTCTCTTCGACGATGATCGACGTACGTGCGAGCGCGTCCTGCGTCTCAGTGCTCATCTTACGTATGCGACGTCCGAGTATCACTGCAGTCGCTACGATAACGGGCATGCCTACGAGGATGGGAATCGTGAGTTCCCAGCTCTTGCTGACGATGATGATGATACTGCCTACGAGAAAGACGCTCTGGCGCAACAGTTGCACAATCGAAAACGAAAACGTCTCCTGTATCTGCGTGATGTCTGAAGACATGCGCGAGGAGAGCTCACCAACACGATGCTGCGAAAGCTCGTGCATCGGAAGTCGTACGATGTGACGGAACAGGTCGCTGCGTATCGAGCCTATGACTTTCTCTGTCGTTCGTGCCATTGTAATCGACACGAAGTAGCCCACGATGGCCTGCACTGCCAGCAGACCAAGAAACATCAGGCCAATGTCGTAAAGCTGATCTGTGCTGTTGGTTGAAAGAACAGAGTCTACAAGCTTACCCGTCAATGCCGGAAAGAACAGGCTAATGCCACTGCTCGGAAGCATGAGCACCAACGCAATAATCATTGGCAGGGCATACGGACGATAGTATCGAAGAAGGAATCCTAGTGATCCCTTTGAATCCGTGTTCGATGAATGAGAAGTGGAGGGGTAGTTAGAAGGGGAGTTTGGCATACATGGGAATCAAAGAACCGGAAACATTGCACACAGGGTCAAGCAGGTGCGCAATGGTAGACGCAATCTCCTCCGGCTTTACCCAATCGTCAGCTGCATTTCCCTCGGCCCATTCCAGATTTGCGGGCGTCCGGATGATGCTAGGCAGAATACAGTTCGCACGTACGCCATTCGCACGTCCCTCTTCGGCAAGCGCGAGCGTCAGTGCAGCGACGGCGGCCTTTGACGATGCGTAGGCTGAACGATTGGACGTTGGGTGTAAAACAGACTGTGCACCAATTGATACGATAGAGCCTCCCGCTTTGAGCAACGCGGGCATGACTGCTCTCGCAACATTGAAAAACGTGAATGTATTCAGCGTGAACATCCGTTCGACATCGGAGGCAGACGTGTCCTGCATCGGTTTACCAGACACAATGCCACCAGCCAGGTGAACGAGTCCGCGCGTATCGCTAGGCAATTCCTGCATTGCCGCTGTTGTGGCATCAGCATTTGTTAGATCGACCTGGCGCACCATGACCCCTTGGTCTTCGAGCCCCTTGCCGTCGCGGAACTCGAGGTCTACTGCAACAACCGTCCACGACGCGGCGAGCAGATGTTGAACTACGACGCTACCAAGAGCACCACTAGCGCCGGTGATTACTACTGTCGGCATAATTACTCTGTTATGATGATTGGTATGGTATGAAGTCGATTACTCGTGCTTACGACAATTATGTACCAACCTGATGGTAAGAGCGGTACATCGAATTTGTTTGTAGCTCCGCCCACGTGTGCAATGGTTGCGCGTGTTGTTCCCATTACGTCGACAATACTTGCAGAGAGAACATTGGTAAACGGTAAGGCAATCGCTCGAGACGCTGTTGTAATTGCGACGCCTGCAGTGGAACTGCGCAACTCGGAGTAGCTGCGATGAAGTTGCGAAGCACTTTCATGAACGTGCGTGATGCTTCCTGGAAGTACGGCACCACATGCGATGACAATTCGAGGCGTAACGGTGTACCACGTACTATCAGAAGGAAACGTTGCTGTTCGCTGCCGCAAGACATCGCGCGCATGAACGCGCACCTCGATCGTGTCATTCGCATTGTACAACGAGTCCAAAGCACACGACCACCAATCGCGATCGCGCTGCACGGCTGTTCCTGCAATCGAGGTTCCGTTGCGAGTGCGCATGGTGTAATCGACGGTTGTGCCCGCTTCGGAAAACATTGGTACCACAAGTATCCACCGATTGTTTTCGACGGCGACAGAAGGAGAAGCGAAACACGGACCCAGTCTCCGTGCCGCCGCTGTAACGTCAGGAATGCCGTGTCCGGCTGCAGTGTCAAGTACTTCAGGAAACTGAGCAGTGGCATACAAAGCATTCCGCATCTCGTACGCACGAGCGTTTGGAACAAGCTGCTTCAGCAATGCAAATGCACCAGCAATCTGTGGGGTCGCAGTCGACGTTCCGTCTGAAAAGATGTACCGTTCAGAGCCCAGACCAGCTGCTACAACCTTTACGCCGAGCGCAGTAACATCGGGACGAATTCGCCCATTGGCTGCGGGTCCACGCGCTGACAAAGTCCACAACACTCGGTCACGATCAACGGCACCTACCGCAACCACGCTATCTGCATCTGCAGGTGTAAGGAGCGTGCGCGTGTCGGGTCCGTTGTTTCCCACTGCCGCGACGCACACAAGACCAACCGACACAGCGCGGTTCACCGACTGCGACGGAAACGTGGTGCTGCCGTCAAAATCTGAGAAACTAATCGATGGCTCTTCACCTTCATCGAAGTAGCGATAAGCAACGGACATCGACGCAACATCTGCGCCGCTGCGCTCTATCCACTCGAGCGCCGAACACAGGTTGTCCTCTTCTTGTCGACGCTCGAATCGCTGATCTTCTGAACGTGCGAGCAGGTACGATGCAAACGGAGCAACGCCAATGAGTGTGTCCTGCGCGTGGCCTGCAACAATGGAGAGTGAAATCGTACCGTGTCCATCGAGCACGTCGGGCTGATCTTCAACAACATCGTACCGTCCCAGAACATCGAGATGCGCTAGCGAACTATGTTCGTTGTCACGAAAGCCATTGTCAATCATGCCGACGACCGTGCCATCACCAAACACACCTGCGTTGTGCAGAGGTCTCGTGTTAATGATGTCGTGCGTGACGCGGCTGTTGCCATACCGTCTCGGATTGCAATCGAGCGCATCGGCACTCTTTACATAGGCGCGCTCCTTCGTGCGTTGCACGCGCCGCACAAAGGGCAGTTGCTTCACCGCAACGGCCATTGTCGTGTCCATAAGCGCTATCACACAGTTCCGCAACCGCACCGGTGCCATCGTATGAATGCCCATTGCCTGCAATTGCTGCAGGTAGGGGGCGTAAAGGGGCTGATCGGCTGTATCAAGCAAAGGCTGCTTGCCATGGAGCGCCCTGCGCTTCAGAGCCTTTACGGAATACTCCGCCAGAGCCGCGTCGTAGGCTGCATTGCCGGACACGAATGCGTCCGGACCCTTATCGACAAAGGTAATCCTGTACATCACGGGCTGTGCAGTGACGGTTCCGGCGATGCACAACAGGAACGTCGTTACGACAAGGGCTCGCAGACGTGTTCCGTAGATTTGTGGGCAATCACTATTGAATGTGGCCATGAGTATTTCAAGTAACGAGGCGATGTGGATCGATCGAACGGGTTGGACCTGGATATCGATGCGTGGCGCAGATCGTGTAGACCTGTTGAACAGACTGTCGACGAACGACTTAACACAACTCACGTCCAGAAAAGGCCTGCAGACAGTGCTGACTTCGGACAAGGCACGAATCATTGACGTGCTCATGGTTTTGAACGACACCGATCGGTCTATGATTGTTGCCTCACCCAACATGGGCACAAAGATTATCAAGTGGTTGCGAACATACACCATCACCGACGATGTGCGAACCTCCGATGCTACTTCGCTTACAGGCATGGTTGAGGTTACAGGCACCAGAGCTGCCGACGTCATACGGATGGTAACGGGTGTAGATGTTGCATTGTTTACAATCGGTGAATGGCGAGAAATCTTAATCAGCGAACAAAGCCTCTACGTTTTCAGAATGCCACCGTCCGTCGAACTGTCGTACTGGATGGCAGGTGACCTCGCAGCCATCGGCGTTGTAACGACTGCCCTTCAAAAAATATCCGGACTCGAAGAGCCCCTTACCGAATCGGATGTGGAGTATTTGCGCGTGATGCAGGGCATTGGTGCATCCGGACATGAATGGACGGATGCATACAATCCACTCGAGGCAAACCTGTTGCATCTAACATCGTTTACAAAAGGTTGTTACATTGGTCAGGAAATCATAGCCCGACTCGATAGCTACAACAAGGTCAAGCAGCGCATTCTTGGATTTGCTTCGGATGAAGAGTTGCACGTAGGAGATACCGTGGTTGTCGACGAAGCCGTCGTTGGCACTCTAACAACCGTGACTAAAGGCCGTGATACAACAAAGTGGTATGCGCTCGGCTACATCCGTGGTGAGCACGCGCACTCTGGCGCCGCCGTTGTCGTGCGTAATTCAACCACCTCGACTGGCGTTCCCAATTCAACGAAGTCGAAACAAGCCGAGTTACGATTACTACCAATGGTGGAACTGTGAGCGTTGTATTCATCACCGGTGGTGCGCGGCGCATTGGTCGTAGGCTCGCCGAATGTTTCGCTGCAAAGGGCTGGACGGTTGGCGTTACGTATAACTCTTCCGTGAAAGCCAAAGAGAGTCTCGAGAAGCAATTCAAATTGGATAGTGTGACATCGGCGTTTTCACGATGCGATGTGGCGAATGAAGCACAACTACTTGTCTCATTAAAAGAGTTGAGCGACCTACTGGGAACTCCGGATGTAATCGTAAGCAATGCAGGCGTCTTTCCAGACGCCAAACCAATTGCTGAGACCGAGGCCCAGGACGTACTCGATGCTATTGCTGTAAACACGCTCCCACTTTTAACGATTGCGCGTTGGTTGCATGCGCAGACCTCCTCAAAATCCCCCGCGGACGCACATGTAGATGCGCACAAAGGCGCCCCACATGTTCGGCGTCTTATTGCCATAACATCGCTCGGTGCCGTCGAGTTGTGGAAGGACAGGCTAGCGTACAACGTCAGCAAGTCTGCATTGCAGACAATGGCCTATTCACTCTCTCGCAGCCTCGCGCCACACATTACGGTGAATAGCGTCGCACCGGGTGCCATTGTCATTAGCGACGAACCATCGGCATCAGACACAGCCGTAACGAAGGCCGATCGCATACCCATGCAACGTTATGGCACTGCCGATGATGTTTTCGATGCCGTGCACTACTTTGCAACGTGTAGTTCGTACATCACAGGGCAGCTCATAATGGTCGACGGAGGTTATCACCGTGTCCGCTGACGCTTCCGATCTCGAGGCTTGCGTTCGTCTGCTCGACGACCCCGATCCGTCGGTCGCCGCAGTGGTAAGTCAGCACATCATTGAAATGGGACAGAGTGTAGTCCCGGTTTTGCAAGGGGCTCTGAAGCAAGGGGCGCCAGAGCTTTCGCAACAGCGTATCCTTCACATCGTTCATTCGTTCCAGTCGATTGCTCTCTCCGATTTGCTTTCGACCATTGACGCGAGCAGAATACAGGATATCGATGTAAATCTTGAGTATTCGATAACGATGCTGAACAGTTTTGGACGTCCAGGAGACGACATCGGCCAGATCTCTCGAAAACTCGATGATCTAGCCCTTCGGGTTCATGACCGATTTATTGGGATGAGTCCGGCATCTGACTTCACGCAGCTCATGGCCATTCATTCTGTGTTGTTCGAAGAGGAGCATTTTATAGCTCCCGAAGGCGACTTCGTGGTGTACTGTCCACAAATCGACCTCTACGTAGACCCATTCCATGGCGGAACCTTCCTAAGTCGCGAGGACTGCTCTTCGTTCGTTCAGCGGTCAGGCCTTATGTTTACCAACGACATGCTGAACCCAGTTCGTAGCGTAGACATCGTACTGCGTATACTTCGGAATCTGGCGTTCGCCCATTCGAAAGCCCAAAACATTTGGGAAGCCACAACGCTACAACGGGCTCTCGAACGTTATAACCCCCCATTGAATTCCAACTAAGGCAAATGATGACCAGGATTGCTCTACTTCTTGTATTTATTGCAACATCGACAACCGGGCTATTCGCAGGTACTGTCAATATTCTTCCGATGAAACCAACGTCGGGCCAAGCCATAGCTGTCGAGTATCGTCCAGACGCAGCCATGGCAAAGGAATTCGAGGCTGCGGGCAACGTGCATGCCGTCGTTTACGCATTCGAAATTCACGACGAACTTCCCGACGCTATCGAAGTACCACTCAAGTATGATGGCCAACGCTGGTCTGGAAGCTTAGAGCTCCCTGCTTCGGTGGTGTACAGCATTGTGAAGGTGGGTGTGCCCGGAAATTATGACACGAATAAAGACATGTTTTGGGGCGTGCGAATGCACGACAAAGCAGGACGTCCGGTCGAAGGGGCTTGTTTTAAAGAAGGACAGTTCTGCATGGGCATATATCCCGCGCATTACAACCGTGAAGCAGACCTTACCGAAGCCGCAGAACTAATGGCGGAAGAGTTGAAGTTGTATCCAAACAACCTCGATGCATACTCGAGTGCGATTACAATCAAGATGCAGGCGAAAGAGGTTACCCTCGAAGAGGCGCAACAACAGATGGCTGCGGTTGCGGGATCCTCGCGTCGCTCGTTCGTGCCTGCCGATCGTGTGGCCGAACAACAGGCTCTTCAACGCTACTCCGCAGCCGCATCGGCTGGTGCCTTCATTGACAGTCTCGAAAAACATCTTGCCAGATATCCGAATTCGGCATCCTCGCGAGCATTGTATGTCGGAGCTGTAGACGCGGGCGCAAAGGCGAATGAGTTACCACGACTCACTGCCATGCTCGAGCGGCTGCAGAATGTGCCTCCTTCAACGGTTCACGATGCTGTGAATTACATCGGAGCTGTCGATACATTGCGTCCGCGTGCCCTCGCCCTCATCGAGAAGGCTGTGGCTCATGCCGAAGACCCTTTGGCCCGACCCTCCGACATGGGCGTAAGTGAGTGGAATGAAGAGCGCCGGCACACACTCTCGAATCTACATTTTGTACGTGGTGCTATTCTGCGCGCGCAGTCGAAGTATGCAGACGCAATCGTAGCACTAAAGCAGTCCATCGAGATTGGCCGCACAGAAGTAAACAAAGCAGCGTACGACATGTCGGTTTCAATGCTGCAGATGGAAAAGAAAAACGAGGAAGCACTTTCACTTGCCGCACAGGGTATTAGCAACGGCGTTGGATCACCACTGCTCGTAACGACCTATCGTACGGTGCTTACATCACAGGGCAAAGACTCGGTGTCAGTTGAACGTGAACTAGCGGCTCTGCACGTTAAGGGTAGTGCGCTACAGGGTAAACGCCTAAAGCGTGAGATGCTAAACCTTCCTATGATCGACGGATTGTTCACGACAACGGATGGCAAGCCAATGCCTATGAGCGCGTGGAAGGGCAAGGTTGTGCTGATTGATTATTGGGCGACGTGGTGTGGTCCGTGCCGCTCCTCGTTTCCAGCAGTTCAAAAGCTGTATGAGAAGTACCGCAGCAATCCCAATGTAGCATTCGCAGTTGTGAATGTATGGGAACGTGGAGACGATCGTGTGAAAATCGTTAAGGACTTCCTTGCGAAGAATCCGACACTGACGTTTCCCGTGTACATGGACTTGAAGGATCAGGTTGTTGGTAAGTACGGCGTCACAGGCATACCAACAAAGTTCTGGCTCGATAAGAATGGTCGCGTCCAATTCAAGGAAGTTGGCGGACTGCCCGAAGAACAATTCATTGAAGAAGCGTCGCAGAAGATCGACATGCTACTCAATCAGTAAACAGACAGCCGCTCGACCCTGTCCAAGGGTCGGTGTTGTAGCGTGCGCCCATAAGGGCGCCACGCCCTGTGCGTGCGAGAGACATTACTGGAATCGGTGCCTCTGACGCATCCGGCCAGATTAACATCACGCGAATCTCGACTTTGTTGTCGCCATAGGGCGTCGCAATACAAGGCGTGTACGTAACACGCTCTTGTAATACGAAGAGATGACGATTTTCAACCGGTATCGCTTCGATGTCACTTCGTGTTGGCGAAAGAATAACGCCCTTACCTGCGAAGCTAAATAGGGGCTTTAGCACAAATGCCGTTAGATCTTCTGGCAATTGCTCTACTTCGTTCAGGAATACCGTCGTTGGTACAGATGAATGACGCAACCACGGCATGACGGCTTTCGATATTCTGAAGTACCAATTGGGATGGCCTGCCCATTCCACGTCGAGATCATCGGTCCATGCAAACGGTAGCGTCACACCCAAATCGTCGAGTTCATCTACGATTGCGCGGTTAAACACGCGCCGCAACGGTTTGTGCGCGCCATCCTTTTCGTAAAAAAGGTTACGGCCTTTCTTTACGAGCGAACGGATGTCGAGCGTTTGAAGTCCGATCAGCAATTCGAGCGAGCGAAAATCGGAACGTGTCTTCTGATGCGATGGGTCGATTTCGATAAGAGCACACTCGGCAGGATTGTGTTCAGCAATCAACGTATCCTTCAGGAGCCCGAGATATGCCTCATCACTCAAGCCGCCCATCATCGGAGTGCCTGCAAGCCCATAAGACTCCATCATGCGTTTTCCAAACACGTACTGATATCCGTACAACGAGGGAAAGCCTTGTAGTTCAATCAGCTTCGGAACGAATGCTCCTGCGTCGTTTTTGCATACTGCAAAGTCGACAACGCTAAACAACGGACGTGGTGCTTCGTTTGGCACGGTGTTGTGCGGTTCGAGCGTGCTTTGCGAATGTGCAAGCAACGATGGTGACACGCACTGTTGAATAATGTCAATGGACGCCTCTTCAAGCGTGAGCCGAAACTCGTTCGAAACAAAAATGGGCATCTCGCAAACGCGAAACTGAATCGGAAAACCAAGCCACGCTTCGAGCTCAGTGTTGAGGCCCGCGTAGCGTTCGGGTGTTACCTCATCGATGAATGCGCGTTGTAAATCAGGTCTCATGGTTGTGTGCCGGCCTTTGATGTGCGCAGTCGTTACGGTGCGTATCGTCTCCTACCAGCAACAAACGTAGCCATGATTTGTGTTGAGAGAATTTCCCCGTCCTCGCACGTTAAAATGTCTCGATCGAGTACAACCATGTCGGCGTCCATGCCAGCTACAAGCTGACCTCGTCTAAAATCCATCTCTGCCGTCGCGTGTGCGGCTCTCGTGAACGCATCGAGTGCCTCCGCGCGCGTAATACGTTCCTGCGGTTGCCATGCGCCTGCATGACCCGTTGGTATGCGACGCACAAAGGCTTCGATGCCGGTAAGGGGCGAAGGGGGCTCGATAGGGAAGTCAGAACCTGCTCCAATTGTCACACCAGCATCAAGCAACGATCGCCAGCGGTAAGACCAAGCAAGTCGTTCCTCTCCGAGCCTGCGTTCAGCCATTGTTGCATCGCTCATGCAGTGTGTAGGCTGCACACAAGCAACAATGTTCAACTCCGCAAACCTTTGCACATCGTCTGGGTGTACATGTTGCGCGTGTTCGATACGCAAGAGCACGTCATGTCCGTCCTCCCACGATCGCACCTCGGCATATGCATCGAGCACATTCCGCACTGCAGCATCGCCGATTGCATGAATTGCGACCGACCACCAACCTGCATCAAAAGCGAGCCGAATGCGATCAATCATTTGTTGAGCGGTAAGCATGCAAATGCCGGTGGTAGACTGACGGTCGGAGTAAGGCGAGAGCAAAAGAGCCCCATGCGATCCTAAAGCCCCGTCAGCAAACATCTTCACACCACAAATGCGCAGGAACTCGCCGCCCATGGGCAACACACCGTGCTCGTGCCACTCGTTATGCTGCGCACGCACAAAGCTCTGCAGTCGTATCGGAAGTTGTCCGGCCTCAGCTAACTCACGCATAGGTTCAAGCCAGCTTGTGGCTACATCCATGTCGTGAACTTCCGTAATGCCTTCGCGGAGGCAAGCATTACATGCTGCGCTAATGTTCGCCTTTATTTCTTCGTCTGATGCAACGGGCATGGCCTTCCACACGGGGTCCATTTCAGCATCGACAAGCACCTCATCGCGCTGGTCAATGCCTGCAGCAAGCATTGCCGCCTGGTTCACCCACATTGCGTGTCCGTCGACACGTGTTGCAACGATGGGTACACTGCTATGCAAGCCATCGAGTGCGCTGTTTAACGGGTACTCGGGAGTTGACCAGTGTTCCTGATTCCAGCCCATGGCACGAAGCCAGCGTCCTTCGACGACAGGTGCATTTGCTATGCGCTCGAGACATTCTTCGAGCGAAGTTGCGTCGTGCAACGACACACTTGTTAGGCGAGCGCCCAGACCCACGATATGTGCATGGTTGTCTACGAAGCCCGGAAGAATATGTCCGCCCGGGTATTCGAACGAATCGGTTTCCGTCCGAATAATGCTGCCTGTGGTGCAGGGAAGCACAGCGCGGATACGTCCGCGTTCGACGTGAATCTCAGCGTACATGCGCGATGAACTGCTTCGATGCGATTGTCAGTACATAACCCATTAGCTGCGCAAGCGCGACAAGTCAATAGCGTCTAGCATGTCCTTCTTGCGAAGGAGCTGCTCTTCAGTCTCAACATTCAGAGGGTCGGGGAGACAACAGTCAACCGGACACACCGCGGCACACTGCGGCTCGTCATGGAATCCCTTGCATTCTGTGCACTTGTCCGGAACGATGTAGTAGAAATCAGGGGTCCAGAATTCACGTCCGAAATTGCCCGGAGAAATACTGTCCGCATGTTTCGCACCTGCGAGATCCCATTCGGCTCCTGCTTCGTATATGGCTGTGTTCGGACACTCCGGTTCACATGCTCCGCAGTTGATACAATCGCTCGTAATGTAGATGGCCATAGGTGCAAAACTATGAAACACGCGGCCTAACTCATTGCGAGCAACAAAATGTGTGTACACACGTTCCTGCGCTCGCTTTTCAATCTCCCTTTCGGACTCTTCTATGCCTTCGGTTTTGCGACTCCTTTCTCTTGTCCTATTTCTCCTCCTCGCTGCATCAGATATACTGGCCGCTAACGCGAACATTGAGGCCGCTAACGCGAATCCGGAGACCCCTTCTGCCCCTTTGCCGCAGCAACCAAGTGGTGTTATTTCTGGGGTCATCGAAGATTCGGTAACGAAAGAAACGTTGGTTGGTGCAACGATTACCATTAAGGGCACGAAGCTTGGCGCCTACACAAACAAAAGTGGATACTTCTCATTATCACGTGTGCCCGTCGGTACTCAAGTGCTGCGGATTTCAAGTCTTGGTTACCTGCGCAAGGAATTAACCGTTACAGTTGTCGAGGGTGGATCGCTAAAACTGCGTGTGCAAATGACGGAGGCAAGTATCGAGGCGCAGGAGATTGCGGTGACGGCTGGACGTGAAGAGGACAAACGTCAGATAAGCATCTCGCAGGTAAACATTCCGATGCAGCAGATTCAGGCAATGCGCATTGGTGGCGAAGCCGACATCTTTCGTGCACTTCAGATGTTGCCGGGTGTTCTTACTTCGTCGCAGATTTCGAGTGGACTCTACATTCGTGGCGGATCGCCCGATCAGAACCTTGTGTTACTCGACGGCATGACGGTGTACAACCCCACGCACTTGTTCGGCTTTATCTCGGCGTTTAACAGTGACGCGGTAAAAGATGTCGAGTTGATAAAAGGGGGCTTTCCGGCGGAGTTTGGCGGACGGTTGTCTGCTGTGCTGAACATCACGCAGAAGGATGGCAACAGAGATCATGTCGAAGGCCTGATAGGCCTGGGCCTCATCTCATCGCGTGCATCCGTGCAGGGTCCGTTAGGCGACGGCTCCTGGTTCATCGGCGCCCGCCGCACCTACCTCGACCTCGTACTCGGCCTTATACCTGAAGACCCTGCATCGCCATTTCCGAACTTCAACTTCTACGACATCAATGCCAAGCTCACACAGAACTTCGGCGAAAACGATAAGATCTCTTTGAGTGGCTTCTTTACGAATGATGCGTTGTCACTAGAACAGACAGGCTTGCTCTTCAACATCGGCATTGGTAACCGCGCGGGGGCTCTGCGTTGGCAACACATTTTCGGGGACGATCTCTTTGGTGTGATGACGGTAAGCGGAAGCCGTTATCAGAACGGCTTTGATGGCAACAACTCGGGCTTCGAGTTCGGTATTGCAAACAGCATTTTCGACTACAGTCTGAAGACCGAGTTTGAGTGGTTCGCCACCGATGCTATTACTGTAAAAACCGGATATGAAGGCACACTCTACAACTTCACCTACAACCAAAACTTTAGTGGACGAAGCGACGCCGGTGCGAATCAGGCCGATGCTGTGTACAAGCTCGATATCTGGGACAACATTCATAGTGCATTCACCCAGATGAATTGGCAGGCCACAGACTTACTCTCGATGCAGGTTGGTCTGCGCGGCAACTATTGGTCGTTAAGTGAAACGATGACCGTCGATCCACGCTTGGCCCTTCGGTATCAGTTATTTGATGGCGTTGCCATTAAAGCCGCGTGGGGCATTTTCCACCAGTATCTGCGCCTGGCCGCAGCGCCAGATTTTTCGTTTTTCGACACGTGGTTGCCCACCGACACGACTGTGCCGGCTGGACGTGCACAGCACTTCATTTTTGCTGTCGAAACCAAACCGTTTGACGACATTACTCTTAATCTTGATGTGTATTACAAAGTGCTTAACAACATCAACGAATTGAAACCATCGGCAACGAGAGCGCGCAGCGTTACAGACATCTTTTATGTGGGTAATGGTGAAGCGTACGGCGCTGAAATCTTTCTGCAAAAAAGCACAGGTCGACTTACTGGATGGATTGGGTATGCACTCGGATGGGTGAATGCCCGATTCGACAGCGTCAATCGCGGAAATGAATTCAGACCCAAGTACGACAGACGTCACGATTTCAAAGTCACGGCGTTGTACAATCTCAACGACCGCTGGGACCTCGGAGCCTCGTTCGTCTTCCAGTCGGGTCAGTCGTACACGGGTGCAACGTCTCAGTTCAACGGCAACATGCCCGATTGGGATAATGGCATCATCGTTACCGTGCCATCCCAGCGCTGGGGCCTTCGCCTGCCTCCATCGCACCAACTAAACCTGAACGTCAATTACAAAACAACGCTCTTCGATTTCCCCTTCATGATTATGCTCGACGTATACAACGTCTATTCACGGCGTGATATCTGGTTCCGCTTCTACAACACGTCGAAAGAAGTGCCCACCGTAACCGATGTCCGCTTGCTTCCAATCCTACCCACGATTTCGTTTGAGTTAAAATTCTAACATCATGAAACACACTCAACTCCATCGTCTACTACTTGTGTTCGGCATGGTTATTGGCGTTGTTCTCGCAGGTTGTGAAGACCCCGTACCAACCGACGACTACACCCCTCAAATCGTTGTAACCGCAATTCTGTTTGTCGGTCAGCCCATCAATGATATTCGTGTGCATCGCTCACAATCGCTGACGGACACGTTTGAATTGTCCAGTGCCTCGATTAAGAACGCCACTGTAGTAATCGAAACGGGTAGCACATCGATACCGTGCGAGTTTGTTGACGATTCTACCGGCGGGTCCTATCGCGCAATGGACACCACCTATCTCGTCGAACCGCAGACAACGTACACATTGCGGATGACTGCCGACGGCAACTCCATAACTGGTGTAACAACAACGCCGATCGCCTTTGCATTCGTTATTCCACCGAGAGATACACTTGTGTATCCAGGCAAGGACAAAGAAACTGAGCTCTACGACTCGCTATTTGTTACGTGGACACCCGTCGCACCGGGTCAGGAATACGTCCCCGGTATCATCAACCGCGACACGACGAACTACGGCATATACCTAACCCCACCAACAGACGAACTCAACTCAAGAATTCGCGAGGACGAGTTCGACCAAGGTACACGATTGAATGGCGAACGTGCACGTTACGCACTCGCACAAACCACCTCTATCCCCACCGTATGGCGCTTCTTTAAATGGTACGGTCGCAGCGAACTCGTCATCTACGGCGGCGACGTAAACTTCGTAAAGTGGTTCAAACAAGTCGGCTTCGGCAGCCGCTCGTCGTACAACTTCAACTCCAACAGCATCGAAGGCGGCATCGGCGTCTTCGGCTCGGCCTCGGTAATCCGACACTCGGTGTTTCTGAAGAAGAAGCCGTAACGACTATGGCTTTCTCGAGAAGCTCGCTAGCCTCATACACACAAGGTCCTGCAGGTTCTGGGCCATCGCAGGAGGCACGACGACGTTGCCCAGCATGATTGCAACTGCGAATGGTTCGCCATCGCGTGTGGTGACGTAGCCCGCTAGGGTTGAGACGTTGTTCATGGAGCCGGTTTTCGCGCGGACAACTTTCTCGGCGCGCGTGCCAACAAGTCTACGTCGTAGCGTGCCCACTTCACCTGGTGCTGCGAGTGATGCTGCGAAAGGGGCGAAGAAGGGACCACGATGCATTGCGCTTAAGAGCGCTGCGAGATGGCGTGGTGTGCAGAGATTCAGTCGCGAGAGTCCAGAGCCATCGACGATGGTGAGATCGTTTGAAGCGATGCCCGCTTGTTGCGTCCACTGACGTATGACTTCAGCCCCCTTTTCGAAAGACCCTTCCCCATTTACGTCGTGTCCGAGTGTTTTTAGAACCATCTCTGCACCAAGGTTGTGACTTTGGTGGTTGATAACGGAGATGAGTTGCGAGAGTGGTGGCGATGTCACTTCGGCGACGATCTTGTAACGATCGTAATCGAGTGGGTCGTTCCAGTCGTCGACGTCGACGCTTGCACCGCGAAAACGAATGCCTTTGCGTATGAGGGCGTCTTTGAACTGACTAAGAAAAAACATGGTCGGATTCTCGACGCTTACGTGCGAGCGAAGCGTATCAAATGGCGTCTTTGTTGAGATGGTGCCACCGAGATCGATCGTGTTTGAGCGGAAGTCGCGGCGAGGCTCGACCGACGTAACACCGGAGCTGTCGACCGTGCGGAGGGCTGCGATTACGCGGACGTAGTCCGTAGGTGGTACAACGCGAACAGAAGGCACGTCAAGCAGCCCTGAGAGTGGCAAGACGTTGAGATGCACGGCATTGTCATTGATGCCCAGTCCGCTTACCTGCGCAGCGTACGCGTACACGAAGTCGTCCCACGACCAGCCTGGTGCGTATTCCTCATCGTCGAACACATCGTCGTCGCCAATAATCGTGCCCTTGATACTCTGAATGCCTAGCGAGTCGAGTACGTCGGCCCAGGTATCAAGCTGTGTTTCGGGTGCACGTCCGAACGACCGGCTCCACGACGGATCTCCGCCACCACGCACAATAATGTTGCCTTCGAATTCGCCGTTGAGTTTGATTTTTCCGTCGAGGTACAATGCGGTGCGCATCTGGTAGTTCGGACCCAACAGACTTAGTGCCGCTGCAGTCGTGAACAACTTCTGCGTAGATGCAGGTGTAAAGTATTTGTCCGCATCGTGCTGGTACACGATCTCACCAGTCTCCAATGCAATAACGCTTATACCAACGCTCGCGCCGTTCCACTCAGGCGCTTCGACAAGTCCGTCGATATCGGTGTGCAGCTCACGCAATGCCTGATGGCGTGCGACGCGACGGACACTATCACCTGCAACAACTTTGTCGGGACGCACTTGTGCCGAGGCATCGAGTAAGATGCACAGCGTTGATGTTATAAAGAATGTTATGAAGAGGACGGACCTCATGTCGAGACAGACTCCATTATCGTTCGAATACTATCTGCGTGACGTGCCGAAACACATTCGGTAACCACATCGACGCACAATGCGAGATCTTCTACAGAAGCACCTGCAAGAATTGCGCCACGTACATGGGAATACAGTTGTGCTGTTCGTCCTGTCGCCGCTAAAACCCCAACGATGCACATCTCCCGTGTAACGATGTCTAACCCTTTACGCGACAATGTCTTACCGTATCCTTCTACGATCATCCATTCACGCAGGTCGGGTGAGACTTCTTCGAGCTTTGTCATGAGTTTATCAAAGACGTTACCATAAATCATTCTACAAAGCGCCGTTCCGCGTTCGCGGAAGGCTTCAACATCGAATGCTTCGACGTCAAGTGTCAGCGATGTGCCTTGTATGGACTTGATTTCTTCGGCGACGATCACGAGTCCATCTAAGCCCGCCGGATATCCCGCAAACAAATACGTTTGAAGCACTGCTTCGTAAAGACGAAGGCCATCCTCGCGCGATACTATCACACGTCGCGCTGCCGATCGTAGTAACGCCTCGTTGTTCGTCGCTGCCGCAATCGCAGCTTGAATCAGAAACATCGTCTGTGGCAACTCATCGCATGTTGACGATTGCATGTTGTGCATGAGGTTGTCGAAGGCACGCGCGCGATGGCTTATTGCGTGTTTCTCTGCCGACGTCATTTCGGCAAACGTGGACGACTTGTTTTCAGGGACGAATAATGCATCGTAACCAAAGCCGCTATCGCCACGCTCAGCATCGGTAATGTGCCCCTTCACAGACCCTTCGCCAAAGACTGTTCGATGTCCGTCGGTATAACACAACACACAACGAAATGCAGCACTTCGAGGACCATGTAATAGAGGGCTGCCTGCGGCATGGGGCTTTGCATCTGCGAGAGTGACAGCATTTTTATTTGTCAGAGCGACCAGAAGTTTTCGACGATTGTCTTCGTCCGTTGCATCCTCGCCGGCATATCGCGCACTGCGTACGCCTGGTGCGCCCGCGAGAACATCGACTTCGAGTCCGCTGTCGTCGGCAATTACCGGAAGGCCCGTCTGCTCGTACACCGCGATGGCCTTGATGTATGCATTTTCTTCGAAGGTGTGTCCGGTTTCGTCGATGTCAAACGGCACAGCAACATCACTCCAAGGCAGGAGCGTGCTCTGGATGCCAAGATGTTGGACGAGCTGCTGGAGTTCCTCGACTTTGTGCGCGTTGGATGTAGCGACGACGATGCGTGTCGGAATCATGGTGTGCACTACGGTGTTGTGAGGTGGAGTACGTCGTCGATAGCGTTAAACAATTCTAATATGTCTCGACGGGTGATGGATCCGCAGGTGCCGATGCGGACCATTGTTCCAGCCAAGTGGTCTTGTCCGTCGGCGACGACGATTGCGTGCCGCTGAAGAAGAAGCTGACGAACTGTATTTGCGTTTGCAATGACGACTGGCGTGACAGCATGCGACGTGCCATCACCGAAGACCGACAGACCGCGATCACGCACGCCTTCTTGTAGCATGCGAGAGAC
>JBKJNB010000026.1:0-13133 GCA_046595995.1 Candidatus Kapaibacteriota bacterium
GCATGCGTCGTCATCACAACATCCGGCGACTCAACCGCGATCTTCAACTGCGCGCTAGTTCGTCGTGTTGTGAGCATATCGGGTAGCCAGACGGCCATGGCTCCTGTAGCTCCGAACCCAGTTAGCGACGGTACACTGTCCTTCGACTTCAGTGTTGGCATTAGCGCTCACACAACGATCGACCTTGTAGACGCTCAGGGCGAAGTCCTCCGTCTGCTCGTTGACAGTAAGATCGAAGACGGCGAATACACCCTTAGTGCGCCCACGGCAGGCCTTCCAAGCGGTGCGTACTTCCTGCGCATGCGTACTCTCGACTTCGTACGCACCCAGCGCCTGGTTATCGTCGAATAATGTAACCCCGCAAGCACAGTCACTGTCTAGAACGGCGATCCTACTTTGGGTCGCCGTTCTGCGTTTCGGCACAAAGTTTGTCTTGGTTTCGTTACATTTGTCCTGCCATGTATCTAGTTTCTACCCCTATAGACCACCCTCGCACCACAAGACTCGTTTTGTCGTGTCTGGTTGTCGTTGTTATGCTGTTGGCGGCTGCTGGAACTGCTTTGGCTGATAAGAGCAAGAAAGTGTTGTCTGGCAAGCCCACCGCAGCCAAGGATCGCCGCGCGGCTGCCGTTATAAAGTACAGTGCTCCGTATTCCGGTGCAGTAGAAGCTACTCTTGCTGCTGAGGCCCGTGGATCGAAGGCGCCAACCACTGCTGGCAAAACCCAACGGACACAGAACGGTGCTGACTCCGGTCAAAAGGAGAGTCGCATTGTCTACGTACGGATTACCTCTGATGTCTTTGCGGTTCGCCTCGAACTTGCCGAGGACGAGCAGACCGTGGACGTGGGCATCTACAACATGCTTGGCAAGAAGGTACACGATGTGTATCGCGGCTACGCGTCGCGCGGTCCGCACGATTATACAGTGCCAATCAACGACCTTCCCGAGGGCGTTTACATTTGTATCGCTCAAGGCAGCGGATTTCGTCGCGCCGAAAAATTCTACCTCTCGCGCTAATTCTGCGTGAAGTTCAGCACTAAAGCCATCCACGTCGGACAGCAACCAGACGAGCTAACTGGCTCCGTCACGGTTCCTCTATATCAGACCTCGACGTACGCCCAAGAAGAAATCGGTAAGAACAAGGGCTACGAATACGCACGTACGGCGAATCCGACACGTTCGCGGTGGCAAGAGTGCATCGCCGCACTCGAAGAAGGTACTGCTGCATTTGCGTTTGCAAGTGGCCTCGCTGCCACCGACAGCATCATGCGTTTGCTCTCAAGCGGTGACCACGTTATCATGGCCGAGGATATGTATGGTGGTACATATCGACTTGCCACGAAGGTGCTCGAACGCTATGGCCTGTCGTTCTCTTTTGTCGATATGCGCGACGTTGCAAACGTTACGGCGGCAATGACGCCCGCTACGCGCATGGTGTTTACCGAAACACCAACGAATCCAATGATGACCATTACGGATCTGCGCGCCGTGGCTGACGCCACGCACGCAGGGGGCGCGTTGCTGGTTGTTGACAACACCTTTGCTAGCCCCTTTTTCCAGCGCCCCTTAACATTAGGCGCAGATATCGTTATGCATAGCGCAACGAAGTATCTAGGCGGACATAGCGATCTTATTCATGGGGTGGTAGTAACGCGTCACGATGACGTGGCCACACAATTGGGCTTCATACAGAATGCCGTTGGTGCAGTGCCCGGACCGCTTGAATGTTGGCTGCTCCTGCGGTCGGTAAAAACGTTGCACATCCGCATGGAACGCCACGCCCAGAATGCGCAACGCATCGCTGAACATTTGGAACACCATCCAAGTGTGCAACGCATATTCTATCCAGGTTTACCATCGCATCCGCAGCACGCTCTTGCCGCTTCGCAGATGTCTGGCTTTAGTGGAATGATTTCGATTGAGCTTGGCTCGCGCGAGAAGGCCCTGGCCGTTACAAAGGCACTGAAGATTTTTACGCTTGCAGAATCACTCGGTGGCGTAGAGTCCCTCGTGTGTCACCCAGTGTCGATGACACATGGCAGCATTCCCGTTGAGCAACGTCAGCGTCTTGGGATAACAGACGGACTTGTTCGACTAAGTGTCGGTATCGAAGACGTCGAAGATCTTATCGACGATATCGAGCAAGCGTTACGCGCATAATTCGATGCTCTTCGGTGCACGCCGTATTACGCTTGGTGGCGAATACCTACAACGTTAAAGCGCACTGAAACGAACGACCAATCGGTAAACGTTGCGTTGCCCGCGGGCGTACGACCTCCGCCGTGGAAATCGGAAAACGCCGCCGATTGATTCACCCAAACGTGACTGTCGAAGTTGAACGCAACCGGCGCACCAGCTGATGTAAGCACGTCTTCGGCATGCTTGATTTTTTCAGGGTCTGTCGTGTAGACAAGCGCTGTTAATGCTCCGTGCCTGCGGATACTGTTTTCAACAATCTTCAGCGCTTCGTCAAAACTCTTGGTTGTGACGATGAATGATATCGGACCGAACCATTCGCGTCCGAACACATCGTCCCGCGATGGGTCTGTCTTGAGTATCAACGGCGTTACAGCGCGAGCTTCTTCGAACCCGGGATGTTGCAACGGTGTGCTCGCACGCACGACATGGAGTCCCGACGATTCGGCTTCCTTAACACCATCTAGTATTCG
Organism: Candidatus Kapaibacteriota bacterium; assembly: GCA_046595995.1. GTDB lineage: Bacteria > Bacteroidota > Ignavibacteria > Kapaibacteriales > Kapaibacteriaceae > JAWXBR01. The sequence continues at coordinate 2,672 of JBKJNB010000026.1, forward strand.
CGCGTTCTGCAGCGCGCCGAGCGTACCGGGGCCGATCTTCTCATTTAGGACAATGCCGTCGATCTTGGCGCGGAGTTGAGAAACTACATCATCCACAGAAACCAACTCGCCTTTAACGCTTACGCCATTCTCTGGCATAAAGATGTTCTGTGGTGCTGTGCACATTTGGCCACTGTATAGACATAGCGAGAACGCAATGTTGTCTAGCGTTTTCTCCAGGTCAGAAGTGCTCTCGAGAATCACACAATTCACGCCCGCTTTTTCAGACAGTACAGTTTTGCCCCCTAATGCCCCTTCCTTCTCGACAGTCGCGCCGAAGGCGGGACCGCCAGTGTAGTCGATTACGCGGATCGATGGATGACGCACGAGCTCGAGTGCTACAGGATCCTCGGCAGTATCAGCAGCAAGTTGCGCAAGATGCGGGTCGAGTCCGAGATCCTGAAAGGTATGCTGTAGCGATGCAAGAACGATCGCAATCGGGTAGATTGCTCCAGGGTGCGGCTTTACGATAACGCTGTTGCCTGTGACAAGTCCGGCGAACAACCCAGGAACACTGTTCCACACTGGAAATGTCGAGCAGCCGATTACGAGGTTCGTGCCTTTGGGAATAATGCGATACGTCTTGTCGATTGTAACACTCATCTTGCCCATGGGCTTCGTCCAACGTACGTTGTTGGCAAATGACGTCTGTGCATCATAACCCATGGCGATGGCTTCGAGGGCACGATCGAAAGCGTGCGGACCCGACGCCTGAAATCCCATCACAAACCCCTGACCCGTAGTGTGCATCGTTGCATAAGCGATCTCGAAAAAGTTCTTTGAGCCTCGCTCGAGAGCTTCAATCAGGATAGCCGCGCGCTCTATTGGTTGCAGTCGCTGCCAATCGTGTTGTGCTTTTTGTGCACGTGCTGCTAGCGTCTCGGGCAAGTCGCGAGGGTACGTTATGCCTGGTGTGAAGCCGTAAGGAGAGACTTCTTCGCCTACCTGACCATCTGTTGCCTTTTGCACTAGACCAGTATAGGCACTGTTCATCTGCGCTTTAAAAGCAGCTTCGCCGTCCGCATTTGCTGTTTCACCATAGATCTTACCACTTGGTGCTTCGGGCCAATGAGCGTGGAAATTACGATCGCGGTTCGCTTTGATTGCGGCATCGAGCGTTGCTCGGTGTCGATTAACAACATCGGGATAGGTCATGATTTACTTATGCTTAATACGGCGGTGGTAGACCGCGTGAGTTAGAGCGCCAGTGGAGTATACGTCATACCGAATGCTTCGGCAACAGCTTCATAAACAATGTTACCTTCTGCCACATTCACGCCAAGCGCCAGTTCGTGATTCTGTTTGCATGCGGCCTTCCAGCCAAGATTTGCCAACTGAACCGCGTATGGCAGTGTTGCGTTCGTAAGTGCAATCGTCGAGGTGTACGGTACTGCCCCGGGCATGTTGGCAACCCCATAGTGCACGACACCGTCAACCACATACGTTGGGTTATCATGTGTCGTTGGCTTACACGTTTCTACACATCCGCCTTGGTCGACCGATACATCTACAATTACCGAACCGGGTCGCATTGTCGACAGCATATCACGAGTAACAAGATGTGGTGCTTTTGCGCCTGCAATAAGTACCGCACCGATTACAAGATCTGCGTCTTTTACAGCTTCACGAATGTTGCTCATGGTAGACATCTCGGTGGAGACGTTTTTAGCCATGACGTCATCAAGGTAGCGCAGACGATAAAGATTGTTATCGAAGATGGTAACACGGGCACCGAAGCCAGCAGCAATCTTTGCCGCATTCGTGCCAACAATGCCACCACCTAATACAATTACATTGGCAGGCTTAGTGCCTGGCACTCCGCCGAGCAACACACCACGTCCACCCATCGGATGTTCCAAGTACTTCGCGCCTTCTTGTGGCGCCATACGACCTGCAACCTCTGACATCGGGATAAGCAAAGGCAATGAACCGTCGCTCTTCTGCACGGTTTCGTATGCTATACACGTGGCGCCACTGGCCACCATTGCCTGCGTTAGTTCGCGTGCAGCTGCAAAGTGAAAGTACGTGAAGAGAGTCTGACCCTTACGAATGAGAGGATACTCCGGTGCGATCGGCTCCTTTACCTTCATAATCATATCGGCCTGACCAAACACCTCGGCAGCCGTCGGGATGATGCGCGCGCCGGCCTTCTCGTACATCTCATTGCTGAAGCCGCTGCCAACGCCGGCGTTCGTCTCTACAATTACATCATGTCCGTGATGACGCAGCGTTTCAACTCCACCTGGGGTCAGTGCAATTCGCTTTTCGCTTGGTTTGATTTCTTTAGGAACTCCGACTAACATGACGGTCCTTTGAGTGTTGTTGTGATTACGTATTGCGTTGGGAAGACCGCAAATATACTGGGAGTGTCACAAGCGCAAGGAATGCAGCCATCGTCAGGTATCCGGCCAGCTCGGAACCGAGCCATGACACGAGGGCGCTGGGGACAACAAACGGCCACCACGGCGTAACAGTCACCATTTGCTGCACGCTGCCACGTACGTCTTGCACGGGGTAATACGGCATCGTCAGAAAGGTCGTGAATACAAGAATAATCGCGCAGTGGACCACGGTTCTGAGCGTCGGACTACCTAGCCGGCGCCACAGCAGGCAAACACCCACGGCAAGAACAACAGGTATAAAGAGCGTATGGATGGCAAATGGTACAGACAGTCTCGATGATCCCGATGCGTCGAGGCCCAGCATTGTCACCAGCGAAGAGCCAAGCGGAAACTCTGCGAGTTCATGCCGCACAATCGACGATGAAACGTTCGAGTAGACATCGTCTGGCAGCAAACGACCTGTGAAAGCAGCCGCTAAGAGTAGAACGACACCGACTATCACCACCATCCACACGGTGCCCTCGGTTAACCATGCGCGTCTTATAACAAGCAACACGAACAGAATCAACAGGACGAGAATTAATAGCGATGTGTTTGCATAATGGATCGACCTAACCACGCTGCCACCCGCCACGTGATGTTCGATTGTAAGGCTGACACTAGACGCAGCAACACTTGGTACCACGTCGTTCGTGTCCGCCGGAACCAGTGCGTACTCTCCTGCAATTGCGAGTGTGTCTGTCGGTAGACTCGGAGTACTGACATCAAGCCCCTTAGGCTGGCCCCTTACAATGGTTTGCTGGGCGTGGACAATTGTAGCGGGCTGACCGAGTACCTCGGCGGCGCCGGCATCTGGAACGTAATGCAGCGAAAGCAACATGCCTGTGACTGCCTGAACGATTATAAGAACTATTATAATCTGCGATACAATTTGCGTTGCGCTTGTCAAGTTTGATGCAATACGAGCCGTCCTGGTTAGTGAAAGGCTCACGTTCTGTGCTTTCCGGTTATGCGCACGAAGACAGAGTCATCGCTGACCCACAACGGAATGCGGGCAAGGGGCTTTTTAGGGGGCCCAGATTCGGGACGTCCGGTTATGTCAAAAACACCACCATGACAGCCGCAGAGAATTTTGTTGTTCTGTAGAGTAAGCGGACAGCCCGCGTGTGTGCATTGCATAAGCATGGCATAGGGTGCTGCGTCTGCAGGCCGCACCACAACGAGCGGATTGTCCGCGGCGTTCATCGTGCGCTGCGTGCCTCTTTTGAGTAACACATCGATGTTGCCGAGGTTGATCGTACGCGAGTACACAGGTGTATCTGGGCGCATGTATCGCGCGAGGGCCGTGACGCCAATGCCAAAACCGACCATACCGGCAATAGCTGTTAGCCACTGGCGTCGGGACGTTCTGCCTAGTTTTGCGGTCTCTTGTTCACTAATCGACGACATGTATGCCTGTTCCGTTGCTCGACCTCAAATTACAGTATCAGACGCTGAAGACTGACATCGACGCTGCGCTGCTGCGTGTTGCAGCATCGCAGATATGCATCCTCGGGCCGGAAGTCGATGCGCTTGAAGCTGAGCTTGCTGAGTACCTGCAGGTCAGACATGCTATTGGCGTTTCGAGCGGTACCGATGCTCTCGTCATGGCATTTATGGCGTTAGGCCTTGGCCCAGGCGATGAAGTAATCGTTCCGACGTTCTCTTTTTTCGCAACGGCAGGATGTGTGTCGCGTCTCGGCGCAACGCCGGTGTTCGTTGATGTCGACCCCGTTTCATTCAACATCGACGCCGCTCTTGTACGGCTTGCGATCACACCACGCACAAAGGCAATCGTGCCCGTGCATTTGTTTGGTCAGTCGGCGGACATGGATGCCCTAATGGCCATTAGTGTCGAGACGGGAATTCCGATCATCGAAGATGCGGCGCAGGCAATTGGGACGCAGTGGCAGAACAGACGCCGCGTTGGCAGCATGGGACTCATGGGATGTTTCTCGTTTTATCCGACCAAGAATCTCGGTGCGTATGGCGATGCTGGCCTCATCACTACAAACGACGATGCGCTGGCCATACATCTGAAGCAATTGCGCAATCACGGCATGGAGCCGCGTTACTATCACGCCTTCATCGGAGGCAATTTCCGCCTCGATGCTCTACAGGCAGCCGTCCTTCGCGTAAAACTCCCCCACCTGCCGCATTGGCACGAGGCACGTCGAGTAAATGCCGCGATGTACACAGACCTGTTTATCCAGGAAGGCCTGAGCGAAGCAACGGGAATCACAGCATTCGGCAACGACAACCGCGTCCTCCTACCACGTCCGTTGTATGAGGCCTCAGGCGCTACCGACCACCACATCTTCAACCAGTACACCATTCGTGTGGAGAACCGTGACGAATTGCGCGCCTTTCTTCAGTCGCGCGGCATAGGCTCGGAGATCTATTATCCCGTGCCCTTCCATCGTCAGGCCTGCTACGCATCGATGAGGCCCAATGACGGTGACTTCCCTGTTTCCAATGCACTTGCGGAAACGGTACTTGCCCTGCCTATTTTTCCTGAGTTGAAACCAGAACAAATCCGAGAAGTGGTCGTAACCGTGCGCGAATTCATTCACAAGTAAGATGAACATGGACAACGACCCTACCCCGAACAAGACGACGTACCACGTGGAATTCAAGAACAGGTCTGGCCTCGGCGGTCGATATCTGATTGGATTCCTCCTCGTTGCCTTCGGACTTGCCCTTCTTCTGAACGCCTTTGGCCTTTACGAGTTTGGCGATTTCTTCGGTACGTGGTGGCCAAGCATTCTCATGATTGTAGCCATTGCACAGCTCGCGACCGGACGTCGCCAGTGGTTTTGGTCGAGCATGCTTTTCCTTGCAGGCGCTCTACTTCAGGCGCGAGAATTGGGTATGCTTCCAGGCGGCTTCTGGAGCGCCTTCTGGCCTTCAGTGCTGATTCTCGCCGGCATATCGATATTGATCAATCGCGGACATAAAAAAAAAGTCGGAGTCACGAGTGGCGGTGATGCATACTTCGGCGGAACATCACAAAACGTAGGTGGCGCCAGAGTAGACCGCACAGCAATATTCAGCGGACAAGAACTACGCGTTTCATCGCGCAACTTCGCTGGTGGCGAATTGACAGCAGTGTTTGGCGGTATCGAAATCGACTTGCGTGATGCTGAGATCGATTCAGCAAACGCAATGCTCTCGGTAACAGCCGTTTTTGGTGGCATAGAAGTACGCGTACCTCCGCATTGGCAGGTTGTTGTGCAGGGCACACCAATTTTCGGTGGCATCGAGGATAAAACCACACGAATGCCTAACAACACTGTCAAAGGCCCCCTCCTTCTCCTTGACGTTACTGCAGTGTTCGGTGGCGTGGAGATCGGATATTGATTAAGTCGTTCGCAATTGTCGCCTTTCTCGTCTGTGCCTGTCTCTGCGCGGCGCAGTCCGACAGCACAACGCGCATTACGTTGTCTTTCGGTCGCAAGATCAAGGTTAGCGACAGATATCTCCTCACGACTAGCGCTAGCTATCGTATGCGCCTTGCTTACGACGTTAAGGGTCGCCCATCTATAGACTCGACATATGCAGACAGCGTACGTCTGCAAGCTCTCGTTGATGTGACATCTGTAACAGAAACCGGCGAGGAGTACGCAAAGACGCTAACGGTGCGTTACTTCCATCGCTTTGTAAACAATGCTAGAATAGACGTGTTGCCAACCGGTGCCGTTATCGGTGCGACATTCGATGGCCCATCCCCGACATTTCTCGTCAATGGCACAAAGCCCACAACTGAAATCGAAGAACTTCTACGCCTCGCGGTACGGTCCGAAGGCGGCACCACGACTGGAGCGATACTCAATCCTTCGAAGCCGGTGCGCATTGGTGACTCGTGGACCGTTAATCTTCGAGCTTTTGCAGCAGCGATGTCCGACAGCCCCAAGAGCATGCCAATAAAGGGCCTCACAGGCAAAGTGCGCTTCGTCTCAGTCGACGTCGTTAAAGGCAAACCCTCGGCGACGGTCATAGCCGCAGTGCGTCAGAAGTCCAGAGTCAGCAACAAGCAATCACCAACGCATACAAACGCGTACGACATTACAGTGACAGTGCCCATCGACGCGCGCTACCCCGCCTCTGCCAGTAAGGTGCGCTCGCGAGTCCGCGTAGACTCGCGAGGCAAGGGGCTCAAGACGACGCAGGAAACCGACATCACGATCGAATCGACATTCGATCGATGACGCCACGTAATCAGAGTGCAATGCTGCTTGTGATTGCAGCGGTGCTATGGAGTACCGGCGGAGTGTTCATCAAATGGTTGCCCCTTTCGCCCCTTACCATTGCTGGCGCGCGCAGCGCCATTGCCGCACTGGTGCTGCTTGCGTGGATACGCAAACCGCAGCCCACGTGGAGCGCGATGCAGATCGGCGCGATTATTTCGTACGCGGCGACAGTCGTGCTGTTCGTCGTTGCAACGAAGATGACGACTGCCGCGAACGCAATTCTGCTGCAGTACACGGCACCAATCTGGGTGTCGCTTCTGAGTGTAGCTATCACTGGCGAGCGATTACGTACGACCGATTGGATGGCTGTGATTGTTGTGATGTGCGGCATGAGCGTATTCTTTCTCGAGAAGGTTGCGTTTGATAGTATTGTGGGCAACGGCATTGCCGTTCTGAGCGGCATGGCATTCGCCGGTGTTGCATTGTTTATTCGAGCACAACGTGGGGTGTCTACAGGTGAGTCGATTCTCTTCGGCAACGTGCTTGCGGCGCTGATATGCCTACCGTTCATCGAGGGTTATGCCGTTACACCTGGTGTGATAGGCGCTCTCCTCGGCATGGGTGTGTTTCAGCTCGGTGTGTCGTACATCCTTTACACGAAGGCACTCGTGAATGTAACGGCAATTCAGGCCGTGCTGTTCACAACGCTCGAGCCATTGCTAAACCCCATCTGGGTTGCCGTGATGATTGGCGAAGTGCCGTCTTCGCTCGCCATTGTTGGCGGCGCACTTGTCATCGGTGGCGTTGTTGCATCACAGCTACGTCCGTCGGTAGCAAAGACCTAGCCCCGTCCCTAGCCCCTTCGCAGATCATTCCTACAGCATAGATTGCATCATGGCAACACCCTTCGATTCAGAACGAATTCGCTCCATCATTGGCGAATCTGTTTCAACAAAGCTTCATCTCGCCGAACACTGCGCTTCCGACATTCAGCGTTGTGGCGAACTGATGACTAGTGCTGCGCGCGCCGAACGTCTAATTATGCTCTGCGGTAATGGTGGCAGCGCAGCCGACAGTCAGCACATTGCCGCAGAACTTGTTATTCGTTTCAGGGGGCACGTCGAACGGCGAGCCATTGCCGCACTAGCACTAACTGTAGACACATCGGCACTTACGGCGTGTGGCAACGACTATGGCTTCGACCAAGTCTTTGCACGACAGGTCGAGGCCTTCGGCTCCGAAGGCGACGTCCTCGTGGCCCTTTCAACAAGCGGTACGTCGCGCAACGTAGTCGAAGCCGTGAACGCCGCTAACGCCCTAGGAATGAAAACAATCGGTCTCCTCGGCGGCACAGGCGGAACACTGCTAAACCTCTGCACAGCCGCGGTAATTGTGCCATCGCCGGTAACGGCACGCATTCAGGAATCGCACATCCTTATCGGACACATCTGGTGCGAGATGATTGAAGAGGGACTGTTCCCGGAGCTTTTTTAGCCGGACACCAGCAATTTTTTACACAAGCATTTGTGGTTTGCTTGCTACGCAAGCTATCTTTGTGGCCCGCCGACTTAGCTCAGCTGGTAGAGCAGCTGATTTGTAATCAGCAGGTCAACAGTTCAAGTCTGTTAGTCGGCTCATCGAAAGCCGTATCACAATGTGATGCGGCTTTTTTGTTTTGTGGCACCGTGCAGCAAATTCAAACCCACGAGCGTCATTCAAACTCGAGCAGCACTCAGACACACGAGTATCACTAAAATCCACGAACGAATAGACGCTGGTTTAGCACTGACCCTTCGAGGCTCAGCAATTCGATGTACAGCCCTGTTGGTACGGTCGGAAGCATCGTGGGCTGTTCTTCCCAACGATCGTATTGCACTTCATCAGACTGCACGATACGTCCGTCTAAGGCGTAGATCGTGCGACGTACCATGGCGTTAGCATTCAGCCTAATGTTCCTCAGGTTCAGCGCGCATCCGCGAAACTCCAGTGTCGCTTCTGTGCTTGAAACTTCTCTACATCCGTACGATGACTCGACAACACACTCAAGGTTATCATACTGCACAGGGTAGAGCATCGCAGTACCGACAACGGTGGCGACAATGTTATCGGCTTGCCGTTTTCTAAGCCTCATGCGAAGGAATTTGCGTCCATCGGGCATCGAGCCCCTTGCCAACTCTTCTCCGACCGTAACGACAACGTCCGTCATGCACGAGCCGCTGTAGCGCACAGCAACATCAGCACTATCGAAGGTGCCCGGCACGTGCTGCACGACGAACTCGGCACGCTGTGATACATAACTCTGTACGTTGTTCATAATTAATGGTGCTGGCTCAAGGTACTGTGCAACAACGGTGTCCATGTTCATACATCCGTCCGCGTCCCAACCAGTTACGATATACGTTGTGGTACGTGTTGCTGTGATAGTGGGATTGGCAATGGTAGCGTCGCTCACTTCCGCACCGGGTACCCATGCGTAACGCACGCCACCTGATGCGCGCAACTGTCCCTGACCGTTTGAACAGAAGCTGACATCTGTGCCTGCGTTTATCGCCGGCAGTGCAACCGTTCGAATTACAACCACCATCGTGTCAGAGCCGTCGTTGTTACTGGCAATGAGCAGCGCTTGCGACATTCCGGGTGTTACAAAGTAGATGGCGGGCGGGGTTCGACCAACGTATATCCTTGGCACACCCGCGGAAAAATGCCACGTCCACATGGTAGAATTAGCACTAGAATAGTTTATAAAATTCAATACTGATCCCGAGCACACAACGGTATCGCATGTGAAATCGGCACGCGGACAGTTTGCAATCGGTGACGGAAGGTACTGTCCGTCTATGACGTTAGGACTGCCAACGAGCGCAGTCGTGGGCGCGCGCAGCACGAGCGTACTCACACTATCGAAACCGCACGCTGCACCAAGCACATCAGGGAACGGAATGCGTCGAAGGCCGGTACCGTCTGCGACGTACACGATGCCATCCGGACCCCGCTGTATACCGCCGCACAAAAAAGTACCATCGTGCGATCGCATGTCACCAATAATCTCTCTGCTCTCAACAAGGGGGTCGACCCGCAGATTGTACTGCAACAACTCACTCCACGTAGTTACATACAGAATGTCCTCGCTCGGCGAAAACGAAAGTCCGTAAAACGCCCTAGCAGTATCAACAAGGCGAGGCTCGCTAATTCTTCCGGTGCGCAAGTCAACGCTGAATACTTCACATAGTTTAGAATGCGGGTTTGTTATGGCAACACGTCGGCCCGATGCCGAAAACTTTACCATCCCCAATCCATAGTTTCCGCCGGGCAGTTGAGTGTCGGGATTGGCGTATTGCATTCCGACATTGCTAATCACAACAGATTCGATACCTCGAGGGGTCACTTTGTACATGTAAAATCGAGGTAGCTGCCTGTCGTGTGCAACCACCCACCACGACTCACCATCGCAATGCTGCGTGGCGCTGAGTTTTTCTGCGCAGTCTGCTAGCAGCTCTACATTCTTGGTTGACGTTACGTCACCTGCACCACCGTTCAGCGACAGATCGACGATAGAATAGCGAAGCCCAGGATTGTTTAACGCGCCATTACTGAGGTCGCCTGCTGTAAACACATAGTATTTCGCAGAGTCGCGAGGCTTCGGCACAATGAGCGCACTCTGCGTGCTCGACCAGCCCCCTGCTAGCCCCATACCATTTGGCATCGGCGATAGATTTCGATCGAAGATTGTCTTTCCGTCCGTCGTAAACAGAAACCCACCTGTGACGGGGTCGCAAACGGAGGCGGTACCTTCCTGGGTTGACAAGGGGCCGAGGATAGGGGTCGAAGTCCCCGAAGCAAACGTCAATCCCG
>JBKJNB010000057.1:0-12565 GCA_046595995.1 Candidatus Kapaibacteriota bacterium
TGACAACGGATCATGTCGTACTTGTCCAGTTGGTCGACGCGGATGGTACCGTCTTGCGGGGACTTCTCGTCTCCTGTAGCAACTAGTTAATTCAAGGAGAAAATCGAATGCGCAACGCCAAGGGTAATTTTTTAGCTCTATGCCTATGCTTCCTGTACTGCACTGCGACGTATGCGCAGCAGGTGACATGGTCTGATCTCAACTACGATCCGATTCGGTGTGATTTGGTGGACGTGATCGTAGTCGACGACAGTTATGTCGCAGTCGGTACGAAAGGCAGTATCGTACGAGGCAGGGTTGGCGAAGCATCCTTGGCAGTCGCTGGTAATCAGTACCAGCCAAATTTGAAGAGTATCGCGTTTACGCCTCCCGGATCGGTACTTCCGATGATGGTAGCAGGCGGGGATAGCGGTACGTTCGCGGTATCGGTTGATACTGGTAAAACATGGACAATCGCTACGCTATTGGTTGGCGATATTCACCAAGTTGCAGTGTCGAGCGAGCGCACGTTCATTGCGTCCCGTAATGGACTCTTCGGTAAACCTCACCATGAAGCTACGTTCGTTTCCATCACGGATTCTTCGTGCGTCGGTGTGGTCATTGGAAACGGCGATACAGTATACGCCGCATATGAGAGTGGTAGTGTGTATTGCAGTCCCGATGCCGGCGAAAGCTGGAGCGCAATACCGCGTCTATCTGGTAGCCCTGGCGTTACGCGCCTTCGATTCCACAACGGCACGTTGACTGCTGTTCACGATACCTTCCTAGCCCTGTTAAGACCCGATAAGCGGGTGGATACACTACGGGTAGGGGGCTTGCTAGGGTTCCGTTTCTTTGATGCGCTTGTATCCGACTCGATTGTCTTTGCAACATCACTTCCTGAACCTGACGGTTACCACGTCTATTCAACTGATGGTGGAGCTACGTGGATGGATGCTGGTACTGGTAAAGGTGGAGGTGGCAGCACCTATGCTATCGCAGTGAACAATAAATATTTCGTGGGCGTAGGTGATTATGGGGCCACAACTAGTGCGTCAATCGATAGTATCATAGGTCCATATTTTCGGTTGTTCGGTTTCGGAAAACCGAAATCCAACCTTTCGCGATCGTACGTTGATGTTTCCTATGATAGTTTATCAACTTTTGTCTTAGTTCACTATCCGAGAATTCAGTTAGTGCGACGAAGCAAAATAGACACGTCGAGCATGGTGCTGTTTACTACGCCAAGCATCGGAATCGTGCCCCATTCCTTTGCCATGACTGGCTCTTACATCTGTATTCTGGCTGACAGTTCAAAATTTGATGGAAACCCAATCTCGGAAAGAAAGCGATTTGTCCTATTCTTATCGTCGGATAACGGACTAAGTTGGGACACCGTCATTTCACCGGATGCAAAGCGGTATGCAGAGAATGTATTCTTAGACGAAGACCGCAACATTTATCTCTCTGGACAGACCTGGCCGTACTATTCGAAAGATTGGGGTGCTACCTTTCACCGTTTAGATTTTGATTCGAGCGAGTATCCGCCCTACTGGTTGGTTCAAGCGGATGGCTATCAATACGCATACATGAACGGACTGTATCGTCGGCTTGGTTTCGACAGGTCATGGGAAAGGGCATCAGAAGACTTCGAAGGAACCATCAAATACCTAAAGGTTACGTCAACGGGTCGGCTCGTCTTGATGTCAACCTCCAATCAAGTTGCAATAGTTAGTACGTCCGACGATCACGGAAGCACCTGGAACAAGCGGGCGTCCAACCCTAATCTGCTATTGGCTCCCGGCCTAATAGGTGGGTTTTCCGTCGGAGCAGACGACAACATGATTGCATGGCAGGGTAATGTTTTCATGTACTCTACGACCAGAGGCGATGTTTGGCAAGAATCGAAAGTGCCAGTGCCCGTAACAACACTTCTAAAGGGAATGAAATTTACCAGTCCTAAAAAGTTATTGGCTGTCGGTGGTGCGGATACCCGGCTAGAAGGAACCGTCCAAGACCCCTCCTCAGTCCAGCACGATTACCAGACAGCGCATCGTTCATACCTCGACGTGCTCGATCTACCGTTCTCGCGCGTTCTCGTGTATTCGTACACTGGCCGACTACTAACAAACATTCCTGCGAGTGCTTTTCCGAACGTCTCTGGTGCACTCAAGGCGGCGATCCACTCTTCGGGCAATGGACCAACATTTTTAGTAATAGAACTGGAAGGCCGTGATCGTCTGATCGTGCCAAGTGTTGAAATCTCTGAGTAAATACACCGGGGAAGTTACCCCCGTACAACGGAGCAAAAGTGACAGTCTAAAATTCTGCCAAAGCACTCGTTCATAATCTGCCAGCGATTGCAAAAAGGTTAGTTAAGAGTGCGAGAGTTCGTACGCGGTATTCGTTCTCTTTCGGAGTGATTCACCACTGAGCTCGAGTCGGTGAGCGATGCTAAGATTCTGTATAGATACTCTGCATGCTCAATGCCTGTAGGTTGGCTTCCGATTGAAGTTCATCCATACAGTCAGGAGTCGAAACCATGTTATGTCGCTTAGTCTTACTCTCTCTTACCACACTGGCAATGTGCTTGCCTGCCTTTAGTGTTGGTGCTCTTTTTGTGCGTCCGCTGCGGAGCACAGCAAATTACCAGGCTATGCACATCAAGACGTATGATGCAAAAGTCGAGATTCAGGATCATGTCGCTACGACGCTTGTAGAGCAGACGGTCTACAACTCGTTAAACGAGCAGGTAGAGTCGACGTTCATGTTTCCACTGCCGCCCGGAGCTATCATAACCGACATGCGATACGAGTTCAATGGAAAGTGGTACGTGGCAAGCGTGCGCGAGAAGAAAGAGGCACAGGCTGCGTATGACGCAAAGATTCGACGGGTGCTCGATCCGGCGCTTCTGCAGGAATTGGGCGACAATATGTTTAAGCTGAACATCGGACCCATCAATGCAAGGTCGGATGTGCGCTTTAAGATTACGTACACAGAAATTCTGCCGTACACACTTGGTAAACTTTCCTACAAACACATCCTTAAGACTACAGGCCTGTCGCCGCTTCCGCTCAATCGTGTTTCTGTTTCAATTACCGCGAAGTCGCAGACCCCTATTACAGAGACCCTTACTCCGGCATATGCCGATGCAACAGCGAACCGGATAACGGTTGTGAGTGCGAATGAAGTGCGGGTGACGTTTGGCGACGAGAAGTACACACCGCTTAAGGACTACACTCTCGAGCTGAAGGCGTTGTACTCTAGTGTTGAGATGAATACCCTTACGTATGAGCCCGTGGTTGCCGATTCGTTTGGTACGGACCCTTTCTTTGCCACGTGGGTGATTACGCCGAATTCGGAACTCGTCCGTGAACCCATAAACATTGTTATTACTGCAGATGTATCGTCAAGCATGGAAGGGCAGCGCATTGAACAGCTGCGTGAGTCGCTGGATGCGTTCCTTGACAACCTTGTCGCGGGCGACCATTTCAACATTGTGGCTTTTAGCACCAACGTGCGTACGTTCCAACCCTCTGTCGTGCCGGCTACGGCAGAGAACATTGCAAGTGCGAGAGTTTTTGTGCGATCGTTGAGCGCCCTCGGACTCACCGATTTTTATTCTGCGCTAAAGGCGTCACTCACTCAACAGTATGTACCTGGAAAACAGAGCACGTGTGTGTTCCTGACGGATGGTGAGGAGCCAACATGGGGAGAGATTCGCACTGGCGTAATTGTCGACTCCGCTAAGAAGTGGAACACGCAGGGAGTTCGCCTCTTCACTATAGGTCTCGGCACAAAGACCTACAGCTTGCTTGAGCAGCTCGCTGCGAATGCCAACGGGTTCAATACACAGATCGAAGACGGCGATTCTATTCGCATCGTTATTCGCGACCACGTCGACAGGATGTCGATGCCGCGGATTACTTCGGCGGCAATGGCGTATGGCGGACTTCTAACGAAGGAAGTCATGCCTGCGGTGTTGCCGGTAATCTCTCTCGGTGAGAGAATTATGCAATTCGGCAAATACGAAGTAGGTGGCATGTTTCCGGTTACTCTGACAGGAAACCTCCAAGGGTCTCCGTTTGCACTAACGAAAGACGTCCGTTTCGGCGACCCAGCTACAAGCAACCGTGCAGTAGCTCGGCTTTGGGCGCGTGCAAAGGTTGATGCATTGCTCGGAGAGATTGCCCTTGTCGGCGAAAAGCAGGAATTGATAAATGCAATAATCGACTTGAGCATCAAGTTCAACATTCTAACAAAGTATACTGCATTGTACGCTGATCCCGACGATCCGAATTCTGCGACAGGTTTCTCCGACGAACCACTTCCGCTCGAGGTCGCGCAGGTTTCAATCAGTCCGAACCCCGTGACGTCGCACGCAACTGTGCGTATATCGCTGCCGCAGAACCTGTTCGGGCAGTACGCCTTCATCGAAGTCTATGACGTCATGGGTCGCAAAGTGGCAACAATTGACAAGGCAATGGTTACTGCGTCTATGTCGATACCATGGAGCGTTCGAGATGAATATGGTTCCCAGCTTGTAACCGGCGCGTACACGCTGGTTGTGAGAGTGGACAACGAAGTATTTACTTCGCGCTTCATCGTTCAATGATTTCGAAGCCCCTTAAGCGACCGACGATCGAAGTCCCTTAAGGGCTGTGCCCCACGCAGCGAGCTGATCGAGCATGACGTGCACGGACTTTTCGTGCACGTCTGCCGGTTTAAATGTCGTGTAGTTTTCGAAGTCGGTGCGTAACGAGAGCACAACCTGTGTTCGTACATCTGCTACTTGAACTTCGGCCATGATGAGCCGCAAGTGTTCGACAGCGCGAGTACCTCCAGTACTTCCATAGCTGACGAAGCCTGCGGCTTTGTTATTCCATTCACGATAAAGAAAGTCGATGGCATTCTTCAGCGCACCCGACGTGCTATGGTTGTATTCGGGTGTCACGAATACGAAAGCGTCGAAAGCGTCGATTTTTGCTGACCACTTTTTTGTGTGCTCTTTACTGTACTTGCCCTGTGAAGGTGGTATTGGCTCGTCGAGTAGCGGAAGATCATAATCGGCAATGTCGACGATCTCGTAGGTTGCGTCAGTACGCGTGATTGCAAGTTCGTACACCCATTTCGCAACACTATCTGCTTTGCGTCCGGGGCGTGTACTGCCGACGATGATGGCGATGTTAATCATGATTGGGTTTCTCAGTGATTGAAGAGTCTCTAATGCCTACAGGCATGCAACTTGTTCCGCCCCATGTGCGGTTTCGCGAGTCGTATCTGGCTGCGTATGAAGAGATGACATCTGACGTCGAACGTGCTGCATGGCTGTACCTAGGCTCGAAAGCGCCGGCAAACATACCAGAGTCAGATTTCGAAGGGTATGTACAAACTCTACTGCTTAGGGAAACGGTACCGCCCGTGGGTTTTGTTCGTGACTCTTGTTTTTGGGCTGTTATTGGTGATGAGTTGGTTGGACGCATTTCATTACGTCACGAACTGAACGATTTTCTAGCGCGCTGGGGTGGCCACATCGGATACATTGTGCGTCCGTCGTATCGGCGCATGGGCCTGGCCACCGAAATGCTGCGCCGATTGCTTGAGATGAACGCGGCGAAGTCTATCGGACGTCTGCTCGTAACGTGCGACGATGGCAACGCGGCATCAGAAAAAACAATTGTAAACAACGGTGGTGTGTATGAAAGCACCATTGAGATTGCGGACGGACTTCCGAAAAAGCGATTCTGGATTTCAGTGTAGGGGTCTGTCGCGCTTGCTCGCGTTTCACAACGGATTTTCAGACACGTTCTCACAATCGCTCGCGAAGCCCATTGGATTTTCAGACACGTTCTCGCAATCGCTCGCGAAGCCCATTGGATTTGCAAATACGTCCTCGCAATAGTTCGCGAAGTTCATTGGATTAAGGAACACGTCCTCGCAATCGCTCGCGAAGCCACAACTCGCGATTGTTCGAACATATTCCTTAATCCAACCGCGACGACGAACGATTATGCGAATATTTGTAAAACCAACTGCGACGACGAACGATTGCTCGACCATTTGTAAATCCAAATGCGGTAGCTCGCAATTGCGCGTATAGATCTGCGATTATCAACCGTACCCTACCATTTTTATCTGCACAAATGCAATTCGCCTTAATCGAAAACCAATTGGTCGAACCGTTCCAAAAAGGTGTAGGACACTGCCCACAGTGCGCACAGTCGATGATCGCAAAGTGCGGACCCAGAGTGCTGCACCACTGTACTGGAGTTTCAGCATTCAGCGATCACAGATGATGAAAGGTCAGCTCGTGAAGTTTTTTACGGCAACCTTGTCTGGGTTGTAGATGCAAAGAGGTTTCAGAAGAATTTCGAGATTTACCATCCACTTCCCGACCCGGAAGCTGAGATCGCCAGGGACCTCCGGTGGTACAAAGCCAAAAGAGGCCACGAAGGTGGCACCTGTGGAATGTTTTACAGGTTATCGGAATGCGACAGTACCCCACCCGCGAGAAGTAGAATGGTATGGATTCATGGCTTTGACGAGATCGAGAGCGAAATACTCAAGTCGTTTCGTGGACATCATCAGTATGATTGGGTCCGGCCTACAAAGACGTGGTTAGAGGCGAAGGCGCCGGTATATCTGGATTTCGGTACAGAAGAGCTAGCTCAACTATGCGTATACGATGTCACGGGACTTCGCTGTATCAAAAGAGTACGTAAGCGCGATTTTATTCAACGATCTCTAGCGAACGCTCTATAAAGTAGATCGTCGGTGCATCAGGCAATTATATTAGTCGATCGTACTATGCGGCACAATCTGCGCGGTCTCCAGATCGTAGCGGAAGTTGGTGATCGATCCGTCTTGCAGCATCTGTATAGAGGTCTCGATGACCTGGAATGGTACTAGAAACCATTCCTTCGGAACGACAGCGAAACCAAAGCGATCTATTAGTTCAAGGTCTAGTCGTGCGCTTGCAAAGAACCGGTGAAGCAAAGCCTCGAGGCGTTTCCGGTTGATGTTGGACAGTTTGAACGTCGCGACAATTTCTACGTCTGCCAACAAGTATGTTGGGTCGAGTTTGGCGTTAGCAATGCGTGCTTTAACGTCTCCACCTGTGACGCCGATTTTATGCAGGACAAGTCTGTGCTCTACAACAAACGGATCTTCTGAGTTGCTCCTGAGAACATAGACGTAGCCCGTGGCTAGGTCATCGGGGTCTGCTTGGTCAGAAAACAACGGACCCATTTCGGGTCTTGTGATTCGGCGACTGGATTTGTCTTTATTCAATGCGCGTTGAAGTGATCGCAACAACAGGTCGCTCTCGGTACGGTTGTCGTAGACGACTCTAAGGCGTCGGTCGGGACGTCCGTGATCGCCTACAAATTCCTCTCCCATCTCAGCCACTAACGCTTTTTGTCCGTCTAGGATAAATAAGTCGCCTTTTTTAACATCAGCATTGTCTTTGTACTTCACAGTCGTGCGCTCTCCGGAAGTCAAGTCTTCCTGCACACTTTTAAAGACTGGCGCAAATACGTCGAAGTCCTTGCAGGTTTTCCGTTGCGCTACCTCTTCCTCAGCACGAATTTCCTCTCGCGATCGGACATGTTTGAGATCGAGGATATCGTTGACGCCAGATCCTTCGCGAAGAGCAGCAAGCAATTCGTCATTGTTAAGCGAGGCGTCATTACCAAACGAGGCGTCATTGCTAAACGAGGCATCATTGCTAAACGAGGCGTCAGCAGATGGTCCAAGATGATACGATTGCGCGTTATCGCTAACGATGCCAGTGTGAAATTCAGAGCCCGCCGTCAGCAATCCACGTGGGTCGCGGTTCTTGAGAGCAATTCTGCATTCTTCTAACACGCGCAAACGATCGAGTCTCACCGCATACAGCCGCTCGAAAATGTCGTTCTGTTCCCCATGCTGCGGCAGCCTCCCGTGCCCCTCGACGAAGCGTTCGATTTCTTCGAAGCCCGCAATAATGCGCTGTTCGCGTACGGATGTACCCTGCGCTTTTGTTGGCTGCGTATAGTCATCCAATGCCGATCGTAGGTCGTCGAGGTTACTTTCTGTCATACCGACCCTCGTCTTTAAATCGCACAAATGCAACAGCGCCTTCGGCCATTTTCTTCTCCCATGCATCCTGCGATGTTAACGACGGCAGGCGTCCGCGTTCATCCTTAAAGCGCAAGGCTCGATAGGCAAGCGCCTGAGCTTCCTCCGGTGTGAGATTCGTACGACGGGCTGCGATGACATCTGCGACTTGCCTGAGACGTTCTTCACTCATCGACTTCGCCAGTATAGCGTACGCTTCGCCAAACGGGTTTATGCGATCGATAAGGTCGATGTCGAGCTCGGTGACGCTCAGGGCGAACTTGCGCACACCTTGTATCAGCACCATGTTGGGAGACCCTTCTGTGACCCCTTCCAACGAGGCCTTCTTTGCCTGCTGAACAACATTCAGTGCTGTAATTGCGTGCTGCCTTACAGCCTCTGCGTCCTCGTCGGCTAATTGAGGGTAGGTCTCTTTTACGATTTTACCCATACGGACCTGTGTCAATTCCTCGGGCACGAGTTCCGCGTCAAAAAGGCCACGTCCGACGGTGTGCTTGTCCTGCATAAACGACGCAATCAGCTCATTCAGATCTTCCTGACAAATGCGCGCGGCCTCTGGACTCCTGGGCACTGCAAGACCTCTGATTTCCAGTTGAATTTGTCCGGTTGTTGGGTTCACCCCGACGTTTGTTTTTCCGGGGAGGTAGCCGTCGGGACCGTAATCAAAACCTAGTGTCGCTTCATTATTCGGGTGCTTGGGTTTAAACTCGAAGCGCGGTGCAAGAACCTGCTCCATTAACAAGCTGGCGGCGATTGCTTTAAGCGTGTCGTTCACGGCTTCGGTGACGGTCTCTTCCGAGGCGTCGGGTTCGGCGATGAGATTTGTAAATCGTGTACGGACCTTACCAGGCGCATCGCGCGTTGCCCGGCCAATAATCTGGATGATCTCTGTAAGACTCGACCGATAGCCGACTGTTAGCGCGTGCTCGCACCATATCCAATCGAACCCCTCCTTGGCCATACCGAGTGCAATGATAATGTCTACATGCTCTCTGTTTTCCCTTTGTGAAGGGTCTCTTAGCGCTGCCGAAACAGTCTCACGTTTTGCTGCATCATCATCGACCAGATCGGCAATTTTTAGGACTCTTCCCGAGGCAGTTTTCACTAACTGGAATCCCGTTACAGGATCGCTGCCTTGCCACTCGCCTAACTCCTCGAGGATGTGTTCTACCTCGCGGATTTTGTCCTTCGTACTCTCGCGCGAATTAACATTCGGTATATGCAGTATCGTCTTCTCTTCTGGCCGCAGCACTTTCAGTATTTCATCGGTGTAACTACCAGTATAAAAGTAGTAGCCTATGTCGAGCTGCTTTAGATACTGATAGCCGTTGAGTTGCTCGTAGTATGTGTAGGTAGCCGTGTCAAATTTGGCCTCGTCCTCGGGGTGTAACACTGCCTCTGCATCACCGCGGAAATACGAGCCCGTCATGGCAACGATGTGCACCTTGTCGCGAGCCATAAACTGTCTAACATGCTCGCCTAGTTTGTTATCGGGGTTGGCCGACACATGATGAAACTCGTCGACGGCGATAAGTCGGTCGTCGAACACTTCGATGCCATACTTCTCGACGACAAAACGAAAACTCGCATGTGTGCACACTAGAATCTTGTCGTCGCTATCTAGGAATCGCTTCACCGCCTCGACCTTACCTCCGTCCGTACCGGACGCATCACACAGATTCCACTTCGGCTCGACCTTCCAATCCTCCCAGAAACCATACTGGGAGAGCGGTGCATCGTAAAAGCTGGCGCCTATCGATCGCTCGGGCACCACGATTATAACTTGTTTTATCTTTTGATTTTTCAGCTTGTCCAGCGCTATGTACATAAGCGCCCGGCTCTTCCCCGAAGCAGGCGGCGACTTAATGAGCAGATACTGCTCGCCGCGTTTTTGGTAGCAACGCTCCTGCATGGGGCGCATACCCATAACATTCGCACGAGTGGAGCTGCCATCGTGCGCGTAGGTAACCGAGACCGAGGGAATACTGATAGGAGATGGGTTCATGGTTTTGCTTTGAGTTTCTTTTCCAGTTGCTCGATTTCTCGGATATCTGCCGCATCAGCCTCTCGGGCTTCCGACTCGACGCGGTTTTGGTAAAAGGCTTCGTACCGCAAGTGGGCGATGCGCACCATTTCATCGTGGCTTACGGAGCCCGCGTCCTTCAAAACCTTTTGCTGATTGAAAGCCAGCATACCGTCCACATGATCACGCCAAAAGGTTAGCGTTAAATCCTGTTGTTGCTTCACTCGTAGTTCTGCCTGCTCAAGAAAGATCACCACAAGGCGGTTCAGTGTGTCAATTTCGTCGGCAGTCAAATAGTTCTTCGCAACAATCACATCCTGCTTCCGAACGCGCGAACCACTAAAATGGGTGAGGGCCATGTTTGGCTTACCCGACTCCGCACGTTTCACGACTAACTCTGCCGCCGTGAACCCACATACAGCGTAAAGAAGTTTGTTCTGTACTTCGGCAAAGAATGTATGGGTCTCATTTTCTCTGACTTTATAGTCCGAGCTGAGTGCAAATAGATCACGCACCTTCTGGTAAAACCGCTTTTCCGAGGATCTTATCTCACGGATGCGTGCCAGAAGCTCATCGAAGTGGTCCCATCCGCCCGGGTTCTTCAGACGCTCATCGTCCATCAGAAAACCCTTAACGATGTACTCTTTCAGGTTTCGACTTGCCCATTGCCGAAACTGCACCCCTCGGGGAGAACGTACACGGTAGCCGATGGCAAGAATTAGATCGAGATTGTAGAGCTTGGTGAGGTAGGCCTTGCCATCCGCCGCAGTTGTCAAGGAATCCTTGACAACTGAATCTGCCGCTAATTCCCCGTCGTCAAAAATGTTCTTCGCGTGAAGAGATGCGTTCTGTTTGGTCGTCTGGAACAACTCTGCGATTTCGAGTTGCGAGAGCCAGACGGTCCCAGCGTCGACACGAAGATCGAGCCGCGTTTTACCATCCTCCGAAGTATATAGGATTAGATCGCTCATGCGTCGGAAGCTTTCTGCTTTCGTGCAGATGATTTCTTCAGCGACGTTCTCTTAGCCGCTGTTTTCTTCGGAGTCTGCTTGGCTGTCATCTGCGTATAGAGCTCAAAAAGCTTCTCTAACCGCTCTGTATCATTCTTAAATCGGCGTCCGATATAGATACGCTCCAACGTCTCATCATTACGCTCATGCGCTGAGCGCAAGTCCGCGGGCATTTTCTCTGGATCATACAGATCGGCTATCGTCGCAGGGAAGTGCGCTTCGCGTGCTAACAGTATGTCTTCGGCGCAACGTGTGAGGTCGGCTTTGTTTTGCTCGGTTAGTGTCGGAACGGGAAAGGTATTCCAACCGAGAGTGTTTGAGTAGGAGAACCGCATCTCCAAGCGCACACATACTGTACCGATCCAAACCCAATGAAGGCGTGAAGCGATGAGTGCAAGATTCCAGAGGGGAGCGTCGTAGAGAGCGAAGTTACGGTCTCCGATTACTGTACCGCCCTGCACGAGGCCTACGGGTAGAAAGGGCCGATTCTCTGAACTGACTCGGGGAACAACAATAGTGGATTTACTCCCTCGGTGACGGATTTCACCGAATCGGTGCGGGCTGTTCGCAGACTGTCTTGTCTGATGCTTAGTACTGGCCAGCCGCATCGCATTAACGTTGTCGAGACGAATTGAGATTGCCCTTATCTGCCTTGCGACGTTCACTCCATCATCCTCAATCCATAAGCAATACCTCAACTTACCGTTTATGAATTCTTCAGAATTCGAATACTCCTGAATGAACAGTTTTGCTCTGATGTCCTCAGCGAGCATCGTTTTCCTTTCCGAAAGCGTGAGAAAGAATTGGCCAGCGTCGACTGGCTTACTTCCGAAGTCCATTTGCACGACATCAGCTAATGGCTTCGACAATTTCTCAACAATCACATGAGGGCCGGCCACCAAGTAAGCATTGATGTTCTCTACATCTTTGATCGTTCCTTGTTCATAGCCGTCGATTGAAAACAGCTTTCTTCCTTTTCCAGCATTCTTCGATAACCCTACGATAACAACTGTTACACCGGCATTGTGGCTGGCGAGGTTGCTCCATTTGAAACTCGTGTGTGCGAAATGAATTTCGTGACCGGTGCGAAAAATCAACGGCCAGAGGATAGGTACCTGTTGCCCTTGACAAATCGAATTCGTGGAAACGAAAGCCGACGCAGAAGTTGTTTTCGTTCCATAATCCGCTGCCTTCATAAACCAGCCGGCCACGTAGTCGAGTGATTTCCAACTTTGTGTCCGGCCATCGAAAATGGCTTTGAGTTCAGATTTCTGCTCTGCTGACTGCCATGTCGAACCTAGGTACGGCGGGTTCCCGCAGATGTACGTCTCGCCGCCCTCGTTTTCGAAATCGATTTCGGGTTGGTTTAGAGGCGTCGAGAAAAGGTCGTCGGCCTGATATTTAACGCCAGTGCCGGTGGGTGGACAGATACTTA
>JBKJNB010000101.1:0-2851 GCA_046595995.1 Candidatus Kapaibacteriota bacterium
GCGTAGTTGATCTGGTCACTCGTACAAGCCTGGTTGGCATTGCCAGCAGGTGTTGTGCGTGTGATTACAGGTACCGTTGGTTGGCGATGAACCGTTACACCAAGAAGAGCAGAGTTCGAGCAACCAGCCAGTGTTGCTGTTTCAACAACGTTGACTTGTGCAGCGAACGTGGTGCCTGGTGTTGGGTTGTTCCACAGAATTGTCGACGAGTTCGAAGTTGTCGAACCGACGAAGTTTCCGTGTGCAGCGTTCGACAGGCTCCATAGATATGTATGACCAGCTACCAGAGGTGTTGAGTAGTTGCTCGAGGTTGAACCGCAAGCAAGGACCGGACCTGTGATGGATGGCGATGGGATTGCCTCAACAACAACCTGTTGTGTTACGGTGGTTGTACACTGTGCAGTGTTAACCCATTCAGCAACAGTCAGCGACTGTGTGCCTAGTACATTCCAGGTTACGCTAACTGGGTTAGCGTTTGTTGCGCTTGTAATTGTACCGCCGACGATCGACCACAGTCTGGAGTTACCCGCGACCGTTGCAATCGAGTACGTCATTGGAGTGTTGATACAAGCGTTACCAACATTGCCTGGCATTGGCGTTACACGCGTAATAACAGGTGTTGGCTTAAGGACTGGGTTGATCGTGAAGTTGTTGAACTTCGAGCAGTTCGTCGCGATGATCGTTTCCGTTACGCGAATTACTGTTGAAGTACCAGCTGCACCAGTTAGGAACTGAATGCTGTTGGTTGTCGCACCGCTTTGGATCGTACCAGGTCCGGACTGAACCGACCACTGATAGGAGTTGTTCGGAGCATTGTTCTGTGTTGTATACGTTACAACGTCAAGACCGCATGGTGCGGCTGGACCGTTAATCGACGGCGTAGGTGTTGGATTCACCACGATCGTGCGAGTTATGCGGGCCAAGCAGCCAACTGGTGTTGTCTGTGTAAGCGTAATCGTTGCAGTTGGGTTTGCCACGTCTAGCCAGTCAATGCGAATGACATTCGCGTTGAGACCTGTGAATGTAGAAGGGCTAAGCGTAGTACCTGCACCGGTCGCGCCAACTGGCTGATCGATAAGGCCGCCAACAACTTCCCACTTGTATGTGTCACCAACTTGAAGCGTTGCAGAATACTGAACGTCTTGTTGGTTTTGGCAGACTGCAGCAGGACCGGTTCCAATTACTGGAACTGGAAGTGGGTAAACACGAACTTGCATCGTGTCTGAAGCAACACAACCACCGAATGCGGCTGGAAGCGTGATTTCAGCAATGATCCAACCGTATTGTGTACCACCCGTTGTATACCACTCAACAACTGCTGTATCGCCACCTTGTGAGCGAACGGCACCAGTTACGAGCGAGCCCGGAGGTGTCGCTGTGTACCAGTTAAGGACGATGCCAGGTGTGTTGATGAAGCATGGTGTCGTTGCAAGCTTGTAGGTGCGAAGGTGCTCTTCGTATCCACCGTAGATACAGACTTCGTCGTCGTTGTATCCCGGAGGTGTGTTAACTGCACCAATGATTGGTACGCAAGGATCAACAATCGTTATCACCGCAGTGTCAAGGATTGTCGTGCAATTCGTAAACAGATCAACAGCAACTACGCGGTACCTATAAACGATGCCCGCTGGAGCCGCAGCACCAGGAGGATTCGAGTTGTCTGTAAGCACTTCAGTAGCAGGAGCACCACCGAAGTAGAAGAACGTATCCTCGCTCGTCCAAACGTTCGCAGGGCCTTCGCGCTCTAGAGTATAGAACACAAAGTCTTGTACTGTTGGTCCAACTGTGAACGGAATTCCAGGTGACGTGTCACAGATTGTGTCTGTGAGTGGCGACATTGGAATTGTATCTGGGTTTGGAACCACTTCGATAGTAACGTCACCCGTGTACGAGAAGCAGCCCATTGGCGATGTCGCAACAGAGCGGAAGTCATAGAAGCCAGGAGCAACTGCTTGTGTACCCAAACCAGTTGGTACAGTCCATGTTAGTGCAGCTCCCGTACCAGCTTGCGAACCTGACGGAGTAGCGCCAGTAACGTTCGCAAACGTTGTACCGCCGTTTGTGCTTATCTGAAGTTGATATGAGTGACCAACGGTCGAACCATTCTGATCGATGCTAAAGACATCGTTGAAGCAGACTGGATTCGGTGCGTTGTTGTCAGTCAAGAAGTAAGGCGTAAGCGGGTCGAGCGCAACAGCGTAGTCAGGTGTTGTTGTCTGGCAACCAGGAGGCGATGTCGCACCCGTGATTTCGGCAACCTTCACTGAGCCTGGTGTTGGGCCAAAGAATACAACCTGAACTGCCGAAGCGTTCATGATTGGGAAACCGGTAGGCATGGTCGACGAGGCGACTGTTTGAATCCAAGTAACGCCATTGTTGGTCGAGTAAGCAACGATGTAACCGTCTGTAATAGACCAGTTATAGAAGTTGCCCGGGACTAGTGGCGTCGAGTACGTGTAACGAGGGTTCACAAACACCGTGCCCGCTGGAGCTGGTAGAATGCCTGGATCCGTTGGCTCTTGACAAGCCGACGTCGGACCGCTGATGACTGGAGCTGGGCGTGGCTGAACAACTACGGTGTAGTCGTTGAAGCGGCCGCACAACGTTGTGTTGTTAGTAACCGTTACTCTGAACGTCGTCGTAAATCCAATAGTTGGCGTCGCCGTCCAGTTGGTTACGGTGTACTGTTCGTTCGTAACCGAATTAAGAACGTTTGGATCGTTCGCTGCACCTGCAAAACCACCTGGCGTTACACCACCTGCTGGCGACGGCCATTGCCATGTCGCTTGGAACGAGTTAGCAGCACCAACATACGATGCAACGTTGTTGATAAGGAAGTTCACGGGAACCG
>JBKJNB010000042.1:0-4259 GCA_046595995.1 Candidatus Kapaibacteriota bacterium
CATCCAGTCGAGCTTTTTATAGTCGAAGATTGCACCCGCTTTGTTTACGCGGTCGAGCTGAAACACATCTACGAGTTCGGATAACGAATACACTTCGCGATCGCTACCCGGATTCCACCCGCACAACGAAACGTAATTCACGAGGGCAGCGGGGAAGTAACCTTTATTACGGAAGTCGGCAACCATTACATCGCCGTGACGCTTGCTCATTTTGGAGCGATCTGCATTTAGTAACAATGGCAAGTGTGAGAACGATGGTGCCTTCCAGCCAAACGCTTCGTATAACAGAATGTGCTTCGGTGTCGATGGTAGCCACTCCTCTCCACGGATTACGTGTGTGATTTCCATGAGATGATCGTCGACCAC
Organism: Candidatus Kapaibacteriota bacterium; assembly: GCA_046595995.1. GTDB lineage: Bacteria > Bacteroidota > Ignavibacteria > Kapaibacteriales > Kapaibacteriaceae > JAWXBR01. Next base: position 367 of record JBKJNB010000042.1, read on the forward strand.
GTTTGCGAGGTGGTACGTAGGGAAGCCATCGCTCTTCAACAGGATCTGGTCATCAATTTCACGTCCGTTAATAACCATGTCACCTCGCACCTCATCGTGAAAGCGCACATCGGTCTGTAGCGGCACCTTCAACCGAATGACGTGTTGTGCGTTCTCATTTAACAGACGTCGCGTTTCTTCTTCACCTAACGTGTACTGGTTACGCATCGACGAGCGATCGTACTTCGGTGCAATGCCTGCGGCCTGCTGACGCTGACGCATGGCGTCGAGGTCTTCTGAAGTGTCGAATGCATAGTATGCGTGACCCGTGTCGATAAGCTGCATACCGTACGTGCGGTAAAGGTCGAAGCGTTCGGACTGGATGTACGGACCGAATGCGCCACCGACATGCGGACCCTCGTCGAAGACGACCCCTGCCCAACGAAGCGATTCAATCTGCTCTTCAATCGCACCTTCGACCAGTCGCGTACGGTCGGTGTCTTCAATGCGAAGGATACACGTACCGCCTTCATGCTTTGCATAGAGGTAGTTATACAGCGCTGTGCGAAGGCTTCCAATGTGCAGGAAACCAGTCGGCGACGGCGCAAAACGAACGCGAACACTCATAAACACTGCTCCAAAACCGCGTTCATAAACTCTGCTCCACTTCGGCGTAAGTTTTTTCCGTTTCGTAAACTCGTATACGAACAGCGTTAATGGCGTGTCCGTTAGGCAACTCCTGAACAACGCGCATCAACAGCAGCCTGGCAATGTTCTCTGCCGTCGTCGGACCGTCTACATACACAACCTTCATCGGATTTGCATCGAAGAAGCCTTGCATCAGCGTATCCGATACATCGCACAAGAAGCAGTGATCCCATTCATCGATAAGGGGCTGCACAAGGGTCTTCATATCGAAGTAGTCCATAACCATCCCGTGGGCATCGGGTTCACCGGTTAGGATGACGTGTGCCTCGTACGAATGACCATGGATATTTCGACAAAGTCCGTCGTGAAACGGAAGGCGATGTCCCATTTCCCATCGAAACTGCTTTGAGATACTAGTGAGCATTAATTATGTGAGATGCAGCATGGTAATGTGCGATGCGTTGAGCATCAGGGCTTCGTATACTCAGCTTCGATTTTGCTGTGGATGCCACCTCGAACACTCCACTCTGTTGTAACCTTCATCCACTGAGGTTCGCAGACCGCAATCATGTCGTCGAGAATCTTGTTGGTAATGGCCTCGTAGAAAATTCCTTTTTGCCTGTAGTCGAGGTAGTAATACTTGAGGGCTTTGAGTTCGACACAAATGGCAGCAGGAATGTACTGCAGCGTTACGGTGGCAAAGTCGGGGAGACCCGTTTTCGGACACACCGATGTGAACTCGGGGTTGATGTGCGTGATTACGTACGGACGCTCGGGGTTCGGATTTGGGAAGGTTTCTAGGGACATGTAAGCAAAAATACAAAGGCCGTTCGGGTGAACGGCCTTTAAGTGACACTGTATGTGGTTGGGCACATGCCCGAAGTGGGCCGCGCCGCTGGTTGCGAGGTGCGTGTTAGTCGAGGAGCATTGGCAGCATTACGAGCGTGTGCTCGCGCATGCCGAGGCTGGTGAGCTGAGCGGCGTGGCGGACCTGCGCCTGTGCCTCGAACGGCATGGCGTTCCAGATCTGCTCGACGGCGGTGTTGTCAGAAACGACAGACCTTAGCAACGTCTTTACGTCAATGTGTGCCTTGCCTTCATCCTCATCTTCGTCCTTGAGGCCAAACATGGTTAGCAGAGCGCTGATGTTGTCTATCTCTTCTGGATACACATGAATGTTTACGCGCTTGTCTACGTTTATGCCCATGCGTCGTTTTGCAGTAGCAATGGCTTCGAAGAGCCCACCATTAATGTCAACAAGTCCCGCTTGCTTTGCAGCAGTCCCAGTCCACACACGACCCTTCGCAACCGCCCGCGTGGCATCGAACGTCATCTTACGCGAATCGGCGACCTTTTGCACAAAGCGTCTGTAGATACCTCCACCAAGTGCACGAAGCGTTGCTTTGTCTGCTTCTCTAAATGGCATCATGGGGTTCATGAAGTTCGAAGACTGACCCGTTGATATGGTATCGGTTGTCACACCAATTTTTCCCATCGTGCCAGTCAAATTCGGTATTGCCATTATCACACCGATTGAACCCGTGATCGTTGCTGGGTGCGCGATAATGGTGTCACAGGCCATGGCGATGTAGTAGCCACCCGAAGCGGCAACGTCGCTCATTGAGGCATAGACTGGCTTGATCTTCCGAATCTCGCGAATCTCAGACCAGATTTCATCGGAAGCAATGGCAGAACCACCCGGACTATCCACGCGCAGAATGATGACCTTTACGTCTTTGTTGTCGCGGGCTTTACGAAGTTCTTTTATGAGGTTTTTAGCGTAGATGCCGTCGGAGTTAAACGGACTGCCATTCTTGCCCGACTGAATCGCACCGCTTGCATAGACAATTGCAATCGAGTGGTCCGTGTCTGCAACTTCGGCATCCGATGATCTAGAGCCTGCATCTTTGTATTGGCCCATTGTAAGCAGGCGCAATTTCGGGTTAGCGGCCGTGTCTGTCGGATTCATGCGACGATGGATGCGTTCACGTAACTCCGATTCGCGCGCGAAACCATCGACGAGCTTGTTGCCATGCAACGAATCAGCCGTGTACAAGCCACGATCGAGTATTGCGCGTACGGTTGACGCAGGAATATTGCGAGAGGTAGCGACAGCGTTTACAAACATGTCTACGCGTTGCGTAACGATCTCACGCACTTCCTGCTTCGCAGGCTCGCTCCACTTATCGCGTGTGAGGCTCTCCGCTGCCGATTTGTACTCTTCGAACTGCTCTACGTACCAGTCAACACCAATTTTATTGAACATGCCCTTCATAAACGGAGCTGAGGCGCCGTATGCAGTGAAGTCCATCATGCCTTCTTCTGGCATAAAGATCGAATCTGCAACCGAAGCAATGTAGTAATGCTGCTTGTTGCCGGTTTCGATAAATGCGTAGACAAATTTTTTCGAGGTTTTGAAATCTAGTAGTGCTTCACGGATGTCTGTCAATTTGGCCGCACCCATGCCAACTCCACCAGCGCGATAGTAAATACCTTTAATGTTGTCGTCGGTCTTCGCGTTTCTGATTGCAATGAGCATCTCGAGTAGTGACGGACCAGACTTGCTATCGCCTCCGAAGTTGAACGCCATGGCTGGACTGTTTTCGGGAACGCCGCCCGACAGATCGAGCATCAGTACGGTGTTGTCCTTCACGCTCACGGTTTCTGGCTCGCTACTAATGCTACTCACTACCAAGGCAACAAAGCCGGCGAACATCACAACAATCACAACGAGAATCACCCCGACAATTAACACCGGAATCCACCAACGCGTGCGACGCTGTTGCGGACGGTAGTAAGGCGGTGGTGGTACAGGATTCTGAGGATATGGAGCAGGGGTAGGAGTATCTTGCATAAACGATTCCGTGAATGAGGTTAGATCGGTTGTTTTTTGATCGGGGCCGCGGTACGCCAGGGTCCACTAAAGGTTGCACATCGCTGAAAATTAAGGACAGATGCCTCCCGTACCCTCGACACCGCTGCTCACAGCAGATTACACCTACATCCTGCCGAATGATCGTATTGCGGTCAGGCCAGTGGCAGAGCGCTCGTCCAGCCGTCTGCTCGTTGCGAAACTGCAATCGGATATCGAGCATCGATCGTTCAGTGACCTCCCCACATTACTACCAGAACACAGTCTACTCGTTGTAAACTCATCGAAGGTGTTTCGTGCTCGTGTGCCCATGGTTAAACCAACGGGCGGAGCCGCAGAAGTGCTGTTGATTGCTCCGAAAGACCCTTCGACGGACCCCTTGTCATCGACCGAA
>JBKJNB010000073.1:0-2560 GCA_046595995.1 Candidatus Kapaibacteriota bacterium
ATTATGAAGGGTTTCCCTACTCACGCCGAGTATTGCTGCGGCTTTGCTGACATTGCCACTGGTGCGCTCAAGAGTCTTTTCGATCTTGAGTTTATCGACCATGGCCAAGTCATCGCGTAAGGATCGGTCTTCAGAGAGGTCGTGACCCTGACCCTGACCGTTAGAGGTTACAGCTGATGTTGAGCCGTTATTGCCGGCTGGAGTTTTGTCATTCCCTGTAGGTGCAGAAGCAACTGCGGTGTGGTCTTGGACAACGGGAGACGAAACGGGCACTGGTTTGCCACGCTCTGCTGCACTGCGTCGGAGGACGCGATGCAGGTCGGTTATTTCGAGCTGATCGCTGGCGTTCGTCTGCAGCGCAACACGTAGCACACTTGCGAGTTCGCGAATGTTGCCCGGCCACTCGTATTCCTGTAGATACTCGATAGCTGCTGACGCGATGCTCTTTGTATCACTCATTTCGCGGTTGTGCTTAACGAGATAGTGTTCGGCTATTAGTGGGATGTCTTCGAGGCGCTCTTTAAGCGAAGGGATGTATACTTCGCATTCGCGCAGACGGTGATAGAGCTGCTCGCGGAAGCGCCCCTCACTCATCGCTTTCAACAGGTCGCGGTCTGTAGCACTTACGAAGCGCGAGTCGACCACTTCCGTTTCTACTGAGCCAACGCGACGAACAGCTTTCTGCTCCATAGGCAGTAGAAGATTCGCCTGAAGCTCAAGCGGCATGTCACCAATTTCATCAAGGAATAAGGTGCCTTTGTGCGCCTGGTGAAACAGACCACGTTTGTTATCCATAGCCCCCGAGAAAGCCCCTTTCACGTGACCAAATAGTTCGCTCTGAAAGAGATCGCGCGGGATGTTCGGAATGTCGACGGTGATGAATTGATACTTCGAGCGTTTGCTGACGCTATGCAGTGCGTGCGCAACCAGCTTCTTGCCAGTGCCGGTTTCGCCCGTGATAAGCACGTTCAGATCGGTGCGGCCGTAACGCAGCACTTTGTCTGCGACGTCCATCATGGCTGGACTTCTTCCAATGATGCCTTGCGTTTCCATTACGCGTGCGAGCTCTTCGTTCGATTTGTCGGCACGGACTCGTTCCATTGCGCTCGTGAGGACGTCGATGAGACGCTCATTGCTAAGCACGGATTTGTCGATGAAGTTCAGTGCGCCGAGCTTGGTTGCTTTTACTGCGGTTTCAATCGTTCCCTTGCCGGAAATCATGATGATGGGAATCGACGGGTATGAACGTACCGACTGACTAAGCACGTCAATACCAGTCATGTTCGACTCGCTGCCGAATTCGATGTCGAGCAGCATCAGTCCCACTTCGCGGTTATGCGCGTCGAGGTACGCCAACGCAGCCTCGGGGCTGTTGCGCACCTCGGCTTCCCAGCCTTGGGTGCGAACCACATCGGCCAGAGTTGAACAGAAGTCGCGATTGTCGTCGACGATGAGAATCTTCATGTTGCTTACCGAGGGACCAGTTGCATGAGGGCGTCGTACTGCTCCCGCATATCCCGACTTTGAAACGTTTGGAGATCCGGATTCCATACAGCTCGTAAATATACATTGCGTGTCGCATTGACGTATTCGATAAAGCGTCCACGAATTCCGCGCACATTCAAGGCCTGAACCTTTAAGAAAGTGTTTTGAACGGTCTTCGTTACGTCGCAATACTTCGATTGGTCGATGGCAACCAGAAAATGTCGTTTCAGGGTGGTGTCGCTCTTGTCTCCCCCATATCGGAAGAGCTCTCCCTTGGCGTTGAGTTCGTAGGCTTCGACAGTGTTGGCGGAATCATGTTCCGTGCCCCAACGAACCGTTAGATCGTGTTGCTGTGCAGATATGCAAGGGGCTACTGTCGCAGGGCGCGGCGTGCCGCAGGCCGTAAGCAAGAAAAGAATCGCTGTCGAACAAAGCAGGACGAGCGTCGGGGGGATTGGCCTCATGGTTGCGCACCATTTGTATGAGAAATAAAGCCATCAATCCGAGTGATGCAGCGAGTTGTTCCCAACAGCTGAATTGTTCGAAACAAATCGGCGCCAACATCACGGTGTGTTAACACAAGACGTAATGGTTTCATGAACGCACCCATCTTTAATCCGGATTCTTCAGCACTAGCATGTGCAAGTGCCTTAAATGCCTCGAGATCGTTTACGACCTGATCGTTAAATCCGGCACGGAAAGCTTTAAGCGCAGTCTTGAACGGCTCATTGGTACGCAAGGAGTCACGAGCTTCGTCGGCAAGCGGAGTCAAATGATCACCGAACAAATAATCACCAAACACGGCAATGTCTTTTACAAATGTTACGCGTTCACGCAACAACGTCACGACATCGGCAACGAAGTCTGGCGCTATGTATCTGTACTCATCTGAAATAAGCTCTGGACGCAACTCTTCTGCGAGTATCAGAGGATCGATTGCTTTCATATACTCGCCATTCATCCAGTCGAGCTTTTTATAGTCGAAGATTGCACCCGCTTTGTTTACGCGGTCGAGCTGAAACACATCTACGAGTTCGGATAACGAATACACTTCGCGATCGCTACCCGGATTCCA
>JBKJNB010000142.1:0-3465 GCA_046595995.1 Candidatus Kapaibacteriota bacterium
ATCGCGAGCAGCAGCCATTCCGAGCGCTGCGGAGATAGACGTAGAGGCGTGCCCAGCGCCGAAGTCGTCGTATTCGCTTTCACCTCGTTTTAGAAAGCCCGAGAGGCCTGCTTTCTGACGGATGGTATGCAGTTGACCTTTACGTCCGGTCAGGATTTTGTGCGGATACCCCTGATGACCCGTATCGAATACAATCTTGTCTTGCGGAGTATTGAAAACGTAGTGCAATGCAACCGTTAGTTCAACAGCACCGAGGCCGGCACCGAAGTGGCCACCAACATTGGTAATCGTATCAATGAGGTATTCGCGCACCTCGTCGGCTGCCACACGAAGATCAGCTTCTGAAAGCTTACGCAAATCATTGGGCGAATCGATGTGCGGCAGGTGTTTATGCATGTGTTGCTAGTGCTGTTGCTTGGGCTAGTGCTGTTGACGTTGTGTTCTTCGTTATCGCAGTGGAGTCTCGACAATGATTTGTACGGTGCGCGAGAGTTGACGTCCGATAGGGGAATCGTTGTTGAAGATGGCAGAAGACTCACCCACGCCATTCGCAGTGTATGTCGCGTCTTTCGCACGTTGTTTAAGAGCAGTCATTACTGTTTCTGCGCGATCGGCCGATAGGCGTGCATTGTAAGCGTCGTTACCGATGCGATCGGTGTAACCAACGATGCGGACCTTCGAGTTCGAACGAATAGAAGGAAGCACCATTTGCTCTAGGATGCGTGTGTTCTCTTCGTTGAGTGTCGATTTATCGAAGTCGAAGAGGATTAGTGAGTACTTGTCTACTGTGCGATCTGGCAAATTCTCTGTTTTCTTGCGCACACTGCTGAAGTATTCTACAGGGACTGAGCCAGATGCAAGGGCTGAATCGCCTTTGACGTTACGGACCACCAGCTCATAATCGACCGGCACTTGTGATGCACTGAGTTCATTCGGCTTCATTGCCCATGAAATCGTATTTGGTCGGCCTCTGCTTGACATCTCGCGAAGTACCTTACCTGCTTGTGTTACGGTAAGCGTCCATGAACGCACGGAATCGTCGCTATCGACACGTGTGTGGAATGCAACGACGTCCGGACGTGCAATGCGCTGATTGTCGGCCGTGATAACAAGCGGTGCAAGTACGTCGGGTACATTGCTCGAAAGTTCGATGCGGCGATTCTCTGCAACACCATCGGGTTCACTTGCCGATGATGGCTTCGCTGGAATTTTTGAAGCCGTTGTTGAAATGCGACCTGCATCGATGCCCATGGCATTCACCAGGTAGTTCTTGGCCCACGTTGCACGAGCAGCAGCAAGGTCACGCGTCGATGATTCGGTTCTACCGTCGGTGGTACCATTTATCGTCAGCGTTGCGTTGCTGTTCTGCTTCATTCTAGAGCCAACGATGTTGAGGAGGTTACGGTTTACTTCGACGGCATCGAGCGAAATGCGTTGCGCATCAAACTCACCGCGCGTTTTATCGTAGCCTGCTTCTTGGAGTGAGGCATCGGGTTGCGCCTGATTTTCGTTCATGAATACATAGGGCACAAGCGGAAACATCTCTGTGTAGCGGACATCTTCGACGCCTAGCTGCGAGACGTTTACTTCACGGCCCGACGCATCGAATGCCGTAACGCGTTCGATAGCCACGCTCATTTTCCTACTTACAGGTGGTACAGGGTCTTTCGCTTTCGCGAATCCGAATAGAATGTTGAGGCCAGCGCGGAATTGCGCGACTTTCCATGGTGAGAAGTTTGCATCTGAAGAGACATCAGTGAGCGGCAGGCGATAGCTGATTTCCGGCTGTACATACCAGGATTCACCGACGTGGAAGGTGTAACCAGCGCCGAGAATGATCGCAGCTCGCATGCTCGTGTTGGGCACATCGACGTTGTCTTCGAAGGTCTGTGTCGTTGTTGCGTTTGTAGACGTAGCCGTCGCAGCATGACGGTAGGTGGCCGAAAGTGGAAGACCAAATTCTAAACCCACAAATGGATGCAGACTGATATTCGGAATGAGGCCGTAAAACTCGACTACAGGCGAGAGTTCAATCGTACTCATCGAGGATGTAAAGTCGTGGGTAACCGTTGTGTCCGAAACGGTCTGCTGTGCCGATGCACTATTGTTGAGAGAGTTGTACCCAGCGCGCAGCGAAAGGTGAATGTTATCAGACAGGTTGAAAGCGCCCATGAGACCAAATGCCGCACCAAGCGACGTTTCGCCCGTGGTTATACGCAATGAGTCGCGTACAAACGGAATGAACTGAGGTTCGACCTGTACACCAGTTCGCCACATCTTTATCGATGGACGATTGTTGTTGATGTTAAAGCCACCATACACACCGAACCGTGGCGGTGGAACAATCGCCTGGGATTGAAGTTGCGGAGCAGCCACAGCGGCCGCACACAAAATGCAGAAGTAGAGTAGGGTGTTCTTCATATTGCAAATATCGCACTAAGTTGTAGGTGTTGGTAGATGAATAATTACAAGTTCAGAAAGGTCATTCATGCTAAGAATTTGGTTAAGTGTCTCTGTTCTCTTGCTCGTACTTGTGGGCACTCAATCGACGTTAGTGGCAGGCGAGTCGGAAGGCCTCCGGTTTGGTCCGTACATCGGACCATCGTTTCCAAGTGAACAGTTCGCAAACGTATATAATGTAGCCACTCAGTCCGGAGAGAGTTCCGCATATGATTTTGCTTCTGGATTAGGTTTTCATATTGGCGGCCGTATCCGTTATGGGCTTTCAGAAAACTTTAGTCTATCTGGGGGCGTGGCATATCACAGGTTCCCAAATCAGGATCTCGTTTTTCAGACCCAATCAGGATCGTCGATCTCTCTGAAAAATGTCTCGAACATCATTCCTGTGAACGCTGGCGTACTGTTTCGTATGCCGTTAGCGCTGGTCGAGCCCTATATCGGTGCTGGCGCTGTGTACGTGTATCAGAACACAACGCTTTCCGAAGGTGGCGGTGTGTTCTCACAGATTTTCTCGAGCGGCCAAGAAGTAGATCAGACAACGAATCGCTTTGGAGCAGACGTCACCGTAGGCGTGGCATTCAACCTCTTAATCTTCTCGCCGTTTGTCGAACTACGTCAGACGTGGTCGAACCTCATAGGCAAGGAAGCAAACGAACAGACGAAGTCGTTCATGAGCATTAGTGTGGGACTGCTTTTCTGATAGGGGGGGGGAGCGGGGGCTAAACAGAACGTGCCTCTCGCCTAAACCAGAAATAGAACGGTATCCCCGTGGCTAGCAGGATGGCGCCATAGAGGCAATTGATAACAGGTGCGGTGCCATTCTGATAGTTCGTAACGTCGGATACAACGGAGAACACCAGGAACGCAGCCGCAAACAGAATAAAGATGATTGGTACAGCCGGATAGCCCCATGTCTTATACGGACGGTGTGCATCCGGCATTTTTTTGCGTAGAATAAAGACACCGTACGCACCGAGCGCATAAAAAATCCAGCTGACGAAAATG
>JBKJNB010000105.1:0-23258 GCA_046595995.1 Candidatus Kapaibacteriota bacterium
ACATCACGCCAGGCACTGCGGGCCTCGTCCTTACCTACGCGCTCGGCTTCTGGATGAATCTCAACTGGGCCGTCCGTGCATTCAGCGAAGTCGAATCGCGTATGACAGCAGTCGAGCGCCTTGAGCACTACGCGAAGCTTACGCCAGAACTGATTACTACGATGCCATCGATCGAAGCATCTGCATCAATTGAATCAGCGGAGTCCGGTAGTGCAAACACAGAGCAAAGTCGATCGACCCTTGCCGATGGCAGACCCTTATCTATCGAGGTGCAAAATCTATCGGTGCGTTATGCTGACGACTTGCCACTCGTCTTGCGCGACGTATCGTTTCACGTGCCCGCTTGTGCCAAGGTCGGCATTGTAGGCCGCACCGGCTCGGGCAAGAGCACGTTGTTTCAGGCGCTGTTCAGGTTTGTTGAGCCGGCGTCGGGACGTATTCTCATCGACGGCATCGACATTGCGTCCATTCCCCTGCCCACGTTGCGTCGTGCAATCGCCATCATCCCACAAGACCCAACGCTGTTCATCGGCAGTATTCGCTCAAACCTCGACCGTTTCACCGAATGCACCAACGACGACGTCTGGAACGCACTGCGTCGCGTCCGCATGGATGAACTCGTAAGGGGCCTCCCGCAAGGTCTCGACGCCCCCGTCGTCGAAAACGGTGCCAACTTCTCACAGGGTCAGCGTCAGCTCTTGTGCATGGCCCGCGCCATCCTCACACGCCCAAGTATCATCGTCCTCGACGAAGCCACCGCCTCCGTCGATGTTGAGACTGACGTGCTCATTCAACGCACCATCCGCGAAGAATTCAAGAACGTAACTGTTCTTATAATCGCTCACCGACTGCATACCGTTGCCGATGCGGACATGATTATTGAATTGTCGCATGGGAGAGTTGTGGCAGCTCTGGCGTAGGTTACGGGTACCTCGCCCATCGCATTTTGCATTCTGAAGTTCGACTAAAAGACAAAGGTCCTCATGCAGTACACCTACAAGATTTTGCTCCACAAGGAAGCCGAAGGCGGTTATACGGCAATGGTTCCGTCCCTTCCTGGTTGCATCACCTATGGCGAGGACGTGGACCAAGCACTAGCCATGGCTAAAGAGGCTGTAGAGCTTTACATTGAAGAACTCGTCTCACGCGGCGAACAGATTCCGGACGACTCGCATCTTTGACCGAAGAATTTACGTGTGCAAGACATTGTACATAGGACGCTATCAACGGTCCGGACGCGGCGTCTCTCTGTCGTGCTGAGGCTTCGTGCCACTCGGGACTGCAGACGGTTGCGTAGCACTCGGGACGACAGGCGGTTGCGCGTCACTCGGAGCGACACGCGACTCGCGATATACAGCAACACCAGCAAAGCCCCATCCTGCACCTTTCATTCCCGTGACCGTGATGGATGTAACGTTGACGGCTTTTATCTGAATGTCCTGGTAGGAAAAATTAGCTTCTCCAGGTGTGTTGGCGCCCACTAGATTTCCGTCTGCAAACAGTACGCCGTCTAGACCCGGCGAGGTCCCACAAACCACCTTGGGTGCATACGATGCAGATGCTGATGTCAACGGGTAACGTACGCCATTGACACTTACGGCAGCCATGTCGTCATCATTCATTCCCCATACCCGAAACGATAGGTTTGCCTCGGGCTTTGCGAATGTGACTGTTACGCTGCAACCGTTGTTTGACATCCAATACGTGGGGTCAATCGGTTTGCATCCATAACTTTTGAATGACCCTCCGGCAAGAGTATACACCACCGTCCCTTTATTCGGCGCATTGGCAGGTAGGTACTGACTGATTTGTGCGCTTGCATGCACGCAAGCCGCAAAGAGAAGAACTGCTACGTATACTCTTGCATGCATTTCTACCACGTTCGTGTGTGTTCGAGCTATTCCTCCGGACGATCTTGCCTACAAATTAAATACATAGCGGAGGTGGCAGGGGGCTGCAATTCACGAACGTCACTTCCACCCTCCCCCCAACGCTCTGTAGACATCGACGTGCGCGCGCATCTGCTGCACCTTCATTTCGATGAGTTCCATCTTGGCTTCGAGGGCGTCGCGCTGCGTCATCAATACCTCCATGTAGTCGGCGCGGGCTGAGGTGAAGAGACTGGTGGCGACGTCGACGGAGGTTGTGAGGGCTTCGACTTGAGCGGTCTTGCGTGCGTAGGCCTGACGCAGATTGCTGATCTTGGAAAGCTGGTTTGCAACCTCGATGTAGGCGTTGAGCACGGTGCGTTCGTAGTCGTATGCGGCTTGAATTTGATGAGCGCCTGCGGTAAAGTACGCGGCCTTGATCGCCGATCGGTTGATGACGGGCATGAGGAGTTCGCCTGCGAGGTCGTAGGCGATGGACTCCGGTGTAGAGAACAAAATTTTCGGCTTGAACGCTTGATATCCTACCCCACCAGAGATACTAAGCGATGGATAGAATCGAGCCTTCGCGACATCGATATCGAGGTCCGCGGCTTTTAGATCGAGGGCGGCTTGCTTGACGTCCGGACGGTTCTCGAGAAGCTGCGATGGGAGTCCAGAGTGGATTGAGTCGGTGGACAACGCCAGAAATCCCGCAGATGATCGCTGCACGCGCTGCGGGTAACGTCCCATCAACGCATTGATGCTATTCTCAATTTCTGTGATACGCTGAACGACTTCAAATCGATGTCCCTCGTTTTTCGCTACTTCTGCTTCGAACTTTTTCACTGCGAGCTCTGTGGCCTTCGCCGCCTGCTTTTGATACTCAATCGTTCGCAACGCACTGCGCTGAATCTGAATGTTTGTGTCCAACGCGGCAAGCAGATTATCCATCGCCATCAACTCGTAATAACTCGCAGCCAACTCAGCAACAACGTTGGTGACAATGAAACGCGTGCCTTCGATGGTCGAGAGATAACGCAATGCGGCCGCATCGGTGGCGTTCCGCAGCTTCCGCCAGATGTCAACTTCCCACGATACCTCAGCGCCCAAGGTGAAGTTGGTAAGGGGCTCTGGGAAGCGCTCGCCCGGAGCGATCTCGAGTTGTTCTTCGACTGCGCCGTTGCGTGTATGCTTGCCAGATTTCTCAATGCCTGCTCCTGCGCGGAGATTTACGAATGGCAAGTACTCGCCGGATTTCGCACTGACTTCGTTCTGCGCGATGAGAATTTCTTGCTGTACAGTCTGCAGTTCTTGGTTGCGCTGCACCGCTGTGTCAATCATGGCAACAAGGTTGCTGTCAGTATAGAACAATCGCCAATCAACAGCGCCAGCGGTTACTGTATCGAAGGCATCATCTCTGGAGGCAAAATCGGCAACGTTGTTCGTTGAAGTAGAATCCGTCGTAATCGTGAAACGCGTCGGAATGCTCGTGTTCGCCTCGCGGCGCACGAGCTCGGGGACGCACGATGTTGCGACGAATGCAACAGCGAGTGCAGCAAGTAGGATGCGTAGCATTAGTGTGCCTCCCTTTTCGCCACGTATTGTTCGGAAAGGGGCTCTTCGTCTTCGTCGTTGATGAGGTGACGTCCACTGATGAGCGAAGCGAAGATGTAGTAGAGCCCAGGTATCACGATAACGCCGATTACCGTGCCGATGAACATTCCACCGAGTGCACTTGCGCCGATGGTGCGGTTGCCGATGGCACCCGGACCGCTTGCGGTTACGAGCGGGATGAGTCCGGCGATGAACGCGAAGGACGTCATTAGGATCGGACGTAGTCGCACCTTAGCCCCCTCAATAGCGGCATCGAGAATGGAAGCCCCCTGCTGCTGCATTTGTACTGCGTATTCGACAATGAGCACGGCGTTCTTGCCGAGCAGACCGACGAGCATGATGAGTCCGATCTGCGCGTAGATGTCGTTGGCCAAGCCCATGATGTCGAGCAAGAGAAACGCACCGAGTACACCGATAGGCAGTGAGAGAATTACCGCGAGTGGTAGAACGAAGCTTTCGTATTGCGCGGCGAGTACGAGGTAGACGAACACGAGCACGACGATGAAGACAAAAATTGCGTCGTTGCCGCGGTCAGCCTCGTCGTACGACAGCCCTTCCCACGCTATGTCGTATCCGCGCGGTAGTGTTTGTGCCGCAACTTCCTTGATGGCAGTAATGGCATCGCCTGTGGTGAAGTCCTTAGCGGGAAGTCCACGAATGGCTGCGGAGTTGTAGAGGTTGTAGCGCGTGATCTCGTTTGGACCCTGTGTTTTCGTTACAGACATGAATGATGAGTATGGCACCATTTCATCGCGACTGTTCTTCACGAACAGGTTGTCGAGGTCGGACGGATAGCGACGATACTCGGGCGACGATTGCACATACACCTTGAAAAAGCGTCCGAACTTGATAAAGCCCTGCTCATAGGTGCTGCCAATCATGATGTTCAGGTTCTCCATGGCCTTGCCGATAGAAACCCCCTTCTGCATCGCAGCACTGTTATCGATTGTTAACTCATACTGCGGATAATTCGCAGCGTAGAACGTAAACAATCCAGCAAGCTCTTTGCGTTTGCCCAATGCTTGCATGAATTGCGTGTTAATCTTTTCGAATTCATGATAATCTGTGCCATTTGTTTTGTCGAGCATGCGCAGTGAGAATCCACCCGACGAACCGAAACCGGGCACCGCAGGGGGTTCGAAGTATTCGATGACAGCGCCGAGGTCGCGCGTCTTTTCTTCGAGCTCTTCCATGACTTCATGTACGGAGTGGTCGCGGTCGGACCAATCCTTTAGGTTGATGAGGCATGTTCCCGCATTCGAGCCACGTCCCTCTGTCATGATTTCATACCCTGCCAAACCCGACACCGATTCGATATCGGGTATTTTTTTGCAGATGTCTTCGAGATCGCGCGCCACTTTATTCGTCCGTTCAAGCGTTGCGCCTGGCGGCGTCTGAATGATGGCGTATATCGTTCCCTGATCCTCGCCAGGGATAAAGCCGGACGGCACTACGATGTTTACAAGCACGATGCCAACGCCGAACAACGCAAGAACTCCGAGGGTGAGCAGGCGTCGCTTCACGGTCTTGCGTAGCAGCCATTCATAGCGTCCGGCAATCTTGTTGAAGCCCGTATCGAATGCATGAATAAACCGCGTGACGATCGATTTCTTTTTCTCAACGCCGTTTGTGTTCTTCAGCAGCAGCGCGCACAATACCGGCGTTAATGTCAGTGCCACAATGCCCGACAGGATGATTGCACTCGACATGGTTATCGAGAATTGTCGGTAGAACGCGCCGACAGGTCCGGACATGAACGCAATGGGCAGAAACACCGACACCATAACGAGTGTGATGGCAATGATGGCTCCGCTAATCTCCCGCATTACGGCCTTGGTTGCCTGATAGGGCGTGGTATCGTCGTCATGCATCTTGGTATGCACCGCCTCCACGACCACGATTGCGTTGTCCACCACAATACCTATCGCCAACACGAGGGCGAACATAGTGATGAGGTTGATGGATAACCCGAACATCTGCATCACGAAAAAGGCGCCGATCAGAGATACTGGTACCGCGAGGGTAGGGATGAGTGTTGACCTCCAATCACCTAGAAAAATGAACACTACGAACGCAACCAGAATAAAGGCATCGCGCAGTGTCGCAATTACTTGCTCCATCGAGGCATCAAGGAACTTCGACACATCGTAACTGACTTTATAATCCATCTTCGCTGGAAAGCTTTGCTTGAGTTCCTCCAGCTTCGCCTTGATCTCTTTAATCACCTCCGTTGCGTTACTGCCGTACGTCTGCTTCAGCATTATCGCCGCAGAGGGATGTCCATCGAGATTCGAATAGATATCAAAGAACTCCGACCCCAACTCTACCGTTGCCACATCCTTCAGCTTGATGTTCTCGCCGTTTGAGTTCGCGCGCAGAATAATATTCTCATACTGCTCGGGTTTGTCGTAACGGTCCTGATACTTCAGAACGTACTCGAGGGACTGCGCTTCCTTGCCGGAGGCGAGTCCGAGGCGTCCCGGACGTGCAATGATGCTCTGCTCCTGCATCGCCTCCATCACTTCTTCGGCAGAGATTCGGTAGGCATTCATGCGGTCGGGCTTCAGCCAGATGCGCATCGCGTATTGACGACTTCCGAGGATCGTAGCAGATGCAACCCCCTTGATGCGCTTGATCTCGTTAATGAGATTCACGTTCGCATAGTTGTACAGGTACAGCTCGTCGGCATCCTCGTCCGTACTGTACAGGTTCACATACATCAGCATGCTGGGCTGTACGGGGGTAATCACGACGCCTTCGCGTTGGACAAGGGGCGGAAGAAGGGGCATGACCTGGTCTACGCGCGTCTTCACCTGCACCACCGCCTGGTTCGGGTCGAAGCCGGGTTCGAAGATGATCCGCACCGTAGCCTCGCCAGCGCTCGTTGCGTCCGAAGCGATGTAACGCATGCCCTGAACGCCGTTCAGCGACTGCTCAAGAGGGATGAGCGTCGACTTCACAAGCACATCTGCGCTCGCACCAGGATATGCGATAGCGATGTTAACGGTTGTTGGAGCGATCTCCGGAAACTGTGCCGTAGGCAGTTGCTTTATGGCAAGTCCGCCAACAAAGACAATCATGATGGATATCACGATTGCCAGCACAGGACGCTGTAGGATATTACTAAACATTATTATTACTCATTTTTTAGGGATGATTCAGCATGACCCGCCGTTGGCTGGGTTACTCGGCATAGAGGTGGAGATTTTCGAGTGCTGTTTGTGGCGGTACGTACTTGGACGTGATTTTCTCACCCTCCTTCACCTTGCGCAATCCCTCCAGAAGTATTCTATCACCGGACGTGAGACCCTTTTCAATCACATACACATGTGGCAGTTCCGCGCGAACAGTAATGGCGCGTGAATGCACCACGTTATCGTTACCCACGACGTAGACATACTTCTTGTCCAGCACTTCGTATGTGGCCTTTTGAGGAATGATTAGGGCATTCTTCAGTATTTCGCTCATCAGCACGTTGCCCGTTTCGCCGTGCCGCAACAGTCCTTCGGTGTTAGGAAAGGTTGCGCGAAAAGCAATGTTGCCGGTCTCGTTGTTGAAGTCTGCTTCGATCGTCGTAACCACACCCGGATGTTTGAAGATGGCTCCGTTGGCCAGTTTTAACTGCACGACTTCACTTCCGCTGGTCTTCTCCAGCGACTGATAGTTCAGGTACTGACTCTCGGGTACGTTGAAATACACCCACATCGAACTGTTATCCGAAAGCGCTGCAAGCACATCCCCCTCTTCGAGCAAGCTCCCCCTCCGCACCTGCATCCTGTCCATAATCCCATTGAACGGAGCGCTAATCTTAGCGAAGTCCAGGTGTGCCTTTGCCAATGCCATGCTTGCTTTTGCCTGATCATACTTCGCATGTGCCATCGCAAGCTCGTTCTGCGACACAACATTTTTTTCTGAAAGCGCTTTAGTGTTGAGGTACTCTATCTCAACCACCCTTGCTTCGGCCTGCTTCTGCTGATACTCTGCCTGATAAATCACAGGCATAATCTGAAACATCGCCTGCCCTTTCTTCACGTGCTGGCCCTCGTCAACTAAAATTTGCTCGAGGTAGCCCCTTTCCATCGCTCGCAATTCTGTGTGTTGAATGGCCTGAATCTGACAGATGTATTCGCGCGTGGTTGTGGTGTCTTTCTGCAACGCACTCGTCACGACAAACGTGATGTTTTCCTTGGTAACTTCTTCGTGTGTCGCAGTGCATGCAGGAAGGTAGAGAGCGGCAAGTGCGGCTATTATGAAAGGTGTGTACGACACGGACGTAAGTGTCCGCATGAAGGAGTTTTTCATGACGACATGGGTATGTGAGGATAAACGGTAATGGGCTGCCTGCTTTGTCGGCAGACGACGGTGTGCGGGATCAGCGCACGGTATGGGTTGTGTTAACGGGGGAAGGGCGTTAAAGAAACGCGAGGAGCTCCGTGGTACGGAGCAAGCGCGACGCTAAATAAGTAGGCGTCGGATGGCTATATAGAGGGCCTCATCATCTGAGGACACATTACGGGCTTCGAGTCCGATGATAGTATTCACTGCTGATCGGTCGCACTGAATGCTCACAATGCCGTTTGCAACGGGGATCAGCCGATCGACGTTATCAAATTCTTCTGTGATGTCCGCAACACTGAGTGCAATCGTTGCATACGTGCGCGATTGCGAAACCCCAACCTTGGACAGAAGTGAGGAGGACCGTGCCGCGATCTCTCCGGTTGTGACCAGACAGAGACACAGAAGAACGATTGATGTAATGAGGCGGGACATTAGATGCGTTGCGCTGACGGATGAACATAGAATTTTCGTGTGCGAAATTATGAAAACCTCGCATTAAGCTGCTACGCTCGTGCATAATCAAGATCACAATGTGCACTGGGGCTCTTCTTTGGAGCGTGCACGTATGGTGCGGTGATGCCGCCGAGTCTCCTCTTACAAATGTTTGGCGAAGTCGACCAGCGCCAACCCCATTCAAAAATGCCCCGGCCGATTGTGGCTCCGCCCACATTTATAGTTCTAGTCTTCCTTTCGGATATTCACGGACTTCATCTGGCGTACCGAAGTTTTTCCATTCTGCCACGCCAGCAGCGTTCTTTGCGTTTTCCATTTGCTGTGTTCTTCATCGTGGGAATAATTACAAATATCTGTCACCACACATTCACTTCCCTCTCCAGATCGACGTTAAACTTTTCTAGTACGCTTGCCTGGATGTCATATGCGAGCTCGAGGATTTCGGCGCCTGTGGCTGCGCCGTAGTTCACGAGTACGAGGGCCTGATTCGGATGCACGCCGGCACTGCCCTTGCGGTAGCCTTTCCATCCGCACTGGTCGATGAGCCATGCGGCGGCGAGTTTGAATGTGCCATCACGTTGCGGGTATGAGGGGATGTCTGCGATATTCGTTTTGAGAGCTGCATGTGCTTCGGCGGAGACGATGGGGTTCTTGAAGAACGATCCCGCATTGCCTATGACTCGGGGGTCGGGGAGCTTGCGCGTGCGTACGCGGACGACGGCGTCACGGACGTCGCGGATCGTCGGAGCGTCGATGTTCATGGCTTCGAGCTCGTAGCGCACGTCGGCGTACGATGTGTTGACGACGGGCTGCTTTGATAGCTTGTATGTAACAGAAGTTATAATCGACTTATCGCGCAGTGCGTGCTTGAAGATGCTGTCACGATATCCGAACTCGCAGGAAGGGGCGTCGAAAGGGGCTTCGATGAACGCTGTGCGGTCCTGAAGACTGAGCGTCTTATGATTTGGCGAGCTGAGCGTCGTGCGGTCAATCGCCGTCAGCGAATCGAATATTGCGTTCTGTTCAACACCGTAAGCGCCGATGTTCTGCATCGGAGCAGCGCCGACGGTGCCTGGGATAAGGGCGAGGTTTTCGAGTCCGCCCCAGCCTTGGTCTACGGACCATGATACGATGTCGTGCCACGTTTCGCCAGCGCCGAAGCGTATCCAAATGTGCTGGTCGTCTTCGCGGACTACGGTTCGGCCCACGATGCGCATGAGTACGACGGTGCCACTGACGTCACCGTTTAGAAGGACGTTCGAGCCGCCGCCGAGGATGTGTGCGTCTGGCTCATTATTAAACAGCGTTATTAAGTCTTCGACACCTGTTGCTTCGACTACACGGTCGGCCTTAACATCGATGCCGAATGTTGTAAGCTGACGAAGTTCGGTGCCGCGTTCTTTCACTATCGTGTAATGAGAACTGACTTCACGGTTGTACCAGCGTTCGTGTCAATGAGAAGAGAGTAACGTCCAGACGGCAGCGACGCAACACTCAAGCGCAGCGTCTGCGTCGTCTCATGCACGGAGCGCACTATTCGGCCCATCATGTCGACAAGACGGAGCCGAGCCCCTTGCGGAAGACCCTTAACGAGCAGCTCATCGGATGCGGGAGTTGGGGTTACTTGCAGAGCACTTGAAATGCCGTCGGACGCGACGTCTACTGCTGCATTGAACCAACGGTAGGTTAGGCCTTCTTGCGGCGCACTATTGTTCTGGAGGTAAAGGTTGTAGTAGTCGCTGGATACCGTCTCCGTTTCGGGGGCATTCCAGTCCAAGGTTCCCCCCGAGCTAGCAATAACTCGCGCATCAAGCTTGTCGGAACCACGTAGTCCGACGTTCACTGGCATTGTGGCATCTTCTGGATCGATTTCGCCGTAGGCCATGCGAATGATTCCAGAGCGTTCTTCTACATGCACTTGAAAAGTAAACGTACCGGACGGAATGCATTCTCCGAATTCATCGCAGTTGTTAATCTTGAGCTTGCGCCACTCAACAGAAATAATGTGGTTCGGTGCGACGCCCGAAATCTTCCACCACACGCCGGTTTCGTTTGGAACCGTTGTATCAGGGAGGAACAATGTGGAGAATGTTGATATGATGAAATCGGAAGGCGCGTAGCTCGCAAGGGGCGGACCGTATGGGCTTAAGCGTGTGTCGCCAAACACAAGATCGCCGTTCGGATACACAAATACTTTTGACACAAAGTTCGTTCCGAACTTTACTGGGAACGCTAAGTAGCGTGGCACAGGGTTGTTCGATGCAATGCCTTCAGGATGAATAATGCGTTCAGCTCCGTCGAGGGTTACATAGGGCGTATGTGTTACCTCGAGCTGATACGGACGTGCTACGAGGGGGAACGTACGTAGGCGTTTTTCGAAGATCGCAGCACGTGGTTCGCCTCCACTCAAATACGTAGTGCTCGACCGAGATGGTGTCCAACGTGTTGTGTCAATTGCGCACGTTACGGCATAGTACGTGTTCGCGTCCATCTCCTCGAACACTGCAACACCGTTCTTGCCTGTCATTGCTGTCTTCTCTTCTCCACTACCAGACTGCTGTGTTTCAATCTCATCACCTTCCGAAAGTGTAATTTTCCCATTCGTAGTAGAGGTCGAAATAGCAACCATTGCTGCGGTTGTGTCCGGTGCAGTCGAACTAGACACAAACATCAGATCTGGTACCGCTTCACCGTCAGTTACATCCACGTCAATCCGCGAAGGTGTAAAACGACGTCCGACCGCAATCGGAACAACTGTGTACGAGCCCACAGGTATCGACCGTGTGAACGGCAATCCAAGCGCTGCGAAAAACCCTGGAACAGTTAAGGCCTCCGATAGGCCCTCGACATTCTCGGAGACAATGACGATCGTCACGTCTGTTGCGTCACCATTTGTCTGTAGCTTCATCGTCACGGGGCGTCCACGCACAACGCTTATGTCACGCACAACCATTGTGTCGGATACAAGTATCGACACTCCTTGCTCTGCAGCGTCGATGACAATTGGCGACATGGCCCAATCATCTGGTAGTATGATTGTATAGATGCCATCGGAAAGGTTCTTGAATTCAAATACACCATCGGCAGATGTTATCGAGACGGTGTCGGGCCCGAGCGATGGTGGAGCCTGGAACAGTAAGTCTCCGTATACACGAATGTGTAATTCGGCGGAGGCAATACTCGTGTTGGAGGTGCTGTTGATTAGACGTCCACGCAGCGTGTTCTTTCGCGCAGCGACCCGCGCTCCGACACATGTCGCCCGTTCGAGGTATGCACGTACCATGTGTTTGTGTCTGGTATGAAACTCGGCAATGATGCCACCGCCATCGTGGCGACGTTGATGGCAGTAGCTCATAATTGTGCCTTTGATTGCGCGTGTCTGATTGTCACGAACACACGTCCCGCCCTCAGAGGTAATGCAGCTATCGAGCGGTCCGCCAGGCCAGAAACAATTCTGCGTATGCACGGCACCGCAAACATGTCCAATCTCATGTGCGAGCAGTACCTGGTCCCACGAATACTCGCTCGGAGCGCTTGATAGGTCTCCGGCAAGATCACCAGCGCAGTAGCTGACTCCCTGCTCGCAAATGCCGCCTATCGATCTTGCAACACCCCCCTGCCCCCCGCGCATGGTCACGAACACTGCCAGGTCACGAGGCACTGCTGTCATGGCTGCCTCGTAGTGTTCGACGAACACACCTAACAATGAGAATACATTCAGCTCATCGGGATAAGGATCGTTTGCGTCTTCCCATAGTCGGACGTTACTCGTTACGAGCCGGACGTTGAAATCACGCTCATAAATGGCAGACGTAACGCCAATAACCTGTGCGATATACGCAAGCGCTTTGTCGCGGTTTAACTGATTAGCGACAAAGAAATGATGATCGGCCTCTATTGCCAATTGCATTTCCAGAGTTTCTGCGTTTTGCACGTCTTCGACCGGGTTCTCATGCATGATGCGCATAAGCTTGTTGGGAATAGTCTCGTCGACGACCCCACATGGCTTCGGCTCTGCCTCATTGCGAGAGACAAGTAAGGGGCTAATAGCAAGAGGTCCGCGTCGCACATCGAACTTCTCATCACCCACACTCACGCTGCCTACGATGCCCGAGTTCGAAACCGCAAGCACAACGATGGACTTCGGTTCGTTCGGCAACGAGCCACGGAATACGCGGACTGTGGAAGGATCGACGCTGACGGCTCCGGACGTCGTCATTACTTGTATCAGCGACCCAGGCGCAAACACATCGCGCCTCTCTAAGTGCAACGCTACGTCGCCACGTCCGGGCAGCGTCAGGGTAACATTGAGAGTCTCGTTGTTTGCGCTGCTCTGTGCAGCGCCACCAAGTAAGGCGACTCCTATAACAAGAAGCGCAATGAGCGTTACGTAGGAACGATGCATAACAGAACCCTCAGTTAGTATATACAACGACGACCGGCCGGCCTCACACAACGACGACGACCGGCTACTTATGTCCCAACATATCTTCCGGACGAACCCATTCATCAAACTGCTCGGCTGTAAGGAGCGCTAGATCGAGCGCTGCTGCTTTGAGTGTTGTGCCATGTTTGTGCGCGTGCTTGGCAATCTTGGCTGCAGCATCATAACCTATGTGAGGATTCAGCGCCGTCACCAACATAAGGGAGTTTCGGTTGTATTCACCCAAGCGCTCAATATTAGGAACGATGCCTTTTGCGCAATGCTCATTAAACATCGTACAAGAATCGGCAAGGAGTCGAGTACTCTGTAAAAAGTTATAAATGATGAGGGGCTTAAACACATTTAGTTCGAAGTTACCCGAAGCGCCGCCAATGTTCACTGCAACGTCGTTGCCGAACACCTGAGCACACACCATCGTCATTGCTTCGCTCTGCGTTGGGTTCACCTTGCCCGGCATTATCGAAGAGCCTGGCTCGTTCTCGGGGATCGTGATTTCGTTTAGGCCGGTACGCGGACCCGATGCCATCCAGCGAATGTCGTTCGCAATCTTCATAAGCGACGCAGCAAGGCTCTTCAGCGCACCATGTGCAAACACTAACGCGTCATGCGCGGCGAGCGCTTCGAACTTGTTCGGCGCCGAAACGAATTTCAATCCTGTGAGCTTCGCAATCTGCTTTGCCGACTTCACTGCAAAATCTTTGTGCGTGTTTAGTCCAGTACCAACTGCCGTACCCCCCAGCGCCAACTCCATCAGCCCCTTGAGCGCATACTCGATGCGCTCGACCCCGTTATCGAGCTGTTGTACGTAGCCCGAGAATTCTTGTCCGAGCGTTATGGGCGTCGCGTCCATCAAATGGGTACGTCCCGACTTAATGATGTCCTTGAAGTCCACTGCCTTCGCATGCAACGTCCCGCGCAACTCCTTCACCGCTGGCAGTAGTCGGCGCGTGATCAGCAAGGCCGCTGCAATGTGCATAGCTGTCGGAAACGTATCGTTCGAACTCTGCGATTTGTTTACATCATCATTCGGATGAATGGGCTTCTTGCTTCCGAGCTCACCGCCTGCAATCTCGATTGCGCGATTCGATATAACCTCGTTTATATTCATGTTCGTCTGCGTGCCCGATCCCGTCTGCCACACACGCAGCGGAAAGTGCGCGTCGAGATTCCCTGCAATCACTTCATCGGCGGCTTTCGCAATCAGCTCAGCTTTTTCCTCAGCCAGTTCGCCAAGATCAACGTTCACGAGAGCGGCAGCCTTCTTCAGGATTGCCATCGCTTCGATCACTTCGCGCGGCATCCGCTCTTCACCTATCTCAAAGTGAATCAGCGACCGAGCAGTCTGCGCTCCGTAGTAAGCCGAGGCCGGTACATCGATGTCGCCCATCGTATCGCGTTCTGTGCGCAGAGCCATAGTTCGTGCAGGAAGTGAGGAATGCACAAAAGTAGTCAGGTCACTGCTTACGAATCTCACGAATGTCTGCAAGCCCCGTAGCGGTGTCTTCGAGCTTCACGACATAAGCGTCGTGGGTAAGGGGCAGATAGGGCAGATAAATCCATCCGAAATGGTCAATGCGCTCCCATATCAAGCCAGAGTTAAGCAAGGTGCCTGTTACATCGTAGACATACCAGGCTAATTCGTTTACGGGATGTGGAACATAAAGAGAGACATCGATAACACCGGCACACACATGACTGTGCGCAATCGAAATTGAAAATGTGTCTCTAGGTAGCTCATGCCTTTCTACACGCACATAAGCCGGTAGTTGCTTGCACATTTCCTCGAACGACGTTTTTAAAACTTTTAGTCTCTCATACAGCGCTTCAACTTCGGATGAGTCAATTTTCGATTTTGCCCATGGACATCGCCATGCGCTGTACGCTGGAACACCCAACATGAAATCCGAAGTGAATTGGTACCTACCCATACCTCGTCGCTTCGCGACGATGCGGATGCGAACAGAAACTCCGAAGTATCTCTGCGGAATTGCGCAAGTGTGTTCGTAGAGTTCAGGATCGGTACCTGCATGTGCAACAAATGCGCTGTTGGGATTCGGATACGTCACCACGGAGTCTATATCGACGAAGTCTGTTGTATCTGCAACGCGTTCGATGCGCACAATCACCGTCGTCGTGTCCACAACATCGCCAACAATCGACTGCCAATTCTGCGGATACGGTCCGATCGAAGCATCTGGCACCTCTTCAGTTGTCTGCGTCCGGTCCTGCATGGGCTCCACATGCACTTGTCGGAACATCGTAAGTACGTCGTCCTTGCGAGGAATGAAGTAGTGCGTTCTAAATCGATCCGTCTGCAATGTGTCGATCTCGAGTGCGCCATTGGCAGCCTCCGGACGATTATTTGTCAGATCGATTAACAAAGGTGTGCGGATCGTCCCCCGATGCAACGCAAACTCGCCGATTACAACGTGTAAGTAACTGTTGTTACAACCGTTCCTAAACTCTGCATACATATGTCGTCGAACGTCGGTAGGAGTAATCGCCAGCACTTCGTTACCGGCGAATAGAGGCGCGGCAAGAACAAGGACACATGCGAGAGCGATTAAGGGGCTTATCATATCCTCACCCGTTCTTGGCGCTCTTCTTCGCGGCCAACGCACATCTTGTCGTTGTATATGAAGGACAACGGTGCGGAGTAATTCATGGAATTCTCACGACTACTGCGGAAGTGAAGAACGTGTCGCTCGGCACGTATGCCGAACCATTGAAAAATATGGGATCGCGCGCGCGTAGGTGACGCGCCTCCAATCGTATGGTAGCGTGCGGATGTGGAGCGACGTCGACCCCTACGCTGCCCCCTATCACACTAAAACGGCCTCCTGGTACTGCCGTGACGATCTCTCCCTTGAAGTCCGTGAACGTTTCAACGCGCGCATTCAGCGCTACGACATCGCTAAGCGGCACCTTGCCCTGTAGGGTCGCCGCATACCACACCGATACGACGTCTGGCGTGTTCGCTACACCGCAGTCGAGCGATGCGGCAAGCGTCAAGGATGGCGTTGTGTACGTCGCATACAAATCATTGAAGACACGCCATGCTGCTTGCTCGTTGTCGGGACGTTCATTGCCGAGGAATGTGCTCCAGTTGAAGACCCATTCTGCTGAAGGCTTGAAGATGAGTTGTGTGCCAAAGGCTTTGTCGCTGTTCGTTTCATCCATAATCTGCCAGCCGTTCAACACGAGTGCGGCGACTGAGAGTTGATCGTTCACGTCCCAAGTGAGCTTCGCACCTGTCTCGTAATACGGCGAATACTCTGCCATCAATGAACGCGTGTAGTTAATGTTCTCACTTGATACCGCCGTTTCAAGTCCAATGTGCGAAGGCATGATTCCCGCCTCCAGCCAGAGTCCGTCGGTAATCCGCACACCGCCCATGGCAACGTGAAAATACCTCAAGGGTCGACTCTCGGTAGCGTAGTTGGCGTCGACATACGTGCCTGCCTGAAGCGCAACGCGTGCTCGGATGTTATCTGTGCGATACGTCGCATCGAGCATCCCGAGATTGATGGCGAATTTGTTGTGCTCTGCGGATGAGACAGCAAACGGACGTACACCCGGACGTGGTTGATTGAAACCGTTCGCGTACTGAATTGGACGGTTAAGGTCGTACGAGTAGTACGTATCGATCAGAAATCCGACGTGCCACGCTGATGTAGAATCAGCGAGAGACATCCCCGGTGCGCAGACACAAAGAATGATGCCAAAGAGAATGACTGTACGTTGCATGTGCGAACATACTCAACGGACTCTCGGGCACTACAATCCCGCTTCCTTGAACGTGTTCCCCTGTTTCACGTCGCCCGACTCCCATCCGCGCTTGAACCAGTACATGCGCTGTGCCGATGTGCCGTGTGTGAACGCGTCAGGCGTGACCCTACCCGATGCTTCTCTTTGCAGGCGATCGTCGCCAATGGCGGCGGCTGCGTTTAGGGCTTCTTCGACGTCGCCCGGTTCGAGGATTTGCGTGCGCTTCTGCGTGTGATGCGCCCAGAGTCCGGCGTAGAAGTCGGCCTGAAGTTCGAGCGCTACAGAGTAACGATTGTATTCTTTTTCCGAGACTTGTTGACGCATTCGATGCACCTTAACCGCAGTGCCCAGGAGTTGCTGCACATGGTGTCCAACCTCGTGCGCCACAACGTATGCCATCGCAAAGTCGCCCGGCGCACTGTATTTGTCCTGCAGTTCCTGATAAAACGACAAGTCGATATACAGCTTGTTGTCGGTGGGGCAATAGAAGGGTCCAGTTGCCGAACTCGCACCCCCACATCCCGATTGCACCGACCCTCGGTAGAGAACCAGAATAGGTTCCCGATACGTCTCACCTTGCTCGGCGAAAATCTTATTCCACACATCTTCTGTTTCTGCGAGCACGACCTTTACAAACTCCGCACGCTCGTCATCCTTTGCGCTCTCTTCGGCCGATAGTGTCTGCTGCTGTTGTCCCTGCGGCAAGAGATTCGGCAATTGTGATGTGTCAATGCCGCCACCGCCCAGTAGGCTGTAGATGAGGTAGACTACAATACCAAGAACGCCGCCTCCGGCTGCGATGCCCCCTCCAGAAAGCCCCCTTCGATCATCAACATTCGAGCTGCCGCGTCTACCAAGCCATTTCATAAGTGTGTGTCGCTTGTGGGGAATGGCCGCAAACTCGGAAGACCATCATGATGTTTCACGGTCAAAGCTATCTTGTAGGCAATGCTCCTGCTTCACCTCATATGCTTTCTACTGATCGTTACAAACGCTCAAGCGATCGAGTGGAATTTGATAGCTCCAAAACCTCTAGGCGTTGGCGTCACCGGTTCGTCACATGCCTCCGATGGCTCGACGTGGCTCACGTGCGAATTTGGTGAGGTCTTTCGATCAACCGATAATGGTGTGACATTCGAGAGGCTACCACAGCACTTCAACAAACACCTCATCGGCGTTTCAGCGAAGTCGCGAGATACTGCAGTGCTTATAGGTGAAGGGGGCTACGTGGTGCAAACTCACGACGGTGGCTTGACGTGGGATTCACTGGCGCTACCCATTGTCGATACCATTTTTTCGATCGCTCGGAGCTCAAGCAATCGTCTCCTTTTCGGTTATAGTAAGGGGCGGCTTCTAGAATTCGAGAACGAGGCTTCGTGGACCGTTCATGATTTCGAACAACCAGATGTCATATGGCGGATTTCAACATTCAAGCACTATGTCGCCGTTGGCGTTGGAGGTCGAGTTTGGTGCCGTGAGAGCGATGCAGGAGAATGGCGGCGGTACACCGTGCCCGACGTAACGGGATTTAGTTACGTGGGAATTGATACTACTTCAACAGTGTGGGCTGGGAACGGAACCGTCGCAGTGAACATTGACTTGAAAAGTGGACGGCTGCGACCAGCAAACACATTCGTTCAAGGAGACTACCTGTGTACCAAGGATGGCGTCAATGTGCTGAGCATCGTATTTGGCAACTCAGTTAACAACGTGCTTGTCACACACGACGGCGGATTGAGTGCGATGACGAAGATCCCTAATCCTCATGCCGCTGACATTGTCTGGTTTGGCGACAGTACCTATGGGGTGTTCGGTCAAAACGGCAACCTCACACGTACTACCGATAACGGACACACGTGGAACAGTTCGCCTAAAGTAACTCCCCGTTTTTCAAACCATCTCGTTTCCGTAGGTGGTTCTATCTATGCATTCAGCGAATACAGTGACAGCATCATCTGGGTATCGGAGGATGTTGGAAAGACTTGGGCGGCTATTGTTCTTCCATATAACGGGATGACAATCGACTTGTACAAGTTTGTCTCACCAATGGAAATCTACGTTGCTGGTTACGGGTCTCTAACGATGTATGGTACATTGGATGGAGGCAAGTCGTGGACCCGCCTTGAAGACTCTCTGCGCTATCGTTATCTCACGATAGACGGTGGTGGCGATACGCTGTACTCAACAGAGTATTACTATGCCGACTTTAAGGACAGCACACGCATACGGAGGTCGCTCAATCGCGGGGTGGATTGGGAGATTGCAGCAATACTTCCGGGAGGTCTTGGGAAATTCTTCATCGGTTCAAATGGTAACATTCTAATTCCGCGAGGAGAACAAACGATTCTCATGAGCAGCGACGGTGGTATACATTGGTCTACACAGTCGGCCGATAACTCGCGGCATTACATCATCGGAATCACATCAGACGGGACCGTTTGGGCAAGCAGCTCGGACTCGCTGTATATCTCAACCGACAACGCTCGTTCGTGGCGTCCCGTACTCGACATACCAGTTGAAGTCGTCCACGAGCTTTCACCTGGTGTTATTGGGTTTAGATCAGGTACAAGTTGGCGGATTTCAACCGATCGTGGCAATACGTGGTCGGTCGATTCCGTTACCGCCGGCCTCTATGTTTACTCAACGATTCGGACGAGTACGGGGACCATTATGGGGCTCACCAGTCGTCAGCCGCCTTCTCTCGTTGAAGTAAAATTCGACCGTATACTTTCGGTGCCAAACGAAACACGACCGCTCGATGCTGAGCGCTGCGCCGAATGGCTAGCATGTGCGATATACTCTCTGTCCGGCCAATTGCAATTCCACGTTGAACCTGAGATCAGTCAGGATCACTTGAGTCTACTGCCCGCGGGTTTATGGCTGGTAGTGGGTACGTGCTCTAACGGTCAGCGCACAGTACGTAAGGTCATTACCTACTGAGTTATCGCAGACGTGAAATCGGGACCGTAACCACACTATTGTGATCGTGAATGCTTAGATAGAGTTGTTGTGCGGCGTGAACGGGAATCCTTAAGACACATTGTCGATTGCCATTCGAGTTAGCATTCGCTAAGCTTTCACCTAACATTGTAAATAATTTTACGAAATAGTCGCGCGTATCAGAATGTGTCGAGCTCACCACGACACTGTAGTCGTCGGCAATTATGCGATATGGGGAAGATTCCCGCATTTGTGCTAACCGCGTGACAGACAATGGGACATCATCGAGACCATAGTGGGTCAGGAAGTTGTTGTCGTGTGCAACGAACAAATTGCGGCCAGTTAGCGACCACTGCACTCGTTGAACGCTCTGGAAACCCGGGACAACTCCTACTGGCGAAGAATATTTAAGATCATAGATAAATACGGCAGTATCGGTTGCAACAGTAAGCAATCGCGAATCAGCACTGAGGTGCGATGTCCAATTGCCAAGCGGTACATCGAGTGTATAGGAAGACCCATCCTTAACATTGTGTAAGTAGGTCCGCCGGTCATAATCAAAGAAATAGCTGTACCCGTCGTTGTAGAAGGTTGCGGGACCGAGAATGTCATTGTACTGCACAGCACTGTCAGGCACTTGCAGCATGTTTCCGAATGTGTCAATGCTGCCCAACGGCTCTCTGAATATTCTGTCTTTTCCCGAGGCACTAATGGCGTGTGCTCCAGTAGGGGTATCAAACAGAGACACATTGGGGTCTGATGTGTATGCAATCGGTGCGTAATCGCTCGAACGAAAGAACGTGGAATGGTCATATCCACGGAGTTCTATGTACTTACCACGTTCATGCATAACGACGGACGATTTCCAATAGTCGTACCAATCGAAGTATTGAACGGTAGAAGTTGAGTTCGTTTTGGTGACTACCACGTCCTCCCAATTTTGGAATCGGATCAGTTTCGCTGACGCATCGCTCGAGATGTCCGCGCCGACTAACTGATATTTGAATCGATGCACACCAGGGTTAGCCAATGGTGGAACTAACGGAGATAACTGGCCTCCCAAAACTGTATCCCCAGTTACGATGTCCCAAGCTTGTATGGGCCCGAGCGTGGTGCTACTAAAACTGCACAGGATCGTTCGACCGTCCCCAAGCGGCACACCACTATATAGAACTGGAGACATACGTTCAATGTCCTTCAGCACTAGATCATACAGGGTTGTGCGCAGACTTAGTGCAGAGTCCACACCCTTCTTTCGAGCTTGAAGCAGTACGTACCGATTATCGTACGCGCGGTGAATGCCATGCAGAGTAAAACCGGGCGCCGGGAACAAGGTGTCGAGTCGCACAAGCGATAGCGCATCGAATATCAATAGTCTTTCGCGATCAATTGCGTACAATTTGTTTGCGCTACTATCAAGTAGCAGACCTCGAAGTTGGCCCGTTTGGACGCGAGCCACATCTCCCGTGGAGCCAACTACCATTATGTATGGTAGGCTCGGATGAATAACAAAGTATGTACCCGCGATCGTTGGTCCTGCTATCGATACTTTGATTGAATCTTTTGAAGGACCTGCTTGCACTGAATCATCTGTTAATGCAAAGACCTCCTCAGCACCCCCATAGTGGTGGATGCCCAACGAGAGTTTGCCATTCTTCGCACGTTGCACAAAACTGTAGCGCTCACGCTCGGAATGAATGGCAAGCAGACTAAGCCCCCTGGATCTAGAAACTGCGATAAACTGATTTGTTTTTAAGTCCCACTCAAGCACAAGGCCGTTGCGATCCGCCGTATAGTACGTTCGAGAATCGTTGCTCAGCCACGCGTCGACAAGCGGCGCTGTATGCCTTGCGGCAACAACTGTAACAACCGTATCCAAAGTCTCTACGCGCGATATGGAGTTACCGAGAATTGTGTACCAAGCATCTTCCTCGATCGAATATTCAGCTCCCTTGTGAGGCCACCACAATTCATTGGACAGTTCGCCAGCATCGCTCACATCGTAAACATACTCGCCTATAAGGAATCTATTTGCATGGCCGTTCGGCTTCAACTCCTGAATGCTGCGCTGATCGAAATCTGTCGGACGCTTCCGCTTCTTATTCTCAAGATCATACACGTATTTGCCACTAGCTGCGGTGTACGTGATGATCATTGGCTTGTCGAGCACGCCCCATATTGGGTCTAAATCTTCAACCCATATTCCTGATTCACGCGACACCGATCCAGTACTGAGATCAATGCGCCAAAGACTGCTATCGCCTGCTATTGAAACCTTTCCTTGATCACTCACCCACGCCCTGTAATACGTTGGAAGTGTGTCCTTCAATACCGCACTCCAAAGACTGTCTAAATCAGCAGATAGAACGGTGATCGAGAAGTTGGATTCCGGCCATCTACCGTAGTGTATCACTACGTACTCGCCGGACGGCAAAGGCACAACGTCGCTGGGAGTTCCGTTTATAAGCGCCATCGAAAATCGATCCCTGAGCTGGAGATCTCTTCCGCTCGCGTTGCCTGCTAACCGACGCCCATACAGCTTACCAAAGAAGACATCTGACACCTGCTTACCGCCCAGATTATTCATGGCACATCGTGCCGTTGCAGCTATCGCGTGAAAGTTCCGACCGTCCTGATAGAACGAATGATGGACGACGATACTATCGGTAGATGGAATCCTGCTTACCCACAAAGCTGTATTCGGTGATCCATCGGTATGAAGAAATTCTCCACTCGAGATCGTATCGCCATTTGGCCACGACATCACGGTAACCGTAACACCATTACGTGTGAGTGCGATGGTGTCACCGTTACTGGTAAGTGAACTCATAAAGTAGGTGTCGATGATCATCGAATCGATCTGACTGCCATCTGCCAGAGATATACGCCTCACGATGTTTGGCTCTATCAAGAAGATCATTGAATCGTTTTCGAGAGGTATCCATCTCTCGGTATTTGATTTCAAGAGCAGTTTCTGTGTCTCAAGATCATACAGAAGTATAGTGCCATAAGTGGTAATGGCTCGTTTACCATCGTAGCAGATTGATGCACCCGTCCCGCTCATCGTATGCTTCCTCCACTTTATCGTAGGAGTAAGCACCGGCCACTGTTGCGCCAATGTGCTACTGCACATGGCGATAATCATCATCGCCAGTAAAACTCGAGACCAGATGAGTGTGTGTGAAGGCAAGAACAATCCTATTTGATGCTAACGCACCAACATACCACTCAATCGCATGGCCTCGGTTGCAGCCACCAGGGTTTCGTATTCAATGCGCGCAAGGCGCTCCCCTATTTCGAATAACGTGAGTTGTGTCTGCCGGACCTCGATGTCGCGCAAGGTGCCGAGACGAAGTTTCTCAAGGGCGACGTTGGCGTTGCGTTGCGCTGCTTCGAACGATGCGCGCTCGATACGCTGCAGTTCGATCCCCTGTTCGTAGCGCGCGTAGGCTTGGTTAAGGCGCGAAAGGGTCTGCAGTTTAATGTCTTCGACGGCGAGTCGTTGTGATTCGAGATGTACGCGTGCAACGTCGGCGCGGTACTTGTCGGTGAAGCCGTTGAAGATATTCCACGAGCCAACAGCGCCCACATTCCACCCGTTTGTTCTGTTTTCGAGGATGAAGCCCGCGTCGGTGGAGTTGTTCGTGTATTGGTACTGCGCGTTGAGCGCTAGGCGTGGCATGAACGCAGCGTCGGCCGTTCGCACCTGCGCCGATGCGACTTCGACGTCGCGCTCTGCGGCAAGCACGTCGGGGTTGCGCGCCTGCGCTGCACGTTCGAGCGAGTCGAGCGTGGGCAAGCTGGGCACAATAAGCGATGTGTCTATGGTAAGG
>JBKJNB010000032.1:0-2879 GCA_046595995.1 Candidatus Kapaibacteriota bacterium
CGAGACCTCTATCTCTATCATCAGCTTTAGTGGCAAGAGCACGTTAGTAAGTGATTGGCAGATAACCGGACAGCCCCTCCTTAATGCCATCGACACGATGAAAATCGGAACCGCCACACGTTATGACGTTGCCTTTGAAAGCATTCCGAATATCTATGATCAGTTTGCGTCGCGCAAACCAACAATTCCGAAATACGTGTTCTTCCTAACGGATGGCAAACCAAATCCGCTCATGGATAACCCTAATGATTTTGTTGCCCGCAACACGCAGCGCTGCAATGCAGAAGGCATACGCGTATTCGCAATTACGATTCTAGAAACGCAAGCCCATTACACCATCGAGCAGATTGCAAAAGGCACAGGTGGCAAATCAATTGTTACGACAGAAGATAAACTTGTTGACTTATTCAGTCTACTTGCTCTCGAGACACAAGTACGGAGTCTGTGTAGCATTGAATGGACGTCGCCCTACGTATGTGCAGAGCAGCATCGGAATCGTACGGCTGTTGTTACGCTGTTAAGGGGCTCGAACCCTACGTCGACTGTGCCATTCACAACACCGCCGAATTCTGTTGCATCTGTAAAAGTCTCTGACCCCGTGCTGTTTTTAGGAGATCCACCACCGAGTGGTACTGGCGTTGCCATCGTCACGATTACCGCGGTGGGCGCACCCCTACAGGTAAGCAACTTCAGCATCAACCCGTCGACATACTTTAAAGTCCTCGATTGGAACGTCGACGCACCAACACCAACCTTTGCACCGTTTACGTTACCTGCAGGCCAGAGCAGAAGAATACGCGTCGAGTTTACACAAGGGTCTTTACGAACATTCAGGCAAGCCACCTTAACCTTCATCGGCGGCCCTTGTCCCCCAAGCATTGTGCTCGTTGCCGGTACCGGTGTTATCGCATTGCAATCGCCGAATGGTGCCGAGCTGTTCTCAACGTGCGATACAGTAACGATTAAATGGACGGGGGTGCTTCCGACGCAACCCATTACAATCAAGTACTCCGTTGATGACGGCGCAACGTATCCGAACATCATTTCAACTAACGCAACAGGGCTTTCATACAAATGGCTTCCACCGCAACCCGGAGTGCGCTATCGCATTCAGGTGAGCGTGTCGCCGGCAAAGCAGTATCAATGGGCGCAACGATTTGGTGGTCCGAACAATGAGACTGCCTCGGCTGTCGCTGTATGTAAAGATGGTAGCAGGGTGTTTGCATCTGGATACTTCGATGGTCCGGCAACATTCGGAACTACTACGGTTACGAACGCGGTAGGCGATACGGAAGGATATTTCCTTGAGCTCGATAGCGATGGAAACGTCGTACGACTTCTTACCCTCGAAGGCTCTGCGACGAATGACGAACGAATAGTGGGCGTCATCACCGATAACGAATGCAACTATTACGTCGCCGGCTAGTTCAGCAGTACGAATGCAAACTTCGGCACCAACTCCTTGCAGATGTCAAACCTGACAACACGTGCGATGTTCCTCTACAAATTCACTAGTGCTGGCAATCTTGTTTGGTCTGGCAACGCCTGGGGGGATGGTTTACGCGCATCGTTTGTCGATTGCACAAATCTCGGCATCCGGTATGTAGGCGGCAACCCAGTCGTGGTCGTTGTGGGTACGTTCACGCGTTATATCCGCGCTGGTATTAACGCGGGTGGCACGTACGAGCAAAGCGTGGGCATCGCTACGCCACGACCATACTACGTCACCTACGACGTCAATGGATTCCCCACGTTGTCTGCAGGTGCCGCGCAGCCTGGGGGATACATCTACAAAAACACTATTGTAAACGACACGAACAACTTCACGTATGAAACCGGCCAGTTCACGGGAGCAAAATCATTCGGCAGTCCTACGCAGGTGACCATTGGCAGTCAAGGTGGTACCGATGTGTATGTGGCGAAGAACGGTGCCCCTCTGGGCAGTAACGATGCATCCGACGCATCGTTCTCTGTTAAGGCGCCAACCTTGGCCTTTACAATCACTAAGGCAGTGATGAACCCGATTGCTCAGGGTCAGCGCAGCAGTACAGCGTTTACTGGAATTCTTAAAAACACTGGCGACTTTCCTGTTGTAATTACCGATAGCGCAATCAACGGATTGAATCCTGGTGATTTCATTCTCCTGAGCGACATTGTTGGTTATGAACTTAAACCCGGTGAATCCATCAGTCTAGAATTCGCATTTGCTCCAACGGGTACCGGTGTACGTACTGGTCAATTCAAAGTCGACGGTTCATGTGGTACAACTGCAACAGTTGAACTCGAAGGTAACGGACTCCCCCCTTGCGTGTGGGCTGTAATCCCCGACACGTCTATCGGTAAGTTTGCGCTCGGGCAACCTGCTACGCGAAGCATAGCGTGCATCTTGCAAAACAACGGACCCAATCCGCTGCGCGGCACGCTCACAGCCACTGGTGATGTCACAGAGCTGCAGATTTCACCCGCACTGCCATACGCATTTACCTTGCCACCGAACGGAGGTTGTCTTCAGATTACCGTGAAC
Source organism: Candidatus Kapaibacteriota bacterium (assembly GCA_046595995.1). Classification (GTDB taxonomy): domain Bacteria; phylum Bacteroidota; class Ignavibacteria; order Kapaibacteriales; family Kapaibacteriaceae; genus JAWXBR01. Next base: position 2,525 of record JBKJNB010000032.1, read on the forward strand.
GTTGCACCGGTATCGGGCGGGTCCAAGGTCATTAAACTTGGTTATGGCTTACAAACGGAGTGTGGCGTACCCGAGACAACAATCTCAGCAGAGATTGTTCAACCCCGCGTTGCAATCGACTCTGTAATACTGGGACGGAAGCGCCTGCTTACACAAACGGACACGGCACTGATCATAAGTAACCTTAATACCGAGCCCGCAGTAATTACCGGAATTCGCGTATCAGACCCGAATGACGCCAATTTCCCAATCATCGCTATTCCAATTTTTAGTGGTTCGATTACGCTGCAACCACAAGAAGTTTTGCGTATACCTGTGAGCTACGTCCCGCAAAACCGCAACGCTCACAAAGTCA
>JBKJNB010000067.1:0-3097 GCA_046595995.1 Candidatus Kapaibacteriota bacterium
TAGTAGGTGCGTATTGGGCATATTACGCAATACTTGGCTATCGCTTAATACCACGAAAGGCCAATAACTATGTCGTAGTTCTGTCAGCCCTCTATTTCGTTCCTGCTAGCGTCTTCACACTTTGGTTCTTCAGTTGATTTGTTAAGGTTTCTGCGTGGGACTTGGGGCGTTACGGGCAGGATTGTGTGAGAGGAACGAGCAGGGACTCTTGGTGACACACAGGTTCAAAGACGTAGTGACTGAGACGCCCACTTCAGAATCGGAAAAATAGTTTCCACGCAGTTGGTTGTTATGGCATGCGGTTGGCTAAGGGGCTTAATGGGCTAATTGATGGTCAGTGATGACCGCGAGCCCATTTGAAGACGCGATTGTAGTCGCGATGATGTGTTTGCGCGATGCTTGGAAGCGCTCTGGAAGTTGGTGTCGCATCGCAATTTGACCATCGAAACAAGCAGCGATGGCAACACTACTAAAAGCATCTTTCTTATTCGCCGAACAGTGTTGGAGTTAAGCAACAAGGCTGGACTCCAGCGGAGTTAATTGTCGATCATGAACCGGTGGGGGAATGCCGTTGATTTGATTGAGCTTGACTACGGCTGCAACACTCGATACTTGCTGTCGCTCTTTGAGCTTCTGCAGTTCTTCGATTACAAACGCTTCCAAGACTCCGCATTCGATCGATGTGAGCCGAGCCCTGCCGACGAACAAATCTCTAATCGGTTGCGGCAGTCGCCTGGGTGCAAGCCAAGCCGTGCGAAGTTGAAACATTAAGTCCTTGTAGCCGTCTTCAGCTATTTCGGTAAAGAATGAGAGCATGCGAAACACGATCGTCTGCGAAAGACTTTGCATGGCCTTCGTCTCAGTGCCCTTCAAGCGACCGACCAACTCCAAGTCAGCTTGGCAGGTACGACAAAAGCAACCAGAACGATGCTCCTCCGGCTCTTCAAAGTCATCGCTGCCTGGGTCCTGCTCTTCAGATACTGATGTGGCAGGAGTGATCGCAAGGGTTGCAACTGCTACGTTATCGAGTTGTTCCTGGGCTATCGATTTACTGCAAAGTGTTAAGCATGGTCCGCGCCCGCGAGCTGTAAAGATGCCAGCGTAACGCAATCGCTTCGAGCCACGTGGCTGGATGTGCATCGCAAAGCGCCGTACGAATTCACCGCGTTCCAATTTAAATGTCTTAACGTCCCCGGCCTTGTAATCCTTGAAACGAATGGTTACGTATTGGCCATCGTAGTGAATGATGCGAGCGTCGCTGATCACAATACCCCGCACATAATTGCTCAAGTAATTGATCACTCGCTCTGGGCCATCATACTCAGGCGGAGTCGGTTGGCAGTTGGCGATCCACTGCTTGCGGTCCAGCTTATCAAACAGCGCCTTCTCGGTGGTGGTGAGTACGCGCCGCGACTTGCCAGGCGACAGCGGCGTCTTGGTAAAAGCCGGATCAACGAACTCAACCATCTGCTCAAAGCTATCCAACCCCAAAGCTTCGTGATTGGTTGGGAGCATATCAGCGGTGGGCCAGATCAACTGATTACTGCGAACCAAACTTTTTAAGCGTCTCAAAAACCTAGTACGGAACTGATCAGCCAGTGCATCGTTCTGCATGTCAGGATGCGATGAGTCGATATTGATCCACTTCGTCTTATCACCAGAAAGACCACCAGCGGTCATGATGATGTGCACATGGGCATGAAGATTCATCTTCTGTCCCCAGGTATGCAAGATCAAAACCATGCCCGGTGTGCAGTCGAACTGCTTCTCGCAAATCTTGCTCAGTAACTGCGTCGCAGTGCGGCACAGGACTTGGTACATCAACTTCGCATTGACATAAACAAGCGGATTGAGCGTATGCGGTAGCGTGAAGACGATGTGAAAATACTTACAGTCGAGACTCCAGTCGATCATCCCTTCGCGCCATTCCTCGCGTCGCTCGTATCCGCAAGTTGGGCAGTGGCGGTTGGCGCAGTGATCCAGACCAATCACCCGTCGATCGCAACCCTGGCAGTTGTAAAGATGGCTGCCCATGTAGCCAGTGCGACACGCGGTAAGAGCATTCATTACCGTGCCAATGTCCGCCATCCGCTCGTCGTTATAGCCTTGCTGGTCGAGTTGAGCGTGCCAACGATCCCGCCTCAGGATGTCGTTGACTTTGAAACCATCGGGTTTGAGTTGAGCTAAAACGGTGAACTCGATGGAAAAAAGAGCGGCCATGCTCAACCGTTATAACTCGGCTGTCGCTTTGCAAAAGATTCTTAGTTGGTAGAGCCTACCAAGATTCTAGGGTTGACGGTTGAGCGGGTAACACCGCATTACTGTAGATATGCCAATTATGCGTCGGCTCACTAAGCCAATTCAACAACTGTTGATGTATAGGTTATTCAAACCCCTTCGGAGATAATTGGAAATGACTATGAACAGTGACTTCATCCAAAACATGTTGGCACAGCCACTCAGGACGACGGTTGCATATTACGCGACTTGCCTTGTGGCTTGTGCTAAAGCGGTCGCCTACTTGGCTCGCAATTGCCTGGCGTCCGACACCGACTTACAAGTTGGTTTCGCAGATCGCACGTTGGGAACTCACTTGCCCAGCAATATGAACAAAGCCGGTAAGGAGATTCGTTCGAAACTCGAATCCGTTGGTGTCTATCGGCCCAATGGCCGCGAACATTTTAGAGGCTTTGTGACCGTTCCACTGACAAGCATTGAGGGTACAGTGACTGGCATCTACGGTAGACGGATCGATCGCAATGGTGACGGCCCAGCGGAACTGACCATCGGCGGGGGAATTTTTAATAGCCCAGCGCTTCTGTCGTTCGAAGAGATCATCGTTACCGACAACGTGCTAGACGCTTGGACGTTTTATTCAGCCGGGCATACCAATGTCGTCTATGGCGCGAGGGATGTAGCTGATTTCAAACAAGTAAAACGGGTGCTGTTAACTTCAGACACCATTGACTGTGAAGCCTTCGGCGGCTGCGAGATCTATCGTGTCAAATTCCCAATTGGACAATCGGCTCATGGGTATCTATTGGCTCAGCGCGATAACCAAGCCGATCCGCTCGGAGCAGTTATTCGCGCAGCGGGT
>JBKJNB010000038.1:0-3566 GCA_046595995.1 Candidatus Kapaibacteriota bacterium
ATCAACACAACTGTGAAAAAGAACAGACACAAATCCGTGTTCGTCAGAAAATACAGCGGTGTTGAAGAACCTTTCGATGCAGTGACGTTGCGTAAAGCTCTGCGCAAATCGGGGGCACGCGATGAAGTTTCCACAACAATCATTGCCGCAGTTGAACAGCAGCTGTATCCCGGCATCGAGACAAAGGAAATCTATAGAACGGCGTTTCGGCTGCTAAAAAAAAGTGCACGTCCGACGGCGGCTCGCTACAATCTAAAGAGGGCCATCATGGAGCTTGGCCCAACTGGATTTCCTTTCGAGAACTACATTGCCGAATTGTTAAAGACACAGGGCTTTAAGGTACAAGTGGGTGCCGTGGTGATGGGTAAATGTGTGAAGCATGAAGTGGACATAATAGCCGATAAGGACGAAGAGCACTTCATGATAGAATGCAAGTATCATAATCGGGTCGGCGAGAGTAGTGACGTAAAAATCCCTCTGTATATCAACTCACGGTTCTTGGATGTAGCTGCGGAGTGGAAAAAACTGCCTGGGCATTCCAATAAAGTTCACCAAGGTTGGGTAGTCACAAATACTCGACTAACTGACGATGCCATTCAATACGGTGTTTGCGCGGGCTTACGACTTTGGTCCTGGGACTATCCACGCGGCAAAGGCATTAAGGATTTCATTGATCAGACAGGGTTGTACCCGCTTACATGCCTCACGACCCTTACCAGACACGAGAAGGCAACGTTGTTATCCCAACATATCGTGTTATGTCAGGAGGTTTGCGAACAGCCTCAACTATTGAATGCGTTGGGCATTTCTGCTGAACGCTCTGAGAGAATATTGAGGGAGGGCGCCGAATTGTGCGAAACAAGGTCCCGGTCAAGACCATGAACCCTCCAAATCGGCACATCCTATTCGTCAAGGATGTTGGGATAGACACATACCGCGAGAACACAATCTACATGCGTGCTGACTGCCAGGTATGCACGTCCGAGGGTTTCGAGGCTTTGACGCGTTTAGAAGTTGAGGCAAATGGAATTGTCATTGTCGCTACGCTCAATGTTGTGCGTTCCGGCCTACTCCAGATAGACGAAGCGGGGCTATCCACAGAAGCTATCATGCGGTTGGGCGTGGGTGATGGTGACAAAATCACTATTCATCATTTACGACCAGTCGCATCCATGGCCTATGTGCGGAGCAAGATGTATGGCAATGCCTTTACTCTGGATCAGCTTCAGGAAGTAATGGAAGACATCGTTGCGGGCCGATACTCCAACGTTGAGCTGGCCGCATTTATTACCGCATGCTCGGGCAGTAATCTTTCGCTTGAAGAAATCATTGCACTCACACGAGCGATGATAGCAATCGGCAAGCATATGACCTGGCATACTCCTATCGTGCTAGACAAACATTGTGTTGGTGGACTGCCTGGCAATCGAACAACGCCTATCGTAGTCAGCATCGTGGCCGCCCTAGGACATACCATTCCAAAAACTTCGTCGAGAGCCATCACTTCGCCTGCGGGTACGGCTGACGTTATGGAGACAGTCACCAACATATACCTCAACCTACAGCAACTACAAGATGTTGTCGCGACGGAGCATGGATGTCTCGCGTGGGGTGGGGCAGTGGAGTTAAGTCCTGCCGACGATGTAATCATCTCAGTAGAAAGAACATTGGACGTAGATAGCGAAGGTCAGATGATAGCCTCTGTTCTTTCTAAAAAAGCATCAGCGGGCGCAACACATGTGGTTATCGATATCCCGGTTGGTCCAACGGCGAAAGTGCGTACGATGCTCGATGCAGAACGGTTATCTCACCACCTTGTGGCAGTAGGCGCTGCAATCGGCATAAGGGTCAAACCGGTTGTTACAGATGGAACACAGCCAGTAGGCGTGGGTATTGGCCCTGCGTTAGAAGCAATGGATGTGATGTCAGTACTGCAGAATAGTGCCAATGCCAACCAAGACCTTAAGGAGCGCGCGCTCTGCCTAGCCGGCGAGCTACTCGAGATGATGCCTGGGAATGAAGGTGTCGGGCTGGCTTTAGCTCGGCAGGTGTTGGAGAGTAATGCAGCTTATGAAAAGTTCAAAGCCATTTGCGTTGCACAGGGCGCTTGGAAAGCACCGTCCTATGCAAAGTACTCCTTTGATGTGTTAGCACAATTGGACGGCCAGGTCAGCAGCGTAAACAACCGTCAGCTCGCCAAAGTAGCCAAGCTCGCCGGTGCGCCGAGCTCCCCGTCTGCCGGATTGCAATTCTTTGCCCCGTTGAAAAAAAACATCGTGAAGGGAGATCTTCTTTTCCGCATCTGGTCAGAGACGAATGGAGAATTGGACTATGCCATCGAATACTTGAGCACTGTTCCACAAATCGTAACGATCGACGGATGATGCAGCCACAACCAGCGCCGCAACTGTTCTTTGGTTTATCTGGTAATGAAACACTTGCCAAGCATCTGTGTGAATTTGCCAACGGCGAGATGGCTGAATTCACGCAGCGCCATTTTCCTGATGAAGAAACCTACCTGCGCGTGATAACTCCAGTTGCCGGAATGCATTGCATTCTTGTTTGCAGTTTGCATCACCCGGACGACAAAATTATTCCTCTCTATTACCTCGCTACCTTATGTAAGGAGCTTGGCGCTAAGAAGGTGACGCTGATAGCCCCCTACCTGTCGTATATGCGGCAGGATACACGATTCAATCCCGGTGAAGCCGTAACCTCGGAGTACTTTGCCAAGCTTCTTTCGCATTGGATAGACGAATTGATAACGATCGACCCGCATCTGCACCGTACGCATAGCATGTCGGAGCTGTACACGATCCCATGTCATGTGCTTCATGCTACAGAGGTGATTGCGAAATGGATTAAAGAAAACATTCAGAATCCCGTACTCATAGGCCCGGATGCCGAAAGCGAGCAGTGGGTATCAAAGGTGGCCTTCATTGCAAATGCACCATTCACCATCTTAACAAAAGTTCGCCTTGGCGATAACAATGTTGAAGTTTCCATTTCTGATGTCTCGCGTTACCAAGGACATACTCCAGTCTTAGTAGACGATATCATCTCAACGGCGCATACCATGATGGAAACGATTAGGCACATTAATAAGGCAGGCATGCAGGCCCCTACCTGCATTGGCGTTCATGGAATCTTCGCTGGCAATGCATTTGAGGCGTTAAAAGAGTCGGGTGCAGGCGCCATCATTACTTGCAACACGATCCCTCATGCAACGAATCGAATCGATGTCAGCCATCTGTTGGAAAGCGCACTGCATGAACATCATTAGAAATATTATCTACATCTACGCTATCGCTGCAGCAATGACCGCCGCGACAACGCCTTCTGTCGCACAGACGCTATCGCTCGTCGAAATACAAAGCACGATTCGCCAGACAAATCCCACCCTGCGCATGTACGATGCAGACATCCGCGCCATGGACGAAGCCGCAGAAGGAGCGAAGAGTTGGATGCCACCGGAAGTGAGCACTGGTCTCTGGATGGCTCCGTACGACGTACGACTGTGGCGTGCGCAAAGTGATGGCATGGGTGGCACATCCGGCGAAGGCATG
>JBKJNB010000003.1:0-34986 GCA_046595995.1 Candidatus Kapaibacteriota bacterium
CATGCTTCGCATAATGTTTAGCAGTCCGCGGAGCACGACGTAAATCGACTTGCCAAGGGGAGACGTTGCCATAACGTTCCGCGCAGCAGCAAAACTTAGCACGAAGGCAACAGGCACAGCAATGATCGTAGCCATGAAGGCTGTAAACACAGTTTCCATCATTGCGGCCAGTGCTTCGCCAATAATGTCGAACTCTGGAGTGAATAGCGCACTGAAAATTCTTCCAGCCCCTTTCACCCCTTCACCACTAAACAACTCAATAGGGGAGATCTCAGTAACAATCCAGCCGGCCCAAATGGTGAGGACGAGGGCGATCAATCCCTGCGTCGCCTGCGCGGAACGAAGTTTGCCCTGAGGGAGACGTCCGGTTATGAATGAAATTCCCAATGAGGCGTTCATCGCCTGTCCGATAATTGCGTACGTCAAAGAGGCAAAAATCACTGTGAAGTATTCGGAGCCCGTCATCTGCGAAGGCGGCTCGCCAAAAATCATTTCAGGGATGACAATCCTAAGAAGGATTGCAGCGAGGTACGCAGTAAAGCATAGATCAAGAATGAACGCGGCAACGCGTTGATGTGGCCTCATCGTATCTCCACCTGCACAGCATCTTCGCCATAGATGGCTTTAAACCATTCTTCGGTGATAGCGTCGGGAAGCCCGTCAAACACTAACTCGCCGGCACGTAGCGCAAGCACGCGCGTAGCATATTCACGAACAAGCGAGAGGAAGTGAAGGTTGCAGATGACCGTCGTGTGCATCTCCTTGTTGATGCGATCGAGATAGCGCATCACCGAATGTGATGTTGCTGGGTCTAAGCTTGCAACGGGTTCATCGGCCAAAAGTAATTGTGGCTGTTGCATGAGCGCACGCGCAATTGCCACCCGCTGTTGTTGTCCACCAGATAGGGAGTCTGCCCGGTTCTGCGCCTTCTCTGGTATGCCCGTGATGGTGAGATTGTTCAGTGCGCGCTCGCGTTGTTGCTGGGTGAACGAGCCCGTCACAGACTTCCACGTCGGTGTGTCGCCTAAGGCACCATATAGAACGTTCTGCATTACCGAATGCCGAGCGATGAGGTTGAAGTGCTGAAAGATCATGCCAATCGACGCGCGATGCTTGCGAAGCGGTTCACCAACAATATGGCTGACATCGTGGGTGTTCAGCAGCACCTGTCCAGAAGTCGGCTCTATCAGTCGGTTGATGCAACGCAACAGTGTCGACTTTCCGGAACCGCTCAGGCCAATGATGACGAGGAACTCGCCGGCTTCAACGTCAAAACTTACGTTCTTTAGCGCGTGGTAACCGTTGGGATACGTGTGACTGAGATTTCGAACTGAGAGCAGCGGCATGGCGGCAAAGATAGGCCCCACCAAACGATCGTCGCCTAGACGTAACCGTCAAGCCATTCCCAGGTTGCGAGTCCAAGTACGACTACTAACACGAAACCACCGGCGGCGACTACAGACTCGGAAGGATTGATTGAGAAGTCGACCGTCGAGCTTCCGGCCAACATGCTCAAGACAAGGGCGATTGCGCTGCTAAAGACCACGATACCAGACCACAATGCAATGGTGGCGAAGCGCCTTATTCGTCGCACCGAAGCGATACTCTTATCAGAAACCGAACGGACTACCCGTTGCCGAAAGTCGGGCGATGTCGTAATAGCGGACGCTGCCCGAATACGAGCCCGCAGCCATTCCTCATCTGATTTATCTATTCGTTGTTCAGCCATGATTCAAGATCCGGAATTTTCTGGAGTAAAGCTTTTTGCAAGGTTTGTCGACCACGATTTAGCCGAGTTTTCACCGTGCCTAATGGCAAGCCGGTTATCATCACAATCTCATCGTAACTGCGCTCCTGTACGTAGAAGAGATCCATGATTGCCGAATACAGAGGCGGCATCGCCGACAGCTCTTGGTTAATTGTTCGTTCAACAACTACTGAGTCTAACGCAGTCAGATCAAAGTTTCCAAGGTCACCGGCAAGATCGTCATCGTCGAGTTGGGTAAGGGGCTGCGTTCTGCTTTGTTTCTTTAGTACGTTAAGACACGTCGTGTAAACAATGCGATAGAACCATGTAGAGAACGATGCATCGTGTCTAAACGTTGCAAGCGCGGTGTACGCTTTAACAAAAGACTCCTGTAATGCATCCTCGGCGTCCTGCTGATTCTTCAACAGCCTTATAGACAGCGAGAGTGCTTTGTCCTTGTATCGATCGACGAGCTCACCGAATGCAGGTGCATCGCCGCTGCGGACACGTCGCACGACTTCTTCGTCACTTGCATTTCGATGGTCTTGCATTGGCATTGCTTTCGACAACAATACGGTCTTAGGGTTTCAATGCGACCTGTTCGGGTTTCAGTGAAACCCTGTTCGCATCATGTTGTCCAAAACGGCACACGAGAAAAGCAACAACGACAACAACAACAATCCAATAGCAACGAACCAAATAGCAAAGGATCGATACCGTGGCACAGAAAGAAACACCCATACCATCAGCACCTTCTGCTCCGATCGCACAAACCGATAGTGCGATTGCGCAACTCCAGCGTGAACACGGCGGGGATTCGTACCACCGGTTCAAACTCGATTCAATGACAGCAGCGAATCGTCATGATATCGCAATGGCACAGGTTGACGAGGATTTTTCGGTCCCTGTAATAATTGAGGTATTCATCCCGATAGTCGCAATCCTCGGCGCTTTCTGGATTGTCTACAAGTCGATCGAGGCAAAACGAGCGATTAAACTTGCGCTGATCGAAAAAGGCATGGATGCGTCGGCACTTGCTGAACCCAAGAATGAGAATTCAAAGAAGTATTCGGCGCTGCGGTACGGACTCCTGCTGTGCGGACTCGGACTGGGTCTCATCGTTGGTATGACTGCCAGTCCGTTCTTCGGCTTGAGGGATGACAGCGCTGTGTTATTTACTCTTGCATCTGCAACACTTGGCGGAGGGCTAGGTATGGTGGCATATCACCTCATGGTCCGCGGCACTGACCAGAAGTAGCTTCCAGAGGGAACGGACGGTGCATAGCGTACGTAGCGTATCTTATTGCGCTATGCGACTACTACTATTCGATATCGACGGAACACTGCTACGCCTTCGAGGTGGCATAGGTCGGCGCGTGTTCATCGACGCTTTTCAGACAGCAATGAACGTTGATGTGACTTCGGCACTGAATAATATGTCGTTCTCAGGCCGGACGGACCGTAATCTCGTCGCAGAGATCGCCAGCCGCTCCGGGCTCAGCGCACAATCAACGGATGACGCGTGGCATGCTCTGAAGTACGTAATGGAAGATCGAGCGCAATCCTGGATCGTGCCAGATGCTGTCGAAGTGATGCCAGGAGCAAACGACCTGTTATCAAGCCTCAGCAAACAAAACGTGACATTCGGTCTTGTCACTGGAAACGTCCGAAGTATCGCCTTCCGAAAGCTTGAGGCCGCAGGCCTATCCTCTTATTTCCTCGAAGGTGCATTCGGATGCGAAGACCCTGACCGTAATCAACTTCCTCCGAAGGCTGTGTCGCGCCTGAATACCCTACATGGCACCAGTTATGCACATTCAGACGCCGTTATTATCGGCGATGCCCCTCAGGATGTTGAATGTGCGAAGGCGAATGGCATCCGGTGTGTAGGGGTAGCAACCGGACAACACACGTCGGACGAATTGACAAAGTGCGGCGCCGATGCTGTGCTCGAATCCTTTCGGGACGTGCACCGGTCTGCGGTCACGATACTCGCCTGATGCCCACGTATCTTTGCTTATATGGCAAAGCTGATCATTGTAACCATTGACGGACCTGCGGGCGCAGGTAAGTCTAGTACTGCTCGTCTCGTGGCCGAACGCCTCGGCTATCTGTATATCGACACTGGTGCGATGTACAGAGCTGTGACTCTTGCGGCTATTCGCAATGGTGTAGCGTTCGACAACGAGCACCTCGATGACTTGGTTCATCACGCAGAGATTGAACTAATCTATACCCCACTAGGACAGCGCACACTTCTGAATGGCGAGGACGTGAGTGAAGCCATTCGACATGGTGACGTTACCAGCAACGTTAGTGCTGTAAGCGCCATTGCTGCCGTTCGTCACATGCTTGTTGCCAAGCAACGCGCTATGGGTCAAGGCGGGGGAGTTGTGATGGACGGCCGTGACATCGGCTCTGTCGTGTTTCCTAATGCTGAAGTAAAAATCTATCTCGTGGCAGCTCTAGAAGAGCGCATTCGCCGGAGAACTGCAGAAATGCAGAGTAAGGGCTACGCACTTAGTCCCGAAGACATTCGTCATCAGATTGTTCAACGCGATGACACGGACTCGCATCGCGCGGAAAGCCCCTTAGTCAAGCCCCCTGACGCGATCGAAGTTGACACAACGTCACTCGCAATCGATGAGCAGGTTGATCGCATTCTCGAAGCGGTTGCCAGTTATCACCGCACGCACGACGTTGTCGCCAATAACGGCAATCATTAACACCGACGGTTCGCACACTCAAAGTATCATTCATGAATGTCACGATCGATAAAAACAGCGGTTTTTGCTGGGGCGTAGTTCGCACAGTACGAATTGCCGAAGATCAACTTGCAGCTTTGCGTGAGACGCGAAATGTGTACGTACTCGGACCGATTATTCATAACCCTAAAGAAATTGAAAGGTTAGAAGCCAAGGGTCTTAAGACGATATCTGTGAATGACTTTGAATCATTGGCGAACCAGGGCGTGAAGGTCATCGTGCGCGCGCATGGCGAACCGCCGGAAACATATCGTCTTGCATGGAAGAACGGCATTGAAATCATCGATGCAACGTGTCCAGTCGTTACAAAGCTGCAAGAGCGCGTCCGCAAGTTCTACGAGCAGGGCTTTCAGATTATCGTGTTCGGAAAGAAAGACCACGCCGAAGTGTTAGGCGTGCGAGGTGTAGTGAACGACGAGGCCATTGTTGTAAAGTCAGTGGAAGAAGCGCTCGCGCAGGTCGACCTCACGCGAAGAACAGTGTTGTTCTCACAAACCACCATGGACAGGCCGACCTTTGTTGCGATTCGCGACGCACTTAAGGCGCGCGTTGTCGAACTGGTCGTCGACACAATGGAGGACATCGCCACAGAGTTTCATGCAAAGGACACCATCTGCGGTCAGGTGTCGGGCAGGGAAGATCAGCTTGCAGCGTTCGCACGCTCACAAGACGTTGTCATTTTTGCCGCCGGTCGTGCAAGCTCGAATGGCAAGGTGTTGTTTGATATCGCACATGCTTCGAATCCACGCACCTACTTTATCGAAGACATAACGGACATCAAACCAGAATGGCTTGAAGGTGCCGTGAACGTTGGTATCAGTGGCGCGACCAGTACGCCGCAGTGGTTTATGGAGGCAATCAGGGACTACCTTCTTAATAATTCCGTAATTTTGTCTTCAACAGGCACGTAGAGAAATTTGGGGATGTACCGGTTTCGACGGAGTGCTGATGATCTCGAAGACTCGTGTCGAGCTACGCTGGTGGAGCTCGTTAATACAACCGGCGAACAACAACAGGCGATAACTTCGGTTATCGCATGGCTGCTTAACTTAAGTAACCATGCCATCGGACGGATGATTGCCTATCGTCCTCTTCTCCGGTGACGCACTCAGATAGGCTGGCGCAATGCTGTGCATCAGGGCAAAGCGCGAGAAACCTCTGATGCTGGCAATCGGGCACCTGTCGATCGGTAACCCCGGCTGCGAGACAAAGTAGATCGAAGACACACGTGATATGCTTCGGTGATTCCATTTCGGACCCGGGTTCGACTCCCGGCATCTCCACTCAACACCACATGCAACGGCAGCATACCGAGCGTGTGGTGTTTTCGTTTTAATGATAACACCGCTTATTCGGTTATTCCGATCTAACCATGCCCATCGTTCTCCGAATTGCAACAGAAGCAGACGCGCCAGAAATTGCACTGCTTCTTAGACATACCATGCGGCACAACATGCCCTATTTGCCTGATGTTCATACACCAGACGAGGATGTAGGATACATAAAGAATTCTGTGTTAAAAGAGTTGAACGTGGTTGTAGCCGACGATGCCGGCATCGTAGTTGGTTTCTGTGCTTTCAAAGAGGGATCGCTCGACCATCTGTACATCCATCCGGACTATCAACGTAAGGGGCTCGGTGCGCAATTGCTTGAGCGCGCTAAACACGGCAACGGTCTTCTACGCCTTTGGGTCTTCCAGAAAAACCACAACGCAAGATCGTTCTACGAACAGCACGGCTTTACGCTGGAGCACACCACAGATGGTACGTCGAACGAGCAACAAGAACCGGACGCTTGTTATTTCTGGCGCAAGAGCATCCAAGATCAGCCAGAGTTCGTATAGAGTGTTGTAGACAAAGGGACCGTGTTCACAATAGACTTGTAATTTTACGAGATGCACCCACTGCGCGTTGCCTTTCTCTGGCACTTTCATCAACCTGACTATCGATCGCACAACGGCTTTGCTCTGCCATGGGTGCGCCTGCATGCGGCAAAGGATTACACCTGGCTTCCATCGTTGATATCGTCATTCCCGGCATTGGTTCACACCTTCAACGTTGTACCAAGCCTTGTCGACCAGTTATCGGCGTATGGGCACGGTACGACCGACATGCTACAGAACGAAGCCAATCGTCTGATTAACGGACAAAGTCCGGAACAACCCGAAGCATTCTCTCGTGCACTTACTGTTCTCAACTCATCAAGATCGATTGCACATCTACGCCACGACGAACTGCATCGACAGGCGCTAGCAGGTGAATGGCATGCATGGACGTTGCAAGAGTGGATTGACCTTACAGTATGCTATCACCTCGCCTGGTGCAGTCCTCTGCTCCGTCTTGAGAATGAGCACGTTAAGGGGCTACTTCGTAAGGGCTTCTCTTACACTTCAAGCGAGCTTCACGAGCTCATGCAGATCTGCGTACGTGCATGTGTAGATGTGGTGCCAACGCTCAGGCAACTTTATCATAGCGGACGCATCGATCTATCTGTAACGCCGTACCACCACCCCATTCTACCACTACTATGCAATACAGATTCGGCACGCGAAGCGCTGCCAGAGTCTGTGCTGCCGCTGACAGCATTTGCGTACCCAGACGACGCATCTGCACAGATTGCGTCTGCTCTGATTAGCGCTAAACACACATTCGGAGCCAACCTGCACGGCATGTGGCCTGCAGAAGGTTCGATAAGTAACGAGGCGTTACGGCTCTTTGCAAAGTACGGTGTGCGGTGGGTAGCATCCGACGAAGGTGTACTCCAGAAGTCGCTAGGGGACGCGTACACGGCAACGGCGAAGTATCGCGCATGGTCGATTGGTGAGCAGAACGAAACGATATCTGTACTCTTTCGCGACAGGGCGTTAAGTGACAGTATTGGCTTCACGTATTCATTATGGGAAGCTGAGCACGCTGCTGACGATTTTATGCGCAGACTCGAAGAACGCCGGCAACTTATTGTGCAGAACGACGGAGAAGACGCATTAATCGATTCTGTAGTCAGCATCATTCTCGATGGTGAGAATTGTTGGGAGTTTTACGATCACAATGGCGAACCATTTCTCAGGGCACTGTGCGCTCGGCTATCGGATTCAACTCGGTATGCTTGCATAGGTATGCATGAGGCATCACGTCCGACGCGCACGTTGCAACGTATCGTTGCGGGCTCGTGGATAGGTGCGTCGTTCGATGTTTGGATTGGTAGCCCCCTCAACAATCTTGCCTGGACTCTACTGCGAGAGGCGCGTGCTGCGCTGGCGGCGATGCCTGAAGGCAAGGCTCAAGGGAGTGCCATACATACCGACCCTTCACTTTGGGATGACATGCTCTCCGCTGAATCGTCCGATTGGTTCTGGTGGTACGACGACCGACATGACGCACCGAACAAGCACGACTTTGATGTGCTTTTTCGCGAACGACTGACGACGATATTCGATGCATGTGGCGTACAACCTAGCATCGATCTATCAATATCACTATACGATTACACCGTGGCGGAGGGAGCTGGGAAAGGAATAGTGCACGTCTCTTATGGCAGCGTCGCCATGCATACGGGAGACCAGATCGTCAGGAGCATTGGTATTGAGACATCAGACGCCTGGCAGCGCATGTCGCTACGCCTTGAACGTCGACCGCAAGGTGCTGAGCAGGTGACACTCACGATTCGCACTAATGGACATGCGGAGAGGCGAGCGCGAGCGAATGTCGACGGCCTTTCCTGGTGGAGTGAGCACCTAGAAGAATCGATACAGTGGGACGATGACCGAATGATCGCCATTTATTTGCTGTTCAACGATTCGTGGACTGTAGAAGTCGAAGAAGAAAGTGATGACGGACAGCATAGGTCGACAACAATAGAACTGCAAACTTCTGCAAAAGGATGACGAATGTCGTTAGCGCTGCAAAAGGATAACGAATGTCGTTAGCGCTGAACCGGAAAAATATCCACACGCCGGCTCACTGGATTCTCTGCGAGGCCGGTAGACAGACCGAGCATTTCAATACCGCGGCCTGAGGCCGATACGCGACCCTCACCAATACCTAGGCGAATGAGTTCGGTGGTAATGGCATCAGCACGTTTCGATGAGAGGGTTTGATTGAACGGACGTGTACCGACTTCATCGGTATAGCCCACAACATCGAAGTTGATGTTTCGAACTTCGTACGTTGCAATCAATGAGTCGAGCACTGCTCGTTGTTGCGCCGATACTTCCGATGATCCGCGATCAAAGAACACAGAAGCCAAAGGCTTCCGGCTGTCAAACATTCGAATCGTAAGCGTCAGCGGCGTTATACTGTCGATTGTTCGAATGCCGATTATCTGCTCGTGGCGCACGTAGTGTTTCGCACTCGAACGAATAACGTATCGAGTCTCGGCTGCAAGCACAACAGTTGCAGCACCATTCACCACCGAGACATGCTGTGTTTGCATGCACGTTTTTGACGAATCATCAAGCTCCATCTCGGCCATGGGAATGAGGGCACCTGTGACGGCATCACGAACGATGGCGGAGAAGATGACATACGGTTCTGGTCGGACATTCGTCGGCAGCTTAACCGAGAAGATTGCCGGACGCTCGGACTCGAAGTCCCACGACGTTATCATAGCGATATCGGAGTTGTTTACAATCGACAACGACGTCTCATCTTCACTTGTGTTAATGCAGGGGCCTAGGTTTATCGGTGTTGACCATTGCGTCCACGAATCACCAACTCGCCTCGACATGTAGAGGTCAGCCTTGCCTCGGCGATCTTCACGTCCGCTCGACGCAAAGTATAAGGTGCGGTTGTCGCTGCCGAGCCACGGCGAACCTTCGAACGACGACGTGTTTATGGCATCACCCAACGAGACGGGTCGTTCCCATGCGTTCTTGCACTTTGTTGACATGTACAAGTCCAAGTCACCTCGCGAGTCGCTCCGCATAAGCGCAACCAAGAGCGTAGAGCGATCTTCAGACAGATGACCGTAAAAATTTTTTCCTATGCCTTGTTCGCCAGGAAGGGTAATGGGTTCGACCCGAGTGAATAGGCCCGTATCTGCATCTCTCGAGATAACAGCAAAACACTGTGACGTGTCGCGTCTATCCAAGCAATAGCGTCCAACCACCAATGCATGCCGCCCATCGACCGTAAAGTTGAACAGCACATCGGGACCGCGGAATGTGGCAAGGGGCACTTGCAGGGGGCTAGCCCACTCGCCAGAAGGTAAACGCTGCGACGTCCATACATCGTCTGCATCCTGCGTGCCCTCAGAATTATCGGGATGCAATTTCCGATCGATATAGAGCGTTCTACCGTCGGGAGAAACAACAGGCAGGGTTGTAGGTTGGTAGCGATTGATGGCGGACGTTAGTGGACTCCGATCGCATGTTGTCACCGACTGAGCATGCGACGGGATGGCAATAATGAATGTAGCAGCACACATCGCAATCGCGACTGCAACCATAATAGTCTTCGTGTGCCTGCCGTCTGCCTGTAGAAGATCTGAGAGCACAGTCTTTATAACATCCCAACTGAACCCTCTGTATTGCATAAAGCGCACGAGCTTCTGCTTACGCTCGTCATCGGTTGTAGCTCGGATGACACGAAGCTTCTTTTCTGCGACGCGACGTGCAGCATCGATGCTTACGTCCTCTGAATACTCTGCGTCAAGAATGGCATCTGCAATGCTGGCATTAATGCCTTTCCTAAGCAGTGTTGATCGTGCAGCGTTGCGTGACAATGGTTTGCGCTCCTTCGCTGCTGATACAAAACGTTCAGCATAAGCCTGGTCGTCGAAGAGTCGAAATTCGCGCAACCAGACCATGAGCACACCAATTTCTTCGGGCACGCAACCAATCTTCTCTAGGTGGAGGAGAATTTGGCGTTCTGTCCGTGGTTTGTAAGTAGCAAAGCGATACGCCTTCTGCTTAAAGACCATGCGCCGATCTTCAGCGCGCAGCTGGCGCTCCATCTCCGGCGACAATTCGAGCCCCTTACGGAGCCCCATAGCCAATGCCACGTCGATTGGACACGCCGCTAGGAAGGCGTCGTCGACGAAGATGGAGCAACGACTTGCATTTTTTACGTTCCGGCGTATGGAGGTGATAACCGGCATACTCTCGGTACGGACAACCTTAGTTTTTCTTGCTTGAGCCGTTTGTGGCGGACTTTGCCGTTGGCATCTTCAGAACGCGTTTCACTTCCTCTTCGAGATCTGCGAACAGGGCTGGAGTTTCGGTGAGCATCTTGCGCATACCGTCGCGACCTTGAACGCGTTCTTCCTTGTATGTGAACCACGAACCTGACTTCGTAATCAGGCCGTTTTCAACAGCGACATCGATAATGTCGCCCACCTTCGAAATACCTTCGTTGTAGAGGATGTCGAATTCTACTTCTTTGAAAGGTGCCGCAACCTTGTTCTTTACAATCTTCGCGCGCACACGATTACCGATGATCTCTTGTCCGTCTTTGATAACATCTTTACGACGTACATCAATACGTACAGAGGCGTAGTACTTCAGCGCATTGCCGCCTGTAGTTGTTTCGGGATTGCCGTATACAACACCAATCTTGTTGCGTAGTTGGTTTGTAAAGATTACGGTAGTGTTCGAGCGACCAATGGCAGAGTTCAGCTTGCGCATCGCTTGACTCATCAAGCGCGCTTGTGAGCCCATCTGAGCATCGCCCATGTCACCTTCGATTTCTACACGCGGTGTAAGCGCTGCAACCGAGTCGATAACTACGACGTCGATAGCGCCCGATCGCACGAGTGTTTCAACAATCTCTAGTGCTTGTTCACCGAACTCCGGTTGCGACAGCAACAGATTATTGAGATCGACACCGAGACGCTGCGCATAGTTGACATCAAGCGCGTGCTCCGTATCAACAAATGCTGCGAGTCCGCCAGCTTTCTGCGCTTCAGCAATCACCTGCAAACACACCGTGGTCTTACCCGATGATTCCGGTCCGTATATCTCGACAATTCTGCCTCGCGGCACACCACCAATACCGATAGCCGCATCAAGCGAAAGGCAACCTGTCGAGATCGCATCTATCGCCTGAGCGCTCTCATCGCTGAGACGCATGATAGAGCCTTTGCCAAAGGCCTTTTCGATTTGGTCTATGGCCGCTTGCGCTGCCTTAATTTTTGCTTCGGCGAACTTCGTTTCGACCCGTGTTTCGGTCTTCTGGTCCGCTTTCGAGTTCTTTGAATCAGCACTCATGATCGTTACTTGTATAGGATGAATAATCTGTCGTAGGTGTAGTGACAGTTGGGCGTCCAACTGTGACACCAAAAATACCCAGGGTGCAACGGGGCGGTCGGTAGAGTTATCAACACAGACCTCCTGCTGAGCAATCCACGGACAGCGTCACTGAAAAGGGCCGTTCCAGCACGCGAACGAATGACGTCCATGCCAGCAGTGCGTATATGCTTGATCGTGATTCTGGGCCACGTTGCACTGGTTCAGTCGGCACCGTTTCTGCATGCTTATTTGCCCATTCTAGCCGCTCTATGCCTGCTTTTGAGTGTTTCGTATGCCATGCGTCGCCGCTGGACGGTCGTCCTGTCATTCGCTTGCAGCGCTCTCGTCCTGATGCTGGCGGCCGTATGTACGTCCGAATATGTACCTGCCGGGCGCCGTGGGTTCAGTGGCGAGCAAAGGGCTCGGATTGATGGGCAAGTGTCCCGAGTGCTTTCAGAAAGATCTCGGTCTATGCGCGTGTTAATTGACGGAGAAGTGGATGGTGAACGCCTTCCAGCAGTTCGCACGCGTGTTGTGCTCACCATTTTTCGCGACAACGCCGCCTATGAGGGAAAGCGCACCACAGGGGTATCACAAGGATGTCGAGTTGTCGTTATCGCACGCGTTCGGCGCCCCGATCCCGCAACGCTACCAAATGAATTCGACGAGCAGGCGATGTGCCGAAGCATGCATGTGTCGTTTGTAGGCACGGCCGATTTGCGAGACGTCGACGTACGCGCACAGCCAAGCGTCGCACGCGCTGCTGTCGGCAGCGTGCGAGAAGCCATCACACATACACTTCAAACTCATGTTGAGCCGGACGTTGCTGCTGTGCTCGGGGCTGTCATCATTGGTGATGAGTCTGAACTACAACCAGAGGCGCGGCACGCATATGCCCAGAGCGGCACCGCACACATGTTTTCTGTTAGCGGCTCGCACGTTGCAATTCTGCTCGCACTTGGGCTGGCAATCACAGTTACAATACGCCGCCCCTGGATGCGAGCTGCGCTGCTCCTTGCACTGATTGTCGGTTACGTCGTAGTAAGCGGCGGCTCTGCGCCTGCATGGCGTGCTGCGGTTATGGGTCTGCTTGCGCTATGGGGCCGAAACACCGAACGTGATGTTCTTGGCTTGAATGTTTTAGCTGTGGCAGTTCTGTGCATGGTCATTCTAGATCCATCGCTGCCATGGTCTGCTGGATTTCAGCTGAGCGTAAGTGCGACAGCATCCATTCTAATTCTAACGCCAAGATGGAATAGTTTATTAAAGCGTTGCACACTAAGAGATAATCCCATAAAGCGATTTCTGCGCGTGAGTTGCGCCGTGACGTTGGCGGCCTCGGCTGGGACCTCGTTACCGTCGGCCGTTATCTTCGACCAAGTCGCACTATGGTCACCCGTAGCCAATCTCTTCGTCGTCCCCATCCTAAGCATCGCAATGCTAGCAGGTTCAGGTCTGCTGTTCGTGCACTACGTCGCCCCATGGCTTGCCCCCTCGCTGGCATGGATTTGTTCAGTGCTGGTTCATGCGGCAGATAGCATTGCCATGCTGTTTGCTGGGTGGCAGCCTGATCGCGCTTCAACAGAACACGTGATGGTGCATGCAGCGTTAACATTGGGACTGTGCGTATGGCCGCTCATGGCAGGAACATGGACGGGTGTGTTGCTCCGGCAGGCTGCGTGTGTATTCATGTTGGTGTGTGTTGTGCTCGCCCCTGCGCCCCCGCCTCCGGTCGTCCAGGAATTTAGACGTCGAGCAGGCCGCATTGTCGTAATACACATACCGAAACGCACAGTCGTAATGTCAGCACTACAAAAACGCGACATAGCAGTCGAGCGGTACATAAAGGAATTACCTGGCACAGTCGACGTCATTTATAGTTCGCGCGCTAGTTTAGAACGATGATTGACGCAATTGTCGATGCACGTGTTATTTCTGGGGTAACGACACGTTCAATTGGTGATGACAAGCTCGCACTTGCCACTGCGATTGGTCGTGACGTAGCTCAGATGGTAATGATGACGCAGGTGCATGGAAAAGTAATTCATGTAATCGATGAGCAATGGATTGCTTCCACGCCGTCGCTCGTTGGCGATGGTCTAATCACGCGTCGACATGACGTGGTGCTTCGCGTTCGCATAGCAGATTGTGCGGGTGTACTACTATGGGATTCGACTAACTCTACCGTCGCAGCGGTCCATAGCGGCTGGCGTGGCACCAAGGACAACATCGTCGGTGAATGTGTGCGTATGATGGTCGAGACCTTCGATTGTAAAGCGTCGAACATTCACACCTACATTTCACCGTGTGCATCGGGGGAGCGTTACGGCGTACGCGAAGACGTCGCTCGCCACTTTCCAGATTTCATCGTGAAGTCTGAGTCGAAGCCAGACACCTGGCTATACGACAACAGGTCAGCGATCCGGGCACAACTAATCGCCGCGGGCATCAAGCAAACGCATGTGTGCATTGATCCGTCCTGTACCATCTCTGATGAGCGCTTCCACTCGTACCGCCGCGATGGGTCATTAGCGGGACGATGCGCGGCCTACATTGGATTGCGTAGTTTTGAAACGCTCGTACCACAATAGAACGTCATTTTACTATGATGTCGATGAATAGCGCATATGTCGATGATCTCTATTTCGACTTTCTGCGCGATCCGGACTCTGTTCCAGCCGAATGGCGTGAATTCTTTAAGGATTACAAGCCAGAAAATGGGGCTCCAGGAAGCGGTAGCACAGGAAGCGGTAGCACAGGAAGCGGTAGCACAACAAACGGTGCAGCGCTAAAACAGCCAGGCGCTCAGCCTGCAAGCCCCGATTCCTCCGGAAAGGGCACACGCATCCCTTACATGAGCCCTGACGACGAGCTCGTGCCGATGTCTTCTATCGCAGGTAAGATCGCAGAGAACATGGAAGCTTCGCTTCGTGTGCCCACGGCGACGTCTATGCGATCTGTGCCAGTAAAGGCGCTCGAAGAGAACCGCCGAATCATTAACAACTTCTTAGCGCGCAAACGACTCCCTAAACTGTCGTTCACGCACATTCTTGCTTGGGCCATTGTGCAGGCGGCAGAGAAGTTCCCGCATATGAACGATTCATATGGTGTTAAAGACGGCGTCCCTATGCGAGTACGTCGTCAAGGAATCAACCTGGGCTTGGCAATCGATACAACGAGAAAGGACGGCTCGCGCATCCTACTCGTACCAAGCATTAAGCAGACGCAAGACATGACCTTCGCCGAGTTTGCTACAGCATACGACAGCATGGTATCCAAGGCGCGTTCTAACAAACTTGCACCCGATGACCTTATAGGCGCTTCGATAACGCTTACGAATCCTGGTGGCATTGGAACGGTGATGTCCGTACCGAGGCTTATGGACGGACAAGGGACAATTGTGGCCTGCGGGGCTATTGAGTACCCGGCCGAGTTTCAAGCGATGATGCCGGATGTGCTTTCGACGCTTGCGATCTCTAAGGTCGCAGCCATTACGTCTACTTATGATCATCGCGTCATACAAGGTGCCGAATCGGGCGAGTTCCTACAGGTCATCCATCAAATGCTTACTGGGGAACACCGCTTCTACGACCAGATTTATGCCTCGTACGAGATCCCGTTCGAGCCAATTCGCTGGGCCATCGAGACAGGCAGTAATCCGTTTTTGCCAAGCGACACACCCGAAGTCATTGACAAAGAAGGTCGCGTCGTTCAATTGATTAATGCATACAGGGTACGTGGTCACCTCCTGGCAGACGTCAATCCACTCGGACTTGAAGCCTACTACTATCCCGAGCTCGACCCAGCACACTACGGCTTTACGATCTGGGACTTCGACCGACATTTCGATACAGGGGGCTTAGGGGGCGTTCACCGTGCGACACTGCGCGACATTATTGACATGCTCCGCGATACCTACTGTGACCAGATTGGTATCGAGTTTATGCATATCCAAGAACCCGTGAAGAAGGACTGGATACGCAATTACGTCGAGACCTCGCATCTTAAATCAGCCTTAACTCCGGAACTTAAACTTGATACATTTAGGAAACTTACTCGCGGTGACTTACTCGAGAACTATTTGCATACTAAGTTCTTGGGTGCTAAGCGTTTCTCCCTAGAAGGCGGAGAATCTGCATTAATTATTCTAGATGAACTCCTTGATAAAGCAGCAGAAACCTCGCTTGAAGGTGTCGTTTTGGGGATGTCTCACCGCGGACGTCTGAATGTGCTTGTAAACATGATGGGCAAGCCATTAGTTAAGATTTTCAATGAGTTCGAAGGACAACATGACCCAGATTCTATCCAAGGGTCAGGTGATGTAAAGTATCACCTTGGTGCAAAAGGTGTTTACATATCGTCAACTGGTAAAGAAGTGCCCATTGTTCTGGCACCAAATCCAAGCCATCTCGAGGCTGTGAATCCTGTTGTGGAGGGAATTGCGCGTGCACTTGACGATGAGATTCATGATGATAGTTATACGCAGGTAATGCCGGTGCTCCTGCACGGCGACGCCGCGTTTGCTGGTCAGGGCGTTGTTCCTGAAACGCTCAACCTCGCTAGGTTGAACGGTTACACCGCTGGTGGAACCATTCACATCATCATCAATAACCAGATTGGCTTCACAACATCGCCAGAGGATTCGCGCTCCACGCATTACGCGACAGGCATGGCCAAAATGCTTCAGGTGCCGATTCTGCACGTTAATGGCGATGACCCCGAGGCCTGCCGCATCTCTGGTCAGTTCGCATTCGAATACCGCGAGGTCTTCGGCGACGATGTAGTCATAGACATGTACTGCTATCGTAAGTACGGTCATAACGAGCAGGACGATCCAACGGCAACGCAGCCCCTGCTCTATAAGCGGATTCGCAACATGATTCCCGTACGGAAGCTATACGGCTCGCGTCTCGTGAACGAAAAGGTTGCAACCGCAGAACAATTACACGTTGTGCTAGAAGAAGAGCAACAGAGGCTCGACGCTGCGTATGACAACCGAGGTCCGAGTGTTGGCGTAGGCTCATCGCTGCCGCCAAAGATCGAATACGACATGCACAAGCCGATTGAAACTCGTGTTGAAAAGGCAGTCCTCGATTCGATCGTCAGCACGATTTGCTCAGTACCTGAAAACTTTAGCATGCATGCAAAGGTCAAGGCTGAGATAGACAAGCGAAGCAGCCAGTACGCAGAAGGACAAGTGCAATGGGGAATGGCCGAGGCATTGGCCTTTGGTACGCTGTTGCTAGAGGGACACCCCGTACGTATTTCGGGTCAGGATACAGGCCGTGGTACGTTCAATCATCGTCAAGCCATTCACAGTGATATCACAAACGATTCGAAACTTATACCACTAAACCGATTAGAAGGTGCGGCTCGGAAGCTACATATTTACGACAGCCCGTTGTCCGAATTTGCAGTCCTTGGTTTTGAGTATGGCTATAGCACTGTTGCAAAAAACGGCGTCACCATTTGGGAGGCGCAGTTCGGCGACTTTGCAAACGGTGCGCAGATTATCATCGATCAGTTCGTTGCTAGTGCCGAAGAAAAATGGGGGCAGCGATCGAATGTGACAATGCTTCTGCCGCACGGTTACGACGGACAGGGTCCAGAGCATTCGAGTGCGCGACTTGAACGTTTTCTTCAGTTGTGCGCTCAGGACAACATGGTCGTATGCAACTTCACGACACCAGCGAATTACTTTCATGCGTTACGCCGCCAGGTCAAAGCAGAATGGCGAAAGCCCCTTGTTATCATGACCCCTAAGGGATACTTGCGCATTTTCTCATCGACGGTTGACGAGTTTACAGCGGTCGGATACCGTGAGGTGATTGATGACAGCGATGTGGTGGTGAGCAACGTCAAGCGCATTGTCATAACATCTGGCAAGGTGCACTTCGAGCTAAAGAAAAAGCGCAGCGCTACTGAGCCATCCGGTGTAGCCTTGGTTCGGCTCGAGCAGATTTACCCGTTTGATTCTGCAGCAGTACGATCAGTATTTGAGCGTTATCCTAACGCTAAAGAAGTTGTCTGGTGCCAGGAAGAACCGAAGAACATGGGTGCATGGTACTTCTTGCAGCCGTTTATCACAGATGTTTTGCGACCGGATCAGAAGCTGAGATACGTTGGACGAGCTGCAGCCGCGAGTCCAGCAACGGGCTCAGGTAAGATTCACGAACGTGAACAGGAAGTGCTGCTGAGCGATGCGCTGCGACAAGATTAACGAGGTATAAGTATGGGGTCTTTATCGATAGGGGTTAAGGCCGATGACAACTCTTGTACGAGAACAGCGGTGGCTGTGTAGTGCAACATCTGATCGTTGTGTTCTAAACGGTATGCTTTCTCGTTAATCGCAATTATAAGTCCCGTCAGAACATCGCGCCGCAATTTCGAGAATGCTATAAACTGCTTTCCGCTCGCATTGTGCCTTTCAGTCTTGACTGACATAAAGCATTGTTGTCGACCTTCAAGAACTAAAACGGAATCGACGCGCGTTGATCGGAACAGGGAATCCTTTGCAATAATCGGAGCCTCGGTCTGGCCATGCCGGATTGCAGGTGTGAATTGCGTCTTCGATCCAATCATGATTGTATCACACCACTCTGCTCCTTGTGTTACGGAACTGGCCTTGGAAGTCATGGGTAAAATGAAGTACATCAGTTCGGGTGTTGCAGGATCTTCTTGCGGTATGTTCGTGTACTCGGTTACCCGCTCTGATAGAGGTTCTGCATGCCCTAGTTCTATTGGTCCTGTAGTGGTATCACTTGACTGCACGACTGTACTCGCAAGAATTTGGCCGAGAGCATCAAGTACTGCCTCATATGCTTGTTCCTGAATCCATTTTCGATAACCAACAAACCGGTTCGTTCTAGATTGCGTGCCGTGAATAGCCGAGGAATCGATTACAGGGTTGCTTGTAAGCGTGATTCTGCATCGTGTGTTTCCGTGTGCGTCGCGCGCAAGAGCTTCTACAGCGAAGGTTGTTTGTAGCCTTGTAGAGTGGTTGTTCACAACAACCTGATCTTTGACGAGCTTATACGAGTAGTGTTCGCCGGGAGTGAGATTGTAGCGTAACGTAACGACACTCTGAACGGAATCTGGGTGATGCTTTATATGCTCGCTCGGTGTGCCGTCGCCCAATGCAATGCATTGATAAGCGAAGAACATCAGTGTAAAGAACGTTATAAATGCTGTTGTCATATAAGCCAATCAAGAATTTCGTATATCGTCACCGCATCATTACACCGTATCGGAGACCTTTGACACTTACGGTGCACCGTTGGTACTCGAGCACTTTTAGCGACTCGTCGAGTATCAACGCTCCTGCTGGAAGAATGTCAACGCGTTTAGGATCGATACCAGGCAGTATCGAACGTTCCTTCTGACTCATCCCTAACAAACGATCTGCCCAATACGTAACCGCCTCTGCGGATAACACGTGACCCTCAATTTTCGCCTTGTCGTAGGAGGTCAGGCCCAGATCAAGGATTGCTAGAGAAGTCGGCGTCCCAGCTACTGCGATGATGTCTGCATTCGAGAACCGTATCAGGTCATTACGGACTGGAACCAGTTCACGATGCACGACATTTCGCGCCTTGTCGATGTTTTCAGAGGGAGGCAGGCTGCCCAGCCCGTAACGCTCAGTGAAACGAACAGCACCAAATTCCAGACTTTGAGCTGCATAAACTATACGGGAAAACCCTGCAATGTATTCCGTACTACCGCCACCTATGTCTATTACTGTGGATGGTTTAATACATTCAGTTGCAACTCCGCTAAATGTTATGAACGCTTCATCTTGGCCGGATAGGACATCAATTGGCGTCCCGATGACTGCCTCGAGCAGTTCCTTGACCTTGGCCCCATTCCTAGCATTGCGTATTGCGGATGTCGCAACGACATCGATTACTGACACTCCTAAATCTGAGCACAAGCTCCGATAGTGACTGAGGATAGCCGACGCCCGCTCAATAGCGTCGTCGTTAATGAAGCCCGACGCATCTAACCCTTCTCCTAGACGGGCAATCCTATGCTGGTCTTCTAAGATGATCCATTCGCCGTCTGGTGCCTCTACTGAGCCAACGACCATTAAAATGGTATTCGTGCCGATATCGATGCCAGCTTTAATCATCTCAGCCATCGGTTTTTATGCTATCAAGTACAATCTGCGCTGCATCTAGAATGTTTGTACCTGGGCCGAAAACGGCACTGACGCCAGCATCGCGCAGAAAAACGTAGTCTTTTTGCGGAATCACACCCCCTGCAACTACCTGAATGTCCGATGCACCCTGTGAATGCAATGCTTCAATGAGTTTAGGTATTAGCGTGCGATGTCCGGCCGCCTGGCTCGAGATACCAACCACGTGCACGTCACTATCAATAGCCTGACGCGCGCATTCCTCAGGCGTAGCGAAGAGGGGACCAATGTCGACATCGAAACCTATATCGGCGAAGGCAGTAGCGATTACCTTCATACCACGATCATGTCCGTCCTGGCCTAGTTTAGCTACGAGCATCCTTGGGCGACGTCCGTGTAGACGCTCGAAAGCTTCGACGTCTTTTCTCAATTGCGCAAATCGCGGGTCATCCGCATACTGCGCTCCATACACTCCTTCAATCGTCACACTCGTTGCCTCGTATCGTGAGAAAACCGAAGCCAATGCATCTGATATCTCACCAACAGTGGCGCGGGCCCGAGCACAGGCAATGCTGTAATCAAGAAGGTTACCATCACCGTTCTTCGCTGCGTTCGTTAAGCTTGCAAGTGTGTCAGCTACTACCGCTGCATCACGTGTAGTACGTGTATGAAGCAGGCGCTGAATCTGTGACTCGCGCACGGCAGTATTGTCGATGTCGAGTATTTCTATAGGTTCTTCATCCGTATCTGCATAGCGATTTACGCCTACGATTACTTCCTTGCCTTGGTCGATAAGCGCCTGACGTCGTGCAGCAGATTCCTCGATTCGCATCTTCGGTATTCCAGCTTGGATCGCCTTCGTCATTCCACCGTAGGACTCCACCTCTTCGATGAGCGTCATGGCTTCGTTTACGAGTGATGTCGTGAGTGACTCGACATAGTACGAGCCGCCTAGGGGGTCGACCACGTTTACAATGCCTGCTTCTTCGGCTATCACCAATTGCGTGTTGCGTGCAATGCGCGCCGACGTTTCTGTGGGGAGTCCTAACGCCTCATCGAATGAGTTTGTGTGTAACGACTGCGTGCCACCTAACACAGCAGCAAACGCCTCTAGCGTTGTGCGGATGATGTTGTTGTAAGGGTCTTGGGCAGCAAGCGACCATCCCGAAGTCTGACAGTGTGTGCGCAGTAGTGATGATTCCTTTTTCGAAGGCTCAAACTGTTGCATCATGCGGTGCCAGAGAAGGCGAGCCGCTCGCAACTTCGCCACTTCCATAAAAAAGTTCATTCCGATAGCAAAGAAGAACGAGAGGCGCGGAGCAAATGCATCGATGCTCATACCGCGATCTAACGCAGCACGCACGTATTCGAGTCCATCGGCAATCGTGTACGCCAGCTCCTGCACCGCCGTTGCACCAGCTTCGTGGATGTGGTATCCAGAGATCGAGATTGAGTTAAAACGTGGCATACGTTCCGTGGTGTATGCAATGATATCGGCGACGATGCGCATAGACGGCGCAGGGGGATAGATGTAGGTGTTCCTAACCATGAACTCTTTTAGGATGTCGTTCTGAATCGTTCCGCTCAGTACGCTTTCCGAAACACCCTGTTCTTCGGCTGCTACAATAAACATTGCTAGTATCGGAAGTACTGCTCCATTCATCGTCATCGAGACGCTCATCGTGTCCAACGGAATTGCATCAAAAAGGAGCTTCATATCCTCAACAGAATCGATTGCAACACCTGCTTTACCGACGTCACCAACGACTCGGGGATGATCGCTGTCGTACCCGCGATGTGTAGCAAGATCAAACGCGACGGAAAGTCCTTTTTGCCCCGAGGCTAGCGCCTTTCGATAGAATGCGTTTGATGCTTCCGCAGTGGAGAAGCCGGCGTATTGGCGAATCGTCCACGGACGATTGGTGTACATCGTGGCGTACGGACCACGCGTGTAAGGGGGTAGACCCGGCAAAGACTCGACGAATCCCGATTCCTCGAGGTCACGCGAAGTATAAAGGGGCTGGATAGGGATCCCCTCGAGCGACATTTGCGGTTGAATAACGGTGGTGTCCGTTCTCAACTCGCGTTGCGCCAATGCTTGCCACGGAGTTGTATCTATTGCCATAGCCCCAAAATAACACGGGGCGACCTAGTGGCCGCCCCGTGAAGGACCGTCTATTTAGCTGCTGCGATTATTTACAGGTTTCGGCGATCTTAACTGCGATGCGACGATTCTGTACGCGAGCTGCTTCTATTGCTGAAGCTGATGCCTTCTTAGGCTCTTTGATGTGCGGACGTGAACTGCCGTAGCCAATCTCGCTCACAACACGTGAAGCACTTACGCCTTGACCAATCAGCCAGTTCTTGACCGCAGTTGCGCGCATATGTGAGAGTTCGTGGTTGCGTGCTGCAGGACCTTCGCTAGAAGCGTGACCTTCGATAATAACCTTCAGGTCTGGACACTGTTCGATGAGGGCCTTGATCTGATAGAGGTTGTTCAGTGTACCAGGAACTTCCATGTTGAAGTTATCTGTGTTCACGATGAAGAGTACGCCAGGGAAGTTCGTGATTGTACCAACCTTTGGCTTAGGAGGACATCCATCAGGTGCAACGCCAGGGATAAGTGGGCAACGATCCTTGAAGTCGTTGTAGCCGTCTTTATCTGTATCTGGGTCAAGAGGATTTGTACGTGTTCTCTTGACTTCGTCGCCGTCTGTCAGACCTTCGCCATCAGTGTCAGCCTTGTTTGGATTGGTCTTGTATGTACGGACTTCGTCGCCGTCATTCAAGCCATCGTTATCAGTGTCGATGTTCTTTGGATTGGTGAGGTACGTCTTCACTTCATCACCATCTGTTAGGCCATCAGCGTCTGTATCCTTGTTGTTAGGATTCGTCTTGTGAACGTTGACTTCTTCGCCATCATTAAGACCATCCGCATCCGTGTCCATGTTGGTCGGATTTGTGTTGTGCTTCTTGATTTCGTCACCGTCCATCAGACCGTCTGTGTCCGTGTCTGACTTCAGAGGATCTGTCTTGTGCGTGTTCACTTCGTCGCCGTCGATAAGACCATCACTGTCAGTGTCAGGCTCAAGAGGATTCGTTCTGCGAGCGATTTCTTCGCCATCCTTGAGGTTGTCAGCGTCCGTATCAGGATTGATCGGATTTGTCTTATGAACAACAAGTTCTTCGCGATCGTTCAGACCATCTCCGTCTGAATCTGCCTTTAGTGGGTTGGTGCGATAGGTTGTTTCTGGAAGAGCATCGATTTGCGAAGCATTCCAGCCCTTAGGTATCGTACGAAGACCGCTGTGCTCGTATCCGTCTGGAAGGCCATCGCCGTCAGTGTCTGCATTGCGTTCGTCTGTACCAATGCGACGTTCGTCGCTGTTGCTCAAACCATCACCATCATAGTCACTCGCGCCGAAAACGTAGAACGTCACACCAAGACCAAGTGTTAGGAACTTGTCCGTCTTGCCTGGTTCAACGCCGGCAGGAAGGGGAGCAGTTACGGTTGTATAATTTCCAGTCGTAGCATCAAAAGTTTTCATGCTACCTGGATTATAGTCATCCAGATATTCCGTCGTTGTGATGCGATAGAGGGCCTGAGCGTTTAGAACAAAGTTCTCGCTCAAATACCATTCAAATCCACCTCCGACAGGAATTACTACACCAGCATTTTTATCCTGATCATAAAGACCAGCGGCTTCACCTGGCAAAACGCCAACTGTTCCGCCCTTGCCGAGACCAGCTCCGCCTGAAAGTCCTGGACGAACTTGGAACGACATCATACCGATACCACCGCCGATATACGGTACAAAGGTTTCACCCGGAATGAGGTTGATAAATGCTAGCAACTCATAAGAGAAAATGCGTGTGTTGTTGCGCCGCTCTTCTCCTGGGCCAGAAACCTGTGTGCCGTTAGGGAACGTGCCAGTGCCATCTACGGGTTGTCCGTTTGGTAAGCCGAAATAATCAGTGTACTTAAGATTCGCGTCTTCAACGTCAAGGCGGAACCGTGGGTTTGCATACGTGAACTGCGCTTGCAGTGCGAGCCAGCTCATGAGGTTATAGCGGAGGTGAATATCGCCGCCGATGTACCAAGAGTTATCGGAGAATTCTCCGAAGTACTTTGAAGCACCAACCGTGGCGCCAAAGCCTGCGCGTCCGGCCAAAGCTTGTGCCGATGCTGTGCCCGACAAGGCTAAGAACGCGAAAAGAACTGTAATCCAACGTGTACCGTGTAGCATGTTATGTCTCTCCCTGCTGTTTGATGTAAGGATCCGAAGGCCCATATAAAGGCGAGCCCCCTATCATGTTCCATCGTAGGGTCACATTCGCCCAAATCGGTTGTCAACACATACGCTATCGGGGAAAAGACTTCACCGATTGTTACTTGTATGGAGTTTGAACGAAACGCTGTGCTTCTGCGTGCGAGCCCTGCATATCCTTCCAGGCGAGCACTTTCTCGTACTGTTTTAAGGCTTGTTGCCGTTTCCCCTGATAATCGAGGATTTGCCCAATCTTCAGGTTCGTCTTCACCATGAAGCCCGATGGATCTTCATCCAGGGCCCTACATGCTTCATCTGCCTTATAGAAATACATGAGAGCATTCGTCATATCGCCACGAAGCATTCGTACAACACCAACGTAGTATAGTGCCTCACGCGCGGCGTATTTATCGTACCCAAATTTCTTATCAAGAACTCTAACCAGAACATCGCGCCACAACACTTCGAGCGTGTCGAGCGAACCCTCTGTGACAAGGCATCGGCCAAACGCACGATGGAAATACGGATTCCGTGGGAAGCGCAAGTATAGGTCTCGCGCATACGGCAATGCCTCGGTAGGTGTCTTCTCAAAGTCGTAATACACCTGGAATAAGACGACTTGTGCTTCGACCTTCGCGTACCGAGCTTTCGTGGCTGCGGCTTTGAGTTGCAGGATGCCAAGGGTCTTATCGCCTGATGGGAAAAACGCCATGACAGGCTTCAACAGAGGATACTTCTCCGGTAGCACGGCTGCAAAGTAGTTGTACAGCCCGGTGCCAAGCATGATGTCGTGGTTACCGGGTGCAATCTTCTGGCATGCAATCAGAATGTCGAGGGCGTCTTTGCCGTCGTTGGCTGCATCGAGCATGCGCTCGCGTGTTGCGTAATATCTACCACGAAACCCGAGAGCACCCCCTTTGAAGAAGAGCGCCGTGATGTTACTCTTGTCATCTACGAGAACCTTGTCACAGACGCCTACCACCCGATCAATTTTTGCTAAGAACGTAGCATCATAGGACTTGTTATTGCGGTCGATGTTGATCTTCCACCATTCAATCATCGCATCTAAAAAATAACCGGATGGGTGCTCTGGATAGAGATCGATGACCTTCTGAAAGTAACCGTGTGCCTCGTCGAACTGGACATTATAAATGTTTTCAATACCCAACTGCAACAGTGAGTCGCCGTCTGACTTCATGAACGTCCACTGTGCCAGAGCGCTTGGCGCTGCACAACACGACAGTGCAAAAGCAACAATAAATAGTGTGCGTTTCATAGATCCCTTACATCGTTGATTTGAGTGTAATTGAAAAACCGCGGCGATAGCGCGCGGCACGCGTTTCCGCATCCAGTGGCACTGTCTTTAACACTATCAAAATACCAAGTACAAGAAGCCCCGTCACCAGAGCCCCCTCCTCAATACCATAGGCGTATCCAAACAGCCACGGCGACGATACGTGCGAAACATCGAGCCGAGTGACTCCAATGCCAAGGTTCATGCCGCTGACGTTGCCGACGACTAAGCCAATAAGCACGTTCCACGTGGCGTGAAATGCAATGGCTGCGTATAGTGAGTGACTTTGTGTGACGAGTACACCGAGAAGAATGCCCGCAA
This sequence comes from Candidatus Kapaibacteriota bacterium, assembly GCA_046595995.1. Taxonomy (GTDB): domain Bacteria; phylum Bacteroidota; class Ignavibacteria; order Kapaibacteriales; family Kapaibacteriaceae; genus JAWXBR01. The sequence continues at coordinate 25,755 of JBKJNB010000003.1, forward strand.
GAGCGGTGTTGGCAATGGAAAGAATGGTGACGTAAGGGTTCAGGCAATGAGCTGCTGCAAAAACGAGACTTGTACTCAACACCGCCACCGACGCACCAAATCGTTCATGAAGGGCCTCGAACACCGTCCCGCGAAACAATACCTCTTCGAGGGCAGCGCTTATAATAACGAAGAGCGTACTTGCAAGGACCGCTGTTACGACGCCTGGTTCAAGACCTTCAAGACGGGCGCCTAGTGTTAGCGCGGTTACCACAGTTACAACGATTGCACCTACGGCAAGGGCTGCACCATATACAACAAGACGAAACGAGTTCGTATGCCAAAGCAAGCCACTCGTCTGCATACTGCCCCGCAGCTGCTCAACAACGAGCAGGGCAGATACCACCAATATGAGTATGACAAATGCGCCCGGCAGGGGAGCAGTCGATAACGCCGTAATCGTGCCGAAGACGGCGACGACAAACAAGAATGTAAAGGCAATGCGCGACCACCACGCCGAGGCGATTGACCTCATGAGGACATCCGGTGAAAGAACCGCCGTACTTGCATCGTTATTTCTGCGACAGGCCGTTCGATGAAAGTGATTCCACATACGCTCGCACGTGCGCCTTCATAGCTTCTTCAACTTCTTCGTGCGATGTGCCTTTCATCATGAAGGTGAGTTGAGGACAATACGAAGCGTAGTCCGATTCGCCGCGACGACGAATCAGCACTTCGTAATCGTCGAGGTTTGTGCTTGTTGGCTTATCCATAATGCAGGCCCACTATTGTAATGTGTTAACGGTATTTGACGAGCTTATTCTGAACTGAAACGCGCGAAGGATCCAACGCCAATGCTTTTCTCCAAGCCTCCAAGGCACCGCCTAGATCGCCCAACTGCTCGAGGATGTCGCCAAGGTGTTCAAAATGTGTAGCGTTGCCACCTAACGAGACGGCACGTTCGATATATACCCTTGCTTTATCGAACTCGGCAAGTTGGTATAGCACCCATGCATAGGTATCGAGGTAACTGGGGTTCGACGGTGATTGCTGCACTGCGCGTCCAGCCATGATACTTGCTCGCTGCAGGTTCTTGCCTCGAATGGCAAGGGCATATGCGTAATTGTTGTTCACGAGATGATTGTCTGGATCGAGTGCCAATGCACGTTCGTATGACGCATCTGATCGCTCTGTATCGCCGATGCCATCGTACAACATGCCGAGGTACATCCAGGCATCGTCAACTGTTGAGTCTTTTTCGATCACGCGTTTGAACCACGCAAGCGCATCATTCACGCGATCCATTTGCTGCGCTACAGATCCAAGCATGAGGAGTATGCGCATGTCGTCGGGGTGCCTTGCCAGACCACGGGTTAATACGTCGTACGCTGACTCCAGACGTTTAAACGCAAGGTATGCTGAGGCAATCTGTATGAATTGTTCTGCCTGGCTCTGTGAAGGCATCATGGCTGATTCGAAGAATCGGGTAGCAAGAGCCGTGTCTCCTAAATGCATCGCAACTACGCCTGCGAGTGTCGCGAGCTGCCACGGCTTTGAAGGAATTTTCTCCAGCTCGGCAAGCATTACATCAACAGAATCACGGTATAGATTCAGTACCAAACTATCTAACACAAGTCGACTAAGTCCGGCTGCCCAAATCTGCGCGCTGCGTTCAGACGAAGTCCAAGTACGTGCAAGCGCGTGCGCCTCTCCCAAACGTCCGGTTTCGATGTAGGCGTCCATGAGCTCAGTAGCAATATCTGCATCGCGAGCATTTAGTGCAGCTGCGCGCGCTAGCGCCTCAACGCGACCTTCAGGGTTGCGCAACCGGCGATGTAGGTCGGCAAGCCGCATGTAGATAGACTCGTCGGGATCACGACGCGCGAGTTCCTCGAACACTTCAATTGCTTTGGCGGCGTTCCGAGGCTCGTACAATCGTCCTAACGTATACAACTGTCGCTTCGAAGGACTTAGTTTTCGAATGTGCTCATACGATATCAAGGCTTCATCATATCTGCCAAGGTCAACAAGAATAGCTGACTGTAGTTCCCATGTGTCGGCAAGCATCGAGTCGCGCGTAATGGCAAGCTGCACATACTCGAGTGCGATAGTATTCTTATCCATTGCGGCGTACGAACGAGCAATGGCTGCATATATGGTTGCAGACGTGTCGTATCGAAGAGCTTGTTGAAATTCCAAGATTGCCTCGGCCTGCTTGTCCGGACGCATCTGCAGAGCAAGTCCGTTAACGAAGGCTTCTTGCGCACGCCTCTTGCGTACAAGACTATCCTGGGCAGCCTCAACCGATAGTGAGGCAAACACCATCACGCATATGGTTAGAGTAAGGGGCTTGATAATGGGGCTACTGAACATTGAACTCTGTAGACGAACATGCAGAACATTTTATGACTGTACTCTTACGAAAAAAGGCCGCACACGGCGGCCTTTAAGCTGAGTTCAATGCAGAATTACTTTTCGAGGCGCTTCATCATCGCTGTGTAACCGACCTTGTCAAGCGTCTTGAGAGCACTTGCAGTGGCCTTGATTGTTATCCAGCGGCCTTCTTCAGGAACCCAGATGCGCTTCTTTTGAAGATTGGGAAGGAAACGACGTCGCGTCTTGTTATTCGCGTGCGAGACGTTATTTCCGTATGCCGGTCCAACACCGGTTAAATCACATCGACGAGCCATGACAGCACTCCAGAGGGCGATAGTTTTCGAACAAGACTACAAATTTACACAACTTGTTTGCTTGAAGCAAGGCACGTGCCACTTATTGTCTTTTACCCCTCAGTCAGAGGTGGTAGATTTGTGGTTCTCCTAAGTCAACACTGCTCCATGCCCCCCCCTCCTACACCGGATTCCGGAGTCGAAAACCCGCAAAAGGTCCCAGTCCTTCGGACTATCGCAGTTCGCGGGGCTCGAGTCAACAATCTCAAGAACATCGACGTCGACATTCCCCGGAATGCACTTACGGTGATTACGGGCCTGTCAGGCTCGGGCAAATCGTCCTTAGCCTTTGACACGTTATACGCCGAGGGTCAGCGCAGATTCGTCGAGTCGTTAAGCGCGTACGCTCGCCAGTTTCTCGACCGCATGAACAAGCCAGACGTGGATAGCATTGCCGGACTGCCTCCGGCAGTCGCCATCCAACAGCAGACATTCTCAAAAAACCCCCGCTCGACCGTTGGTACAACCACAGAAATTTATGATTACCTCCGATTGCTTTTCGGTCGCATTGGTGTGGTGGTCGATAAGGATTCGGGTGAGGTAATCCGCAAGGACACCGCGGAGTCGGCGTCAGAAGAGATTCTGAAGCTCGCGGTGGGCACGAGGCTGTATGTGATGTACCAGTTGCCCGTTGAGCATGCCGATGTTGCGGATGTACGGGATGGGCTCCTCGCACGGGGTTTTTCGCGCGTTGTGTTCGGGAAGGAAACAGCACCAACGGACATCGCGGAGATTACCGACCTTCCGAAGACCGGCGATGTGTTTGTGCTTGTCGATCGATTGGTGGTGTCCGCCGAAACGGAGTTGCGGACGAGGCTCATCGATTCCCTCGAAACTGCGCTCGATATTGGTAATGGTCGATGCATCGTGCGCACAATCGATCCATTCGCTGATCGATGGTTTTCTTCGCGTTTCGAAAGCGCACGCACACAAACGCAGTACATCGAGCCCGAACCGCGATTGTTTTCCTTTAACAATCCGTTCGGCGCATGCCCGGTGTGTCAAGGCTTTGGCCGTAGCGTCGGCATCGACGACAACCTCGTGTTCCCTGATCGCGGTCTTAGCATTAAGCGCGGCGCTGTACATCCGTTCAGGGGTGAAACGTTTGGCTTGCATCTGAAGACCCTCCTTCGTGAAGCACCACGTGCGGACATTCCCACCGACAAGCCCCTTCACTCGCTTAGCAGCGAACAGCTAACTAAGGTTATGAAGGGTGTCGGCGAGTATATCGGTGTGGATGGTTTCTTTAAGATGCTCGAGGAAAAATCGTACAAGACTCACTACCGCGTAATGCTCAGCAGGTATCGTGGGTACACGCGCTGTCATGCGTGTTCCGGCGCAAGGCTGAGAACTGCTGCAAGGCAAGTGTTCGTAGACGGACACAACATTCCACAGCTCGTGGTGATGACGCTTGAAGACGCACGAGACTACTTTGATGGCATGACGCTTTCTGTTCATGATGAGCAGATCGTTGCACAAATCGTGCTCGAGATTCGCAGACGCTTGCATCTTCTATGCGATATAGGCCTTGAGTATCTCACGCTAGACCGACTGTCTCACACACTATCTGGTGGGGAGTCGCAGCGCATCAATCTTGCGACTTCGCTTGGGTCTGCACTCGTTGGCACCCTATATGTGCTCGACGAACCCAGCATTGGTTTACATCCACGCGATACCGATAGGCTGCTGCGGATACTACAACGATTGCGTAGGCTTGGCAATACTGTCGTTGTGGTGGAGCATGACTTGGACGTCATCCGCAGTGCTGACCACGTTATCGACATTGGTCCAAAAGCTGGCGAGCACGGAGGGCATGTTGTGTTTAGTGGCGGCATGCAGATGATGCTTGATAAAGGCACTTCGCTGACAGCAGATTACCTCCGTGGCAAGCGTGAGGTGTCGGTAAAGACAACGTACCGCAAGGGTGACGGAAACCACGTAATCGTACGCGCGCCGATGCATCACAACCTCAAGGGTGATGATTTGCATATCCCTCTTGGCTGCATGACGGTGGTAACGGGCGTGTCGGGCTCAGGTAAGAGTTCACTTGTACATGACGTGTTGTACACTGGGCTACAAAGGCTCATGGGCGGCTATGCCGGCGAGGTTGGAGTCTGTACCGCAATCGAAGGTACTGAGCATATTCAGAATGTAGAGATGATTGACCAGTCGCCGATAGGGCGCTCGTCGCGGTCAACGCCAGTCACGTACACGAAGGTGTTCGATGCCATTCGCGATGTTTTCGCGAACACGCAGTCCGCAAAGCAACTCGGCTGGAAGGCCGGACACTTCTCGTTTAATGTTGCAGGTGGTCGGTGCGACGTGTGCGAAGGTGAGGGCGTTGTCACCATTGAGATGCAGTTTCTACCTGACATCGAGCTGCCGTGTGAGGCATGTAATGGCACGCGTTACAAACGCGAGGCACAGATCATTCAGTACAAAGACAAGTCGATTATCGACGTGTTGCGCATGACCGTTGATGAGGCGTTGCACCACTTCGCTGGTGTCCAGAAAATTGTTTCAAAGCTTCGCCTGTTACATACGGTAGGACTTGGATACATCAGATTGGGTCAGCCTTCTACGCACTTGTCCGGCGGTGAAGCGCAACGCGTCAAGCTTGCAACACACCTCGAGTCATCCACGGATGGCCACGTTATGTTCATCTTTGATGAACCAACAACCGGATTGCATGTGCATGATGTGGCAGCGCTACTGAAGGCGTTTAATCAACTAGTTGATAATGGCCACACACTTGTGGTTATCGAACACAACGTGCATGTTATGGCCGATGCCGACTGGATCATCGATCTTGGTTTAGAAGGAGGCGAAAAAGGGGGCCACATTATCGCTACTGGGACACCAAAGCAAATCGCGGGTGTCGCTGAATCCTACACTGGGCAGGCATTGAAGGTATTCTACGAACAGCATGGCATGAAAGTCGTAAAACGTCGTTCGGTAGTACAGAAGAGGTCGTCGTGAGGCTCGCTGCCGTAGTAGAAGGGAGGTCGTAGTGTCACTCCGTTCTGCGCTGCGTATGACCATCGTCCTCGTTGTACTAGTTGCCGCATGCTGGTATACATTACGCACTGTGGACATCGCAAGCCTGAGCCACAGCCTTGATGATGTTTCTTGGCTTATCGTGGCCTGTGTCGTTCCCATCATCCTGGCTTCGCATTACGTACGTGCATTGCGGTGGGTAACGATTCTGTCACCAATCGTGCCGGTGCGCCGTGTATGGCCAGCACTCTCTGCAGTGCTCATTGGGTATGCCTCGAGCGTAATCGTTCCGCGTAGTGGCGAATTGCTTCGTCCATGGATATTTTCTCGTCGCACAGGCATTCCTCTCGGCACTTCAATCAGTAGCGTTGTTGTTGAGCGCGTTGTCGACGTGCTGACTCTGCTGTGCGGCCTCGGCATAATGTTTGCTTTTCAACAAGAGCGCGTCCTGCGTGCTGTACCCGGCCTAACCACGGGCAGCTTGCTTATCTCTATCGTGCTGCCGGCGTTCATCTTAACCGTTGCCATTGTTCTGGTTGCATTTACGTCGGTGGGACTTCGCGTCGCTGATATCGTGCGAAGGCGTGTTCATACACGCTTCGGCGAATGGCTGCATGTGATGATGACGCATGTACGGCAGGGGACCGCTGCAGTCCGAACGCCTGCTCTATGGATGCGCCTGATACTGCAGACTGTAATCATGTGGACGCTGTACGCCATTCCTTTGTGGCTCCTATTTAAAGCAATGCCGCTTACATCACTTGCATCGATGGATTTGGCCGATGCAGCGTTCATGCTCGTAATCCTATCTGTAGCCGTAACCATCGCACCTACTCCCGGCGCTATCGGTGTTTACCAGGGTTTCGCTCAGACAGCACTTGTTCAGGCATATGGCGCTACTGCCGCCGAGGGCCTGGCATTCGGCATCGCAGCATGGCTGGTCAACTACGGAGTCGCGCTCTTAAGCGGAGCTGTCTGCCTGGTGTTAGAGTTTAGATCCGGGCTTACAATTGCGTCATTCCGAAGAGTGCGCAGCGATGTGCGGGCGTCGTCCTCGCAGCAGTGATCCCTTATCTTTGCATATGCTCAACCACCACACAACAGACGTCATAATCATCGGTGCCGGACCCTGCGGTCTCTTTGCCGTATTTGAAGCCGGCATGCTGAAGCTGCATTGTCATCTTATTGACTATCTCCCGCTACCCGGTGGACAGTGCGCTGAGATCTATCCAAAGAAGCCCATCTATGACATTCCAGCGCATCCAAGTATTCTTGCAGGCGACTTAATCGGGAATCTCCTTAAGCAAATAGAACCATTCAAACCACGCTTTACGCTGGGTGAACGTGCGGAATCGCTTGAACAGTTGGAGGGCGGCCAGTTTCGTCTTACAACGCATGGTGGCGAGACAATCGAAGCACCGACCGTGTTGATCGCAGGTGGCCTAGGGTGTTTTGAACCGCGGAAACCAGCGTTGGATAACCTTGCTGCATTCGAAGACCATGGCGTAGACTACATCATCAAAGACCCCGAGAAGTACCGTGGCAAACACGTCGTAGTAGCAGGTGGCGGAGATTCTGCTCTCGATTGGACGATTGTACTTGCAGACATAGCTGCAAGTGTTGCGCTTGTGCATCGGAGTCAGACATTCAGAGCAGCACCTGATAGCCTTGCAAAGGCTCATGCACTAGCCCAATCCGGCAAAGTAACTTTACTTACAGATGCTCAAGTAACAGGTTTGCAAGGCAACGGACATCTCGAAAAAGTGACGATTGCCTTCGCCGACAGCTCGTCGATTGAACAACCAGCAGAGTATTTCATTCCGTTGTTTGGTCTCTCTCCGCGGCTCGGACCTATCGCCACATGGGGCTTAGGTATGGAACGTCATGGTGTGGCCGTAGACCCGCTCACATTCATGACAACGGTGCCTGGAGTATATGCAGTGGGGGATATCGCAGAATACCCGAACAAGTTGAAGCTTATTCTAAGCGGCTTTTATGAAGCAGCCGTAGCGTTGCATTCAGAATACCAGCGCTTGCATGGCGGCAAGAAGCACGTGATCAAATACACAACCATTACAGGTATAACAGGCTTCGACAGTTAGCCGTTACGTACTCTGACCTACACGGTTCGGGCTCAGAACTAAGGCACGTGCGTATACGAGGATGGCTGTAAACAACCATGTAGACGCAAGCAGGTTTACGAAGAAACTGCCACCTTGGTCACGCGAAAACAGAAGTCCCGCTTCATAACAAGTAAGCAAACCAGTGAGATTCATGGGATACATTGTGCCGCCCGCCCAGACTCCGAAGTTCGTGACGAGGAAGAACATTACCGAAGCCAAGGCACCAGCACCAACTACTTGCTTCCAGCGCGCCAGTGCCTTCATTGCAATGCCCATGAGGACACCAAGGATCACCGCAGCGTAGACGTATAACGTCGTGTCATGAATCATCCAACCCGTGCCCAAAACGAGGCCGAGGACGATGTCGCTGATAACCATGGCAGCCAACGGTACAACGAACTGCAGAATTCGTGACTTCAATGAAAAGCCTGCGAACAAGGCAATGGCCAACACAGGAGTAAAGTTCGGCCAGTGCGGAATTAGTCTGCTAAACGCAACAAGCGCGATCAGGAGAATTGGGGTCCAATCCGAGGTGCGATTGTCGTTCATAGGAGTACAGGATAGTGGAGAGTTCAAGTCGACAAATCGTTAGTTTACATAATGCAGATTATATACCAGTCTGCATTGGCCTACATGGGTGGCGTAATACAGCTACACAGTTGCGTTGTCAGCCACTTGGGGTACTGCGCTTAAAGCTTCTGTAACCTTGTCAGCAGCGTCCTGGAGTGTAGCGGCAACGAGGAAGTCGAGGCCTGATTGCTTCAGAATTTGGCGTGCTTCCTCAGCGTTTGTACCGTCGAGGCGAACTATTACCGGCACGTCTACCTGCACCTGCTGTAAGGCTTGCAGGATACCATTTGCAACCCGATCGCAGCGCACAATGCCACCAAAGATATTCACGAGGACCGCCTTAACGTTGGGGTCTGACATCATGATCCGGAATGCATTAGCAATGCGTTCAACATTTGCTCCGCCGCCCACATCCAGAAAATTAGCAGGCCTACCGCCGGCATGCTGAATGATGTCCATTGTTGCCATTGCCAACCCAGCACCGTTCACCATACATCCAACATTTCCGTCGAGCTTGATGTAGTTCAGGTTGAACTTGCCGGCCTCGACTTCTAGAGGATCTTCTTCTTCGATATCACGCAGCGCAGCATACTCGGGATGACGATCAAGAGCGTTATCGTCTATGTTCACCTTCGCGTCAAGCGCCATGAATTCACCGTCGGCAGTCATCACCAGCGGGTTAATCTCCATCATGCTGCAGTCCAATGTTTCATACGCCTTGTACAGCTTCTGAATAAACGAGACAAAGCTTTTGAACGACTGACCGCTAAGTCCAAGTCCAAAAGCCATCTTTCGCGCCTGATATGCACGAAGGGGCTGCCCCGCTGCAACATG
>JBKJNB010000100.1:0-3900 GCA_046595995.1 Candidatus Kapaibacteriota bacterium
TGAGCTGGGCAAAAGCATGGTTGGCTGGGGCAAGAACCGCATGACAGTTGGTACAACTGCTGTTTTGGTACGAATAGTAATATGTCTGGTAGCCCTTTGCGCTTCCAGTGTGACTCTGCGCGCCCAAGACAATGTGGGAATCGGTACAGCAACACCAGACCCTTCTGCGCTTCTACACCTTGAGAGCACGACTAAGGGTTTTCTGGCTCCGCGAATGACGCTGGCTCAGCGTGATGCCTTACCCCTGCCGGCAAATGGCCTGATGATCTTTAACATCACACAAGACATGTACCAGTACAATTATGGTACGCCTTTGGCACCTGCCTGGGTGTCGTTCATATCGATCGACATTTCAGGCGGAGCGAGTAGCAAAAATTTCTGGAGTCTCTTCGGTAATGACTCTGTGAATGCTACCACAAATTTTATCGGTACACGCAACGCCCAGCCCTTGATTTTCAAGACTGACAACGTCCTTCGGATGACAATCGCCACAAACGGCGAAATCACGACTGAGAGCGGAATCGTTGTCCGATCCGGCGGCTTAAACCTTCTCGGCACATCCTCGCCATTACTAATGGATGGGTCTGCTGGGGGTGTCGGACAATTACTTGTATCCGGAGGTCCCGGAGTAACACCAAGTTGGACTCCAGATTTGGTTCTGAACGCCGGTGGCTTTGTGATTAACACGCGCACAACGATGAACCAGCCACTCGTCGTTACCGACTCGGCCTTATTCACAATCCTGCCGAAGTTTCCCTTGCAGTATGGGCATATGCTCATCGGCAATCAACAGGACATCGCGACGCCGATGGCCCCAGGAATTAATGGGTCGCTTCTACAGGTGGTGGCGGGAACACCAACTTGGGTAACAGCAGAGACCTCTGCATACTGGTCGCGCACTGGTAACGCCGGCATAGCTACCACCGATTTTCTAGGCACTACAGATGCAAACGACCTGCGTATAGGTACCAACGGACAGCTGCGAATGACGATTGCTGGTGGCAATGGCAAGGTCACAATCAACGATTTGTCGGGTGTTCCAAATAACGCAGCCCTCGGCCCTAACGATGGTCTGGTGATTTCTGACGCATCTGGCCAACTCGTAAAACGCAGCGTATCAAGTATTCTCGCTTTACCCGACAATTACATCTTTGTTGGTGATGTAAACAACGTTGCAACACCGTTTGCACCCGGTGCTGACTCTACATTCCTTGGCATTTTCAACGGTGAACCCTCATGGTTTAGTCTTGCAAAAATTCTTCGGGAAAACGCATGGATTCAGGGTGGTAACCTAGCCCCTTCGAGCCCCATACTTGGCAATATGTCTGCGACTGGTTTACGTGATTTAGACATCCGCGCCGGAGGTCAACCAATGTTGTACCTCAATGGCACGACGCCGCAGATAGACGTTACGGCCCCGCTGAACTTCGCTGGCACGACTACACCGCTGCTTGCGGCTGGTGTTGCAGGTAATGCTGGTAACCCATTGGTGTCGTCGGGTGCGGGACAGACCCCGCGCTGGACGACAGGAATGTCGATTACCGATTCCGAAGTACAAATCAACGCACCCACTCTGACGATTAACAGTGCGCAGACAACGTTCATGGGCAAAGCTGCGTTCACCGATTCGGCGTCGTTTCTAATACTACCGCGTATGCCGCTGACGTTCGGTCATATTCTGATTGGTAACACCCAAGACATTGCAACACCGGTCGCACCTGGAATCAACGGCTCGATTCTACAAATTCAAAGCGGCAACCCGACATGGATTGCTCAGGAGTTCGCATCGTATTGGTCGCTGTCTGGTAACAGTGGTGTTTCGGCTACAGACTTCCTTGGTACGCGTGACGCGAATGACCTACGTATAGGGACGAACAACCAGCTCCGCATGACAATTAATAGCGCAAACGGAGGCGTAAACATTGTTTCGTTGGCTGGTCCTGGTTTATCAGGTGCCCCTCCGGTCGGCGAAGGCGTTGTAGTTGCAGACGCATCGGGTTCACTTGCCAAGCGTGAGATCTCGACTCTGCTTCAGCTTCCTTTCAATCACATCTATGTTGGTAACGTACAGAACATCGCAACCCCGTACGCTCCGGGTGCAGACTCTACCTTCCTTGGCATCGTAGGCGGTCAGCCTCAGTGGGTGAGCCTCGCAGCGTTACTCGGCAGCTCGTCGTGGTCCGTGGGCGGCAACGTAGCTCCCTCGAGCCCCATTTTGGGAAACATGGCAGCTGGTGGTATGCGCGATCTCGACATTCGGGCAGGGGGCTCGACGCTGCTCTTCCTGAACGGCGCAACACCACAGGTTGATGTACGCGCTCCACTAAATCTCACTGGTACTTCAACGCCGTTCACCATGGACGGTTTGCCTGGCGCGATTGGCAGTCCGCTTGTTTCGTCGGGTGCTGGTGCCACACCAACATGGTCAACTGGTTTAACAATTTCGAACACGAACGTAACGGTGAATGCAGATGCATTTATAAACAACAGCATACTATCAACATTTAACAACAACGTGTCCTTCGCGGACTCGGTGAAGTTCACACTGTTACCAGAGATGCCGTTGCAAAACGGCTATACACTCGTGGGCAACAATCTGAACATTGCCACACCTCTAGCACCTGGAATAAACGGCTCCATCTTCCAAATAGTAGCTGGAATGCCGACGTGGATTACTCCTTCAACTGCCGCCTTTTGGTCCATTACCGGTAACTCCGGAATAGGAGCGACAGAGTTTCTGGGTACCACAGACGCTAATGACTTAAGACTTGCCACGAATAACCAATTGCGGGTAATCGTGGCTTCTGGTAACGGATCTGTGACAGTGACAAATTTGGCCGGAGCACCAACCAACGCCACGGTTGGGCTTTCGGAAGGAATTGTCGTAGCAGATGCATCGGGTATGCTCATAAAGCGTGACCGCCAAGCACTTCTCGAGATGCTTGGTATGTATGGTGGACGCTTCGTCAATCAGACGCAAACAGAGCAATTCAGCGTGGTCATCACGCTGCCGAGCGGCGCAACCCTCGATCCAAATGCATCTATTACACTCACACCCGAAGCCTCTACGAGTGTTTCTGTTACTCCGTTTGTCGTCAGCGGTTCGCGGACTTCAACGACGTTTACCATCAACTTTCCTGGCGGCCTCAACCCAGGCGAGGCAATTAACTGGATGGTGCGCAATCCGTAACGTCAAGTCATCAACTCATCAGTAACACAACGACAGGGAGACTTATGTCAACATCGAATCGATTCTCAAGTCAGTCACGTTTCATTTTCAGTTCATTACCCACATTTTTTCGGAGTCCACAAATGAAGGTCTCGACCTTTTTTAAAGGATGCGTCCTTGCGGCAGCACTCCTTTTGGTCAGCACTGAAGCATTCGCTCAGTTGCCGGTCCGCACGCGCTCGCTACAACTGCTTGGTTCAACAAGCGGTACACTGACGCAACAAGCGTCTGCTACAACTACATCGTATAGTGTTACGTGGCCTGCCGCCACGTGGTCTGTCACAAACGGCGATACAGCAGTTCTCACTGGTCGGATCACTGGTGGCGGTACTGGTGTAGATCTTGTATGGCAAGACGTTAGCGGTAGTTTAATCGACGGTTATGGTGCATCTGGAGAAATCGCGTACTTCCAGGACGGAAACACGATCATCTCTTCACCCAATCTGATTCTTAACGCTGCTACTGCAACGGTGAGCATTGGTGCCTTAACTGTTCCTGGCGTAATCGTTCTGAACTCGAGCGGTGCTGGTAACAACGATGTTACTATCAATACCAACTCGACAACGGGTGGCACATTTAACTTCCCAACATACGGCCCAACAACTGGCCCATTCAACGTTGTAGCTACGACGGACATGGGTACGGTAGGCCAGATACCGATCGTTCAAGCA
>JBKJNB010000093.1:0-7793 GCA_046595995.1 Candidatus Kapaibacteriota bacterium
GTGCCTGTTGCCTTCGTGCTAAGTTTTGCTGCTGCGCGGAACGTTATGGCAACGTCTCCCCTTGGCAAGTCGATTTACGTCGTGCTCCGCGGACTGCTAAACATTATGCGAAGCATGGAGCCCATCATTTGGGCCATCATCTTCAGTGTATGGGTTGGAATTGGTCCGTTCGCCGGCATGCTTGCGTTAGTCGTACACACCATTGCATCGCTGAGCAAGCAATACAGTGAGCAGATCGAGGATGTGAGCAACGGACCTATCGAGGCTATCAGCGCAACCGGTGCGAATCGTATACAGGTTCTCTGGTTCGCCGTTGTCCCGCAATGTTTGATACCGTTTTTGAGCTTCACGATCTACCGTTGGGACATCAACGTCCGTATGGCAACCGTAATCGGTATAGTTGGCGGCGGAGGCATTGGTTATTTACTCACGCAGTACCAAGGTTTGTCGAAGTATCACGAAGTCGGCACACTCATCATCATTATCACGCTGGTGGTGTGGATTCTCGATGTCATTAGTGCACGCGTTCGAGCTGCATTGAAATAGCATAAAAATGTAATGGCACGCATTCGGCAAACCGCATAGGAATGTAATGGCACGTATACAGCAAACAATCGAAACAGGTAAAACCGTAGTCGAGATGAGAACGTACATCGACTCGACTATTTTGGCACGGTCTGACGTATCGCTTGTTATGAAGGAGCATCACTGGGATGGTAACGTTCTGCATGCGAAGGGTGGTCTGGGTCACGGTACCATAACGCTAGAACACCAGAAGTTAATTATCGATATCGAGCTCAATCTCTTGGGCTCTGCTGCGAAGGGCACGATTGAGGCGACCCTGAAAAAGCAGTTAGAGCAAATGAAGCCCTAGTCAACCCTAATTCCTAGAAACACTCGCGATGTCGTCATTCGTTCATCTTCATAACCACACGCACTATTCACTGCTCGATGCTGCGTGCACACCACAGCAGCTCATCGACGCTGCTGTTGCCGATGGACAAAAAGCGCTTGCTATCACCGATCACGGTGTAATGTTTGGCTGCTTCGAGTTTTACAAGAAGGCGAAGAAGGCGGGCATTAAGCCCCTTATTGGATGCGAAGTGTACGTAGCTGTGAATAAGCACACGGACAAAGAACGTGTTATAGATACTTCGGGCAAGAAGCGCAATTACTATCACCTTGTTCTCATCGCAAAGAACGAACAGGGATATCGAAACCTCGTGCGCTTAACATCAATTGGTCACACCGCGGGATACTATTACAAACCACGCATCGACTTCGATTTACTGCGGCAGTACCACGAAGGTCTGATTGCGACATCTGCATGTTTGTCTGGGCCGATAAATGCGCCGATGCTCGCTGGTAATATGGATCTCGCGAGACGCAATGCAATCTTGCTGAAGGAAATCTTCGGCGACGACTTTTATGTCGAACTGCAGGATCACGGACTTCCACAGGATCGTCAGATCATGGAGCAAGCGCCGATTCTTGCTCGCGAGCTTGGCATTAAGCTCGTCGTTTCGAACGATGCGCACTACATTAAAAAGCAGCATGCAGTGCCGCACAACGTCCTGCTGCACATCAATAAAGACACGTCCCTTGTTCGTGAAGCTGGCTTCGATGTGCGCAAAGACTTGCGCTACAACGTCGACGAAATGTATCTGAAAACTCAAAACGACATGATTGAGTTGTTCAAAGCGTTTCCAGATGCAATCGATCACACACTTGAAATCGCTGATAAAGTCGATCTAAAGATCCCGACCGATCTTCAACTACCGCAATTCCCTATTCCTCCGGATTCCGATGCTGCAACGCTCGAGGATTATCTCGAAGAGTTGACGATGAAGGGGCTTGAAGATCGATACCCTGTGATGACGTCGGCGATTCTTGATCGCACCTCGTTTGAGCTCGCCGTCATTAAGCGCATGGGGTATGCTGGGTACTTCCTAATCGTGTGGGACTTTATCCGAGCGGCACGGGAGATGGGCGTTCGCGTTGGACCTGGACGTGGTTCTGTCGCAGGATCGATTGTCGCATTTGCACTGCGCATTCACGATATCGACCCTATTAAGTACGACTTACTCTTCGAACGCTTCTTGAATCCAGACCGCGTATCGATGCCCGATATCGACGTCGACTTCTCCGATGACAAACGCGAGTTAGTTATCGATTATGTCAAGCGCAAGTACGGCACAGACTCGGTTGCACAGATCATCACGTTTGGTACTCTGTCGTCCCGTGCCGTGCTTAAAGATGTTGGCCGCGTGTTGGGAATCGACCTCGCAACGATAAACTCCATCACGGATAAGATTCCTGTATTCCAGGGCAAGGTTGCCGCTCTCAAGGATGCCATCGAACTTCCGGAACTCCGGTGGCTAAGAGATACAGAGGACCAGCGATTAAAAGATCTCATTGAGTACGCACTCGTGCTTGAGGGATTTGCGCGCAATTCATCACTGCATGCAGCTGGTGTTGTAATTGCTCCAGGTCCGATCCATGACTTCGTTCCGGTGTTTAAAACGCCGCAGACTGAAACTGCCACGCAATACAACATGAAGGATCTGGAGGAAGCAGGTCTGGTAAAGATGGACTTCCTCGGTCTTCGTACGCTTTCCATCATCGACAACACCCTTGCCCTCATAAAACGCAATCACGGAGTCGAACCCAATCTCGACGAGATTGATTTCTCAGATAAAAAAGTGTTCGATCTGTTTGCTCAAGGTTCAACCATTGCAGTGTTTCAATTCGAATCAGACCCGATGCAAAAGGCAATGCGTCAGCTCGTACCTCAGTCGTTGGGCGATCTGATTGCAATGAACGCCTTGTACCGTCCGGGTCCGATGGACAACATCCCAGAGTTCATCGAGCGCAGGCACGGACGCAAGGTGAGTTCGTACCTGCATCCAAAAATGGAGACGATCCTCGATCCGACATACGGCATTATTGTGTACCAGGAACAAGTGATGCAGATCGTGCAGGTTATTGGTGGGTTTACATTGGCCCAAGCTGATATCATGCGTCGGGCAATGGGCAAGAAAGACGAGAAGTTGATGAATGAACAAAAGCAGATGTTCATTCAGGGAGCTAAGTCGTCGTCGAACATCGATCAAAAGCTTGCAGAAGAAATATTTGACCTCATCCTCAAGTTCGCGTCATACGGCTTCAACAAATCGCACTCGGCTGCATACGCGTATCTCGCATACCAGACAGCTTGGTTAAAAGTGCACTTCCCTGCTGAGTTTCTTGCAGCGAATATGACGGCCGAATTGAACGATCAGGTAAAGATTGTTTCACTCATCGATGAAGCTAAACGATTCAACATATCCGTACTTCCACCAGACGTAAACCGATCGATGGCGGGCTTTGCGGCTGAGAACAATATGATTTATTTCGGCATGGCCGGGATCAAAGGTGTTGGAGTTAGCGCAGTCGATGCAATCGTTGCGGCACGCAACGAAGCCCCCTTCAAATCAATCTTCGATTTCGCTGCGCGTGTCGACCCTCGAGTCGTCAACAAAAGGGTGCTCGAAGCACTCGTGTGCTCTGGGGCATTTGATTCGTTGCGTAATGGACACCGGGCACAACTCTTCGGAGCCATTGAGACGGCACTAGAGTATGCACGCAAATCTCACGCTGGTGACGGTGGTGCAATGGAGAGTCTGTTTGATAAGGCAGACCTCGTTAAGCCTGCCGAACCCTCGTTACCTGTTATGTCAGAGTGGCCAGAGCGCGACAGACTGCGTAAGGAAAAAGAAACGTTAAGCTTTTATATCTCGGGGCATCCTCTTCAGGCCCATGCCGTTGCGGTATCGTCTTTCTCGTCTATTACCCTTGGAAGTGTCGACGCATCGCGCAACGGACAAACTGTGCGCATGTGTGGTATCGTGGGCGACATCCGCACGCGGCTTGACAAACGCGAGCAGACCATTGCCTTCGTTCGCGTAGAACAGTACGCCGGTAATTGTGAATGCATTTTCTGGAGCGACAAGTACAAACAATTCGTGGATCTGCTTACTCCGGATGCCGTACTTGTATTCAGCGGCAAAGCGGATGTCAGCGGTGAGACCGTAAAGATTATCGTTGATGAAGTGCTAACGCTTGAACAAGCCACGAAAAAACTCATGAAGGGATACGTCCTGCGATTGAATCCAGATCGTGTGCAGACTCAGCAGCTCGAATCCCTGCGTGACCGTTGTAATGTTGCCGATGCTACCGACTCGCTTAAGTTTTATGTGATGCGACCCGACGGACGTGTCCAATACAACTCAATGATGCGTACAAAAACGTCGAAGGATATGACTACGTTCCTTATCGATACCTTTGGCGAATCGAACGTACTGTACGACCTCGAGGGCTAGTTTTACAAGCGGATGTCAGAGATCACGAACCGAGGGGAGCATGGAACGTCTGCAATGTGCGGTGGGCATCGTTGTTATTCTTTTACTCTGCTGGTTGTGGTCGTCGAACCGATCGAATATTCCTTGGAGAGCGGTAGCGTGGGGCATGGGCCTGCAACTCATGCTCGCCGGCTTCATGATGCTCTTCCCGCCTGGTGTTGCGTTTTTTGATTGGTTGGGGTCACTCGTAACTCAGTTCCTTTCGTTCGCGCAGATAGGTGCCGTTTTCCTTTTCGGCAACCTTGCAAAGAATGAGCAGAATGCGGTGTTTGGGTTCCAATTCGCGATAACCATCACATCCGTAATCGTGTTCTTTTCGGCATGTGTTGCAGTACTCTACTATTACAACATCATGCAGCGCATCGTACGGGGCATGTCGTGGATACTTGAGCGCACCATGCGCACGACGGCGGTTGAATCGCTCTCAACAGCTGCTAACATCTTTCTAGGGCAGACGGAAGCTCCACTTCTTGTTCGTCACTATTTACCCAAGGCTTCAGCGTCTGAACTCTTTGCAATTATGGTTGGCGGTTTCGCGACCATAGCAGGATCAACGCTCGGCGTTTACGTCGCAATGGGCATACCAGCGAACTACCTCATTATTGCCAGCGTGTTGGCGGCACCTGGTGGACTGGCACTGGCGAAGATGGCGCACCCACCAAACAGCAGCGCTACACAAAAAGTCACGCACACCGATCCAATTATCCCATCTGGAAACGTGATTGATGCTGTGTGTTACGGTGCGATGGACGGCTTTAAACTGGCCGTTAATGTTATCGTCGTACTGCTTGCGTTCAAAGCCCTCGTCGCACTAACCGATGCATTTATCGGATGGGGGGCTGGGTCACTCGCTGGCATTGGGATGGTAGGCGTACCCTCCTCGCTCGACCAAATTCTCGCTTGGGTTTTTCTGCCATTCTCTTGGCTGCTCGGCATTCCATCGAACGAATCGTTCGCCTTTGCGTCGTTGTTAGGCACCAAGATTAGTCAGACAGAATTCATCGCGTACGATCAGCTTGCGACACTCACAAAGTCCGGTGTTCTCTCACCCCGTACGGTCATTCTTGCAAGCGTTGCGTTATGCGGTTTTGCCAACTTCCTATCCATTGGCATACAGATCGGTGGCATTGGCATGATGGCGCCCGACAGGCGCAGCGAAATCGCCCGAATGGGTTTCAAAGCCATGGCTATTGGCGCACTCGCGAACATCCTTGCCGCTGCCATCTGCGGACTCTTTTTGTAGGCCTTGCGATAGAAACGCTTACTCTTCTAGCCCGCCGCGGTTGTCATCCATTCCGCCGCGCTTGCGTGCACGCTGCAGAATCATACGCTGAAGCTCTTCTTGAAAGCGGGCTTCAAACGCAAGGTACTTCGCATACTGTAAGGGGCTAAGAAGGGGTCTTACTTCGGCGTGACGTGCGTTGATTGCACGCTCGAACTCTTGCATCTTGGCGAGCAGCGCGTCCGTCTTTGTCTTAAGGTCACCTTCGGACGCAGTGGACGCCGTGGCATCGTGCAAGTCACGCGCTGCGACGTCCATTCCATCCTTGGCTGTGATGACGTCATTCTGCAAGCGTTTATATGCGCTAAAGAATTTCTCGACCTGGTCGCCCTGAAGGTTCAACAAGTCGATGAGTTTCACCTTGCGAAGGTCTTCGATGCGATGACGCAGTTTATCCATGCCCTTGCGCTGTGCGTGCATTGTTGGTGCAACGAACACGAAGGAAAGCATAATTACGACGATGTAAACATATTTATAACGATTCATAAGACACCACTGCTGCAAGTAGGACATCAATTTCAGAGTCGGTGATGCCAGTCACCGTTTCGTCAACATCATCGGCTGTCTCCGACGCCATCCGATATACGATCTGGTCGGCTACAAGATCGTCAACAATCAACTCTTCACGCGTACGCAGTTGTGCAGGTGTTCTACGTTGAGTCTTGCGCTTGGCAATCTCAGGTACGGCCGTGTCATTCGGTTGTGTTGCGGCCAGACCATTTGCCACGCTTGGCGTTTGAACGGCTGGTGTTGGCATGATTGGCTGTGTTATTGGAGTACCGCTGACACGAGGTTTGTTGTCTGCAATCTGCGTAGGCTCTGCCGGACCGCCAGTAGTCAGAACAAAAACAACAAGTGCAGCAGCGGCGGGAGCCAGCCACGCAAGGTGCCGAAGGGGGCTGCGTTTCGGAGTGCTGAGAGCGTTGATGACATGCACGCTAAGGTTGCGAGTTTCGTAGTCGATAGCTGCATTGTGCGCAACTCTGTCTACGCGTGCAAAAGCACTACGAATGAAATCCACTTCGTTCTGAAGGTCGGGGTACAACGCAAGCGATGCTTCGACCCTTGCTTTGAGACCCGTATCAAGCATGCCAGTAGCATACTCCGAAAGCAGTGGCTCGAGTTCGTCGCGTGGAATAAGATTCAAATTAGTGTTCATGTGTGGTGGCCTCGCGCCAAGATTCGTAATACTCGCTATCGCGGAGGTGTACCGCGATCTTTTTTACTGCCCAATGGTAGTTCGCCTTTAAAGCACCAACGCTTGTTCCTACCATCGTGCTGATTTCTTCGTATGACAGTTCGTCGTAGTAACGCAGAGCAAATGTCTCGCGTTGTTTTTCGGGAAGCTTAGCAAGCACCGTTGCGAAGAAGCGTTCAAAGTCGGACTGAACACTTGCTTCAGCGGGTGAGATCTGATGATGTGCCACGTCGCGTTCTTCGGGTCCTTCTCCAATTGTAAACCACGAAACAATTTTTTTCTTGCGCCGCATGTTGTTGCACACATTAATCGTGATGCGATACAGCCATGTCTGCAAGGTACTTTCGCCTTTGAAGCCTTCTAGTCCTTTCAGGGCCCTCATAAACACTTCTTGCGAAGCGTCTCGTGCGTCTTCTGTGTGGTTGAGCTGACGCATTGCAATTGAGAACACGAAGCGCTGATTACGACGTACAAAAGCCGTTGCAGCCTGCTCCGTCTCTCCCGAGCGATAGGCTTCAAGGATTTGTGCGTCCGAGTCGAGAGTCAAGGCAATCGTGCTCACTGTTTTCCCACATGAAATTCGGGGCTTTGTACCCTGGCAAGGGATATGGGTTTAAACCCTTGCGCGCAACCAGACTTTCGACCGGAGAACCACTAGCGACAAAATGCAGAAACAGATGTTCGCGGTTACGATGGCGTACCAGACGCCCTGCGGACCCCAACCCAGGCCTTGCGAGAAAAGCAGGGCTAGGGGGAACTGTATTCCCAGTAGGCTGCCAGCGATGACAGACATACTCAAAAGCGCAGCACCGGCTCCGCTAACCACCCTAATCGTGGTAAAACCAATCGCGAAGAAGAGGTAACCGATAACCGTTGTGTGTAGGTAAGAGACCGCTATTCTGACGGTCTCGGG
>JBKJNB010000116.1:0-121225 GCA_046595995.1 Candidatus Kapaibacteriota bacterium
GCTCAACGTCGCGACTCTGCCGAAGGTGCAGTGGAAGAAACACCTGGACTCTTGGCACTAAAGATGGACTCGTTATCACTCGAACGATTCGTTGTAGATAAGTACTCTCTCGACGGCATATCCGCTTTGCCCACGCAGAACGATTCGCTGTGGAGGTTCTCTGTTGCGTCGAGTATCCAAAGCAGTGGCGACTTCGCAATCGGTCTTAGTACGTACGCCACTGTATGGGTGCTTCGTACACGCCTCTTTCTTGAAGGCGCTATGCGCTCATACCCCGAGCGCCTTTCGACTGTGATGTCTACCGACCTCGTTGCAAATAGCTTGCTGCCTACGACTCCTCCTGCAACCTATCCGTACACACTCGATCCGGCTCGAAGCACAATATCTGTAGGTGTAATGCCCGATTCTGCGGTAGACTGGATCGTTGTAGAGTTTAGAACAGGCACCAGCGCTTCATCTGCTGTGCACTATCAAACCGGACTTCTTACGGCCTCGGGTACAATCGTCGACCCAACAACGATGCTGCCTCTGCCGATTCGTGGAATCACACCCGGCGCGTATCACATTGTTTTCCGTCACCGCAATCACCTTGCAGTGATGACGGAAGACGTGCAGCTTATCTCACCTACTTCGCAGGGATCGTTCGTTGATCTCGCACGCGGTATCGGAGTGTTCGGCGGAGCTTCGGCGATGAAGGTCCTTGGTCTGATTTCGGGTCAGCGTTTGTTTGGTCTTGTTGCGGGAGACGTAACACAGGACGGCACAATCGCACGCGACGACCAGAATCAGATTTGGGATAACAAATCGCACGAGCTCTACACAACCTTCGATGCTGATCTCGACGGCTTACTCTCAACGCGTGACTGGAATTTATCCTGGAATAACAGGGGGCGTAGTAGTGCAGTTCCGCGCTAGCCTTCTTGTTGCCATAGCTTTGTGTGCTTCGTTCATTACGTCCGTTGCACAAGACACCACCGTGCAAGCAAACATCGTTATCACGAATCAGTACGATCCACGTTTGGACTACCTGGTGTTCGATGTCGAAGTACGCCGTGTAAGCGATGATTGGTCATTGTGGTCCAACGCTACAGTTCGCTTGTGGGCAAACGATGGCATGGGGCTATTGCAGCTTGATTCCACGCAGTATTCGATTGCGTACATTCCGGGGTCAAGCGTACTTCCGATTGCGCCATATGCATCAGCAGGTATGCAAGCCTTTGCCATCGACCCGCAGCTTGACACATCGTTCGTTTCGATTGCATTTCACGGTCCCGACTCTTCAGGCTCTGCCTACTTGCTACCCTTGCGAGACTCCCTGTATAAGCTCGGGCGCTTCGAAATTCGACGTCTCGATGGAAACCTTGCTCCGTCGTTTCTGAGCATCGTTGATTTTCGGAACTATCGTTATCAGGCTAATGCTTTTAAGATGGATCACGATAGCGTAACGGGTGCGGGTGCCGAGCGTGAAGTATGGTTCCAGCGTCACGACAATGTCGAAATGCTCACAACATACTCGTTCACGCAGCGCGGTGCACCATGTACTACTCTTGTCGTAACAGAGTTTACTGGTGACTACGTTGGCGATTTGAAGGTTCGCTTACGATTTATTGCCGAGTGTGAGCTCTTCACGGCGGGCTTCTTTTTTGAACGCGCAATTGTGTCGTCAGCAGATACGAACACGCTCGTGTTCGAACCACTCCCCTTGTTGACGTATACATCGAACCCCGCACTTGTCGCTTGTTCCACGTGTGTGAGCTCAACCATCTACGAGAATTTCATCGATGATGTCTTGTATCGCCGAACGCTCTATGCGTACCGTATAGCAAGTGTTCGCCAGACTTCCGGCGAGGTGACGTACCACGATACAATCTACGTCCGCGTGCCGAACGCCATCATCTCGAATGCAGCACTTTTAGAGAATCCGTTCAAGGACCGCGCGACGGTTCAGTTTAACATCGATGACCGCTTGTTTCTCACAGCGGCTGCGTACGACTTAGGTGGACGCCTTATTAAACACCTGACCGACGAGAATGGGAAAGAGATTGTCAATCTCGAATACCCGCAAGGTTTTAAGTATACTGCCAAGTTCGAGGCACCGGAAGCAGCGTCGCAAGGGCTATATAACATCGTGTTCCTTGCAATTCCCGTTAATGATCGAACAATCGAGAATCTCTCGCGTGTCGTTATAAAAGGGCAGCTGCTACGATGAGGTTATGGCTAGCTCATATCGCCGGTTTGCTGTGTCTCCTGGGTGCGACATCTGTGGCGTATGCTCAGACCTTTAATTCTGGGACTACAGATGACCTTACAGGGTCTGACGACTCCTTGGCGTTACGACAAGAGTGGTGGATTGGTGTGAACGCTTCGGGTTTTTACCAACAAAACTTCGGCGCCCTTTCAGTTCAATATGTCGGTAGCGAAGCACCTGGCTCGGTTCGCCTACACGCGAACACAGAAGGGGGCAGTGGATACGGTGCAGGGATAGGACCAATAGCCGAGTTCCGTCCGATTAGGTCACGGCTAGCTTTTGGCTTGTTGTTAGCTGGAGAATGGCGTACATTTCGCAGCGAATCGACAACACCTATTTCAAATGATATTTATGCTTACAACGCGACATTTGAAACGCACGCAACAGCGTGGTATGCAACCATATCACCATTCGTTCGGTACCAATTGAACGCATCGGGAGCATACATGCTTTGCGGGATTACAGTCGATGTACCACTAAAGGTAACTGACACCTACGTGTGGCAGCATGAGGTTCCGCACATAGGAGAGACACCGGGAACAGCGTCTGGTCGCGCGCTAACCAGTATAAAGTTTCAGACCGAGCTCGATATGCGTGTTAGATTTGGAATGCAATTAGGTTTTGGGCACGACTTTATGGTCGGCCTCTTTGGATACAAAAACCAGCTTATTTCACCGTATGTCGTAATCCAGGGCGGAACGCCTATCGTGTCGTCTCCGACGGCACTCAACGGCCTTATCGCACGCGTTGGCGTCCTGTGGAAATACGGTTTGTGAAGATCGCACCTTACACCACTAGTGCGAATTGAGGTCACAGTTAAAGCCCCGGCTTGCCGGGGCCTAACTGTATAAAGGGGAGTCGTAGTAGTGGGACAGTGCGAATTGAGGTCACAGTGAGCCCCGGCTAGTCCGGGGTTTGCTGTTTGTAGAAAGAC
Source organism: Candidatus Kapaibacteriota bacterium (assembly GCA_046595995.1). Taxonomy (GTDB): domain Bacteria; phylum Bacteroidota; class Ignavibacteria; order Kapaibacteriales; family Kapaibacteriaceae; genus JAWXBR01. The sequence continues at coordinate 3,183 of JBKJNB010000116.1, forward strand.
CTAACCGACTGGTTGAAGCGAGACCTAACCGACTGGTTGAAGCGAGAGTTTAAAGCATGCTCCCGTGCTTGTTGTTTGCTCGTATGAGAGCTTTGCGGCAATACGAGACGCCATGCGTTGGGCAAGATATAGTCCAAGGCCAAGCGATTCCTCGCCAGCAGTTGGGCGCGTACTAAGTCGGGTGTACTTGGTAAAGAGCTTGGCACGTTCATCGGCAGGGATGCCAGGTCCTTCGTCAATAACGCGAATAGATGGAGTCGCGCCACCGGTCACATCTAGAGTTATCATGGTGCCAGGTGGCGAGAACTTGATGGCATTTGATACGAGATTATCGAGAATGGCTTCGACAATCGAAGCGTCGCCCGCAGCCCAAGCCGATTCTTCTTGAAGCACCCGTAGGGTAGTGTCTTTGGATTCCGCGCGTGTAACATGACGATCAACAGCTCGAAAGGCTAGCCGCACAAGATCCATCGTTTCGTTACGAAGCTTCTGGGAGCGTCCAACATCTCGGCTAATCTCCAAGAAAGCGTGCACAGTGGCCTGCATTCTTGCAGTCGTCGTAAGGAGATCACGACAAATCGATACAACATCCTCTGAACTTAGGGCCGCATAATGTCCAATGACGGTCTGAAGCATCGAACGTAAATCGCCCAGGGGGTTTCGCAAGTCGTGTGCTGCAACAGCCATGAACTCGTCCTTCTCGATAACCTGGTCACGTAGCTCAGCATTCTCACTTTTTAGCTGCTCCACCTGTTCGTTGAGGTCACTCGCGTTCTGTAAGGCAGTCGTGAGCTGGGTTTTCACCGATGTCAGGTCATGATCGACGATTGCGTTTCTGCGCGCACTTTCACCTGCCGAGACCTGTTGTTGAAGGAAGGCTTGGCTTTGCGCTACAATCGAGGCCAACGACTCCACGCGTTTGTCGAGTTCGGCCTGCGAACGAGCAAGCTCCATGAATACGACCTGAACATCTGCCGGAGCATGCAGCTCCCGGTAAAGGACGAGCGCACGCTGGAGGTAGGGGACGGCCTGCTGTGGCGTACCCATGCTGCGAAAGAGTAAACCCAGTTCGTATGACCAGTGTGCTTCGTCGGCAGGATAGGGCTGCGTAGCGCAGAGGGCCACTGCGCGCTGCAACAAGGAAAGTGCTTCGTCATACCGCCCCTGCGTGCGATACAATGCGCCTAGTTTTCCGGCAATCGGACCTTCGATATTGGTAAGCATCATTCGGTTGGAGTACTCCAAAGCCCGAATGAGTGCTGTTTCGGCAGCGACACTCTCGTTCAGCTCCAAATACACACTTGCACAGGCCACTTGGCAGTGTGCCAACACGGCAGGAATGTGAAGAAACTGAGCAACGCCCATACCTTCGTCAAGGTGCCGACGTGCGCCCACTGCGTCTCCCTGCCGAGCCAAAATAACCGCAATCGTACACGACGTTTTTGCTAGTTCATTTACCTGCTGTTCAATACGAAGTATATCGTTTGCCCGAATAAGGTAGGTCAGAGCACGATCGACTTGGGACCGCCGTAGGAATGCATCTGCATGCTGAAGGAACACCCTAGCAAGGCCTACCTGATCGTCAACGCCTTCGAGCAGCCGTAAAGCATGCGCATAGGTCTCGTTCATCTGCTCTACGTCATCCAGTGCATCGTATGCAGTAGCAAGCATTGTCCAAATCCGTGCTGCGAGTTCAGAATCCTTTACCTCAGAAACGAACGGACGTGCAGTTTCAAGGAGACCGATGGCGTCGAGGTGGCGTCCGGAGCGCACCCACAACGCCCCCTGCTCGACATCGAGCAGAGCCTTGCAATCGGGTGATGACGTAGCAACAGGACGTGCTTCATCAATCCATGCCTGGGCGGCGCTAACGTCCGCCGTCGCAGCATGTTCTGCTAGTAATTGATAAAAGAGTATGCGATCGGTAGGTGCAGCAAGGCCGCGTGCCATTGCCACAGTCTCTTCGAGGGCATCTGCTGCCTGCGCAGGGTCATCGCTGTCGAGCAGCGCTACGCGCAGGCGTGCGCGAATTGCGTATACCACGCCGGCGTCTCCACTCACGTTAGCCCACATGAGCAGCGGTGTGATCGATTGGATTACCCATACTGTTCGCATAAGATACGGTATGAACTCGGCTTATCATCACCCAAATCTAAAGGCCGTTGTTTGGTATATTTGGCCGCTTTTTGATCCATCCCTAACGAACAGACGGATACGTATGGGCATGTCCGCCCTGTTGTTGACCCTCCTTATTCCACTTGCAGGATCGCTGGCCATTCTGTTCATCAATAGTGAAGAACGAAGGGCCATAAAGATCACGACACTCATTGTGTCCGTGCTGACGTTCATTGCATCCCTTGGTCTGCTCCCAGACTTCGATCGCAATACGGCCGCAATGCAGTTTGCAATGTCGCATCAGTGGATTCCAGCCCTGGATGCGGGCTTCCGCATCGGTATCGATGGCACATCGCTGCTTTTGGTGCTCTTAACGACCTTCATGATGCCCATCGCCATCCTGGCATCATGGGGTCCAATCCAGAAACACGAAAAACTTTATTACGCACTCTTGCTCTTGCTGCAGTTCGGCATGACTGGTGTGTTTATCTCGCTTGATACGTTCCTCTTCTATGTGTTCTGGGAGCTCATTCTCATACCGATGTACTTCATTATCGGCGTGTGGGGTGGGAAGGACAGAATTTATGCTGCGCTGAAGTTCTTCCTGTACACACTGGTTGGCTCACTGCTGATGCTTGTGGCCATCATCTGGCTCGGCTTCTTCGCAGAAAGCCTTGGTGCAGGATTCACAACGGATCTTGCAAAACTGAAGCTCATCGGACCTCAGATTCCCGCAGACTATCAGGTATGGCTCTTCCTAGCGTTTGCACTGTCGTTCATGATTAAGGTGCCATTGTTTCCGCTGCACACATGGTTACCCGATGCTCACGTGCAGGCGCCCACAGCGGGCTCTGTAATCCTTGCCGCAGTGCTCCTGAAACTCGGCACATACGGACTCATCCGTTTCAATCTTGAACTATTTCCGCAGTCTTCTGCCGCGCTTGCCGGACCCATCTGTGTACTTGCCGTAATTGGCATTGTGTATGGGGCTCTCGTGGCTATGGTCCAGACGGACATCAAAAAGCTAGTGGCGTACTCGTCCGTAAGCCACCTCGGCTTTGTTGTGCTGGGCATCTTCTCGCTAACGGTTGAGGGTATACAGGGCGCTGTCATTCTGATGGTTAGTCACGGTCTTTCTACAGGCATGCTGTTCTTGTGCGTGGGTATGTTGTACGATCGACGCCACACCCGAGAGATCTCGGAGTATAGTGGTATCACGAAAGTCATGCCACACTTCGCTGTCCTTTTTGCCATTACAATGTTTGCCAGCGTCGGCCTCCCTGGTTTGAGTGGCTTCATCGGCGAGTACCTGACACTTGTTGGTGCCTTTACAAGTCCGTTTCTGAACTCATGGGCTTATGCCATCGTTGCTTCGACGGGCGTAATCTTAGCTGCGTGCTACTTGCTGTGGATGTTTCAACGCGTGATGTTTGGTGAAAACGACAACCCTGCGAACAAACACCTGCGCGATCTCAGTAAGATCGAGTATTGGCAGCTGATACCCATCGTCATCTTTATCGTGTGGATAGGTGTCCAACCACGGACGTTCATGGACCTGTCGGAGAAAAGCGTTCGCGCTGTTGTCGAGTCGATAGAAAACGTAAAGTTCGGACGCACCAAATAGGAATCTGGCGGCATGGACATCGAATTTTTCGGATCTCTTCCCCTAATCGTTATCTGGCTTGCGCTGGGCGCTGTCGGTATCGTTATCCAAGCATTCGTTCGCGATAACTCTCGACTTGTGTTCGGATACTACATCGGCACGCTTGCAGTAACTGCAATTCTTGCCATCGTGACATCGGGACATAAGGGCTATGCGTTCGAGCAGATGATTACGCTTGGGGGCTACGCAAACTATTTCGACGTCCTGTTCTGCGGAACGGGCATTCTTACAATGTTCGCAGCGCGTCCGTATTTACAACGCGAAGACGTCGAGCTCGATGAATTCTACACTTTGTTAGTATCGTCAGTTGCAGGCATGATGCTAATGGCTCATGCAAACAACCTGGTGACCCTTTTCATTGGTATTGAATTGATGTCGCTGTCATTCTACGTCCTTACCGGCTTCATGCGGTCGAATATCCGCAGCGTTGAGGCGGCATTGAAGTACTTCCTTCTTGGTGCATTCTCAACTGGCTTTCTTGTCTACGGCATGGCGCTGGTGTACGGCAGTACAAATTCATTGCAGTACAATGTGATTTCGCAAGTCGTACTCGGCGGCGGTGTGTTGTTCCCCGCACTCTTCGTTATTGGTGTGACGTTGCTCACGGTTGGCCTCAGCTTCAAGATCGCAGCGTTCCCATTTCATCAGTGGGCGCCCGACGTATACGAAGGCGCACCTACCGTCGTATCTGCATACATGAGCACGGCAGGTAAGGCTGCGGCGTTTAGTGCGTTTATACCCGTGTTTGCTGCTGTCATGCCGAATAGTGCCGTCAACGGTGCACTCTCGAACCTTCCTTTGATGGTTGCGGTAATCGCAGCGGTTACGATGCTCATTGGTAACATCACCGCTGTTGCGCAGAGCAACGTGAAACGTATGCTGGCGTACTCGTCCGTTGCTCACGCTGGCTATATGCTCATTGGTATTGTGACTGGTGGCACGGCAGGCACGAATGCCATCGTGTACTATGCAACCGTCTATACATTTATGCAATTGGGCGCGTTCGTTATTGTGGGTTTGCTTGAACGTAACAACGAACACTTCTTGGATATGAAGGACTACGCAGGACTTCATCACAAGCAGCCTATGCTTGCGGCTCTCATGGCAATGTTCATGTTTGCTCTGGCGGGCATTCCACCGTTTGCGGGTTTCTTTGGCAAATACTTGCTCTTTATGACAGCCATCGAGTCGGGGTACACGTGGCTCGCTATAGTCGGTGTAGTGTCATCAGTGATTTCGGCCTACTTCTACCTTGGCCTCATTGTACGCATGTACTTCCAAGACCCTTCAGGCGAGCCCCTTACAGCAAGACCCGGGCTTGCAGGCATTACGCTCATTGTGAGTTCGGCGGCAATTATCCTACTCGGCATCTTTCCGCAGGTGCTTTTGGACATCTTTCATTCCTGGTAACTGCACGGAGGATGCGTTGACTCCGTCTGTAACTTGCCCTATACAGCAAGGACTTTGCACAGGCATGACTCCTCACCATCCAGTACCACGTTTTATCGCCATTCTCTTCTGCTTCCTGGTGTTCGCAGGCAGCGCAATTGCGCAGGTACCAGACGTTGAGATATACTGGAACGAGAACGATAGGGCCGACACGGTCATTGACTTTGACGTAACGCTAGAAGGCTTTGCAGTCACCCGAACGTTCACGGTTGTAAATCGGTCCAACTTTCCTGTTACAATCCCCGCAAAGCTCGAACCCTACTTCATCATTCTCAATACACCCGATGTTGAGCCGCAGCATCCGCGCAAAGAGGAGTTCGCTGCTGTGGATGGTGAAATTCCATTCGTTGTCCCTGCCGCTTCAACGAAATCATTTCGGCTCGAATTCCTTGCGTTTAAAGACAACGCTCTCTTCCCGCCAGACATTATAGCAGAAGCGCTTCTCTTCCTTAAAGTTGTGGCATCGAGCAATCAGTCTGGACCTGGCGTGAGTAAAGTCTTCAGACTCCGCGCCTTAAAGACAACGCGACCATTGGCGTCAACGATCAAAACTCTTGCCTTCGATTCGGTGTACATCAATCCGAACCCAGTACCCACGCTCAAATATTCAATCCGCAATGTCACTCCTGCCGAGATTGCCATCGACAGTCAGGTCACGCGTCAGCGTACTTCGCTCATCACAAATCCGCCCGAACTCAGGGTCGATGTTCATCCAGTAGTGGTGTTCGCCGGACGCGAATCGGTTGAATGGATAGCGAGGTACACGCCTGCAGACACAGGGCTCGACGCCATCTCGTTCTCGGTTTACTATAAGGCAACCGACTCAACCTCCGCTGATCCCATTGTCGTCGAGATATCAGGTGTCGGTGTCGAGCAACGGTTACAAATAGTTAGTGCCGTTGGTGCTCCCGCGACGTTGAAGGACGTACGTGATACGTCGGGCGGCAACATCGTTGTTGATTTCGGCGAGGTGCCTGCGAATGGTACCAGCTATGTGGCAACGATTATTGTACGCAACACTGGCAATCTTAACCTTGGTTATGATGATGAGATCAACATCGGAGGCGAACGCGATACTGCTGCATTAAAAATTCGTACCCCTTGGTCAGGGGGCCGAGGAAGGGGCGCGAGGCGCGGAGATTTTGACACTTTGGTTGTAACCTTTACACCAACATCATCCGGCGAGCATCGATCGGCGTATGTGCTTACGACAGACATAAAGCGACGCACCATCAAGGGCATTCCCGATGGTGCGAATACATACACCGTCTACTTGCGTGGATTTGGAGAACGGCCACAACTTCAAGCGCCTGCTCTCATCGACTTCGGCACGATTGTGCATCTACCAGGATGTCCCTCAGTTGCAGAACGCCCTTTGCGAATTGCGAACGTTGGCAATGCGACACTCTTCGTAGACTCAATAACGATTGCTCAGGGCATTGGTACAGTAAACATTGGCGGTACACTAAACTTTGCAATTGGTATTGGTGGCTCTGTGGAACTACCCGTACGGTATAGCACTGTGGCTGTCGGAGCGGACAGTGGCGTTATTACACTCTGGACAAATGCACTTACGAGCAGAGTTGATGTTCTTTATCGAGCCATGGTTGTGCCACGAGACTCGATGGCTGTTGCAATACCAACCGATATCAAGGCGCGGCCAGGAACACTCGTTAATATTCCTGTTCTCGTTGATGCCTCTGCTGTCGGACTCACAAATGTGACATCGTTTACTCTCGCATTCGATCCGTCGTTGTTGAGGTTCTCTGCATTACGTACGCAGGGTACTGCCAGCGCAGGAGCTACTGTGATTCGTGCACAGGAATCGCCACCGGGTATTCTGAACGTAACCCTCGATAAGACGAGCAACTTTAGTAGCAACGACACCTTGGTGAACCTGTTGTTCGATACGTTCCTTGGCACACAGATATCGACAGAACTGTCGATTGCGAACGAAACGACTACATTCGGTAACGACGGATGCCCATCGGTTCTTAATGTCCGTACAACATCAGGGGTGTTTTCACTCGATTCAATTTGCGGACTTAGTTACAAAACGTCAGGTAGCGTGCGGTCAATCCAGGCGGCTGTGTATCCAAATCCAGCAGTCGATGCAACGTCAATCGCTCTTATTGTCCATGACACCACCCATGTTGTAATAACGCTTCGCGACGCTCTCGGGCGCAGTGTTCTGCAAGTGTATACAGACGTGATGCAACCCGGCACGTACATCGTCCCGCTTGACCTACGAGGACAGCAAGCAGCGACGTATTACGTCGACGTACGCACCACGTTTTCGAGCCGAACAGTTCCATTGGTGGTGAGACCTTGATGTTTCGTCCGTGCCTGTTTCTATCACTCTTGATTACATGCGCTGTTGCGGCTTCTGCTCAAGGTTTCGATTGGCAGTATTCAGCACGCCAGCCGTTCGAAAGCCCTATCCGTTTCTATGGCATCGAACTTTCCAGCGGATATGGTAGACACTTCGCGTCGCTAGATTACCTGGAAAGGGGTACTGGTTTTACCTGCTGTACCTATGAACGTGGACAAGGTATGCCGTATGGTGTTCTGCTCGCGGGTGACTACTGGTTAACGCCCGACGTTAGTGTACAGGGTGGTCTGGGCGTAGTCGTTCGCAACGTAACGTTCACAAGCGATCCCCAAAGCTTTCCTCGCGTGAAAGACTCGATTGTAAGCATTGTAAGCTCGGAGTATGTCTTTCAAGGCTCAATTACGTATGCGACGGTTCAGGCTGCACTTCGTTACCGTCTGTTAGGCACGCACCTCAATGTCGGTGGGGGTGTGAAATTGATGGTAAAGCTTAGCGAATCGCAAACACAGATCGATCGCGTGATTGGTCCTGACGACTATTTCTTTGGCGGGAATCCGCCGTCGAAGGAGAAAGTCCTTCCGGCGACCATTCTCGACGATGCTAGCACATTCGTCATCGAGCCGTACGTCTCTGTAGGCTATGACTTGGCCATTCGAAGGGGGATGTACCTAACGCCGACTGTGACACTTGGCGGACCCGTTACAAGCCTGTCGAAAACCCAATTGTGGCGTGCTCTCGATGTCGGCTTTAGTCTCCGTCTAATGAATGCATTCTAGCTCCATTCCGCCCCTTCCAGCCTCTTCGGGCCCCTTCCAGCCCCTTCCCCGCGCTTTGCCAGTGTACTATATTTGTACGCACGTCGTCACAGCGACGGCTCATCAACTACGACAACGAAAATCAATTGGAGAATGACGCATGTTTCGATTTCTATCCTTTACGGTGTCAGTATTTGTGTTCGCAGCGGTAATCGCAAGCGCTCAACAGCCGAAACTTGAGGTTGTGGGCGGTGACACGTTTGATTGGGGCAAGGTTAAGCCACCGAAAGAAGGACACCTAGCTGGGCAGATTAAGATTCGCAATTCGGGTGGTCGCGAAATCAAGCTTATCGAGATACGTCCAGGATGCGGCTGTACAAAAACGGACCCGGACAAGATGGACATTCCATCGGGTGACGTAAGCACGATGGGCGTGAAGCTTAACATCAACCCATCTCAGGCTGGGCCGATAACCAAGAGCATTACGGTGCGTTGGGGCGACAAAGAAGGCATAGCCGCTCGCGACGAATTCCGCAAGAACGGTACACCGATCGCAGCCGGCCTCGACACGGCCGAAAACTTCTCGTATATCCAGCTTAAGGCAGACATTCAACGTGCGTTGGTTTTAGGACCTAACCAGTACTTTAATTTTGCTGATGCGAAGATCGGCCAAGAGACGACATCATCGCTGTTCCTCACAAATAATGATTCCGAACCTGTTACGGTCTCCGATTTCGTAACCGATGGTGGAATTGTCGTGAACATCACCAGCAAGCAGGTAATCAAACCAGGTGAAAAACTGGAGATTATTGCGCGTGTTGTTCCTCAGGCCAAGGGCCAGATTACTGGTGGATTGAAGTTCGCAACCTCTGCGGCAGAGATGCCTACGATGGACATTCGTGCGTACGGTAACGTGCCCGAGCCATCATCGCCAGTATTTCCGAAGAGCGCCAAGTAACCCGAAGAGCGCCAAGTAACCCCAAGCGCTCCGAATAGCCGACGTTAATTAGCCGGTATCGAGATTTCCCAGCGTCCACCACGTTCAGGGGATGGTAGAGTGCGTCCGAGAATCCATGGATTCAGGAGCTTTACATGTCTGTACGTCGTGCCCTGAGCCGCGGCCCACGACGCTAGATTGGCAACTCCGTTCTTTTCTGTAATCAATCTCGTTGCAACGGGCTGGTAACGCTCTTCTGCTGGTACAACGATCCCGAACTTCGGTGCATTCTCCATTAGATACTTCACCATGACGATACGGAGTATATAGCGCGAGGTCTCTTCATTTAGATAGAGATTATAAAAATGTTTAGTGTTTTGAAATGCATGATGTTCGCTAAGACTTGTGTGCCCCATGTTGTAGCCTGCAGCAGCACTCGCCCACGACCCGTTACTATCGAAGCCTGATCTGAGATACTTCAGCGCTGCCGCTGTGCTCTTCTCTGGATGCCGGCGTTCATCCACAAGCTCAGTTACAATCAAGCCCATGGCTCGTGCAGTTCCAGGTATAAATTGCCAAAGACCGACGGCATCCTTCGGTGATTTCGACATATAGAGAGCACTCTCAGCAACGGAGACGTACTTGAGATCATCGGGCATTTTGTTTTCGCGCAACAAACGCTCGTAGATAGGGAAGTAACGTGCCGAACGCTTTAGGTACAGAATAATCTGTCCGGGTGACTGAACATTGACGTAAAATTCTCGCTCAAGGCGTTCGCGCACTTCTGGATCGTCTACCGGCACTTTCTCACCGCAGAATGTGAGGTCTTTAGGTGCTTTCCACTCACTAATTGTGAGTGTCTCAACGCGTTGGCTTGCGTTGCTCTGTGCAGAGTCGTTCCCACATGTAATGGCAACGCCAATGGTTACGACGAGTAGGCAAAGAATTGTCGATCGGTGTATCATGGCAGTGATATTGTTCGTGTGCATAGCGCGTGCTCGCGTGAGTCGTTTGTTGCAAGGAATACTACTCCACCACGATGTCGATGAAGCGCTACCTCATGTTCGATAACGCGGCGTCCCGCGTCGTCCATGGTAACCGATGGTTCGTCGAGCAACAGCAACGCAGGATGAAGGTGCACGGCAAGTGCAAGAATAGCACGCTGACGTAGACCGCTAGAGAACGACCGAACTGGCTCGTCGCGCCGGTCGTAAAGTCCAACGCGGGTCAGCACTTCTTCATCGTTGTTGCGGTTTATTTCAGCGCCACGCATCGACGAATGCATGCTCATAAACTCGAGCGGTGTGAATTCATCGTATACCTGCAGATAGGGCGCTACGAGTCCGGCTTGGAGCGGGTGGTGCCCTCGGGCAATTTCTTCTCCAGCTACGTGAAGCGAGACACTACCAGTATCAGGGCGTAGGACCCCGGCTATCATGCGAAGGACTGTCGATTTGCCACTGCCGTTTGAGCCAAGAATACCAAGGACTTCACCGCTTGCCGCAGAAAAAGTAAGATCGGTTATCACCTTGCGCGATGCAAATGTTTTAGACAGTCCATGTGCTTCGAGGCTGACCAGTGACATTATCGAACCACAATCTTATGTAGCACAGTTATGCCGGCGCACTCTACATGCAAGAGGTAGATGCCCGTGCGTATTGATGTTGGGATGTTCCAATCCACAACGATTCGAGTGTCGTCTAGCACAACCGGTTGTGTATCGCGCCGCAGAGCAACCATCATTGGCGACAGCAACGTCACAATGGCGATGTCGCCCGGCAACGCCGAAGTAACTGGTACAGAGAGAATCGATTGTGTGCCACGTGCGATAGGCAGAGGGTACGGCGACTCTACGCGTTCGGTCTGCACACCCTCTATGCGGAAACAAACATCCGCTGGGCTAACGCGCACGCCCCACGACGTGCCATTTAATGGGGTGTCAGTACCGGTAGGAGAGGCAGTAAGTGTAACAGTACACGACGTAGATCGAGTGACGTCTGAAGCAATCAGCGCTTCTGTATTCGGCCATGTAAGAAGCAGCGTTACGCTTACCGGTAGGTTGGCATCGGCGATGGAGGGCACGCTGAAACGCATGGCTCGGACATCGTACGGACGTAAGACTTCGCTGAAAATCTCAGAAGGCGCCTTCACTGGTTGATCAACACGGAGATGGATTTCCGGCAGTGAATCTGCGAACGGCAACACAGTGTTCGAACGTCCCCTCGACCCCGTGCGGTACAGCACTCCTAAGGCATCGCAAAACATCTGCTCGAGTGGGACGCCCGCCGCGTCGGATGCATTGTCCAGTGCTTGAAACGGACGTTCTCCTAACGCAATGCGCTCCCATGAAGCGCGCAGAATGTTTTTTCCTTCGTACGATTGAAGCACAGCCCCATACCAGCCCCATGGATAACCATTGCTACCATAAGGAAGGCTAAATGGGTACAGCTCGGGTTTTAACAATAGTTGAGACATATACGCTGCCCAATCGCGTATTCCGGGCCAAACCGCAATTTCCATCCACGTAGATGTGAGCTCGTAAAACATTTCCTGAACCCGCGACAATCCGTATGCGCCGACCTGAATCGAGTGATGTAGTTCGTGTGCTGTTGTCACGCGAAGTCCGTCTATGCCCGTAGTCGCGAAGACAGGTTGCCCATGCACGTTCCGATCGTTCGGGCTGAAGTCGTTGTCCACCTCTAGCCACGTCGTAAACTTCGCCGGCGGTCCAGCCGCAATCTCGTCTTCAAATGACGTTCTCCCGTACATGCCACTGCCCGTCGGACCTTCTTTGCTCATATCGCGCAAGTAGACGTCGAGAGCCCGTGAACCACCCTGCATACTGTCGGACGGCGGTGGTAGGTACCCTAGCGTGCCTGTTTCGTAGTCCCAAGCCACAACAAGTGCACGGATCGATTCCTCGACGTAATCGGGCACACCCGAGCCATCGAGATCGGCAGCAGGCACTGCGTCAACGCCTGACGTCGCATAGTGCACGCGAATGTTGCCAGACGCGGATTCGGCATTAAAGGGAAGATTTGGACGTGGTTGTCCGAGAATAACGATGTCGCCTGTTGCTGAACGGCGAACATTATCGAGAAAGCCGCAGCGATCGGCGTGTGCTTCGCCAGCAGCGTGTGCTTCGACAGTGAAGAGTGACGATTGTAAAAGCAGGAAACAAACAACCCCCAGGAAGGGGGCAGGTAGGGGGCTAAACCGCGGCACGGTCAGCGAAACATTTCTTTTATCATGCCCCACGTCTTCTTGATGCCGCTGACGTTGTGGTTAACACCAATGGTGTTCGAATACACAAACGATTTGTCGGTGCGGACGATCTTGAGACGATACGTAAAGTAGTTTCGGGTGACGGAGCCATCCGTACCGTCCCGCTTGCCAAACGCTTCGTCGTCAGTGTACGCATATGGCTGATTGCCACCCTTAGCTGTCACGGTTGACACGTGTCTGAATACGTTGTCATCACCGGCGCGCTCAAGTTCATAACTCGTTACATCCGATTCCGCAGCCGACTTCCACTCAACGACGATTGCCGTGCCAGTGGATCGGGCCGTAAAAGACTGGATTGTGACCTGAACTGCCAAAGCGACGAGGCTAGACAGGACGAGAACAGCAATCGATGTAATGACTTTGCGCATGAACTACTAAGATAACGAAGAACAGTGAATCGTCGGGCTGGACCAGTCCACATCACAATTGTTTCAGGCAAGACCTACGTATCCGACCCGACCTACGGATCAGACACGGCCTACAGACTATCAGGCAAGTCGCGTGCCGAATCAGCAGCTTGAATGCTCAAGGCGCCAGACGGACAGGCCGTAACCACTGCAATCAGAGTTTGAGAGTCAGTGCCGTCGGGTTTTATCCAGGGATTAACCCTTGGGTTGAACACCTCGGGTAGAGCACGGAAACATCCCGTAGAATGCTGACACAAGTCTGGTTTCCAGACGATGGTCACGTCGCCATTGCTGTAGTGTTTCACGATGTCCATGGTCACTCCTCCTTGAACAATCACCGTTGTGGTAATCTACATTCCAATACGTTTCAGTGAAGTCCGTTAGATTGCCGATAAATCGCCGAAAGCCATAGAAACGCATTGAAATTTATCCACACCATACTGCTAACGGTACTAACGGTCTCCTTTATGGTTTCCGTGACCGCTACCCCAGTGCTCATCCATGCCTGCAGGGGTATGATCGAAAGTGTGTGCGATGCAGACTGCTGCGGTAATCAGGAACCACCAGAATCCTGTTGCGACGAAATCGTTTCAATTACGCGGCTAGATTGTGATATGGTAAAGGATGCGAGCGCTTCCGTGCCCGCATCTGGCATGACATTCACTACGATTCTTGCTGCGCCATACGTCGTCCAGGGTGCTTTCCCTCTGGAGCGAGCTGATGAGTGGACGTTGCGCACCGGACCCGATCCCACCTGTTCGAGGCTTTGCGTATTTCTGATCTAGAGTGACGATTCGACACCGCTTGTTGAATTGTCTCACTCAATTGGATCTTGAATTATGCGAATGCTCTTCGTTGCCCTTCTAGTTATCCCATCTGTCCTGCTCGCACAGCCGATACGTGGTCGTGTCGTGTACAGCGACACGGATGGCGAATTGCGTCCAATCGTTGGTGCGTCCATTATCTGGAAAGGAACATCGAAGGGCGTGTACACCGATTCACTTGGCCAGTTCGAGCTGGCTCGTAGTGGTACGAAGGACACGCTTATTATTCGTGCGATTGGCTACGCACCAATAGAATTCGCCGCCCTCAGAGAAGAGATGCTCGTTACCATGGTGCCATCTACCACCGAGTCAGTCATTGTTGATGCCGATCAACCGACCATCCTTCGTACGACAGAAAAGACCGAGTTTATTTCAGAGAAGCAGCTGAAGCAGGCTGCCTGCTGCTCTCTCGCCGAGTCGTTCGAAAAGAGTCCAAGTGTCGAGGTCTCGTACAGCGATGCCGCCAGCGGTGCGCGCCAGATTCAAATGCTGGGACTTCGTGGTCTCTACACGCAAATACTGATTGAAGCCGTGCCTATGGTGCGTGCTCTTGAGATGCCATTCGGACTCGAGCACATTCCTGGACCCTTTATGGAATCGGTTAGTATTTCAAAAGGGGCTGGCACCGTAACCAATGGTTACGATGCCATTACGGGGCTCATCAATGTCTGTTATCACAACCCTCGAACCGCGCCTGCATTGTTCGTAAACGCCTACGGCAACACAAATTCCAGAGCGGAACTCAATGTGTACGGCGCGCAGCATGTGACGGATGAGCTAAGCACATTAACGATGTTGCACGGACGAATCATGCCGAAGGCAACAGACAATAACTCAGATGGCTTCGCAGATCAACCAACGTTCCAACAAGTCAACGCCGTACATCGCTGGTACTTCAACAACGACAATATCGAGTGGCAAGCATTTGTGCGTGGTGTAGCCGATCGCTACGATGGTGGGCAGTTGCCGGCGCACGCAATTGCAGGGCGTGGCCGATATACTATTGTTACGGACATCAAACGACTCGATGGCTTCATGAAGTTTGGAATTCTCGACCTTCTCGAGACGATGCCGGGCAGTGGTCTATCATTCGTTGTTGCTGGTGCCACGCACGAGCAGCGTTCAATCTTTGGCGCGAACCGAGTAACGGGTGACGAGAACTCACTTCACTTGAGGACGGTCATTGCGCTGCCATTTTCGGATGACATAAAGTTTCTCGGTGGGTTAACGTATCTCAACGACCACGTTCGCGAATCTGTATCATCTGACTCAATCGCGGCTACGTCATTCATCCGTACCGAACATGTACCCGGAGCGTACGGCGAGCTCACTGTCTCATCAATTGAATCGCTTGTGTTAATCGGCGGTCTGCGATTCGACGCACATAACCTATATGGCAGCTACATCACACCACGCATTCACGCGAAGTATTCACTTACTGAGTACACGTCCTTGCGTGCCTCTGTCGGACGCGGATGGCGAGTACCGTCTGTGATCATCGAAAACATGCCATCATTCATTAGCAGCCGCAGTCTCGTCTTCGACTCAACATTCCGCCCCGAAGAAGCCTGGAATATGGGTGCCTCGCTCACAACCACCATTGAAATCGGTGACAGACCTATCACGTTCGACGTGGAAGTGTACAGAACTCAGTTTCAGAATCAAGTTGTGATAGACTTCGATCGTTCACCGAGTGAATTGCACATCAAGAACCTCAGTGGTGAGAGCTACGCTACAAGTGTACTCACACAGGTGCTCGCCTCTCCGTTCCCACGCGTGGATGTATTGCTAGCATATAGGTGGCAGGACGTGCAAGCCCCTTACAGCGGCACCCTTCAGCAAAAACCGATGACGAGCAGATCGCGCATTCTCGCAACGCTTTCGTATGTCACGCCCGAGCCCGACTGGCAATTTGATGCAACGGTATCGTGGAATTCCGGTGGTCGACTCCCTACTTCAACCATCGTCGGAAGTCCAACGACGTTCGACGGTTGGTGGCGCGTGAACGGTCAGATAACGAAGAAGTTAGGACTACTCGATGTGTACATCGGGGCAGAAAATCTTACGGATTTCATTCAACAGGATGCAGTGCTGGGTGCACACGATCCGTTCGGACGAACCTTCGATGCATCACTCGTGTGGGGCCCGCTCGATCCACGCCTCTTCTACGCAGGTGTTCGCTACACAATCGAATAAGCGCATCGACCAGCGGAGCGCTGAGCAAATACGTTCTTGCCTGACTTAGTTAAGGGGCGAGGAAAGGTGCGGAGTCGTTGGCATGTCACCCTCGATCGGACGCAGTTCGAGATCTTCAAACAGTAGATCGGGCGTTATGATTGTCGACACCAAATATTGAGCACCGCCAGTAATGAACGATGGCGATACGCTTGGAGCCAGGTAGTTGTGAACGGTGGTTGATTTGCCAACAGCAATGATGTCTTTGAACAACACGGGTGCGAGCCCTGCTGACTCTACGCCGCGTACAATCTCCTCACGTCCGTCTGGATACACGCGCCATACCTCGAGCAAGCCAAGCTTGCCTTCGCCTTGCGGCAGCGGAAAATCGGGTCCGGCAACGGCATATAATCCCGTAAACAACAGATTCTGATTTAATGCTTTGCGAATGATGATTCCGTACGGTAGATCTCTGTCTTTAACCATCTTCATCATGCGTGCCCTGAGTGCAGCCGCACTTAACTGGCGTTTGTTATCGCGCGCTTCAAATTCTATTACACTTAGCATTGCGGCACCGCCACGTTGGTGACCGTTGCTAGCCGAAATGCGCTTCGTTGGTACACGTGACGATAGTAACGTTTTCAAGTATCCATTGTCGACAAGACGCACGTCTTGCGCTTGAATGCCGTCGTCATCAATGTCGTAATGTCCCGCAACTGGACGTCCGCTGTCCTTTACACGCAATGGCACCGCACGTACACTTAGCCACTCGGGTAACACGCGAGCACCGATCTTGTTCTGAAATGCCAGGTACCGATCGTTCGCCGAAAAACCGCCATCGGAAAGGGGCTGACGCTGAGCAACGAGATTTGGGGCGAATACCTGCGCAATAATTTCGCCAGCAGCCTGACCTTCGAAGAGTATTGGACCCGAATACGCATCGATCGTAGATGCTTGCATGGCTTTCGTCAGCAAATCGCCTACAATTACACCCGCACGAATGAGCGAATCTCGTGAAGGAAAATCATCGGGTGTAATTCCGTACGCAGCATAGGTGTTGCCAACGGGCATGCCATCCGGCGCCTGGCCGGAAGCCACGATCTCGAACCCGGCAAACGATTCGAACTTGTGCATGCGACGTCCTTCAGACGTTAGAAGCAATGTCTCTTCCGGCACGTATTCGGTGCCAACGCGGACGGACTGGACTCCAGGCGCGGAGCGGAATACAGCACTTACATCACTACAAAGATTTTGGAGTGTGGTTACATCCCATTTGCGGTCGACTCCTGTCACATTAATTAGGGTCTCTGGCAGTAGATATCCGAAATCCCACGTCGTGTCTGTACGCGTACGATTCTTGAGTGAACCTTCCTTTTTCGCATACAACTCAACAGCCTGCTTGTAACACGCGTCAGTTGCAAGCCACAACTCACGACGCAAACTGTTGTATGTGTATTCGAAAGGAATACGGCGAGTTCTAAATGCCTCTTCATCATCGCTCGAACCAAAGAAGCCCAGACTTACATCGAAGTAGTTCGTGTTGTCAAACTTCGGCCCGCCAACGCGCACTGCTACCGAAAGAATCGCGACGGTGCCTGTATCCACATCCTGCACATCCCCGAGCGTGCTATGAACGGAGATACTTTTTCGAATTGAAAGCGAGTATGTCATGTGATATGCCCGCGGAAGATCACCGAGTTGTAGCTCACGCATATTCCGTTGCATTTCGTCCTGCATCGCGCGGTACACCATTTCTTCGTCGATAGCCGCAGTCGTTGTTATGGCTACAGCGAACATTGTTGCGGAGAACACCACGAACGTAAGACACGTCCGTACGAGCGTTGTCATTGTTGGCCTCATTGTCCACCTCCTTGCGTCGTCGTCGGGTCGGAAAGGATAGGGGGCTTTGCTTGGGACTTCTGTTTCTTTTGTACTTCTATAGTAGAAACAAGAAGACTTGGTGAACTCGCCGACACAGGCACGCCACCCGACTCGGCACCACACACACCATTAAAGATTCCCATGTCGTCTGCCGCCGTCACGATGTTGTTGAACGTTGTAAGCGGTGTGCCAATCAAGTCGACGCCACGCACGAGTTCGTCGGGCCTACCATCCGCGAAAATCTTGTACACCACAAGTGGTTGTACGTTAAATGCGTTTGGTACCGTGCGACCGGTGAATGTAAAGCCACCCTGAATGTCATCGAACAACAGACCATACTCCTTGTTCTGTTTCAAACATTCTTTGCGCAGTAATGCCCTTAAGGAGTCGTAGGAGACGGTCGTCTTCGCCTGAACCATAAGGTTCGACTGACGAGATACGGGACGTAGGCCCGGCTGCCGCCTGCCGTGGCCATTCGATTGCGGGAATCCTTCGATTGGCGAACGTGACATCAGAAAGTTCTGAAACACTCCATCTTTCACAGCTACGACACGTTGTGCAGGAATGCCTTCATCATCGTAAGCAAATGCACCAACAATATCTTTACCAGCAAGCGTTTTTTGTGTTGGATCGAACACCACGTCGATAAACGACGGCAATATCTTCTTGCCCAGGAAGGCTTTGAACGTCTGGCTGGAATTCGCGTCTTTCTGACGGTGCCCTTCGGCGCGATGGCCAAAGATTTCGTGAAAGAAAACGCCTGCAGAGCGTCCGGATAGAATCGCCGGACCAGAATATGTCTCTGCCAGCGGTGCTGTTCGAAGGCGAATCGCCTGGGCAATCATGTTCTCGATGTCCGTTCGAATCGTCGCTTCGCCTGGGAGTCTATCCAATGAATAAGCAGAGTAGCTTCTGTATAACGGTAGACTCATGCCATCATCGGCTTTCGTCTTCACGATAACAAACATTTTTACAATTGGTTCAACGTGCTGAAGAATGGTTCCTTCGCTGTTTACGAAGTACTTAACGACTTGGTCGAATTGCAACGACACGCGGCCGGTGTAAAGCTCAGGATGGCCAACGCATAGCGCAGACAGTCTGCGCACGCGATCGCGCCAATCGGTTGTATCGAATGACGCTATGACAAACGGTTGAATAAACGTTGTGGCTTTTTCTGTGGAATGGTCAGCAGACGTGTCCTCTTCACGCACCTTTACCTGAAGATTAGTCTTCACCTTGCCTAACCGCTCAACGGCCGACTTGTACATTCTATCAGTGGCAAGCCAGACAACCGTGCGCAACGCGCGTTCGTCGTTACCCATTGGTAACTCCATAGCCCGCATTCCTCGGCCCATTTCAAATGCAACACCACGGATACTACGTGTGTTGTCGAGCTGGTGCAAGCCAACACGCAGATCTATGTCAAGGATGCGATTGGCAGATGTGCTTTCACCGTCGATAGCACCGAACGATGCTGAGACCGAAGCAGTGTGCGTCTCTGTAACTGCGTAGGACACGAAGTAGGGTGGTGACGGCTTGGTCTGCAGTTCGCGCATCGTTCGGTCGAGCTCTGTCTTTAGAGCACGAAGAACAGCGCTTTCTTGTGCGGATAACGCTGCAGCAGATAAAAGCAGAAAAAAGACTACGGATAGATGACTACGTCGTGATCGGCTTGAGAATGGTTTTGCTAACAATGTGAAGATCCTTGTCCAATTCATAGGTAATAGGTATGCCGGTTGGAATCTCGATTGCGACTATAGCATCAGGCGTTAAGTCTTCTAGGAGCATAATCAGCGCTCGTAACGAGTTGCCATGTGCAACGATCAAAATGTTCTTGTCTTCACGAAGAAGGGGTGCAATCTGCGTTTCAAAGTATGGCTGCACCCGGTCGCGTGTATCCTTCAGTGACTCGCCATTGGGAGGACTGATATCG
The DNA here is from genome assembly GCA_046595995.1 of Candidatus Kapaibacteriota bacterium. GTDB lineage: Bacteria > Bacteroidota > Ignavibacteria > Kapaibacteriales > Kapaibacteriaceae > JAWXBR01. The sequence continues at coordinate 22,939 of JBKJNB010000116.1, forward strand.
TAACTGCGACGCCATGTATGAACTTGCTCAACGCCATACCGGTCGCGGGTCTCTTGCTTGTTCAGCCCTTGCAGATCGCCGTAGTTGCGTTCATTAAGCGCTTTATCGCGAAACGTCGGTACGTCATTACGTCCCGCAGTTACCAGGGCAAGATCTGCAGTCTTTATAGCGCGTTGAAGCACAGATGTAAACAGCACGTCGAACGGTACATCCTTCAGTAACTCGCCAACTGCAGTTGCTTCAAGTTCACCTTTCGGTGAGAGACCGATGTCGTGCCATCCAGTGAAACGGTTTTCAAGATTCCACTGCGACTCTCCGTGTCGAACTAATGTTAGCCTAGGCATTACGTAGTTCCTTCCGTACCGACGGATCGTTGCCCGCAGGTGTGCAGAGTTCCATCAACACACCACCAGTGGTCTTTGGATGGAGGAATGCTATGAGCATCTCATGTGCACCCAGGGTCGGTGCTGGTTCAATGATTGCAATGGCGTTCGACGCAAGGCGAGTTAGATCGTCGGTAAGTGTGTCACTGCGAAAGGCAATGTGGTGGATGCCTTCACCGCGCTTTGCAATAAACTTTGCAATAGGCGAAGCTTCAGACAAAGGCGCAGTCAGCTCTATGCGCACACCGCCAACATCAAACGAGGCCACGTCCACACCTTGGTCTTCAACACGTTCGCGGTGAAATTCTTTGACGTCGAACAAGGTGGCGTAGAGCTCCATACTCGCGTCTATATCACTCACTGCAATTCCGATGTGATCGATAGCGGTTAGCACTCTTGAACAATCGTTACGTGGCGAAGTTCAGTAGCACGAGCAAGATCGGCGGCGGTGTTAATACCGTGTACTTCTTCCCAGCGCTGTGTGTGAAATGCCTCTACTCGAGCGCCGTCAGATTTGAGTATTCCGACGATGTCGGTAAGGTAGTATTCGTTTTGCGCATTCGCATTTCGAACGCGATCGAGCGCATCAAACAGTGGTTTTGTACGAACGACATAAACGCCCGAGTTGATTTCAGTCAGAGCGGCTTGTGAAGATGTTGCGTCCTTCTGTTCGACAATGGATTGCAATTCGCCTCCGCTGTCTCGAACGATGCGTCCGTACCCAGCCGGATTCGGAACGGTGGTGCTAAGTACGGTAAGTGTCGCAGCACTCTTCACATGATGCTCTAAAAGCGCAGCAAGCGTTGTGCTGGTCAGAAGAGGTACGTCGCCCGACAGGATTAGAACGTTTGAAGCTGCATCGCCGCCGCTGCCCAACTTGCTGACAACACTATCCTTCGCCTGCTGTACAGCGTGGCCAGTACCGAGCTGTTCCGACTGCAATACACACGTGGCATCGGGATAGGCTGACGATACGAACGCGCGAACCGCATCATGTTGATGTCCGACGACAATAACAAGGGCAACAGGCTTTAGACTCGATGATTGTTCGATGACGTATTGGAGAAGGGGCTTACCGTCGAGCAACGTAAGGACCTTGGCGAGGTCGGGATTTCCCATCCGCTTACCCTTGCCTGCTGCCATGATGACAACGGCAAGATTATGACCTTGCGTGAGTGCCATCAATTATGATGGACCATTGATGTGTATGGCTCGACGGTGCGTGCTGTTGACTGAATCTCATTGTTCGCGTCTACAAGAACCACCATGGGTTGCCATGCACGCGCCTCTGCGTCTGGCAAGGTCGTGTAGGAGATAATGATTACCTCGTCACCAATTTGCCCCTTACGCGCAGCGGCCCCATTCAAGCATATGTCTTTGCTACCCCGTGTACCTGGGATGACGTACGTCTCGAAACGTTCGCCGTTGTTGATGTTTACCACGGCAACCTTCTCATAGGCGAGCAGATCGGCGGCTTCCATCAAATTCTCATCGATCGTGAGACTGCCTTCGTAGTACAGATCTGCCTGCGTGATGCGAGCACGATGGATTTTCGATTTGAACATGACGCGATTCATAATGTACCTCAGACAGAATACAGGCTCAAAATTACCGAAACGCAGGCTTCAGACGTACCAGAAGCGGTGTTCGTATGTTTGTCGCCATGAAGATTTCATTGTCAAGACTGGCCCACGCTCGAAGCGGCGATAAGGGCGATGCCGCAAACTGCGGCGTAATTGCCTATCGGGAAGAGTGGTTTCCAGTCCTTCGCGATGTGCTGACTACGGAGCGCGTGAGGCGTCACTTCGAAGGAATTTGTCTCGGACCCGTAGAACGGTTTGAGCTTCCGAACTTATGGGCACTCAATTTCATATTACACGACACGTTGGGCGGAGGTGGCACGGTATCGTTGAAGCTCGACGCGCAGGGTAAGACGATTGCTACAGCAATGCTGCTGATGGAAGTCGAAGTCCCCGACACGTTGTTTGACTAGCGTTGTGGCGCAAGGGGGTTGTTAAGACCGCAGGCCGCCTCGATTCGCACCATGATTGGTCGCATCCACTCTTTGACGTCTTCGCCCGAGTAACGCTTGTCCCATGTTTGCTTGATGTCACTGCCATCCATGCGATACGAAACAGACCATACGTAAATGCGTACAGAGTCGCCAGTATGCTGCACGTCCCACGTGCGAGTGAGACCCGTATAGCGGTAGGCCACTTGCTCTACGCTGTCACGAGCGACGACGGTTCCTGAGTCAGGGCTGGAACTGACAACAACGTAGCCATTCTGGTCAAAGATTTCAACCAGCTGCTTGACGTACTCTTTACGATCTGTTGAGCAACGCATGACAATCGGCCGAGGTTTGTCCAAATAGTTGCACGCAGACAACAGGAACGTCGCCGAAAATAGTCCCAGTACCATCCGCATGGAAAACCTCTGCATCCAATTCTCCTTCTGTGAGCGATCTTGCAAGTTATGAAACGACCGACGACGGAGTGAATGACAACCGATTGGAATTGACGTTACATGAAATGTCGCATATGACTACCGATTACGAAACACTAGACAAGAACGATGAGCTCGCGAGCTTCCGCACGCGTTTCCACATCCCTCGTGGCGTGGATAAGAAAGCTGTCCACTACTTCTGTGGAAACAGCTTGGGACTTCAGCCCCTTGCGGCCCAAGATGCGATACGGCAGGAGATGGACGACTGGAGTCACCTTGGAGTTGAAGGGCACGTTCATGCTACACACCCATGGTTCTCGTATCATAGTGCCTTCCCAGAATTGCTTGCGCCCTTAGTTGGTGCCAAGCCCATTGAAGTCGTGGCGATGAACTCGTTAACGGTGAATCTGCACTTGATGCTCACCTCCTTTTACCGTCCAACGGCAGACCGACACACGGTTATCATGGCAGGCAAAGACTTTCCCTCTGATCGGTTCGCCATCGAAAGTCAGATTAGACTGCACGGTTATGACCCCGAACAGGCGATGATTGAGGTGCAACCGTTACCAGGTACACACGTGCTCACGACAGAGCAAATCCTGGCGGCAATCGAAGAGCATAAGGACTCAGTCGCCCTTGTCATGTTTAGCGGAGTGCACTTTCTGACTGGTCAGTTTTTCGACCTCGAAAAAATTACACATGCTGGACACGCCGCAGGAGCGTGCGTGGGCATAGATCTAGCCCATGCAATTGGCAATGTTGAGATGCGGTTACATGATTGGAACGTCGACTTCGCTGTTTGGTGCTCTTACAAGTATTTGAATTCTGGACCCGGTGGAGTTGGTGGCGCGTTTGTACATGAGGTTCATGCAGAACGCAACGATCTCCCTCGCCTCGCTGGATGGTGGGGCCATGATGAGGCGACACGTTTTGAAATTGAACGCAGCTTCAATGCTATGCCTGGAGCAAACGGCTGGCAACTATCTAACGCACAGGTTTTTTCATTAGCTGTGCATCGAACCGCACTTGAGATTTTTTCAGAGGCACGCATGGACCGCATCAGTGCAAAACGCGATCGTCTCACCTCGTTCGCAGAACGTACAATCGACGACGCACTTAAGCACACCGACACTGCTCGCATAATAACGCCCCGCGATTCTCGGCAGCGCGGAGCTCAGCTGTCTGTCGCATTTGACCGCGGCGGACGTGAGGTATTCGAAGGGCTTATTGCCGATCGTATGATCGTCGACTGGAGGACACCGAACATCATTCGTATCGCCCCTGCGCCGCTCTATACGTCGTACGCAGATGTTGCGGCCTTTGGCGATTCGTTCGGGCAACTGGTAAAGAAGTACTTATGACAGCAGACCACGCAGACATCGACCCCGCACGGTATGTCGTGGGCAGACGTGCCGTTATGGAGTCGTTGCAGTCTGGCAACCCACTCGAGAAAATTTTTGTGTCGTATGGTGCAGATGATGGTCCGCTTGGAACCATTCGTGCCCAAGCAAAACGGTCGAGTGTGCAGTGCTCAGTGATGGACCGAAGAAAATTTCAGGCCCTCGAACGAGCATTGAATGTTGGAGCAAACGATGCGCAAGGCGTTATTGCATTACGTCCAATTCGTGAGGCAACGACACTCGCGGCATTGCTGGCATATGTGCACGGCGAACCGCCGCTAATCGTAGCACTTGACGGCATCATGGATCCCCACAACCTCGGCGCAATTGCGCGTTCGGCAGAAGGGGCTGGGGCAAAGGGTCTCATATTACCGGAGAAGTTTGGCTCGCCAATTACACCGACGGCAGTGAAGGCGTCTGCAGGTGCACTAGAACATTTGCCCTCTGCCAAAGTTCTCCGCATGTCTGAAGCACTAGAGACTGCAAAAAAAGCGGGCTTCACAATTATCGGAGCAGCGTCCCCAGGCACAGTACACTATAGAAAAGCTGACTATCGTGGACCATGCATCATCGTTCTTGGTAACGAAGGCGAAGGTCTTCATCCGCGTGTGCAGCAGATATGCTCCCAACTAGTCGAGATTCCTATGTCGGGCCAGATCGCATCCCTAAATGCATCTGTTGCAGCCGGCATTATACTATTTGAGGCCCAAGCCCAACGCGCTTAGGGCAAAAAAAGAGCCTCTCGCTTGGTGTGGGGCGAGAGGCATATGAGGGGGTTATGTCGGTTGTCTTCAGCAGTGTTGTGCATTCTGCTGAAGTTCCGATGTCACGTTAGGTTAACAACGATTCAGAAAACTATTCAGTTCCATTTTCCGCGGGTGAAGTTATCCACCGGTACTAAAATGGTTTCCACAGTTTCTTCGCACAAAGTTAACACAAATCATGAACATACCTAACGCGGTCGGATGCCTTTTAGGAGCACATCCACCACTGTTTCGGGTTCCGGAGCCTTCAGTCGGAGCGCCTGCCGAGCTTCGGGATGTAGCAGGCAATCCAACGCCATTAACGTTACGGCGACAGTTGAGTCCATATTCATTCCCGTGCGGACAGCCCCGTTTTCAAGCCCCTTATCGAGAATCGTTCGCAAATGTTTACAGAGAAAGCTGCTCCGGGATTTCAACAGTCGAGCACCAATACGAGGTTCGGCCGTTTGTAGGTCGCAGAACAGAGGGGCTGAAAAGCGTCCAGAGCCTCTTGCCACAGCAGTAAGGAACCGCCGTAGGCAGTCTTCGAACGCTACCGGATTGCTGAGGTCCATGACTGCGACACAAGCGTCAATTTCGCGTCCGGCACGAATGAACGACCTGACAACGATTGCCAGTTTCGAGGGAAAGAGGGCGTAGATAGTTCGCTTCGACACTCCGGCCTCTTTCGCAATCTGCTCTGTTGTCACGCGCAGGTATCCAAAGCGATAGAAGAGCGCTTCGGACACTCGCAATACGCGCTCTTCCTGTTCTGTGGGCGCCCTCATGCGGGAAGCTCGCGCGCTAGTATGCCGTTGAGGAAGACATCGACAAAAGCCTTGTTTACATTCTCAGCCGGAATACCTGAATCCTCGAGAATAGAGTAGTCCATGCACGAATTATGCAATGCTGCATACATCGATATCATACCGTCGAAGTCGAATTCGGGACACAAAGCACCTGACTCGCGCGCGCTGGACATCATGTTGACGAAGTGGACGAATCGCGTGCGACGCCAGGCATCAAACTCTTCATACGTCTGCGGTGCGGCTATTCGCATCTCCTTTATCGAAGATGGCGATCGTAATTGGGCGTATTGCGGAGAAATACCAACAACGAGCTGTTCAAATCGTGCATCGAAACTCTCTTCCACTCCGCTAAACAACGGTGTCGTGAACTCCTCAACCTCGTGCATAATCGAGAGCACAACCGATTGCAGAACGGCTTCTTTTGTGTGGAACAGGCGATACACAGTTTTCTTGGACACCTTAGCTGTCTTAGCAACCTGATCCATGGTGCTGCCAGTATACCCGTTGCCAAGAAAGAAATCTTTAGCGAGTAGGGTAAGACGATCACGTAGTGCAAGTTCTGAAGGGCTCAGAGACGTGGTCTGATCGGTGTGCGGCATTCACAAACATACACGCGGCAGGTCGTACGCACGAACCCGTGGCCTGGCTCCTATCTTTGCTGTCTATGATCGATCTATCCGAACGCAACGAACAAGAACGACGTCGATTCGAAGAACTCGAATTGCTCCGACAGATGGGAATTCAAGTCTATCCCGTCTCTTTCGACAAGACGCACGACGCGCAGCAGATTCTGCGCGAATACACGGACGATGCAGCCGCATCTGGTGGCGACGGTGCAGGCGTAACCGGTGGCGCAGACCTAAGCAATGTCGCGGTGGCCGGACGCATCATGACCATGCGGCGCATGGGCAAGGCATCGTTCGTTCACCTGCAGGACCAATCGGGTCGTATTCAGGTCTACCTCAAGAAGGATGATCTTGGTGATGCGTACGAGATGCTAAAGTTGTTTGATATCGGTGATCTGATCGGCGTTCGTGGCTACGCATTCCGTACCCGTACCGGAGAGATAAGTGTTCACGTTGCCGAAGTGACGCTTCTTGCAAAGTGCGTCACACCAATTCCGATTGCGAAGGAAGAAACTGATGAGCACGGCAACGTCGTTCGGTACGATGCATTTGCTGACAAAGAGCAACGCTACCGCAAGCGTTATCTCGATCTCATAGCAAACCCTGAGATCAAGGCAACGTTTCGAACGCGTGCGCACATCATTTCTGCCATGCGCCGCTTCTTCGATGCGCGCGGCTGGCTAGAAGTAGAGACGCCGATTCTGCAGCCTATTTATGGCGGTGCGACGGCGCGTCCGTTCATGACGCATCACAATGCACTCGACATCGACCTGTACCTACGCATCGCCGACGAGCTCTACCTAAAGCGCCTCATTGTAGGGGGCTTCGAAGGGGTCTACGAGATTTCGAAAAACTTCCGCAACGAAGGCATGGACCGTACACACAACCCAGAGTACACGGCCATGGAGATCTATGTGGCATACAAAGATTACCTGTGGATGATGGACATGACGGAAGAGTTGGTGCACAGCATTGTTGTGTCGGTACACAACACAACAACTGTTCCGTACGGCGACACCGACGTTTCGTACGCACGACCGTTCCGCAGAGCACGTATGTATGACTTACTCCTTGAGCACACAGGCAAAGACTTGCGTGGCATGGATCGAGCGCAATTGTTGGCCGTCGCTCGTGATGCAAGTGTCCCGGTTGAAAGTTCAGCCAGCTCAATGAAAATTCTGGATGAGATTTTTTCCGAAAAAGTGCAGCCCCATCTCATTCAGCCGACATTCATCATGGATTATCCGGTGGAAATGTCGCCTCTTGCGAAAGCTCATCGTACCGACGCAGGGTTGGTTGAACGCTTCGAGTTGTTTGTTATGGGAAAAGAAATAGCTAATGCGTTCAGTGAACTGAATGACCCTATCGAACAACGACTGCGTCTAGAAGAGCAGGCGAAAATTCGTGCAGAAGGTGACGATGAAGCGATGGTTGTTGACGAGGAGTTTCTTCATGCACTCGAAGTCGGCATGCCGCCAACTGCTGGTCTCGGCATCGGCATCGACAGATTAGTAATGTTGCTTACAAATACAGATTCAATCCGCGACGTGCTCTTCTTCCCGCAAATGCGGCCCATCGAGGTGCAGTAGATGGGATACGCTCCTGGCCCCGACAAAGACAAACCCGTAGCGCGGCGACTACCTGTGTGGGCGAATGTGGCCCTATTCATGGCAACCGTTGTCAGCACAACCCTTGCTGGTGCAGCCTGGGCTGGTGTCAACCCGTATGAGATAACAAACTGGGGTCGTGGCATCACGTATGCTGTGTTGCTAATGACGTTTCTAAGCGCACACGAATTCGGACACTACATAGCGGCACGCCGACACGGTGTTGACGCATCCTTGCCCTTTTTTATACCTGTACCTCCGATGTTAATGCCATTTGGTACGATGGGCGCGCTCATCCGACTGCGCAGCCGTATTACTTCGCGCGCCGCTCTTTTTGACATTGGTGTATCAGGCCCGCTTGCGGGCTTTGTTGTTTGCATTGTTATCCTCGTCATCGGATTTCTGACACTACCGCCAATTGAGTATTTGCAGGCCATTCATCCCGAGGGACTGAGCAACAAAGGCATGTTCTTTGGTGACACGTTTCTGTTCTCGTTTATGAGCTCAGTGTTTGTAAGCAACTCCGGCACTGGCTACATGCCGCCGATGAATGAGATCTACCACTATCCATTTTTATGTGTGGGCTGGTTTGGTCTCTTTGTAACAGCGTTGAATATGCTGCCGTTTGGTCAGTTGGACGGTGGGCACGTGCTCTATGCATTGACTGGACGTCTTCAGCATGTGGTAGGCCGCATCGGATGGTGGATACTGTTTGCTATGGGCTTCCTGTCGCTGTTGGGAGAATTTGCGTTCTTTCTGTCCGGGCCGTCACCATCCGACTTTGTTAACACACTACAGAATTCCATTGGTGTCCCTTTGCAGTCGGCCGTGCGCCAAGTGCCATGGCTTTTCGCGTTCGGCACTAGCTGGCTGCTATGGGCACTTCTCGTTCGTTTCCTCATTGGCGTCTATCATCCACCTATAGAAGACGAAACGCCATTGTCAACCGGACGACAGGTAGTGGGTTGGCTCTCAATTGCTGTGCTCGTGTTGAGCTTCTCACCCAACTCGGTGTACTTCGTTCAATGACGTCGCGCCAGCATACTGTGGTAGCTGTGATTCTCGTGCTAACTGGTCTATACTTAATGCGCCTTTCGGGCACAGAGATTCAGCCATGGGACGAAGGTCTATATGCAGTACGGGCGAAAAGCATCCTCGAGTTCAACGCGTGGTGGGACCAAACACCTCACACTCTCGGCGGACTGTACTCTTCAACAGCGCCTCCGTTTGTACCGTGGCTGGTGGCACTGTCAATGTCTGCAATCGGTCCATCGACGATAGCCGTGCGCTTGCCAATCATACTCTGCTCTGCAATTGCGTTATGGATGATGTACCTAATAGCGCGACGCATTGTAACGTTCGAACATTCGCTGTTGGCGGTCTGCGTATTGGCAGGCACGCTACAGTGGGCATTACTCGCTAGGCAGGCGATGACAGAGGTGCCCTTAATGATGTGGTGCCTAGTAGCTCTCTGGTCGACTCTCGTATGGAATGAGGACATATCGAATAAAGTCAGATCGAATAGAGACAGAGCTAGTACTTGGTGGCCTCCAGTTGTATTCGGCATTGCTTTGGGTATGGCATTGTTGACAAAGATGCTCGTGTCGTTTGTGCCCCTTCTCTTCTTAGCGCCCCTTATCATCTATCGGTGGAAATCTAGTCGCTTCATGCTCATGTGTGCTTCTGCTCTGCTTATCGCTGCGGCGGTTGCGGCGCCGTGGTACATAATGATGGCTAGCACATACAATATGTCGTTTCTGACTGGTGTACCATTCGCACACCTTGTCACTGAAGTTGAAGGCAACACCAAAGTGCTCGGACCGCTATTCTATATAAATCAACTGGTTGTGGGTCATGCCGTTCTTGTACTTGCATTGATCTTTGTTGCCGTGGCAATGGTCAAACGTGCGCTACTACCGCCTGCGTCACAACATGCAGCAATTGCCGTGATGTCGTGGTTCGTTGGCGCTTTGTTGGTCTTTAGCGTCGCTGCGACGCAGCACGTGCATTACACGGTCATGCTAGTGCCTCCTGCGGTTCTACTTGCAGTGTATGCGGCAGAGCGCCTCCTGTTGCTTGCACCGCGTCGGTTTGTCATCGTTGCGTACGGGGTAGTAGCTGCACTAGCCGTTTGGGCAATACTGCCGGTCGCGCATCGGCAGGCGTTTCGAACGTCGCCATTTGATACATCTGTTTTGCTTGAAGGATCGATTATAGCGTTTCTTGTCGGTGTTGGGTTGCTCATACCACATAGGCGCCTACAGATAATGGTGCTGCAGCTATTTAAACCTGTGCTTTATGGCGTAACTGCATTGTTTCTTGTTCGCACAGCAGCAGTTATCGTGAGTGGAAGTGAATTTGAGTTGCGTGGAGGTCGCGCAATTGCGACGAAGCTCCTCGACACAACGACTCCGTCGTTCACCTACCTGTACCATAGGCACAATGATGGCGACGCACTCAATCCGCAACTGGCCTGGTACCTCGACGGATGGATGACGGGGTGGACGAGAGGGCGATCGTACATGCCCGTTGCGCTTCCAGAAGACGGTGTTTCCGATTCCGCCAACGTGCTTGGTTTTCAGGGTGCATCGGTGTACATCGTATATCTGAATGCAGGCCAGCGAAATAGAGAAAGACTTCTTGATAAGGTGCGTACGGCCCTAGCTCCATCATACGAACCACAACAGTACGACGACTACACGCTGTTCACGCGCCGACGGTAGTGTATTGCATATCGTAAAGAGCACGATATGTGCCTTTACGGGCTAACAGTTCTTGATGCGTGCCTTCCTCAACAATCTGCCCATGCTCAAAGACCAGGATGCGATCTGCATGGATGATTGTTGACAATCGATGCGCAACAAGCACGGCCGTGCGATCACGCAACACATCGTTGATGGCGTCCTGCACAATGCGCTCAGATTCTGAATCGAGAGCCGACGTTGCCTCATCGAATAAGAGAATCTGTGGCTTACGATACAGTGCGCGTGCGATTGCAATTCGCTGACGTTGTCCACCGGACAGCTTCATACCTCGATCGCCGATGTTCGTGTCGTACCCATCCGCCATTCCCGTAATGAATGTGTCTGCGTGTGCAACGCGCGCAGCATTCTGCACAACACTCCGCTCCGCGCCAGGTTCCCCGAGTGAGATGTTGTTGGCAACTGTGTCGTTAAACAGTATCGTCTCTTGTGCAACAGTGCCATACATCCGTCTGTAGGCGTCGATATCGAGCGACCTGATGTCGATACCGTCAACACGAATCGAACCATGTTGCACATCATAGAACCGGAGGAGGAGGTCGAGCATTGTGGACTTGCCACTACCGCTTGAGCCGACGAAGGCAACAGTCTCGCCTCGCTGCACCGTGAATGATACATTGCGTAAAACGGGTTCGGCGCCGTATGCAAACGTCACGTTCTGCACTTCGATGGCTGACGTAAACGCTGGTAACGACGTATGACCCGATGTGATCGTCGGCTCTTCATCGAGGGTCGAAACGACATTCGATGCCGCTACAATTCCACGCTGCATGCCGGCAATCGTCCCTGTGATAACAGAGATCGGTTGCATAAGGCCGAATAGGAAGAACAGAAATACCATCAAATTCGTGGGTGATAGGTTCCCATTTGCAAGCTCCATCCCACCCAAATAGAACACCGTAACCAAAGCAAGGATTCCAAACGTATCGTTGAATACCGGAACGAGCGCAGTGATGCGCGTGTTCTTTAGAGCCGATCGAACATACGCCGCCGTTTGGCTGGTGAACGTTCGAATGGCGTAAGGCTCAAGCCCCATGGCTTTAACGACCCGGATACCGAGCACTGTCTCTTGTAGCGTTGACGTGTAATCTGCCTGCGACGCCTGCATACGACGTCCATACTTGCGCAAGTAGTTCGTTGCAAACCGAATCATGGCCAGCCCGCCAAGGCTTACGGAAAGTGCAATGACCGTGAGTTTCGGCGAGATAAGTAAAAGCAGAATAAGATGAATTACCACCTGTGCCATTTCGCGCCACATGGTGGTGACCGCGTTTATCGTAGCACCATTCAGAACACCGACATCATTCGTAAGGAGTGAAATGATATCACCACTCCGTCTGCTTCCAAAGTAGTCCATCGAAAGCCCCGTCACTCGACCAAAGAGCGCATCGCGTATAGACTTCATTACGCCTTCTTCGAAGCGCGTCGATACGACACTGCTCAAGTATTTCGTAATGCCTCTGCAAAGGAAGAGCAAGAACAGTGCAATGCTCAGATTGCGAATCGATGTAAACAGGTCGTCGGCGACGATGTAGCTGACAAATGTTCTGGTGAAATCGTCGAAGCGTGCAGACATTGTTGATGCCATCGCGCCTGCTGCAGGCAGAGCCTTACCAGTGCCCGTCCCATCTGGAAACAACGTCTGAAAAACTGGCAGAACAATGCCTATCACCATCGCATTAAACACTGAAAACAGAAGGTTCAGTACAAGTGATATGACGACGAGGCCGCGGTACGGACGTACAAAGTGTAATACACGACGTATCACTACCATCGCATTGATAGGGGAGGGGTCTTTCACAAGGGGCGCTTGGACGTAGTTGTGTTCAAATCAGTGCGATGCAGAACGTTGATATACTTCGGCATACGCGACGATAGCCTTTACAATTGCTTCTGCGGTTTCTTGCTGTCCTATTGAACTGCTGATGTAGGCGGCGTCTTTGGTGTTTGATAAGAATGCGGTTTCGAAGAGAATGTTTGGCATTGAGGCACCGACGAGAACGTAGAAGCCAGCTTGACTAACTCCACGGTTGGATAGGCCGGTGCCTTTGTGCACCTCTCGCTGTACCGAGCGAGCCAACTCTTCACTGAACCGAACGAAACTACGTTGTGCCATCGTAGCAATGATGAGCTGCTCTTCGTTCATGCCATCATAACGCTTCGTCGAACGCTCGTACTGAATAGATGCGTTTTCTCGTGCAGCGACTCGTGCCGCGTCTGCATTGCGCCCGGGGCGAAGAATGTATGTCTCGCATCCGTTTGCAGGATGTGGCTTCGTAGGCATGCTGTTGCAATGAATGCTGACAAAGAGTTTGCCTTTAGACTCGTTCGCGATTTGGGTTCTCTTAAACAGTTCTTTGAACGAGTCATCCTCGCGTGTCATCACCACACGAGTATTGGGCATGGTCTCGACGATGAGTGCTTTTACCTTCTTCGCTATTGCCAATGTCACCGTCTTTTCAGCAACGTTATTCACGCCCATTGCACCAGCGTCAATGCCACCGTGCCCAGCATCGAGTACGATAACGTCAAGAAGCCACTTCGTGTCAGCTTTTGTCGTGCGTTCCGTCGGTGGCGTACCGGCATAGACATTCAGCACGAGTGCATGTGCGCTATTACGCCTTAGGAGTACAGAGTCGGGTGCAACCGGAAGTGCGCAGCGAATAACCACCATCGTGCGAATGCGCTCGTATGTTATTCTGATGCCTCGGTTACTACAAGACGTATCGATTGCGTTCTCTGCGAGTGTCGCGTTTGGAATGCGCACCACAACGATTTGGCCAAGGAGTTCAGCTCGCTGATAAGCGGGTATTGCCCCAGTGGCAACAAAATGCAAGGCGGTACCGAATGGCATCGTAGCTGCTGATATCGCAGTGATGTGCACGTCTGCTGCGTGCATCCCACAGACGTGCAGAACGAATGCACAGACGGATGCAGCGACGACGCGCCACGACCTAGTTGCCAAGCCAGCCCCGTTTGCGAAAGATCATCCCCATGCTGGTAGCCACTGCGATAATAATAATCCAGACCATGGCATAGCCGTACTTCCAGGTCAGCTCGGGCATGTATTCGAAGTTCATGCCGTAGATGCTGCAAATGAACGTGAGTGGTAGAAAAATCGTACTGATAACGGTCAGAACCTTCATTACCTTGTTCAGCCTAGATGCTGTTGAGGAGAAGTAGACCTCCATTAACGACATAGCAAGTTCTCGAGTGGCTTCAAGCTGATCTGCCACGCGGATAAGGTGATCATAAACATTGCGATAATAAAACGACTCGTCTCGACTTATAAGATCGAAATCACCACGAGCCAAGCGATTTACGATTTCGCGTGTATAGACAACGATTCGTCGCATTGCCTGTATCCGGCGTTTCATGTCTAGAATGTCATGCAGACATTCCTGACTAGGATTTTCGAGTGTCGATTCTTCAAGCTTATAAAGCTTGTCTTCAATTTCTGCCACATGTGGCAGATAGCGCTCGACCATAGCATCGAGCATAAGGTGCAAGAGGTAATCCGGACCACGACGGAAGGCCCTCGTACTGTGCCCGCACATTGCCGCGAGGTCGTCAATGGCATGTAGGGGCTCGATGTGGTGTGTAATAAGCACGTTCGCGCCGATAACGATGCTCAGCTGCACGTCCTGGTCTTCTTCCGGTCGAATGGCGTGTACGATCACGAAGAGATAGCCTTCGTAGTCTTCAACTTTCGGATGGTGTAATTGCTGCTCTGGGTTCGATCGCCGGGCTCGTGCGATGTCATTACGCACTAACTCATGAACGGGAAACCAAGACCCTAAGATGAGTTGTTCATCTTCGACAGTGGGCGCTGACATGTCCACCCATACGAGGGCGCCAGGTTTCAGATCAGCCACATGAATGGTCGAAAGCTCAGAAGCTGGCACCATCTGAATTGTCGACTCGTGTAGAATGCGAACTGTAATCATGGTGCAAATTAGGGCCGATGCCGGTTGGTGTACTTTTGTCACTCGTTGTGTTGTGCAAATCTAATGGGCGGACTCGTGGCTACGTTGGAAAGGGATGCAGAAATTGAATTGGACATCGAGTCGATAGGCTTCGAAGGCGTCTCTGTGGCCCGGCATGATGGCATCGTGATATTTGTGAACGGAGCACTCCCCGGAGAACGCGTGCGCGCGCGCATGCGTTCAAAACAGAAGCGCTTTTGGGAAGCAGAGACGATGGAGGTCCTGCAGCCATCTGCAAGTCGCATCAACGCACCTTGCACGCATTTTGGGATTTGCGGCGGATGCAAATGGCAGCACCTCTCCTATGTCGATCAGCTCCATTGGAAGCGTCAGCACGTTGTTGACGCGTTTGAGCGCATTGGCCACATTGCAGTTGGCGAGATTCACCCCACGGTGGGCTGTGAGCGCAATTACGGGTATCGAAATAAGATGGAGTTCTCGTTCGGAGCCTCGGCGTGGTTAACGCGCGAGGAGATCGACAGTGAGCAGATGTTTGATATGTCGTTCGCGTTGGGTCTACATGTACCTGGACGGTTCGATAAGGTGCGCAACCTCGACTATTGCTGGATTCAAAACGAGCACGCAAACGCATTGCTCGCGAAGGCGCACACGTTATCGCGTGAGTTCGGCATCGTTGCATATCACTCGCGTTCTCATGCAGGTTTCGCTAGAAATCTAGTGCTTAGAACAAGCGCCACAACGGGCGCAATAATGGCGTGTCTCATAACGACGACTCCGAAGTCTCGAGTCGAACAGGACTTCATTGATGCGTGGATGCAGAGTTATGACGGCCTGCCCGATGGTTCATCGGTGCTACATGCCATCAACGATACATGGTCGCCGGTTGCCGTTGGTACGATTACACAACAACAGGGTCCGGGCTATTTGGAAGAGACCTCCCACGACATTTCATATCGCATTTCGATGTTCTCGTTCTTTCAGACAAATACCGTTCAGCTTCCGCAGCTTGTAGGGCTAGCTATCGACGGGGCACTGTTGACTGGGTCTGAAACTGTTTGGGACCTCTACTGCGGCACAGGCACTCTAACACTACCGGCCGCCCGCAAAGCTTCTAAGGTCATCGGGATAGAACTCTCCGCATCATCTATTGCAGACGCGCATTCAAACGCTGCGCGCAACGACATTACCAATGTAGAACTACATGCACTGGACTTGCATATTCCGGCTGCCATTCGGGTTCTAAAGGATTTGCCACACCCCGATGTCATCATCATCGACCCGCCGCGAGCAGGCATGCACCCTACGCTCGCACAACACATCCTATCTGTTGGAGCGAAGCGAATTGTATATGTAAGCTGCAATCCCGCTACCCAAGCGCGTGACTGCGCCCTGCTGAGTGAGAGGTATGCTGTTGTCAGTGCTAGACCGGTCGACATGTTTCCTCAGACATATCATGTCGAGTGCGTCGCCGTGCTTGAGCGTTTACCGGATAATCTGGATCGGTAAGATCGCTGTGCCGTCAACCGTTTGCAGGCGTACGAAGTACACACCAATTGCAACAGGTTGAATCGTCAACTCAATTTCGTGCTCTCCGGCGGCTACATTTAGGTCTTCGGCTACCGTACTTACGGTATTGCCAAGAATGTCTACAACATCCATGAGAATTGGGGTGTTAGTCCGCACCGAATACCGCACCGAATGCGTGCCGGTTGTAATGACAGCGCCAGCGTCGACAGAAATAACACGGTCAGCCAATGGTAGTGGCACAAACGTAACTGCGTTCAAACCCATATCAACCGCTCTGCGCGTACCTGCTACAACTCCACGCTTAATTTCTTCGTACGATGCGCCGACAGCAATGACATAGCAGATCTGCTGTGTCTGGCCGACGGCAAGAGAAAAAGGACCTCCACCTAACATGAGAGCGACATCTTCAACGTTCGAGTTCGTGCGTGCAACGCCGCTTGACATCATGAGCCACTTCTCAGCGCGAATGAAGTTGTCGTAGATCGATGGACAATCAATGTCGCCATCGTTATCGATTGCAAACATGTTAATCGCGAGCGGCGAGATCATGCTCACGCCAACCCTTGGCATATCGCTTAGCTTGACGTTTTCTATTAGCGCAATTCCGCGCTCGGGATCCCATGCACACCCGTTGTCGGCGCCTGCGGGTCCAATATCCCAGTCATGAAACTGCGCCACCCAGAGTGCCGGGATGGCCGTGTCACCGCGATTGGTAACATCGAACGCCATGAGAATGATGTTGCGCATCGAATCATCATTGGACTGATACACGGTTTGCACAACGCTCACGCCTGCAGCAAATGCATCGTATTGGTCGTCGAAGCGAGAGACGGCGCGAAGACCCGATGGAACGCTATCGCGATGTACTTCGATTATCTCCGACGCGTGGAAGTTAGTGTCCTTGACCGTCGTGTTAGCACCACGTGCAACGTTAGGTAAGTATGTAGGCTCTTTGCCAACAAGAAGAGCCCCTTCGTAAAGAAGGTTAGGACCGTTCTTGTACCTGAATCCGACCCCTTGCGAGTTATTCGGATAGTCGTTGTAAGCAATATTGCCGATGGAGTTTATTGTTACCGCAATGTCGTTGGCTGCAATCGTGCGGTACGACGGGTTAACCGTTGCCGTCACCAACTGCTTGCCAACAACGGTGTCGCCATCCATGATGCTAACGAGAACAGCCAGGTGCGCATCGAGCGGCACGCTGGGCGGAAGCTGAATAATAATGTCATCAGGCACACTACGCACCTCATTCTTGACGAGCGGGCCAACAATTACCTCGGTGGTCAGCAGTGTGAAGCTCACATTAGAGGGGGCTGCATTGATCACGATCCGAGCGTTCGCAACGGCCGATAGAAGATTCTTTAGCGTCAAATGAAGGTGTAAGCGTTCACCCGATTCGAACACGCTATCAGCATCCTCATCGCTGAACCAGGCCTCGGTAACAATGGTATGCCGGATGTTCGTGGCCGTAAGTGCGCGCAGGGCATTTACACGTCCCATGCCAATACGGCCAATCGCAAACAGATTGAGTGTATCGATGTCATCGGCCGTTGCACGCAGAATAGCATGAATTTCATCGGGGGGAAGTTCAGGGCGCATAAGGCGCAACATCGCAGCAATGGCTGCAACCACGGGCGACGACATCGACGTGCCGTCGTAAGAGTCGTATTCGTTTCCCGGCACAGTTGAGAGAATGCTTTGACCGGGTGCGCATACATCAACGGTACTATGGCGATTCGAGAAGAATGCAAGCTTGTCTAGCGCGTTTGTTGCGGCGACGCTAACAACGGTCGGGAATGCGGCAGGGAAGTATGCCTGCTCAACAGATTCGTTTCCAGCTGCGGCCACGATAAGCGTGCCCAAATCATGTGCTGTGTTGATGACTTCGATGTCTGCAAAGGACTGCGATGGCGAACCGAATGAGCAGTTGATAACACGAGCGCCATTCGATGCAGCGTACAGAATGCCTTCGCTCGTACGAGCAACAGTGCGTCCGAAAGGATCGTCATTACCCACCTTAACAGGCATCAGTGTAACGCGTCTTCCTACGCCCGCTACACCTATGCCATTGTCGACTACCGCACCAACAATTCCGCCCACATGAGTACCGTGAGCATTGCCTGGTATCGGAGCGTTGTCGCCGGTGCTGCCATCTGTGCCAACGAAATCCCAACCGAACCAATCATCCACGAAGCCATTGCCATCGTCATCAACCGCGTTGCTTCGCCTGTCGTTTCCATTGTTATCCGCGCCAACTTCTCCGGTATTTCTCCAGATCTGTCCTTGCAGGTCAACATGCGATGTGTCCACGCCCGTATCAACGATGCCAACCACCACAGTACCACTATCGGGTATTACATCCCAAGCGTTCATCGCCCTCGTAAGTGCGAGATGGTATTGCTCTGGGCTTCGCGGATCGTTGGGTACAAAGCCAACCGAGCGAACCGGGAGAATTTCTGCATACTCAACGTCGGGAAAGGCTGAAAGTTTGGCAGCAGCGTCGCGCGAGTGCATCGTGCCTTCGTAGCGAATGACACATATCCGCGAAAGGCCCAGCCATTGTGGTATTGTTCCTGGAGCAAGGAGTGCATTGCGCTTCGCATATGCTTTTGCCACACTTGTGAGCACGGCGTCGGAGATGTACGGGGCTGAGGAATGTACGCCAAGCACTGGCGTTAGTACTTCGATTGAACCAGTACGACGAGCACGTTGCCACGTGTCGAGTGTACCCGATGCGGCTTTCCATTTAACGACAACGGTTTGTGTGGCGACGTCGTCTGCAGCACAAATATTGACTGCACCAATAATAAACAGTGCAAGTATAAAGCGCAAAGGCATGTTAGCGCGGAGGCCAGACAATACGTTTCCTTGCAATGCGATCAGAGCCAATGCGCACTTCGGCAACGAAGTCGCCTGGATACACCGGACGTCCTTGGTCATCCTGACCGTTCCAGGCAATCTCGTATTGCCCAGGTGCTTGGATGCCTTGGAAGAGCGATGTAATGATGCGCGCTTGCGGAGAGTAGATGACAATTTCAATCTCTGTGGTTTCTTCAACGGTGTAGCGAATGCGCGGCGACACATCTTCCTGCAGTCCAAATAGTTTTGCAATGTCTCCCAGATTCACTTGCATGTTACCCGTACCCATGGGGTACAGGAGAATGCCAGGGACGTATTGTGCGTTCGCAATGTTGATTCGATTCTGAACAACTTCCTGGGCTGTGGGTGCATAGATCGAGGATGGTACATTCATTGTGCGAGCTATGGCCTCCCACGCAGATTCCTGCGGCACGATTCGGGATGTCGTCTCCATCGTGTACGAAAGCGTGCGTGCGTCATGCGCGAACCTTACACGGCTACTCATAGACACCTTCAGCGCCTGTCTGTATGCACTATCCTGTGCTGCAGAGTAGCGCGTAGCTATTTCGCCGGGTAGGTTCTGGCGCGCACGAGCAGTGTCGCTCTTAGCCTGCACACGAACATGGACACAACAAATCATCGCAAGGACTACAAATGCAGTCCAAGTAGATGGTACGACGCGCGACAAAGGGGCGGAAAGGGTCATGAGTACACTGAAAATAAGAAAGCCGTCGTGCTTTGCGGGCACGACGGCTAGAGTTTCATATTCGTTTCAATATCGACTAGCCGTTGAAGAGATTGCTTTTGTCGACGTCTTTCAGCATGTCACCAAGTGTAACGCCTGGATTGCTTGGAGCCGGACGCGACGTCGAAATGCGGTCATCGCGACGGTCATTGCGATCTCCGCGGTCACCCCGATCACCACGTGGACTGCGATCTCCGCGGCCTCCGCGGTCTCCACGGTCTCCACGGTCTCCACGGTCGTTGCGTTCATGCTGTCCATCTTCGGGCGAACCACCAATAGTGCCGTCTTCACCCTTCATGGCAAGAATGAGCGAAGCGGAGGCTGGATTAACATCAGCTACAACACACTGCACCGTCTGACCAAGCTCGAGTGTTACTTTTTTACCGCGGCCAGCGTTGAGCATCTTGCTGCGGGGCATAAAGCCATCGAATGTGTCTGCGACACGGATCACCGCACCCTGCGTGGATACCTGTTGCACAACGCCTTGTGTTTCAGCACCGAGAGCAAACGAGTCTGAGACAGTTTGCCATGGATTCGGTAACGTTTGTTTGTAACCAAGTGATAGCTGCTGCTTTTCTTCCGAAGTACCAAGAATCTCTACATCGACTTCCTGGCCAACAGCAAGAATATCAGAGGGATGCTTTACGCGTTGCGTCCATGAAAGCTCGCTTATGCGAAGCAATCCTTCGATACGCGGCGCTACCTGCACATAAGCCCCAAAGTCCGTGATACGTCGAACGGTTCCTTTAACACGCTTGCCAACGGGATACACCGTTTCGACGCCCTTCCATGGGCTCTCTTCGTGCTCTTTGTGACTAAGGGAAATCTTGTGTTTTTCGCGATCAACTTCTGCGACGGTAACCTTGAGTTTGTCACCTTTTTTAACAACGTCACTTGGGTTCTCGATGCGCGACTTCGAAAGGCGTGATACGTGTACCAGTCCTTCGACGCCACCGATGTTTACGAATGCGCCGAACGGCGTAACCGATGTTACAACACCTTCAAAAGTAGATCCCGGCTCGATGCCGCCCCAGAACTCATCCAAAAGAATGTCACGGCGGGTCACAACGGCTGACTTGTACCCAGTCTCGTCAGACTGCAATTCGTGTACCTTCACCTTTACGCGTTGCCCATTGGCAAGTGTCAGGTCTTCTTCGCTTACGTTCTTACGCAATCCGAAATGCGAAGCGGGTAGGAATACGCGAAGTCCCTTATAGTCGCCCCGCAGCCCGCCTTTCACACGCTCGAGGATATCTATTTCAAATGCTGTGCTCGCTGTCTTGTAACTCTCGAGCTCGGCATATGCTTCGTCGCGACGCTTCTTCTCTTCATCCTTGCGAGCTCGCTCTTCTGCTTTCTTCCGAGCAGCTTCAGCGCGCTCTTCCTCAGTCAACACGGGGGCAGCGGGCTCCGTCGCTACTGGCTCCGTCGCTACTGGCTCTGTCGCTACCGGCTCAGTTGCTACCGGCTCCGTCGCTACCGGCTCAGTTGCTACCGGCTCAGTTGCTACCGGCTGTGGCGATTCAGCGGCGGGTGGCTGCTGTACGGTTGCTGTTGAAGCTTCCGGGCTGCCAGCGCTTTCTTGTGGTAGGCCGTCGTTTTGAACACCCTCTGCTGGTGCTTGGGTGACGACTGGTTGGTGCTGCTCTCCGTCTTCCTGAATCGGATGACTATCGGATGCCTGCTCGTGGTTGTTGGTCAGGTCGGACATGGCCTCTGCGCTCTACGTTGTACGGGACAATGGGGTATCGGGGAGGCAAAAATAGCTGAAAATTCCGCACGGTAGGCCCCTTTCCTAGGTCACCTATCCTTAATACTTGGATTCAGCCCCTTAACGGCGTAATTTAGTCGGCTCTAGTCATCCCAATCTTAGCCTGTGGTCAGTCTGGACGCTGACTACTGCGAAAGCACCCAAAGGAGTCCATTGCATGAGCGACCGTCGTCTATACGAATCAACCTTCATCATCAACGCCACTCTCGAGGATGGTGATGTTGAAGCTATCATCACTCGAGTAACGGAATACCTTACCGAACAGGAAGGTCAAATTACCGAGATGAACAAGTGGGGTCGGCGCCGACTGGCCTACCCTGTAAAGAAGAAGTACAACGGGTACTTCGTCTATATGACCTTTGAAGCGCCACCAACTACGATTCCTCTGTTGGAGCGTTTCTTTGTTCTCGAAGACAATGTGCTTCGTCACCTGACATTGCAACTGGACATTAAGCTGAAGGATTTCCGCAAGGTCCGCGCAGAAGCTCAAGCCGTTCGTGCAGCTGCACTAGCTGCCGAAGCTAAAGCAATGGGTTATCGCGAAGGACCACGTGAGGGCGGACGCGAGGGCGGACGTGATTCTCGCGATGGTGGGCGTGATTCTCGCGATGGCGGACGCGATATGCGTGATGGTGGTCGTGAGCCTCGCGATCGCGATGCTGCTCGTGAACCCCAGCGCGAACCTTCTCAAAACTGATCTGATATCGTAATAACGGAACCAAAGTCATGAAAGTAATTCTTCGTCAAGATGTCGAGAAGCTCGGTCAGATCGGTGAGGTCGTGAACGTGAAATCTGGGTATGCCCGTAATTTCCTGTTGCCGCGTGCTCTTGCCTATGTGGCCTCGAGTGGCGCAGTGCGCGCACTCGAAACCGAAAAGAAACAGTATGTAGCCAAAATGGAGAAGGCCAAGCAGTTCGCCGAAGGCGTTGCTGCCCAACTCTCCGAACTGCAGATCTCGCTTCCGATGCAGGTTGGTGAAGAAGGTCGCCTGTTCGGCTCAGTCACAACGCCTATGATCGCGCAGGAACTCGAGCTTCGTGGGTTCAACATCGATCGCCGTAACATCATAATCGACGAGCCAATCAAGACGCTTGGCATCTTCGACGTGAGAGTGAAACTGCATCACGATGTCATAGCTCCACTCAAGGTCTGGGTAATTGCTCAGGACTAAGAAGCGTTAACGCAATATGGAACGGCATACGACTCCACTCGTATGCCGTTTTCTGTTTTGAGAAAGAATCATGCGACATAAAATCGTTATTGCCGGAGGTACGGGCTTCATCGGACAGATGCTTGCGGAGCGGCTGTTAGCCGAGGGAGATGATGTAGTTGTGCTGTCTAGGCATCCACGTCGAGACTCTAAAAGATCGATGTTTGGTCGGCTCGTAGAATGGAATCCAGCCGAGGGCGTCGGTGCATGGCAGCATGAGATAGAAGGCGCCTTTGCCGTTGTCAATGTTGCTGGGTCGAACGTCGGTGGCAAGCGGTGGAGCAAGCCTGTGCGAACACAAATTGTGAGCAGTCGGATAGACTCTACGCGCACGTTAGTTAGCGCAATTGCAATGTGTGATGTGCGTCCCTCGCTCATTAGTACCAGCGGTTCCGGTTATTACGGAAACACACTTGCGCCTACAACTGAAGCTGGAGGCGCGGGAGGCACCTTTCTTGCGACCGTTTGCAGACTGTGGGAAGAGGAAGCTATGCATGGCGCACAGTTCACCCGTGTTGCCATCATGCGCTTAGGTGTTGTGCTCGACAAATCTGAAGGCATTGTTTCGCGATTGCTTCCGTTTTTCCGTGCATTTGTTGGAGGGCCGCTTGGGTCGGGACGTCAATGGATACCATGGGTTCACAAGGTCGATGCAGTGAATGCATACCACAGGGCTATCATGCATCCGCACATCGAGGGTGTTTACAACATCGCATCGCCAGATGCTGTGCAGATGTCTGGCTTCGCTCATGCAATGGGATGTGCTACCAATAGACCGTCGTGGCTTCGGGTACCAACGTATCTCGTTCGCCTCTTGCGAGGCCGTCAGGCAGACATTGTTCTGCACGGACAACACATCGTGCCGATGCGCACAATCGTAGACGGGTTCCATTTCAAAAACAACGCGCTTACACCCGCATTACAGGACATTTTGAATGCGTAAGTTTGCGCCTCGCAGAACCAGAGGAGTACACGATGAGTGTTGAAGTCGTCATGCCCAAAATGGGTGAATCCATTCAGGAAGGCAAAGTCCTCCGTTGGGTGAAAAACGTCGGCGACAAGATCGAGCGCGACGAAACATTGCTAGAAATTTCAACCGACAAGGTCGACACAGAAGTGCCGTCGCCAGTCGCCGGCACGATCCTGCAAATTCTAGTTGCAGAAAATGATACGGTTGAGGTCGGTAAGGTTCTCGCAATCATTGGTGCGGACAACGAAGTTGTTGCACCTGCACCAGCCGCAGCACCAGCCGCAGCACCAGCCGCAGCACCCGCCACAGCAACTGCACCGACTCCTGCACCTGCTCCGGCACAAGCTGCTGGCGGTAACGATATTGAGGTAGTTATGCCCAAGATGGGTGAGTCCATCCAGGAGGGCAAAGTGCTCCGTTGGGTGAAAAAGGTCGGCGATGCAGTCGAGCGCGACGAGACGCTCCTTGAAATTTCAACGGACAAAGTCGATACTGAAGTACCTTCTCCGATTGCAGGTACACTGTCGGCAATACTTGCGAATGAAGGCGACGTTGTTGAAGTAGGAAAAGTCATTGCTCGAATCGCATCGGGTGCATCCGCACCGCAGACAGCACCAAGTGCAGCGCCCGTAGCGCCAAGTGCAGTGCCCGCGGTCGCGCAAGTGACAGCGCCTGTTACAAACGGCGCAGCGAAGGCGCAAGCACCGGCAGCTGTGGCGCAAGCACCGGCAGCTCTGGCGAATGCTGCAACGTCAAGCATTCCACGTACTTCTGGTTCGCGATTCTATTCGCCATTGGTGCGATCGATTGCAGCGGTCGAGGGACTCTCTGTCTCACACCTTGATGCAATTACAGGCACCGGTCTTGACGGACGCGTTACGAAAACTGACGTGATGTCGTATCTACAGGGTGCGCGGCCGACGGCGGCCCAGCCGCAGACCGCCCAAACAGCGTCGGCAACACCCCAGCCAGCCCAAGCGCCAGCCCCATCTGCGGGCGGCACGCCGACCGCAGCCCCTGCCCCGCAGGCATCGATAACCCCAACAGAATCTGGCTTTGTAGGCGATGCAGAACACGAAGTGATTCCGATGGATCGGATTCGCCAGCTAACTGCTGAACACATGGTTCGCTCGAAGCAAACGTCGCCCCATGTTACAAGTGTGGCAGAGGCAGACGTTACTGGCATGGTTAAGCTGCGCGATAAGTCGAAAGACGACTTCCAGAAACGCGAAGGTTTTAAACTAACTTATAATCCGTTCTTTGGTGTTGCGGCAGCCGAAGCTGCAAAGCAGTATCCCCGTATAAATGTAAGCGTCGATGGAAAGAACATCATTCAACATCGTCGCGTTCATTTAGGCATGGCTACGGCACTTCCCGACGGGAACCTCATTGTGCCTGTGATAAAGAATGCAGACGTTTTGAATGTAACTGGCATGGCTCGCGCAATGAACGATCTCGCAAACCGGGCACGGACTAAGAAGCTGAAGCCAGATGATATTTCGGGTGGTACACTTACGGTGACGAATGTTGGTTCGTTTGGTTCGCTGTTCGGCACTCCAGTGATCAACCAACCTCAGACGGCCATCATTGGAATCGGTGCTATCAAAAAACGACCAGTCGTGAAAGAGGTTGACGGCGAAGACTTGGTTGTCGTCCGCCACATGGTATACGTCTCGATAACGTACGATCACCGCGTCATTGACGGCTCACTCGCAACGCAGGCACTTGCCGCTATGGTAAAGTCGCTCGAAAGTATGAACGCTACTACGGTTGCTATTTAGCAGCCGTTGCCGGATTCTCACGTTCGAGCACGATCGTTACAGGTCCGTCGTTGATTAACGCAACATCCATCATAGCCCCAAACGTTCCGGTTGAAACGTTTGGGGTTTTCTTTTTCAACATTTGGATAAAGTGAATGTACAGGGGCTCTGCAATATCAGGTGATGCGGCCTTGACGAATGATGGACGTGTTCCGCGGCTGGCATCGGCGTACAAGGTGAACTGTGAGACGACAAGTATCTCGCCGCCGATGTCGGTTACTGCCTCGTTCATGCGTCCGTCGCTGTCGGGAAATACTCGCAATGCCAGCACCTTTTCCGACATCCATTCAGCCTGAGCTGTTGTGTCGGCGTGAGTGACGCCTAACAGAACGACAAGTCCCTTGCCAATAGAAGCAGTGACCGCGCCGTCGATGGTAACCGACGCGCGACTTACGCGCTGCACAACAGCCTTCATGCACTGCACCTTCGTATTTTTAGAGATTCAATACCGGGACTGTTATGACAGATGAGGTGCGTGAGATTATCGGCAAAGAAATAGTATGTCTGGACAAAGGGTTCGTCCGACTGATAGACGTCATGGGCGACGACGCTGCCATTGTTCAGGCGGCGCGCGTGTCCTATGGCTCGGGCACGAAGAAAGTCCACGAAGACCGGGGCCTGATTCGATATCTCATGCGACATCTGCACACCACACCGTTTGAAATGGTAGAGTTCAAGTTTCATGTGAAGCTACCAATCTTCGTTGCACGTCAATGGATACGGCATCGCGCTGCGAATGTAAACGAATACAGCGGGCGGTATTCTGAGATGAAGGATGAATTCTATGTACCGGCGCCCGACCAACTGCGCACTCAAAGCGAAGTAAACAAACAAGGACGTTCCGACAATGCTTTGCCATTAGAAGTGAGCAGAGAGATTGCCGAACGCATGCAATCCTTTCAACAAATCGCCTATGAAGACTACCGCACGTCGCTCGACACCGGTCTTGCACGAGAATTAGCGCGCATCAATTTGCCGGTCTCAAACTACACCGAATGGTATTGGAAAATCGATCTTCATAACCTTTTCCACTTTCTTCGCTTGCGCATCGATCCTCACGCACAGCATGAGATCCGTGTTTACGGTGAAGCAATGGCCCAAATGGTGAAAGCCGCTGTGCCACTTGCATACGAGGCGTTTGAAGACTACATCCTGCATGCAGCCCGATTCTCTCGTAACGAAATTGCCGCTCTCAGGTCGATGATCAGTGCACTGCCTACCGATGAAGCTGCTTTTGAGCCGTTTGGAATCAAAGGCAGGGAAGCACGCGAGTTTCTCGACAAAATGCAAGCGCTGTAATCTTGTCCCACTTCCAACATGTATCCATGTTGCTCAGTCTCCTGTTAGGGGGCTGTTTTGCCGTGGGCTGCACGTCAGATTCTATCGTTCCTGAGCCAGCCTTTCCAATCATCCCAGCACACCTCCCTAGCGTACCGGTTCCAACAGACAACCCGATGACACCCGAAAAGGTTGAGCTCGGCAGACATCTATTCTACGACAAGAACCTTTCGCGCGATGCCAGCATAGCGTGTGCATCGTGTCATCGGCAGGAGGCAGCATTCAGCGATGGACCGAACATGGTGAGCGTGGGCGTAAATCAGGCACGTGGTCAGCGCAACTCACCATCGATTGTAAACGCAGCGTATCGCCGCACCCAGTTCTGGGACGGACGTGCTGCAACGCTGGAAGATCAGGCCATGGGCGCGTTTACACATCCCGTCGAAATGTTTGCAGACACCGTTGCTGTGGCCGAGCATATCCGTACAACCTATGCGGATCGTTGGTTGCTGGTATTTGGTGATTTAGCTGTGACGATGCGCAGGGCAATGCAAGCAATTGCGACATTCGAGCGTACGCTCATCTCCGCAGATAGCCGCTACGATCGATTCATCACCGGCGATGCGAGAGCGCTTACCACACAAGAACAAATGGGGATGCGGTTATTCTTCAGTGACCGCACCATGTGTTCGTCTTGCCATAGCGGACCGGACTTAACGGACGACGAGTACCATAACATTGGGCTGTTTCACCACTACTTCGATCGGGGCCGATATAACGTTACGAAAGTTGTCGACGACGAAGGGTTGTTTAGAACACCAACACTTCGCAACGTCGCCTTAACACCACCTTATATGGCAACAGGGGATAGCGAGGACGGTGTTATGGAGACGTTAGAACAGGTAATGAAGCATTATAACGGCGGTGGAACCAATTTCCCAAACAAGGATAAACGCGTTCGAAAGCTGGGACTTACGGATGCAGAGGTAGCTGCGGTTGTAGCCTTTATGCGTAGCCTGACAGACTCTTCTGTAATCAAGAATCGGAACTTCGGACCTCCTTAGCACCCTATTGCTTAGGTTCACGGTGCGTAAAGGGATTGTAATGGGGACGTTACACTCGCGTTATAGCTCCGCGCGAACTTTGCAGATGTTGCGTAGAGGAAAAAACATGGCAGTCAGGAAGAAGATACTCTTCGTTTGTGGGTCTATGAACCAGACCACAACGATGCATAAAATCTCTCGGTACCTTCCCGACCATGACCATTGGTTCACTCCCTGTTATACCGACGGCTTCCTGGGGATTCTTGAACGCAATCGCATGATTGAATGGACCGTCGCCGGTCTCGGCTTTCAGGAACGAGCGGTCGAGTACTGTAAAAAAAACGAGCTCCAGGTCGATGTAGGTGGAGTACACAACGACTACGATCTCGTGATTACGTGTAGCGACATTGTCGTTCAGAAGAATATTCGCCACAAGCGTATTGTGCTTGTGCAGGAAGGCATGACCGATCCTGAAAACATCGCCTTTTATTTAGTGAAGTACCTCGGCCTGCCTCGCTATATCGCCTCGACCTCGACATTCGGAATGTCCGATGCGTATGTGCGTTTCTGCGTAGCGTCGTCGGGCTATCGCGACCTTTTCGTTCGCAAGGGAGCACGATTCGAAAAGATGACAGTAACAGGGATTCCGAACTTCGACAACTGTAAAGAGTTTCTTGATTTGCCCTTCGAGCACGAGGATTACGTACTCGTGGCCACGTCTGATTCTCGTGAGACATTCAAGCTCGAGAATCGTAAAAAATTCATCGAACACGCATTGCGTATTGCGGACGGACGCAAAACCATCTTCAAACTGCATCCGAACGAAAACATCGATCGCGCGCGTCGCGAAATAGACCGATGGGCACCAAATGCACTGTTGTACTACAATTGCGATATCAACCGGATGATCGCCCACTGCGACACACTCGTCACTCGGTTCTCGACGGTTGTGTATGTTGGCATTGCGTTGAATAAGAAGGTCTACAGCGACTTCGACATCAATCTGCTCCGCGCCTGTTGTCCAGAACAAAATGGCGGTCACTCGGCCGAACGGATTGCAACGGTATGCGAAGAAGTGCTGGACCGTAAGGACGTCTTGATTCCTGTATCAGTAAGTTTTCAAAGCCCTGCATCGTGGCGCAAAGCAGTTCAAGCATGAACATCGTTGTCGTTTGTCAGGCACGTCTCAGCTCTACCCGTTTACCGCGAAAAGTACTCCTCCCTTTATCAGGGAAGCCCCTTATCGCGCGCTTTATGGAAAGAGTACTCCGCTCACGGCTCGCATCGTCCGTTGTGGTGGCGACAACGACCGATGCTGTTGATGACGAACTGGCAACAGAGTGCGCGACGCGTGGATACGAAGTGTTTAGGGGTCACCCTACCGACTTGCTTGACAGGCACTATCAAGCCGGTAAGCAATACGGCGCTGACGTCGTTGTAAAAATTCCCACGGATTGTCCACTAATCGACCCAGTCGTAATCGACAAGGTCATTGCCGCCTATCTGTCCAACCCGAATGACGTCGATTTCGTGAGCAACCTACACCCCGCATCCTACCCTGATGGCAATGACGTTGAAGTGATGACGATGGCCGCGCTTGAACTGGCGTGGACGCGCGCGTCGCGCGCGTTCGAACGTGAACATACTACGCCGTGGCTGTGGGACGCCAATCCTGCAGTACGGTGTTTGAATGTATCGTGGGACCACGACATAGACCTTAGTATGACACACCGTTGGACCATAGACTATCCCGAAGACTATTTGTTTATCAACGCGGTGTACGAAGCATTGCTTCCGCATAACTCGCGCTTTCGCCTCGAAGATGTTCTTAGTTTGCTGCAGGAGCGTCCAGAGATAGCCGCACTCAACGCCCACCTCGCGGGGGTGAATTGGTATCGCGATCATCTTGGCGAATTACGGACGGTAACCACGAACGAAACACGACCCTTTCCAGCCCCATCCCAATCCCAATCCCAATCCCAATCCGTATGAATCAACGTGAGTCCGACGAACTGAAGCGCATTGCGCTGCGTGTTCGCGAACACATTCTTCGCATGTCAACCGACGGTGGTTGTTTTACAGGAGCGTCGCTTTCGTGTGCAGATCTTTTGGTCTTCCTGTACTCGCGATTCCTCAATGTTTCGCCAGAAACGATTGCTTCTCCTGACAGGGATTACCTCTTGCTATCGAAGGGACACGACGTCCCGGCCTTGTATGGTGTGTTTGCCGAGCTCGGATTCCTCGACCCAGAGCGCCTGAAGAACCACCTAAAGACAAACGACCACATATACTGGCATCCCAACCGCGCCATACCTGGCGTAGAGTTTCATTCGGGCTCACTGGGCCATTTATTGTCGGTTTCGATTGGCATCGCCGCTGATATCAAGTTGCGCGAAGGAAGAAACAAAGTCGTTGTGGTGCTCGGTGATGGTGAACTCAACGAAGGCACGATATGGGAAGGCTGCCTGACTGCGAATGCGTGGAAGCTCGACAATCTGATTGCAGTGATCGATCGCAACTACTTCCAGGCCAACATTCGTACTGAAGAACTCATACCGCTGGAGCCGATAGTAGACAAGTTTAAAGCATTCGGGTGGAACGTGATGAGTGTCGATGGCCACGATTACAATGCTCTCGATGATGTCTTCTCGTCTTGGCAGCCCGATTCTGGCAACCCCACTGTGATTGTTGCTTCAACGCAGCGTGGACGAGGTGTTCCATCAATTGCAGAACGTGCTGATCGTTGGTTCTGCAATTTCACACATGCAGAAGTAGAGCAGCTCATCGGTGAACTACACGGAGAAACCGCGGCCGACCTAACATCAGAAACCTTGATTGTGCGCTAATGAACCGCTACGAAGAACTCTTACTCGACCTTGTAAATACTGATGAACGCATCGTTGTACTCACAGCAGAGAACCGTGGTCACATGCGTACGTTGCCGACCCATCTTGGCAAGCGTTTCATGGATGTCGGCATTGCCGAGCAGACAATGATTGGTGTTGCTGCTGGTCTCGCATTGCGCGGACGCATCGTCCTTACACATGCCCTTGCGTGCTTTATTACGTTGCGTCCATTCGAGTTCATACGCGACGACGTAGGCATCCCCAATCTTCCAGTGATCATGGTCGGTATGGTGCCTGGTTTCCTTTCGGATGGGAATGGGCCAACGCACCAGGCCATTGATGATGTTGCGTTGATGCGCGGCATCCCCAACGTAGGCGTGTTCTGTCCGGCAGACGAAGATGACTTCATTATCGGCATGCGCGACATCATTCTAAGTGGCAAGCCGTTTTACGTCCGTTACATCAACACGCCCGCTTACGTCGAACACGACAAGACTTTCGAGATTGGTAAAGCCGAAATTGTGAAGGGGCCTAAGAAGGGGCAGCGTGACGTTACCATCCTCACGTACGGACTCCTCTTAAAACAATCTGTGCAGGCAGCGGAGATTCTTGAATCGCATGGACTTGTCGTGCAAGTAGTGAACATGCGGACACTCAAGCCAGTGGACACCGACGCGATACTCGACGCTGCTCGAAGCAGCTCGCTTGTCGTTACGGTAGAAGATCACTTTAAGAACGGTGGGCTGTACTCGATTCTTGCCGATACCGTCCTCGACCGTGCAACACCATGCGCGGCACTGGCAATTGCGCTCGAGGAACGATGGTTCCGGCCAGCACTTCTCAACGATGTACTTGAATTCGAAGGTTTCACTGGCGAACAGATTGCTGTGCGTATTCAACGCGCACTTGAGCTTCAACCAAAGGACTCGTATGCCGAACTCCGTTTCTCTTAATCAAGACTATCCGGTTATTCACGAGTCTACAGCTCTGCTTCAGAGAGCAGAGGGCGGAGGCTTCATCCCATGCGCCACGCAGACGTTGGCCAAGGGTCCGGCTCAGAATGTTCGCGGCGTCGCTCCCGTTTATTTGCGGCGAGGCAAAGGCAGTCATGTTTGGGATGTAGATAATAACGAATACATCGACTACACAATGGGTGTAGGTCCGCTCTCACTGGGCTACGCTTTCGATGTTGTAGACGATGCAATTCGTGCGCAGCTCAACGATGGTATAACATTCTCCCTCATGCATCCATTGGAAGTTGAAGTCGCAGAGCTCATCCGCGAAGTCGTTCCGAACGTAGAGAGTGTGCGCTACAGTAAGACAGGTTGTGATGTAACGACTGCAGCGGTTCGTCTTGCGCGCGCATACACGGGCAAGAACACGATTCTCTGCTGTGGCTACCATGGGTGGCACGACTGGTACATCGGTGTTACCGATCGCAACAGAGGAGTACCAGAAGCGGTGCGCGGTCTTACCTATACGTTTAACTACAACGATATTGACAGCGTGTTGCAATCCATCGACGACGACACGGCCGCCATTATCCTAGAGCCAGTTGTTTTCGATCAGCCGAACGATGACTTCTTGCACGCACTCAGAAACGTGTGCGATGAGAAGGGCATACTCCTCATTTTCGACGAGATGTGGACGGGCTTTCGACTGGCGTTAGGTGGTGCTCAGGAGTATTTCGGCGTCCGTGCGGACCTCGCGTGCTTCTCTAAAGCCGTTGCCAATGGCATGCCGCTGAGCATACTATGCGGTCGTGCGGATGTCATGGCACTGCTTGAACACGATGTCTTTTTCTTCACGACATTTGGCGGGGAAGCACTGTCACTCGCTGCCGCAAAGGCAACGATTAACTTCATGCGAGACAACGATGTCGTGGGCAAGCTTGCTACGAACGGTGCTAAACTACGGGACGGATACAATGCAATAGCTGCAGAGTATGGCATCACATACACGCGTGCTAAGGGTTATCCATGTCGCAGCATTGTGGTGTTCGACGCATCGGCAGGAGACCCGTTGCTCATGAAGTCATATGTTCAGCAGGAAATGATTCGGCGCGGTATACTTTGGGGTGGCTTTCACAACATGTCGTATTCGCACACTGACGCCGATATCGCACACACGCTTAGTGCTTATCGAGAAGTGCTACCGCTTCTCAAAGCGGCGGTAGAATCTGACTCGCTTCGCGCAGTTCTCCGCGGTGACGCTGTGGATGCGGTCTTCCGCAAAACCAGCAACTTCAACACGAAGCCCAAACGCAAAGGCGTATCCGCATGAGTGTACTCGACCTATTTCGTCTGGATGGCAAAGTTGCAGTGGTAACAGGTGCAGCCGGACTGATCGGCACGCACCACTGTCAGGCGCTCGCCGATGCAGGCGCAATCGTCGTTGCATGTGATCTTGATGCGGGGGCTGCCGCGGACGTTGCGTCCACTCTAGGACCACCGCATCTCGGCAGGGGGCTCGACGTGACGAATCCTGGCTCATTGACTGCACTACGTGATGAGTTACTTCAACAGTATGGCGCCATCGACATCTTAGTGAATAACGCTGCTATCAATGACATGGTCGAAAGCCCAGCACTTGCCGCGGAACTATCAAAGTTTGAGAACTACCCACTTACGTTATGGAAACGTGTCTTAGATGTCAACGTTACTGGCGTCTATCTCTGTTGCCAGGTATTCGGTACTGTGATGGCCGAAGGTCGATCGGGCAGTATTGTAAACATTGCATCTACCTATGGTGTTGTTGCTCCCGATCAATCGATCTATCGCACACCCGACGGTGAGCAGCCGTTCTTTAAGAGTGCGGCGTATCCTGCGAGCAAAGGTGCTGTTGTGATGCTTACAAAATTCCTTGCGACATACTGGGGTAGCAAAGGCGTCCGAGTAAACACGTTATCTCCCGGCGGCGTTGAGAACAACCAGGCAGCACATTTCATCGAAAACTACTCTGCGAAAACGCCCCTTGGCCGCATGGCGGCCCCTTCCGACTACATGGGTGCACTTGTCTTTCTTGCGAGCGATGCGTCGGCGTATATGACTGGACACAATCTACTTGTCGATGGCGGCTGGACCGCCTGGTAAAAACAATTTCACTACTCAAGGCCACGAACATGAGCGACCGCATTGTCTCAGTAGGAAAACGCGCGATTGGCGATGGCCACCCAACGTACGTAATCGCTGAAATTGGCATCAACCACAATGGTTCGATCGACGTAGCCAAGCAGATGATTGCTGGTGCCGTAGAGGCCGGTGCCGATTGTGTGAAGTTTCAGAAGCGCACACCTGAGATGTGTGTGCCTCGCGATCAGTGGTTAATTGAACGTGATACGCCGTGGGGACGTATGACGTACATCGATTATCGATACAAAGTGGAATTCACTGCAGAACAGTACGCAGATATCGACAGGTATTGTAAGGCAAACTCAATTGACTGGACGGTCTCTTGTTGGGATGAAGGTGCAGTAGACTTCATGGAAGAGCACTTCAGCGTTCCGTTCTATAAGGCGGCGTCGGCATCGCTCACAGACCTGCCTCTTCTGCAACGCATGCAGGCATCTGGTAAGGCTCTAGTCATCTCGACTGGCATGTCGACGATGGATGAGATTACTCACGCAATCGACGCGCTCGACCGCGATCGCTTGCTCATAGCTCACGCAACGTCTACTTATCCATGTCCACCGGAAGAACTCAATCTTCGCATGATCACGACACTGCGCGATCTGTATCCTGACATTCCAATAGGTTATTCGGGACACGAAACGGGTCTCGCAACGACGTGCGCTACAATTGCACTTGGCGCTGCCTTCATCGAGCGCCATATAACCCTCGACCGTGCGATGTGGGGAACTGACCAAGCAGCAAGTGTCGAGCTCGGCGGGCTATTACGTCTAGTACGAGATGTTCGTGACATCGAAACTGCGTTGGGTGATGGAATAAAGCGTGTCTATGACAGCGAAATGAGCTCGCGGACGAAGCTTCGTCGCGTACGCTCAACGAACGGCATTCAGGCTTAACATGATTGATTGGCTGACCAATGTATACGTGCAGAGTCCACTCACCTGGTGGACTTCATTCATCGTCGGTCTAGCTGCAGTACTTTTTGTTGTACTTGAACGCATAATCCCTTACACGAAGGGTCAGCGGTTACTTCGCGATGGTCTGATTAGCGATTTCTTCTGGTACTCTATCGTCCAGAATTATGTACTCGGTCTAGTGATTTTTGGTGCTATCGCGTACATCGATGAATTCACATCCATCGAACGGTGGACAGCCATTCGCAGTCTACCGATCGCAATGCAGTTGTTGATCGCCTTTGTCGTGCATGACTTCTACATTTACTGGTTTCATCGGTTTCAGCATGGTAGTCGCATATTCTGGCGCATTCACGAAGCGCATCACTCTACGAGAGACGTCGACTGGCTCAGTGGCTCGCGATCACACTCACTGGAGATTCTAATTAACCAGACGGTAGAATTTGCGCCAATTGTTTTGTTGGCATCGCCGGAAGTCGCCATTCTTAAAGGTTGCGTCGATGCCGTATGGGGCATGTACATTCATTCAAACATTGACGTCCGATCAGGTGTGTTGCAGTATGTAATCAATGGACCTGAAATGCATCGATGGCACCACGCAACGGACGACGATGCACACAACAAGAACTACTCTACGAAGCTTGCCATATGGGACTGGATGTTCGGTACTGCATACTTACCCCGTCGGCGTAAGCCGGAGGCATTCGGACTGGGCGATGAATTCCCGCGAAACTATTTCATGCAGCACGTCTACGCATTTCGAAAGTTTGAAGATGACGGAAACGCGAACGCTGCAAAATCCGGATCCTGATTTATCCGGAGGAGCCGATCGTACTTGACCATGATTCTGTGGTAGACACGATCATAGTATCCGACATACATCTCGGGTCGAGTGTGAGCAGAGGAAAGCGACTGCTCGAACTCAAACGGGAGAGATAACCTTACGGCAATGTTCATAAAAACAGTTACTGTTTTACGCAGGACTTATTACCGCTAGCACCGCAGCAGTTTTTAAATTTTTTGTTTGCGTCGAATGGGCATGGCTCATTGCGTCCGAACTCTCGTCCGGAGTTTCGCACAGTGGTTGCGCCCTGCGGGCCGTGTTCACCTGCGCCACCGCCAAGTGAACCCATGGTTGCCGACGCGGTAGGATGTGAGAACGTTAGGGAGCGCGATACACTGCTGGTGCGCATTTGGGGTAGTGCCGTTGCCACGCCACCATCTGCCGAAGCCGCTGCGTGTCCGTTATCACCAATCGCATCTGCGACTTGTGCGGGCTGAACTCTGCGTGGAGCTGATTGGGTCTGGCGTGATGCAGAAGGATAATATTTAAAGGCAAAGTTTACCGTAGCCTTATTGATATCCTTGAGCA
Organism: Candidatus Kapaibacteriota bacterium; assembly: GCA_046595995.1. Lineage (GTDB taxonomy): Bacteria > Bacteroidota > Ignavibacteria > Kapaibacteriales > Kapaibacteriaceae > JAWXBR01. Next base: position 59,146 of record JBKJNB010000116.1, read on the forward strand.
ATCCGAGAAAGATCTTGTATGCCTCTTGTTTGTATTCCAGGAGCGGATCTTTCTGGCCGTATGCACGCAGATAGATACCTTCTTTCAAATCGTCCATTGCACGCAAGTGTTCGCGCCATTGATCATCGATTGACTGCAATGAAGCAATACGTTCAAGCGCTGCCATGAATTCGTGGCCAAGACCTACTTCTTTTCTGTCGTAGTACTCAGTAGCCGCGCTGACAACCTTGTCTACAGCGCCATCCTTACTAAGCGACTGAAAGTCCTGCTCGCTCATCGGAAGATCGCAAAGTAGCGTGGCCCTAACAGCGTCGGTAAAGCCCCTTACATCGGAATCTGAGTGAAACTCAGCGTACCAATCTTCAGCCATTTCACGGATGTACTCGAAGAACTCGCCGCGGAGGCGATCACCCATCAAAGCATGTTTGCGTCGATCGTAGATAACCTCACGTTGCTGATTCATTACGTTGTCGTACTCGAGTAGCCGCTTACGCACACCGAAGTTGTTTGACTCGACTTTCTTCTGGGCGTTGCCCACGCTCTTCGTCACTAAGGGGCTTTGAATGGGTTCGCCATCGGGCACCTTCAGTCGTTGCATTACAGCTGCAATACGTTCACCACCAAACAATCGCATGAGGTCGTCTTCGAGCGAGATGAAAAACTGCGACGAACCTGGATCACCCTGGCGTCCGGCACGGCCGCGCAACTGACGATCGATGCGACGTGCTTCGTGGCGCTCCGTACCGATAATCGCAAGTCCGCCGGCTGCCTTAACATCAGGATCAAGTTTAATATCTGTACCACGTCCGGCCATGTTGGTAGCTATGGTTACGCTGGCCTTGCGACCTGCAGACTGCACGATCTCGGCTTCTCGTTGATGTTGTTTGGCATTGAGTACGTTGTGTTGAACGTTTGCGCGCTTGAGCATCTTGCTCAAAAGCTCCGACACTTCAACGCTAGTTGTGCCCACAAGAACGGCCCGTCCACCGTTAATCTGTTCCTGAACGGCCTCGACCACGGCGTTATATTTTTCGCGTTTAGTGCGGTAGATCAAATCATCGAGGTCTTTACGTACCGCCTGACGGTTCGTCGGTATCACCACGACATCGAGTTTATAGATTTCGAAAAACTCTGCCGCTTCTGTTTCTGCGGTCCCCGTCATGCCTGCGAGTTTGTGATACTGACGGAAGTAGTTCTGAAGCGTGATCGTAGCGAAGGTCTGAGTATCCTGCTCGACCATTACACCTTCTTTAGCCTCGATAGCCTGGTGCAGTCCGTCGGAATAGCGCCGACCTTCGAGAATACGACCAGTAAACTCGTCTACAATCTTGATTTTACCATCCTGCACGACATACTCGTCGTCTCGAACATAGAGGCTATAAGCACGAAGCAGCTGGTTGACGATGTGAATGCGATCCGAACGATCAGCGTACACTAGCATGAAGGCATCCTTCTTCAACGTCTTTTCTGCGACGCTGATGTTCTCGTCTCCTTCTAGGGCACTCATCTCCGTAGCCAAGTCGGGGATCACAAACATGTCTGGATCTTCTTGGCTCGAACACATTAGTTCGCGGCCTTTATCCGAAATATCTACCTGATGGTTCTTCTCGTCTACTGTGAAGAACAGTTCGTCATCGATGATGGACATGCGCGTGCCCTGGTCTTTCAGGTGCTCGAGCTCAGTCTCTTTCAACAGTTTTAGGTTGTCTGGGTCCTGCAGCATTTTGGCAAGCTTGCTGTGTTTAGGCATGCCTCGGTGAGCGCGAAGCAATGCCATGCCTGCTTTGGTTTTGTCTTCTTTCGTGCCAGTGGTAAGTCCCTTTTCAGCTTCTGACACCAATGTATTCACAAGACGTGACTGCACGTCGATAAGGCGCTTCACGCGTGGGTTCATGTCATCGAAGGCATGGTCTGTGCTGCCCGCGCCCACCGGACCCGATATGATAAGTGGCGTACGAGCCTCGTCTATGAGTACCGAGTCGACCTCATCCACCACTGCATACCAGTGTCCGCGTTGCACCATGTCAACCGATTCAGTAACCATATTATCACGTAAGTAATCGAATCCGAACTCATTGTTCGTACCGTACGTGATATCTGCATTGTATTCTGTCTTGCGTCCCTGAGGCGACATGTTCGATTGAATACAACCCGTGGTGACACCAAGGAAATCAAAGATCGGGTGCATCCACTCGCGGTCGCGTTTGGCGAGGTAGTCGTTCACGGTAACCAGGTGTACACCGCGTCCTGCAAGCGCGTTTAATATCATCGGTAGCGTGGCAACAAGTGTTTTACCTTCACCCGTGGCCATTTCCGCACCCTTGCCCTGATGAAGCACCACACCGCCAATGAGCTGCACGTCGTATGGGACCATGTCCCACGTTGCCTCGTGGCCTACAACCACGTATTTGTGTCCAACAAGGCGTCGGCAGGTGTCTTTAACTAATGCATATACTTCAGGTAAGATCTCATCGAGCTTTGTGTGCGTAGCAACGAAACGCTCGCGGTCGATGTCGTTTAGGCGTGCGTATGCATCCGATCGATCTGCATGCGTCATGTCTGCGTCATCGTGGAGTTGTAATCGAAGTGCCTCCTCCTCTTCTTTCAGGCCGCGAACATTCTCCTGAAGTTCCAACCGCAGGTCTACAATGCGCGCGCGAAGATCGTCATCGGACAATTCTTGAAGCGTCGCATACACGCGATTGATTTCTTCAATCACTGGTACGATGAGCTTAACATCCTTGTCGTGCTTTGAACCAAAGATCTTCTGTATGAATTTCAACATGTACCGCTCAGATTTGAATAGGCAATGGGCCGATGACGCACGTCGTGACCAACGATTGGTCTAGAGCCTTGCAAATTATCGTAATTTTAACGCCCCTCCAACCTCTAAGCCCCTTGCATGGAAGCCCCCTCAAACGATCTCTATATCTACTCACCTGAGAACGTACACAGCCAGGCCGCGGATGCAGACGAACACTTGGGTTACAAGATCCTCAGCTTTTACGTCGATGACAGGGGGCAGCTAGCTAAGGGTTCAACACCGGAGCGTCGAACTTTCTACCTCTCACCTTCAGGCGGCACGTTGCGCGATGCCGATTTGAACATCGTGGTATACAGTGCCAAATTTGATTTGTACAAAGGCTTCGGACGAGTATGATCTATTTTGACAACAGTGCGACGACGCGTCTGGACCCCGAGGTTCTCGATGCGATGTTGCCATGGCTTCGCAACGAGTATGGCAACGCATCCAGCATCTACAGCCTTGGCCGCCATGCGCGCGTAGCCGTCGAAGATGCCCGCAACGAACTAGCGGCACTTCTTAATGCCCATCCTGCCGAAGTGATTTTCACGAGTGGTGGCACCGAGTCGAACAACACCGTATTAAAGAGTTGCTGCTTTGAAAGCAGTCTAGTAACGCGCGTTGTGTGTGGTGCGACGGAACACCATGCCGTCCTCGAGCCCCTTGCCTGGCTTAGCCAAAAAGGCATACCAACCCGTATCCTGCCTGTTACCGCCAGCGGTAGGGTGGCGGCGAACACTGTGAGCGCCGAGAACATTGCAACGACCCTTATTAGCGTAATGCACGCGAATAACGAAACGGGCGTAGTGAATGACATTCCAAGTATTCGCGCTGCGGCACCCGACGCTCTACTTCATACCGATGCAGTACAATCATTTGGTAAAATTTCTGTAGATGTACAAGCGCTTGCTGTTGACTTTTTGTCTCTTTCTGCGCACAAGATTCACGGCCCGAAGGGCGTGGGAGCGCTATTCATTCGCAAAGGGATCGACTTCAAAGCACATCAGCAAGGCGGAGCTCAGGAACGCAACCGCCGAGCCGGCACAGAACCTGTCGCGCTGATCATCGGATTTGCAGCCGCAGCACGAGCGGCGATTACGCAAATGAAAGAGCGATCGGCTCATACGTCCGCTTTGATAGAAGTCCTCCGTGAACGCATCGCACGCTCAATTCCTGACGTGAACTTCAATACTCCAACTGAGGGTGTGCTGCCGAACGTGCTTAACGTTTCGTTTCCCGATGCCCAGACCTATGACGGCGATGCGGTCCTGCAAGGCATGGACTTGCGAGGTATTGCGGTATCGAATGGCAGCGCGTGCGTTTCTGGAAGTCTTCAGCCTTCACACGTGCTGCTAGCAATGGGTCGAGCCATCGAGGAGTCGCGAGCTGCTGTCAGGTTCTCGGTATCAAAGGAGACTACCCAGGAAGAGGTCGAAACCGGGGCTGCAATTTTAGCCGAGGTCCTCCGTGATTTGCGCTGTATCTGATTCATGCGATATATTGTGTGTTGTAACACGCAATAATCATTACTAGGAGCATACTGATGAAGAAATCGATGATGGCTTTGTGCCTTAGCGTTCTGACCTGTACAGTCGCGTTTGCCGGAACAGGATTTTTAGACGTAACGGGTGGGCAGAAGACATTCAAGGTCAACAAAGCTGTTGGCACGAGCAACATCGTGTTTAACAGCGACGCGCCACTTGAGAAGATTAAGGGTACTGCCGATGCTGTAACAGGAGAGTTCAAGTTGGATCCAGCTCATCTAGAGTTGACCACTGGTCGGATCGAAGTAAAAGTTGAGAGCATGTCTACCGCCATTTCGAAGCGCGATGAGCATATGCGCAGTGATGTTTGGCTAAATGCAAATAAATATCCAACGATTGTGGTTGACGTTCAGCGTCTTTCCGACGTTGTTGTTGAAACCCGCGGCGGTCGCCGCATCGCTGTTGCGAAGGCAATTGGCACATTCACGCTTCATGGTGTAACCAAGCCGCTTACGGCCGATGTTACAATCACATACTTACCGGAGTCAAGCGACACAAAGAAACGCGCCTCAGGCGATCTCGTTAGCATTAAGACGGATTTTACGGTTACGCTAAAAGACCACAACGTAGTCGGCAAGTCGGGCCTTGTAGGCAGCAAGGTTGGCGAAGTCATTACGGTCGAAGCGAATCTATTTGCTAACTCGTAGATTGCGTAGTAACATATTTTGCGGGCATAGGTCGAGTCACCATCGACTTCTGCCCGTTTCTTTTTGAGGATGACAATTATGAGCCGTTGGAACCAATGTATTCAATCGACGAAGCTGTTCACGGTATTTGCAATCATAATGCTTGTGTTTGCAGTCGTGGATTCAAGCGCACGTGAGTTCGGCATAACTGGACTTTCGCAGGGCGGTTGCGGTGGTGGATTCTGCCACGGTGGCCAATCTGGAGCAACGACCGTAGCACTGATCGGCCCTCGAGATGTTGCTCCTGGCGCTCTGGTCAATTATACCTTTACAGTCGCGCACGCGGCGAACAACTTCTCTGGATTTAATGTTTCGTTGGTCAATGGTGCCGGCGGCGCAGCCGGTACGCTCGCTGCTGGAGCGAACTCGCACGTCGAGAATAATCAGCTGACGCACAATGCACCCACGGCAGATGGTGCCGGTGGGGCGGCCGAATTTCCCTTTACGTGGATGGCTCCGGTAGACCATGGTGTTTACACGTTTTATGGCGCAGGTAACGCAGTAAATAATAATGGCAATGCCGATGGTGGCGATGTGCACAACCTTACCGGTGGTATTGCAATCACCGTGAAAGGCGCGACAATCACGGCCCCTGGTGGAGGAACGTTTTGTCGAGGCACGAACCTGACCATCAACTGGACGCAAACAGGTTTTCAGAACTTTAGAATTGAATTGTCAAACAACAACTTTACCACAAGTCAAGTTCTAACAAACTCGGTTGCAGCCACTGCAAACACGTTCATCTGGGCAATTCCGACAACGCAGGACGTGAGCACATCGTACGCGATACGACTCGTAAATACTGCGGACGGACAGGAAGTAAAGCGGTCGAACACGTTTACGATCAAGGGCCCGCCGACCATCACTACACAACCACAAAGTCAGCTTGTGTGCGAAGGCCGAACGCTGCAGTTGACGGTATCCTCTGACTTTGGCGCTGCCACCTTTCAGTGGCGAAAGGACGGTGCCCTAATTCCTGGCGCAACGGCTTCCGCGTACCAAGTAGGCGTTGCGAAGGCTGCAGATGCTGGCTCCTATGATGTTCAGGTCTTCGGTTGCAACGGCACCTCAACCTCTAACGCTGCTGAAGTAACCATTGGATTGCGACCGAAAATCACGCTTCAGCCAACAGGCAAAAACGTTTGTGAAAACGACTCAGTCTCACTCTTTGCCGATGGAGATGGTGCGGGTGCCACCTATCAGTGGTATCGCAACGGTTCAATCATGCCAGGTAAGAACACCAAGACTCTGCGATTCGCTTTAATTCTACTTGCTGACGAAGCGTCGTACTCGCTGCATGTATCCGGCACCTGTTTGCCCGACGCAGTTTCTAACGAAGCCATTGTCAACGTAATTGAGCGTCCCGCTGTGACTGTTCAGCCCACAGACAAAAACCTAAAAGTGGGCGATACGCTCACGTTGAATGTAGACGGATACGGCGAAGGAATTACGTACCAGTGGAAGAAGAACGGTGCCGTCATTCCTGGCGCAACCCAAAAGATATACCGTAAGACAGGTATCGTGCGTGCTGATTCTGGACAATACGAGGCTGTAATCACAAATCAGTGCGGCACCGTAACATCACGTAAGGCAGTTGTTCGCATCGTACCAGCAGATGGTCCAGGGCTGCCAGAACTGGCTTCAGCGACACTCGAACTGGGTACAATTCCAATGTGCGCACGCATCGATACAACGCTTGCAGGCTTGCTGAAGAATGCTGGCGGAAGTGCGCTTACGGTTACGTCCATCTCGGCCGATCCACCGTCATTGCTCATGGCACAAGGGTCTGCTACGCCGTATGTCCTCGCACCTGGTGCCGGTTCAGATCTACAACTGATTGTAACGCCAACTGCAATGGGTACAATTACAGGTACAGTAACCTTCTTTACTTCAAACGGCAGCGCTGTCTTCCAGGTAAATGGCATTGCAGAGGCAGGTGTCTCCGTCAACCAGGACACCCTGATGTTCCTAGAAGGCGCGGCAGACTTCAGTCGCTGCGTGTCTCTATCGCTCGACGCTCGTTGTAGCACTGCAACGGTAACGCAGGCACGGCTTGAAGGCGTTGGTGCTGGCAGCTATCGTGTTTTAAATACATTGCCAGGCATGGTTGTCGCGGGTACACCTCTTGAAATTTGTGTACAAACAACCTCTGGTTCGGGCGGCGATGCCTCGGTAGTTATCGAGACATCTGCGGGCCCACGTACAGTGCAGCTTCGTCGCGGAGTCTTCTCGTCGGTCGAGAATGCGGACGTGGCAGTAATTAGTATCCACCCTAACCCAGCGAATGAAGGTGTATCGATAAGGGGGCTTCCACAAGGGGCTTCAATACGCATCTTATCGCTTCAGGGTGCTGAGGTAACCAACCTTACACTTACAGGGAGCACGGTTGCAACGGAGCTCATGTGGGACGGCCGTGACGCAAGTGGTGTACCTGTCTCATCCGGCAGGTATGTCATTGCAGTTAGCGCTAACCACACTGTGTCAGTATATACGCTAATCATTGCTCGGTAAGTCACACTCGTAAATAACAATGGGGCAACGCTGTTCGCGTTGCCCCATTTTTTTGTTGTGAAGCGTGATCTTCGAGAAGAGGTTGTAGTTCGTACTATGGGAAGATGCCCAAAGACAGATATGACTGTGCGATCTTATCGATGGAGTTTACAAAGGCAGCTACTCGCATGTCCTTAACCTTCGGATTGCCGTAGTAGATCTCCATGATCGATTGGTATGAAGAAATCATGGTGTCCTCAAGTCCCGAGTTCACAATGTCTTCTTCGTCTGCTCCACGTGCAATCATCTGACGTTCAGTAACGCTTAACGACTTGCCAGTGAGTTTTTCGACGGTGTTGACGAGCCGTGTGTTAGAACCTTCTTCAAAGCGCTTGTCCATGCGTCCGAATCGCACGTGGGAGATGTTCTTAAGCCACTCGAAATACGAAACCACAACACCGCCTGCATTCACATACATATCAGGCATCACGAAGACGCCCTTCTTCAACAGAATTTCTTCAGCGTCAGCAGTGATTGGTCCGTTCGCGCCCTCAGCAATAATCCTAGCCTTGATGTTCTTGGCATTTCCAATGTGAATCTGCGATTCTAATGCAGCAGGCACCAGAATATCACAATCGTGCTCGAGAACTGTACTGCCATGCTTTATGGTCTTTGCGTCTGGGTAGTTAGTAATCGAGCCCGTTTTTATGCGGTGCTCGTTTAACGTGTCGATGTTGATGCCCTTGTTGTTTACAACTGCGCCATCCCACTCGATTACGCCAATGATAACTGCGCCACCTTCGCGCAGGAACTTCGCAGCATGATAACCAACGTTACCAAAGCCTTGCACGATAACCCGCTTGCCCGAAAGTCCAATATCCATCTTCAATTTTTTCATCAGCACGGGGTCATTTACAGCCTCATGAACAGCGAAGCATAGACCGCGCCCTGTGGCCGCAGTTCGGCCTCGCACACCACCCTGGCCAACGGGTTTTCCTGTGACGCACGCTAGCGCGTTGATCTCATCCTTCGCGAACGCTTGGTACGTGTCGGCAATCCACGCCATTTCGCGTGGGCCTGTGCCGTAATCGGGGGCAGGGACGTCGACCGATGGGCCAATGAAATTTTTCTTGATGAGCTCGACCGTATAACGACGTGTCACGCGCTCGAGTTCTTCCGCTGTGTAGTTCTTCGGATTGATGCGAATGCCCCCCTTGCCACCACCAAATGGCACGTCAACAACGGCGCACTTGTACGTCATTAGCGCAGCAAGTGCCTGCACCTCTTCTTGATCGACAGAGTCTGCGTAACGGATGCCCCCTTTGCAGGGCATCTTATGGTGACTATGCTCGGCACGCCACGCTTGCACGACATGGATATCGCCCTTGATGCGCACTGGGAACTGCATGTAGTACACGGAATTGCAAACCCGAATCTGATCGAGCAATCCCGTGGGATGGTCGAGCACCGCCACAGCCTTATCGAAGTACCGATTTACCGAATCGAGGAACGGATTGTGCGCCGTGGGCAGCGCAAGTTCGGCAGCAGACTTCTTGACTTTGGTTTTCTTCTTCGAGGGCGAAGACTTCATAACATCTGCACGTTACTGAGAAAAACGTTTGTAAACATGATTATAGATTGCCCCGACGATCCTGCTCGCGCTCTATCGCTTCGAACAGTGCCTTGAAATTACCCTTGCCAAAACTCTTTGCGCCTTTGCGCTGAATGATTTCGAAGAAGAGCGTTGGTCGGTCTTCAACAGGCTTTGTGAAAATCTGGAGTAAATACCCTTCATCGTCACGATCAACAAGTATGTTCAGCTTTCGAAGGGGATCGAGGTTCTCGTCTATCGGACCTACCCTGTCTAGTAGGTCATCATAATACGCATCCGGTACTTGAAGGAATGCAACACCTCGTTTGCGTAGTTCGGAGACGGTGTGCATGATGTCGTGCGTTGCGATTGCAATATGCTGTACACCAGCTCCGCGATAGAATTCGAGGTATTCGTCAATCTGGCTCTTCCTCTTACCGGCAGCAGGCTCATTGATTGGAAACTTGATGAAACCCGTCCCATTAGACACAACCTTCGACATCAAGGCCGTGTACTCTGTCGAGATATCCTTGTCGTCAAAAGTAACGAGGAGCTTAAAGCCCATCGCGTCCTCGTAGAATTTTACCCACTCGTTCATGCGTCCGAGCTCGACATTCCCGACACAATGGTCAACATACAGCAGTCCGACGTCCTCCGTCACGTACCCATCATCCAGTCCGACATAGCCGGGCATAAACGGACCGTTATAGTTTTTGCGTTCAACAAATGTGTGAATTGTGTCGCCGTATGTGCGAATAGACGCCGTGCGGACCTCGCCGTGCTCATCCGTCAACGTTTGCGGTACAGCGTACGAGGTTGCTCCACGCTGAACTGTACGCTCGTACGATAGATATGCATCGTCGACCCACAGCGCCAGAACTTTAACGCCGTCGCCGTGGAGATGAACATGCTCATTTATGGGTGATTCGGGCCGAAGTGGTGTTGTGAGAACAAATCGGACCTTGTTCTGCTCTAGCACATACGATGCGCGATCGCGAACGCCAGTCTCTGGCCCACAGTACGCAAGGAGTTTAAAGCCGAATGCGGTTCTATAGAAAAAGGCAGCCTGCTTCGCATTACCAACGTAGAACTCAATGTGGTCGGTCCCATGGATTGGCAAGAAGTCATCGGCAGCTACGGCAGTCTGGATGCCGTTTTGGGTTTCAGTATTCATGATGAAGCAAAACTACGAAGCGCACACGGTATCTTCGCGGCTTCCGTAGCCCCTTACCAAGTACATTATGAACCGCCGGCCACACGTAGTAATCGTCTTCACGGGCGGCACAATTGCATCCACCCTCGATAAGGAGTGGGGGGGCGTCGTGCCAAGCATGTCCGGCGGTGAAATACTCGAGCGCATACCTGGAATCCGCGACGAGGTGGACATTGCCGTACATGAATACGGAACGTTCCCCGGACCGCACGTTACGCCAGACCGCATGCTCGAATTGTCTCGTATAGTTCAGGCATATGCCGATCTCGACGACATCGATGGTATTGTGGTAACACACGGCACAGACACGCTAGAAGAGACAGCGTACTTTCTGGACTGTACCGTGCGCACCACGAAGCCAGTCGTAGTAATCGGGGCCATGCGCAATTCGAGCGAGCCGGATTGGGACGGACCGCGCAATGTTCGTGACGCTCTTAAGGTGGCTGCACACGATGATGTTGGTGATCGCGGTGTGATTGTGTGTCTGGGTGGCAGCTTAACAGCCGCGTCAGAAGCCTCAAAAACCGATACTCAAGAACTAACAACATTTACTAGTTTCGATTTTGGTCCGTTAGGACACATCTCGAATGGGCACGTTATGCTGTATCGCAGCCCAGTACACCGGCAGGTGATGAAGGTAGTGACACTTCCACGATTTGTACCTCTGCTGAAGTGTTATGCTGGTATGGACCACACGCTGGTGCGCGCATGTCTCGAAGCGAGGTGCGACGGACTTGTGATTGAAGCGTTTGGTGTGGGCAACGTTACGCCGTTAGTGTACACCGAGCTCTTACGTGCACTTGAGACGGGGATACCGGTCGTACTTACGTCACGATGTCCTGTCGGACGCATAGAGCACACGTATGCGTACGAAGGCGCTGGGAAGCATTTGCATGCGGCGGGAGTAATCTTCGCAGATTACCTCAACGGACAGAAGGCGCGAATCAAGCTGCTGTGTGCCTTAGGTGCAGGAATGTCAATCTCTGAAATACGTGACGCGTTCGAATGGGTAGATGCAGCGAGGGAATTGCAATGAGAAGTACCAACGCAATCATCGATTTATCTGCACTTGAATGGAACCTCGGTGTTGTACGGCGGCGTGCACAAGGCCGCAAAGTTCTCGGAATGGTAAAAGCGAACGCGTATGGTCACGGCATTATTCAGGTTAGCAAAACCTTGGCCGCCCAGAATATCGATATGCTCGGCGTTGCATTCGTCGATGAGGGTATACAGCTCCGCGAAGCGGGAGTCGAGATTCCCATTATGGTTCTTACGCCTCCCGAATCATCAGATATGCCCGACATTCTTCGCTACGATCTAACGACTGTCGTGTGCGAGATAGGTGGAGCACAAGCGTTGAATGCAGCTGCGGTTGGCACTCGACCGCGGGTGCACGTGTATGTGGACACCGGCATGCGGCGAGATGGTGTGCGGGTCGAGCATGCACCTGACTTCTGCGACGCTTTGCGTGAGTGCAAAAACCTTGATATCGAGGGCATCTGCACTCACCTCGCAACATCGGACGAGCAGGATAGTTCTTACGTACGTGAACAATTGTTAGTCTTCGAAGACGTTCTCGGACAACTCTCGGCCTCAGGTCATACCTTTGCGATAGTACACGCTGCAAATACGGGCGCCGTATGGCAGAACGCGCAGTCGTTGTTCACGATGGTGCGGCCAGGCCTTTCTCTGTATGGATACGCGTCCCCACACAACGACATGTATACGCTTCGACCTGTTATGTCTATTGTCTCCAAAGTACTCTCGCTACGCACCGTGCACGCAGGAGAAACTGTCAGCTACGGACGACGCTGGATGGCTTCGCATGACACTACCATTGCGACAGTTCCAATTGGCTACGGGGACGGCTATCATCGTGCGTTGACGGGTAAAACTTCATGCCTAATTCGGGGTAACCGATACCCCATTGTCGGCGCGATCTGCATGGATGAGTGTATGGTAGATGTTGGCAACCACGACGTCGCAATTGGCGATGACGTTGCGCTCCTCGGACGTCAGCAAAATGCCGATGGCCACATGCAGTCGATCGATGCGATGGATATTGCGGGTTGGGCAAACACCATACCGTACGATATCACGACATCGGTATCGGCTCGTGTACCTCGCATTTTTAAAGAGGGACGTTAACCCATGTATAGCATAAAACTCGAAAATTTCGAAGGTCCACTCGATCTTCTTCTATTCTTTATTCGACGCGACGAGCTCGATATCTACGACATTCCCATTGCGTCGATAACACAAGAGTTCTTCGAGTATGTTAAAGAAATGGAATTGCTCGATCTTGAGCTCGCTGGCGAGTTTGTTGTGCTTGCATCGATGCTCGTACAAATCAAAGCAGCAATGCTGCTTCCGCGCGAAGAAGGTATTCGACCAGGTGAAGATGGCGTCGACGAGAACGATCCGCGTGCAGAGCTCGTTCGGCGTTTGCTTGAGTATAAGCGATTCAAGGAGGCCGCAGAATCGTTGAACATCCAGCACGAAGAACAACGCTACGTCATGTATCGTCAGGTGTTTGAAGCCGAAGAGATTCATGCCATAGAAAGCGGGAACTATCGCAACGCTACACTATTTGATTTGTTGAAGGCGTTGAAGCGAGCGATTGAGCGGGCACCGGACGAGCCGGAGGCACACGTCATAACTCGGTACTCAGTAACAGTCGAAGAAAAGGCCGAAGAGATCATGCACACGCTAAGGCTACGTCCCGCTGTGCGATTCTTCGAACTCGTCGGTGGACTTTCAAAAATGCATATTGTAGTGACCTTCCTTGCACTACTTGAATTAGTAAAGAATGCAATGATTCGGATTCAACAGGACGAATCGTTCGATGACATCGTTATTGCCACACGAACTGCAGATGAGCAAGAAGCCGCTGCTGAACCCGAAGCCCCCGTCGAAACGGAACCCGCCCATGACTGAGATTGAACAAGAGCAGCCTGTACCACGGCTTAACGTCCCATACTTCTTTACACTCGAGCGCGCAGACCAGCGGCATGCACTCGAGTCGCTGATTTTCGCAAGTGAGGAACCACTCACGGTTCGAATGATGCATCGCATTCTTGTGCTCGAAGACCCAACGCAGGAGGTACCTGGCCAGCAGACTTTACCTCTTGAAGGCGAAGTGCCTATTGAAGTGCCCAAAAAAGTGTTCGACGTCCGACAGGGCTACTTTGATGACCTCGTCGATGAAATCAATTCCGACCTAGAGATAACCGATCGACCGTTTCGCGTCTTAAAGGTGGCAGGGGGCTATCAGTTTGCAACGACGCCTCAGCACGGCCAACTTGTGCAGCGTCTTCTGAAATCGCGTAGTCGCAAACGTCTCACCCAAGCAGCACTCGAGACGCTTGCGATCATTGCATACAGACAACCCATCACAAAAGTCGAAGTAGATGCTATCCGCGGTGTCAACGCTGGCGAAGTCGTGAATTCTCTTGTTGAAAAGGGTCTTGTCGTGATGGTGGGTAGGTCCGAAACCCCTGGAAAGCCGCTTCTCTACGGTACGACTGAGGAGTTTCTGCGAATTTTTGGACTGAATTCGCTCTCCGATCTGCCAAAACTCCGTGAGATCGACGACTTGCTAAAGACCACAACGACAATCCTTGATATGGACGAAGGTGTCCGCGTAACCACAGACCACAAGACACTTAGGCGTCAACTGGCTCTACTGCTTGATGCAGGAGTTGAAGAGGACGAAGAGCCGCTGACGGAAACTGAATAAACTAAAGTAGTTTTTCGTGCGTCGGTAGGGGAGTTCTGATGGCGCGCGTAATGAACTGCGCATCCCCCTCCTTGGCGTCGTCAGAAACGTGACTTAGCCCTGCTTCCCCCGGCAGGGCTTTTTTTATGCCTCTATCATTTCGTGATAGGGGTGTCAAGATCAATCGTGAGTCCATCGAACGCTAGACGAACGTGTGGAGGCAAGTAAGCATCACCTTCAGAGTGCTTTACCTGGTGCGCAATGTGCGTTAGATATGTGATGCGCGGATTGAGTTGGTCGACAATAGCCAACGCCTGATCGATCGTGAAATGTGTTGTATGAGCTTTCCAGCGCAGACCGTCGAGAACGAGCACATCGAGCCCCATGAGCAGCCCCATACTAGCCTCTGGTATTGCGTTTGTATCGGTGCAGTATGCAAGGTTGCCAATGCGATATCCGTTGACTTGGATTGAGCCGTGCAACATCGGAATCGGCAAGAATGTTAAGTCGCCGATCGTGAACGCACTGCTGTCAATCACGTGTATGTTTACTTTGGGCACACCGCCACCGAGTTGTTCTGGCTCGTTGAAGGCGTATGGGAATGTCTGCTTAACAATCTCGATGGTACGGGGCATCCCATAAATGGGAAGGGGCTTTCCGTTGCGGAAGTTATACGGCCGTATATCGTCAAAGCCACCGATATGATCGAAGTGATGATGCGTGAATACAATCGCATCGATGTCCATGACGGCATGCATCAGCATCTGCTGACGAAAGTCAGGCGAGGTGTCGATGACGACTGTGGTGGTGGCAGTTTGCAGCAGGAGAGAAGTCCGTAGACGCTTGTCGTGCGGATCTTCCGAGCGACAGGTTGCGCAGTCGCATGCAACAGAAGGAACGCCTGTTGATGTACCGCTTCCGAGAACTGTTGCGCGCATCATTGAGAACGGTGACCGTCAGACGTGACGTTCAGCGTGGTAGGAACTGCGGACCAGAGGGCCGGACTCAACAATACCGAAGCCCATGGCTAGCCCAACCGTTTCGTAATGCTTAAACTCATCTGGGTGGACAAATCGATCGACTGGAAGGTGATTTTTGGTTGGCTGCAGATACTGGCCAAGCGTGAGGACGTCAACATGAACACTACGAAGGTCACGCATGACTGCCAATACTTCATCGGGTTGCTCACCAAGCCCCAGCATAACGCCAGTCTTCGTTCTCATGCCACAACGCTTTGCTTCGGCCAGTAGGTCGAGCGACCACTGGTAACGGCCTTGGGGACGTACACGTTTGTATAAGCGCGGAACGGTTTCGGTGTTGTGGTTGAGCACGTCTGGGCGTGCATCGATGATTCGATGTAGGTTCTGCATGTTGCCCTTGAAGTCGGGAACAAGAACTTCGATGGTTGTATTCGGGCTGGCGGATCGCACCTCGGCAATTGTCTGTGCCCATATCTCCGAGCCACCATCTTTTAGCTCGTCGCGATTCACTGATGTTATAACGGCGTGTTTGAGGCCCATTGCCTGAACGGCTTCTCCGACACGGCGGGGCTCATCAAGGTCAACAGCCAGAGGACGTCCCGTCTTCACTGCACAGAATCCACACGATCGTGTACACGTGTCACCGTGAATCATGAATGTTGCCGTGCCCGCGTTCCAACACTCACTAATGTTCGGGCAACGAGCTTCCTCGCACACAGTGTGAAGCGCTTTGCTCCTCATCATGGTTTTAAGGCGTGCGTAATCTTCGCCACCCGGGGCTTTAACCTTCAGCCACTCGGGGCGGCGCGGCTCAGCGCCGGGCGAGGTGAGAACTGGCAGTTCAATGATCGTAGTGGTGGGTTTCATTCAAGGAGAGCCGGATATAGCTTCTTAACAATAACAGGAATTGCTTCCATGTACGTAGTAGGCGTTTTATAAATATCCTTAGCAAAGCAGGTATCGTGAGGCATGCGTGTGTACATATCGTATACGTATGCATTCATCAATACGCGGTCTCCACGAAGGAAATAATTACCCTGCACTACCATCACTGCACGCAAGCCCTTCACTGCCTTCCAAACATCAGACTGGTACTGGGGATTAGTAGGATCGAGATTGAGTTCGCTAATGGCCATTTCTACTGAGTCGTGCGGTACAATCACAAACTTCGTTTGTGAAGGATCGGTACCCATGATAGCCTTCGTGAGCGAATCTGATAATTGCATCGACCATGCGTTGTATCTGATTTCACCGTCCATATTTCGAAACGGCAGCACGACGACACGTGTCTGGGCGACACCTGCCACAGCAGCGAATAACATCAAGACGGCACACAGGCTTAGCATCTGAAATGGACGAGGCATAGTCACTCCGGCGATGAGTCGTTCGCCAATCGTTGTTTCATCCCATAGAGGATGAGTTTTAACGCTTTAATCTTTTCGAGAAGACCGTCCCAATTCTCAGCTTGTGCTTCGTGCATTATCTCCTTGCCTAACAAGGACAGGTCTTTGAAGCCGAACTGAAGAAAGGAACCCTTTATTGTGTGACCAAGACGGTTCAACTCTTCAACATTGTGTCGCTCGAGCATTGCATCGAACGGTTCGTGTAAATCGACAAGCCATTGCTCGACGAATTCCGGAAGGAATTCAACGAGCACGGGGTCGGTTGGCCACTGGTCGGGCACTGAATAGGAATGCATGACGCGATCGGAAACGGAAGGCTCCTGTAAGCCGAATTCTGTCTTCCCGACAAGCGGGGAGGCAGTCATTTATCTGGGACCGTCGTTGCCGACGGCCTCAAGCGATCTACCCGAACCAGGTGGCCGAAACCGGAATGAGAACGACACTCCAGCGCCGAAGCGCTCCTGGTTCTGCTTGATCTTGCTCCGCACGGGGTTTGCCAAGCCGACTGGTCACCCAGCCGCTGGTAGGCTCTTACCCCACCGTTTCACCCTTACCGCACTTACGTTCGGCGGTTTGTTTTCTGTTGCACTTTCCGTCGACTCCGGCTTTCGCCGTCATCGCCTTTCCGTTAGAAAGCGTGCTGTTCTGTAGAGTTCGGACTTTCCTCTTGCAGAGTAAACTCTACAAGCGACTGCCCGTCACCCCCAATTGTCCGACCGCGTCAAACGTTCCCTTCAACTACAGCGGTTACGTCCACGGCAATATCCTCACTATAGAGAATGCGACCGCAGTTTTCGCAGGTGTAGATTTTTTCCCGATTGTATTTCATTTCCATGATGCGCTGTGACGGAATAGCGGAATAACATCCCGAGCAACTGTTTTTGCGCAGAGGTACGACGGCTTCGCGATGGAACGTACGTATGCGTTCGTATTCAATTTCAAGTGAGCTCTCGATTTGAGGAACGAGCTTACGACGGATTGCGATATACTTCTTCAGTTCATCGTTTTGGTCTCCCGACAACTCTTCGAGTTCCTTCTCTTTTTCGGTAAGCACTTCCTTTGCTTCGTCGAGCTCACGCTGCTGTTGCTCAAGCGTTGCCCGCAGGTTTTCTTCACGTACGTGTCCGGTTCTCAGCGCCTCCTCAAGATCTGCGCGCTTAACCTTACTGCCTTCCATCTCTTTTGTTATAGCATCGAATTCCCGATTGTTCTTCACCTGGAATTGTTGCTCGGCCAGGCGCGCTTCTTTGTCCTGAAGCTCCTGCATCGTTACGTGAGCAGTGCCCCGAAGGTGTTCTAGATCGCGCAGTGCCTGCTGTGTTGCTTCGGCAACTTGCAGGCGTTCGCGTACGATCGTCTCGTGGCGCTTGACAATCGCTGGCAGGTCACCGAGGTCATCGTGCAAATCGTCGAGCTGCGCATCTACAGCTGACAGCTGTGCCAAAAGGGAAATTTGTTGCATGACGCGTCCTACTGAGTAAATGAATGCGTAAGGGAATGGATGCGCTCGGGTACTGACCAGCGCGCGGGATTGGTGACGACGCTCGTTGCGCGCATCTTGGCATCGCCAAACAGATGCGGTCGAATAGCATGCACCAGACCTTCAGGAACGAATTGCTCCATCTCGTAATGACCGGGATCGGCAAGACCTATAACACCGTCGGCACCGTGAAACGCGTGGTACTTGACGTCCGCCGTAATAAAGACATCGACAGAGCTCTGTAGAGCCCTATTGAACAAAGACATACCGCTGCCGCCTACGAGGGCAACACGGTTCACTACCTCCGTTGGCGGTGCGACGTAACGCACGGGTCCGCCACACACATCGGCTAGATGCTTGACAAACGTGGCGAAGGGTATTGCCTGCGCTGTCGCAATCAATCCCATACCCGATACGTCGAGTGACGCTACCGGGCTAAGACCTAGACGGAGAGCAAGCACATGATTCGTACCCTGAGGAAAAACGTCAAACCAAGTATGTACGCATATCAGCCCAATGTCTCGCTCTATCAGTGCACACAGGAGTCGTCCGACACGGTCGTTGCGATCCAGACGCGTCAGAGGAGCGTAGATAAGCGGATGGAACGTCAATATGACGTCGCAGTCGATTTCGTCAGCTTCTTGAAGGACAGCATCGGTCACTTCGAGACATACCAGAACATTACGAGCGGTACCACGACGTGAAGCAACCTGCATTCCGATGTTGTCACCAGGCAACGCTGTCGCTGGGGGCAGCACAAAGTCAACGACGCGGTGAAATTCGCTCAACTGCATAGGACGACTAAACTACGGAACCCATGGGTATTTACCTTGTTATCCACACGCACGCTCGCGTAACTACGATCTTCATGAGATGACTATTTTAGAGCAAGTGCAAAATGTCCGCCACCTATATCGCCTCTTTTTCGCCGCTATGCTGTTCGTTGCTACAACATCATTGCAGGCGCAGATTACGGGCGAAGAACCAACGACGACGGACAGCGTCATGGTTTTCGAACCTGCAGAACCACTCATCGGCGGCATCGACCTTGATGCACCAGCCAAGCGTGGCATCGGTCTCGATCTACTGTTTTCAGCAAGTGGTTGGGGTATTGGCGGCTTCATTCAACAAGAGCTCACGACCAACCTAAGTGGCTTCTTGCATCTCGGCATATCGGGGCGCCGCAACACGGATGAATTTGAGAATGCCTTTCTTGGTCCAATTCCCGTTGTATCGAATAAAGTAAACCGATTGTTTATGATACCGTTTACAATCGGTGCTCAGTACCGAGTGTTTCGCGATGCCTTACAGGAGACGTTCAGGCCGTTTGTCAGCTTGGGTGTTACTCCCACGTACATCATGTCTACGCCGTACATACGCGATGGACAGTACTACGATTTCTTCGCCGCATTTGGTCACGCGACGAGCTACGTCCGCCTTGGCGGCGTCATTGGCGTGGGTTCGTTCTTTGGCAGTCCGGCGACCGGCAGTCTCATTGGCGTTCAATTGCGATACTTCGCAATACCATTTGGTGGTAGCGGTATCGAGAGCGTTCGCAACAATCCCGTCCGAGATTTCGGCGGCATCTTCCTGTCGCTGACCATCGGCCATGCATATTGAAATTGAACCGATTGGTGTCATGCGGACATCATTTCGGTCGAAGTACGATGCTCCTCGTCAGCCCGGCCTTTATGAAAGTGCGCCTGAGGCTTTTGTCGACTTACACCCTCACAAGAACTTCGAACAAGCGCTTCATGACCTAGGCGGCTTCGAGCGAATATGGATACTGTCATGGTTCGATCAGGTATCGGGCTGGAAGCCCAAGGTGCTTCCTCCGAGGAGCTATGGTAAGCGCGGTGTCTTCGCAACGCGGTCCCCCCATCGGCCAAATCCAATTGGGTTAAGTGTAGCACGACTGCTGGAGGTAGCCGGGCGCCGGTTGATTATTGCGGATACCGATTTACTAGATGGTACTCCAGTGCTTGACATTAAGCCATATGTGCCTTATGCCGATGCATTCCCGGATAGCGTCGCAGGGTGGCTGACCTCAGACATTCGCAATACGATATACACGATAACGTATGAACCCGATGCATTCAGAGACATACCTGTTGAGAGCGTGGAGCGGCTACAACTACACGTAGAGCGCATCCTCGGACTCGATCCGATGCCGCACCCATATCGAAGAACGCGAAAGCTAAAGGACAACACGTACGTGCTTGCAGTGCGTCAGATTAGAGTTTACTACACTGTCATCGACAATGTCATATCTGTCACCGCAGTGGTAGACCTGACGTCCACGCCGTAAGTTTGTCGCAGTACAGCACCAGCAGCACATCTACATGACCGACATACGCTCGCTCTTACAGCGACGAATATTATTGCTCGACGGCGCAATGGCGACGATGATCCAGCGCTTGAACCTCACGGAAGAAGACTTTCGAGGCCGTCGATTTACAAATCACAGCTTGTCCCTA
Source organism: Candidatus Kapaibacteriota bacterium (assembly GCA_046595995.1). GTDB lineage: Bacteria > Bacteroidota > Ignavibacteria > Kapaibacteriales > Kapaibacteriaceae > JAWXBR01. Next base: position 79,531 of record JBKJNB010000116.1, read on the forward strand.
AAGGGCAACAACGACTTGCTCGTGCTCACGCAGCCCGATGCAATTCGTTCCATTCATACTGCCTATCTCGAAGCCGGCTCCGACATTGTCGAAACGAACACGTTTAATAGCACAAGCATAGCGCAGGCAGATTATGCCATGGAGCATGTAGTCCGCGAATTGAATCGCGAAGCAGCGCGACTCGCGCGCGAGGCCGCTGATGCCATGACCATAAAGACCCCTGGCAAGCCCCGTTTCGTAGCCGGCGCAATGGGTCCGATGAACAAGAGTTTGTCGCTGTCGCCTGACGTAAATGACCCTGGTTTCCGCGCTGCTACATTTGCGCAGGTACGCGATGCATACAAAGAACAGATAATGGGTCTGGTCGAAGGGGGCATCGATTTGCTGCTTATTGAAACGGTCTTTGATACGCTAAATGCAAAGGCAGCAATCAAAGCCATCGCAGAGTTGGCCGCGGGTGATGAGAACGGGCTTCCCGATACCGCGACGAGGGAGCGGTTGCAGAGTATGCCGATAATGATTTCGGGAACGATTACCGATTTGTCCGGACGAACATTGTCAGGTCAAACGCCGGCTGCGTTTTGGATTTCACTGCAGCATACACCAAACCTTTTATCGTTTGGTTTGAATTGCGCACTTGGTTCTGCAATGATGCGTCCGTACATCGAAGAGGTCAGCACGGTTGCCACGGCTTTCGTTTCATTGTACCCCAACGCAGGACTGCCGAACGCAATGGGTGGCTACGACGAAACGCCTGAGTATATGGCGGAACAGGCACGGATTTACGCTGAAGCAGGCTTCCTGAATATTGTTGGTGGCTGCTGTGGCACCACACCTGAACACATACGAGCAATGGCAGAAGCCGTACGGGCTGTGGCACCGCGCCGTATTCCTGAGCGACCAGCATATCTGCGCCTTTCGGGCCTCGAGCCCCTTGAACTACGTCCAGAGACCAACTTCGTAAACGTCGGCGAGCGCACGAACGTAACGGGCTCGCGTGCGTTTGCAAAACTTGTTCTGAACGACGATTACGAGAAGGCAGTAGACATCGCGCGACAGCAAGTTGAAAATGGTGCGCAGATCATCGACATAAATATGGACGAGGGAATGCTTGATGGAGTGAAGGCGATGCAGACCTTCATCAACCTCATTGCGTCTGAGCCTGACATCGCACGTGTGCCTTTCATGGTCGACTCGTCGAAGTGGTCTGTGCTTGAAGCTGGTCTCGCATGTATGCAAGGCAAGGGCATCGTGAATTCACTGTCGCTGAAGGATGGTGAAGATGAATTCAAACGACGAGCAACGATCTGTCGCGATTTCGGTGCTGCGATAATCGTTATGGCTTTCGATGAACAGGGTCAGGCAGACACATTCGAACGGCGTATTGAAATCTGCGAACGCGCGTATCGCATTCTAACAATCGATGTTGGTCTTTTGCCACAAGACATTGTCTTCGACCCAAACATTCTTACCGTTGCTACGGGCATGGACGAGCACAATGGTTATGCTGTAGACTATCTGCGCACGGCGCATTGGATTAAAGCGAACCTGCCCCTTTGCAAAATCAGCGGCGGCGTATCGAACATTTCGTTTTCGTTCCGCGGCAACGAACCTGTGCGGCGTGCAATGCATACTGCCTTTCTTTACCATGCCATTCAGGCAGGTATGGATATGGGCATTGTGAATGCGGGGCAGATTGACGTTTACGATGAGATTCCCAAAGACCTGCTTGAGCTTGTTGAAGATGTGCTTCTAAATCGACGACCGGACGCAACCGAACGCCTGGTGGCTGCTGCAGACTCCGTCAAGGCAAAGGAGTTAGATCCGGTTGCAATTCAGGCGTGGCGCAACGACCATGTCGATGAACGGTTGAAGCATGCGCTTGTGAAAGGCATAACCGAGTACATCGATGTTGATGTCGAAGAGGCACGTCACAACTACACGTCGCCACTGTCCATCATCGAAGGACCGTTGATGTCGGGCATGAATGAAGTCGGCGATTTGTTTGGTGCGGGTAAGATGTTTCTTCCTCAGGTTGTAAAGTCTGCGCGTGTGATGAAGAAAGCCGTTGCCTATCTGCTCCCGTACATGGAAGAAGAGAAACTCAGGAGTGGTACCGCGCGACAGCCCGTCGGCACAATCGTACTTGCAACGGTGAAAGGCGACGTACACGACATCGGAAAGAATATTGTTGGAGTCGTGCTTGCTTGTAATAACTGGAGAGTTGTCGACCTTGGTGTGATGGTTTCTTCCGAGCGTATCCTCGATAGCGCCGTGGCCGAAGGGGCGGACATCATTGGGTTGTCGGGATTGATCACCCCATCGCTTGATGAGATGGTGCATGTCGTTAAAGAACTGGAGCGTAGGGGCTTCACAACACCTGTGCTTATCGGCGGTGCAACAACATCGAAGACACATACGGCTGTCAAGATCACACCGTCATACAACAGCGCCGTTCTGCATGTACTTGACGCTTCACGTGCCGTACCGGTGGCGAGTGCTCTGGTGCGCGAGAAGGGCAACCAAGTATATCTCGACGCCATCCGATCAGAATACAACGACGTCCGCCTAGAATACAGCCGACGCGCTGGTACGAAGGAGTACTTATCTCTCGACGACGCGAGAGCGAATCGCTTTGCACTATCGTTCATCGATACGTCAACCCCTGTAGAACCACGAACGATGGGTGTTACGGCGTTTGATACAGTTGATCTAGCTGTTCTGAGGCCGTTCATCGACTGGACGCCATTCTTCCAGGCTTGGGAGTTAAGAGGACGACATCCCGACATTTTCGACATCCCGGGTGTGGGCGTTGAGGCCCGAAAGTTATACGACGATGCCAATGCCTTGCTCGACACGATCATCGCAGACGGAAGTCTGCGCGCGCGCGCTGTATGCGGCTTGTTTCCAGCAGTTTCCGTATCCGATGACATCGAAGTGACCGTTGGAAGTGACGTCAAAACCCTCCATACCCTGCGTCAGCAGTCCAAGCGTGCCTCAGGCGTTCCGAATTTGGCACTGTCCGACTATCTCGCACCAAAAGCATCGAATATTCAAGACTATATGGGTGCATTTGTGGTCAGTGCAGGCGAAGGAGCAGACGCATTGTGTGCTCGATACGAATCTGAGAACGACGATTACAGTGCAATCATGGTGAAATCCATTGCAGACCGGCTAGCTGAGGCGTGCGCAGAGTGGCTGCATCAGAAGGTTCGTACGGACCTTTGGGGATATTCCAAAGACGAGTCGCCGCTTACATCTTCCGAACTCGCAGATGAACGCTATGTAGGTATACGGCCTGCCCCAGGCTATCCCGCTTGCCCTGACCATACAGAAAAATCTGAGCTCTTCGCGATGTTGGATGCGGAAAAAATGACGGGAGTATCGCTCACTGAAAGCCTGGCCATGTATCCTGCGGCAAGTGTCAGTGGCTGGTATTTCGCTCATCCCGACTCGAAATATTTCGCTGTAGGCAAGATTACGCAGGAGCAGGTTGCTGACTACGCACATCGAAAGGGTATGACAATCGACGAATGTGAGCGATGGCTCTCACCCATACTTGCTTATGACGCCTGACGCAGCGGTCGCCATCAGGGCGCATGGTTTGAAGAAGCGCGTTGCCATTCTTGGCTCTGGCACTGGCTCCACGGCGCGTGCACTGATAGAAGGGGGCCTGCGGGAAGGGTCCACCTACAGCATCGAACTCATCATTTCTACGTCTGCCATTGCAGGAATAAATACGGTAGCTTCAGACTTAGCTGTAACACTTCGTATACTCGACCGATCCTTGACACCTTCAGCATGGAATGAGCGCATCGTCGACGAGATTGCAAATCAGCGAATTGACATCGTGGCCCTGGCCGGATTTATGCGGTTGCTCCCAGAAGCGGTGATCGAAGCCGTACAAGGCCGGGTTCTGAACATACATCCTGCACTGCTACCAAAGCACGGTGGCACTGGAATGTTTGGTCGGCGAGTGCACGAGGCAGTGATTCAATCGGGCGAACGACAAACAGGTGCGACGGTTCACTTGGTGAATGAACGTTATGACGAGGGCCCAATTCTTGGCCAGACATTCTTGGATGTACGCGTCGGGGAGACCGCCGCGGAACTTGAGTTGAGAGTGAAAGCGGCAGAACGGATTCTGTACCCAAGTGTACTTGATACCTATGCAGCAGACGACTCATTTGATGTGGGTAACTGGTGACGTTTCGATCGAAACTTTTAGGTGTGGCTACTGTTGTTATTAAGAGTCAGGATCACCGAATAAACCACTCGGTATTACGATTGAGTAAAAAAGTCTTGACTATGAGAGTCGAATTGGTGATTTTAAACGATGCTTCTCTGCGAAGAACTGGGCAAAACTGCGTCTAACGACGCCAAACAATAGCGAAAGAATCAAATTCATGTACTTGTTCACCGTATCTCCGAGGTTTTCATGAAGGGCAGACTCCTACTTCTTGCTCTCGTGACTGGTTTTGCAGGCGTGACGCTTGCTTTTGCTGGCGACGGGAAAGATGGTGAGGACGTGTTGCGTAAGAGCGGTCCACGGGCACCGGTAGCTTCATATCCGCTACCGTTCACCCTCAACGCCGACAATCCACGAACCACTCCACCTATTTCTACCGGTTACTACTTCGTCGACTCCGACGATGAAGCGCCGGATTTTTGGCGGCCAGACCCGACGACGTTCGTCGACACGCTTACCGAACCCGGTACGTGGCGTCGTATCGTCTCTGGCGCAAAGCAAATCCCAAGTGGCTATTGGACCAGTCCGTCCGATAACACGTATGGTGGCTTTGCCTACTTCCGTAATCCTGGCAATGTTCAGGATAGTACGGACGACGCGTTTGCGGGTCCGATTTCAATCGGTTTCCCATTCTACTTCAACGGAGTGCGTTATGACTCGTTGTACATTTCTACGAACGGTCTAATCGCACTGTCGAACCGTCGTTACTTCTACGAATACGACAACTTCGGATTCCCGACAGTACGTACTCGGCTTGAAACCCAGCCTGGCGTGTTCTCCGTATACGACCCGATGTCTGACGACACCAGGACACGTGTAGTTGGCCCTACCGACGTCACTGATGTGCAGATGGATAACTGGGGTTACCAAATGGTGGCAAGTGGTAATAATCCTACGGGCAGCATGACGTCAGGGATTCGCACGAAGGTAAATACAATGCTGGACGAAGCAAATCTTAACGGATCTGGCGCATGGCCTGTTGGCACGCGCCCACCGCTGATTGCATTTGCCTGGGATGACTTGCAAGTGTCAGTGTACAACAGCACGGACAATGCGGTCGACGATTTCTCCCGCGTTTACTACAAGCGCTCACCAGCCAACGACAAGTTCATCGTCTATTATGTGAACCTTACACCGATTGGCCCTAAGACTGCTATCGTCGGTGCTGTGAGACATGACGTGACGTTCTTTAAAGACAACCGTCCTGGCATCGGCGAGCACTATCGCTTTAGCGGACAGGTAACGCTTAATCGTAACGACTCTTCAGTTACGATTCAATACGAAAAATTCTTTGGCATCGCGCCTCGTTCAGCGCTGCAGCCACACGGTGCAGTTGTATGGATGCGTTGTAATTCAACTGTTGGTGTAACAGGCCCAGCTCGCCGCTTGAACTGGACAGGTTTCCCTGCGGTGATGCCTACGAATACCATCCTTGATTTCTCTGTGCCTAAGTATACACAGTCAACAGAGTACTTGTTTAACGTTCTTACGCACCCGCTCGGTGGTCTTCGCGCCGTCAGCAATCGTAATGATGATCAAACAGTACCAAAGGATTTTCTTTCTATTCGATTCAAGCAGTACAAGAACTTCCTTCGCGTAATCAACGTGTTTTATCGTGTTCGTCCTCTGAACAACAACGCTCCTCTCGACTTCTCGGTTGTTGTACCAACGGCACAGGCAAACAACTACGAGTTGCTAGCAGGTGAGCTTCGTCTTGGCGCAATTCAACCTGTAGCCATTGTTCAAAACCTCACAAACGACGTCCAAGGTCCAAACGGTGTGAATTACACCCGCCAGGGCATCAATTTCAAAGTGCGCTTCCGCATTATGAATGAAGCGACGGGTAAGATTGTGTACAACACGTCGAAGTCCGTTACCGATGCCAATCTGCGGGATTCGACATTGTCGGGCATTCAGCGCAGTGATGTGAACGGTGTAAACCGTCCATATCAGCCTGTTAACACGTTTGTCCTTCCATATGAATTCATCAAGGTTACATTCCCTCCGTTTGAACCGAATGAATTCATCGACGATCAAATCGGTCGCTTGATCACATCCGTGATTGTTGAGCCGAAAGACTCACTCAATCAGCCACTTGGCGATCAATGGCCGTTTGACGATACAACTGGCTTGCGTCTGTTTGTAATGCGCCGTCTTGAAACTTTCAATGATGACGTTCGCGAATTCCACCTTGTCGGTGGTGCTGCTATGCCTTCGGTCTTGAAGTGGGTTAACATCGAAGCAGATGTTGTTGATGGTGACGAAGTCACGAACAACCCACCTCCTCCTCGTGGTGAGTTCAAGGCAGCTAATTCTCAGATCTTCAGCTTGAAGTCGCCAGTCATACGCATGAACCGTGTGACACTCGCAACGCTCGACATTCCTCCATTCGGTCAGTATGGCGGTGACGAACTCCGTTCGTTCCCTGTTAATCTGAGCCGTAAGAAGAATGCTGTGCTTTCGATCTCATACCAACGTTCCGGTAAGCTTACAAACATCAATCGTGGATTCTCTGATAACCGTCTGATCGGCCCAGAACACCGCGTTGATGCTACTGTAACAGCAATCCAATCCATTCGCTTTATCCGTAACCCAGACGAATTGTGGGTAGAGTTTGCTAAGCCGAGCTCGGATGGTTTGAATGGCATCACGAATATTCAAACATGGGTGTTTGACCCACAAAACCTAGCAGCTAACTATGCTCAACCATTCCGTATTTGGGGTGGTGGCGGTTACGTGCGCGGATTTGACATTACGAACAAGAATCAACAGCTCACGAATAGTCCACTGGCACCTCTTGGTGGTCAGCGCATCGACTTCTTTGATGATGGTAAGGATGCAGAGTATTTCAAGATCACCGTCCCAATTCCTGATACAGTGATTAACTGGGTGAATGAAGGCGCACGGAATTTCCGTTTCCGCCTGAGAGCACGCTGCTTGAATAACTCTTCACCTCCGTTCCCTGCTGACGACGAAGACAACTTCTTCATCGATAACGTTAAGATCCTCTATCCTGACGAAGTCACTGATGTTGAATTCTCGAACATTCAGCTCATCTGGCCATACACTCTTGCACCTGCAAGCCAGGCTACTCGCGTACCAGTTCGTGTGAAACTGTCAAACAACACGCACATTGCCGCACCTGCTTTCTCGGTCCGTATTCAGATTAAGCCTGAAGGAAACGAAACGCAGCAGATCTACTGCCGTACAATCACGGTTCCAACACTTGCTGGTAACCGCGAAGTACTGCTTCCATTCCCTGATGCGAACTTCCGCACGACAACACCTGGCCGCTATAAGGTCACAGGCAAAATCTTCTTCCCTGGTAATGATCTTGATACGTTAAACGATTCGACGTTCACAACGTTTACAATGACGTTTGGCCCATCATTCGCATACGAAATCAACCCTCTGAACCCAGTGAACGATGTTCCGAAACTGCAGTTCTCAGGTATCACGGGTAAAGGTCTTGACCACCGTGGTTACGCATTCGGTGGCATAAACAACACACAGTGGCCATTTTCGCCGAACGCCGTCGGACCTGGTGCGCAATACAACGGTAGCACCTATGGCGACATGCCTACGTACATGCCACCCGAGGCCCAGTTTGGTGCCGACGGCGGTAACGCCTCGGGCCAGCTCGCGATGCGATTTACGCTCTATTCGCAGGACACCGTCTACGGATACCAAGCGTATTGGGCTGAACTCAACCAGGACATCCTGAATGTATCCTTTTCCCTTTATAAGGACCAAGGCGGCATCCCAGGTGACCGGATTGCAAATTCAACCATTATACGCCGCCGAGGCGAAGACGAAACAGATAACGACCTAGACCCAGTGTTCGGCAAGTATGTAACGTATCTTCTGGCCAGCCCAGTGGTCCTCGCGCCGGGCGAATATTGGGCATCAACTGCTCAAATGGGCCTTGAAGGTTACGAACTTGGTGGATCTGAATCGCGTATGGGTATGGTCACGACATTTTACAGTGACATTCCTGCGTTTGGCGTCGGTAATCGTTCACTTCTGGTCGACAAGAACTTCCGTTCACGTTCACGTAACGGCACGCTCCTGAACGACAACCGGTTTGCATTCGAGTCGACACGGTTTAGCGGTGACTGGGTTCAAATGACGCCATCGATCGGTAATCCGGGTTACGCCCACTTGGATGCTATGGGTAATAGCGTAATAGGCAATCAGGTGTACCCAACATTCACACGTGGTTCATGGATTCCGATGCTTCGGCCATACTTCGGTGCTCGTTCGTATTCAAACCCACCGTTGTTCATCCCATGTGTTATTCCGGTTGAACTGACATTCTTTGACGGACGTGCGCGTTCGGCTGGTGTCGATTTGTTCTGGGAAACAGCATCAGAAAAGAATAACTCGGGCTTCCATATCGAACGTCGCATTGTTGCACAAGCAACAAATCTTACTGCGGCAGCAGGTCTAAGCTGCGCCGATGCTTCAAACTCTAAGGAAATGCCATGGTCAGCAATCGGATGGCAAGCTGGTGCTGGTAACACAACGCAAACAACGAACTACAAGTTCTTTGATGCGAATGTGAAAACCGGGACGTCCTACGAGTATCGTTTGCGTCAGGTTGACAAGGATAATTCGGAGAACTTCTCCAACGTTATCAATGTGGTTGTAACGGCCGGCGATATCTCTCTCGCCGACAACTATCCGAACCCAACAAACGGACAAACAACAATCCGCTTTGAAGTTCCAAACCGCACGCATGTTAAGCTTGAAATCTTTGACCTCTTGGGTAATGTCCTCTCAACACTATACAACCAGCAAGTGTCGGGCACAACCAATTCATATGCGATCGAATGGAATGGTCGCGATGCTTCTGGCGCTGAAGTTCCTTCAGGCTCTTACATGTATAAGCTTACCGCTGAAGGTGTTGTACTGTCGAAGACGCTGACAGTCGTTCGCTAAACTTTAGCGACTGAATTTCTGATCGAGCCCTCTGTCGTGTAAACGGCAGAGGGCTCGATCGTTTTTGGTCTGCATTTTTGTACCATGAGTTCTTCTATGGATAACACCATCCTCGTTCACGCACGACAAGCACTGCAGTGGCAGATCCGAAGCTTGGATAAGTTCGGCCCCCAGCTTGACGACAACTACTTGGCCGCGGTGGCGGCGCTTGCAACCGCCGGTAAGGTGCTCACGACAGGCCTGGGCAAGTCGGGCTTTATTGCCCGGAAAATGGCCGCAACCCTCACCAGCGTGCGGATTCCCGGGATTTTCCTTCACCCTGTAGAAGCGATGCACGGTGACAGTGGAATCCTGAATGCGAACGATTGCCTCGTAGCATTTTCGAAAAGTGGCGAAACCGCAGAAGTAGTTCAACTGTGCAACTTGGCCAAGGATGTTGGCGCGTCGATCGTAGCTGTTACCGCTCGTGCAAACAGCTCACTTTCGCGAATTGCACACATAACACTCTTTACGCCCCTTGAACGCGAGCTTGACCCCGACGACATCCTTCCGACAGCAAGCACGACGACGGCGTTGGTTGCTGCCGATCTCTTGGCTGTGGGCGCAGCGATGATGTCGGGTGATGTTAGCGGACGTCTGCAACACTCACACCCACGGGGGATGATTGGTGTGGCAATGATGCGTTCTGTAGAGGATGTGATGCATTCAGGCGAAGGACTGCCCGTTGTGCAACCCGGTGCGATGTTAGTTGAAGCGCTAGCTCAACTTTCAGCCAAAGCGCTCGGAATTGTGTGTGTGGTTGACGAGCACGGCTTGCTCAAGGGCATCCTGACGGACGGAGACGTCCGACGCATTGTCATCGAGAACGCCAGCTCACTTGCAACCCTACGTATAGAAGACGTGATGATATCGACTCCTGTAACGATCGAACCCTCCGCCACGCTGCATACAGCGCTACAGCAGATGGAGCGTCGTGAGAAGCAGATAAGTGTGCTCCCAGTCACGGTCGCTGGTCGCTGTGTGGGAGTACTCCGTCTGCACGACATAGTGCGCTTACAGGTCTAGAGCCCACCACCCGGTCATGACCGACGTGTTGGATGGCACTAACGCCTTGGAAACGGCTCTGGCTTCGTGCGCTTGTTCGGGTCAACTCGCTGTGGTGGAGCTGGTGTAATAATCGGGCGCACAGCAGCAGGCGCGGGTTTGGTTGGGGAACGCACTACCGAGGATGAAGACTTGACCTCGTTGCGTGTAATCGTCACAGACCGCACAACTTCGCCGTTTTTACCGAAAGGCTTGAGCTCCTGTCCATTGCGCGCAAAGGTCACGGCACCGGCGTTGCTTATTGACAGAACAAACTTTTGCATAGCGGACCAACGATACTCGGCACCCGGTAGCACCGTGATTTGCTGTGTGCGCTTCTCGTCACTCGTAATATTCAACCACGCGGTGTCGCGAGCATGAGCCGTCAAGATTATGCTATCAGTTTCTGCGATGGCCCCTTGACCTGAGCCCCCTCCGCCAAGCCCTTGGTTTGCATCGACGTCAAGGACTGAATCCGCGCCCACTGGCAACGCCTGGGTGCCGTCCCCAGAGCTTCGTAGAAATAGTGCCCAGATCAGCACACCAAGGGCAATACACGCAATGATAGCCATGGCCATGACCAGTGGCGAGCGAAGGCTCCTTGGACGTTGTGCGAGCAGTGACAAGATCGCAGCAGGCTTGGCTAGGGGATTAACAAGGGGCTTTGAAGGGGGCTTGGCCAGAGGCTGTTGGCTCGCCGGAAGACGCGCACTTGTATCGTCTTCATCGGGGTCGAAGACCTCGTTCATGAGGGCTGCGATTTCCTTTGCCGGGATATGCAGTGCCGCGCCTGCAGTGCGAATGAATGACCGCACATACACGGCGGGCAAAACATTGTATCGACCCTTCTCGAGCGCTTCTAGAAATGGCTCACGTATCTTCGTCTCCGCAGAAAGTTCACGGAGTGTGCGGCCTTGTCGCTCTCGCTCTTGTCGCAGGCGTTCCGCTAACGGATCCATCGGTGCTCAGTTAGTTGTGACGATGGAGATACTTGCAATGCAAATGTCAACCTTTTTTCGCCAGCCACCAAGGACGCTAGGTTGGAGATAGATCGCTCAACACTACTGTTGCACGGCTGCTATGTAGCATTCGTATTCGCGATTATGCTATATGGCGCTCTAGCATTCCGTCAGATTTCGGATAACCTCGATGTGCGGCGCCTACGAATGGGTGAGGATCGGACGTCATTTGTAAGTGCGCCCGGTGTGCTTATATCTGTTGTGGGCCTGTCTCTATCGGCTTTGCTGGCAGTATTCCTCATCGTGCGTCCGCAGCCCCGCATTTACTTCTACGCGCTGCCACTCATTCTTGCCGTACAGTTCTCGCAAATTCTGACCCGTGTGTACTTGCAGCGCACGCTAGTAAAAACGCATGGCTTTGTTTTCCGAGCAATCGCGTTCGAGAGCATCAAGGCTGTTCGGTTCGAGAGTGTCATCCGTGCCGATGTTGAGCGCCTCGGGCTGTGGACAAAGGTCACGCTCGCCATCGTAGATGGACATCTTCGCCACGTCACCTTTCGTATCTTTCGTTTCTCAGAAGCGGCTTTAATGCGCGTGCTTGACACCTGGTGCGGCTGCGAAATACGCCGCGTTTACACTACTACCGCAAACCCCAAGGGCAGAATTCCAAAGGCATGAGCAAAACCATTCGTATCGCATCAGGACAAGGTTTTTGGGGTGATTTGCAAAGCGCACCATTGCAACAAGTCACTGGTGGTCCGATCGACTACCTAATGATGGATTACCTCGCAGAAGTGACCATGTCTATTCTGCAGAAGCAAAAAATGCGCAATCCAGAATTGGGCTACGCACGTGATTTAATCGACGTCTGCGATGAAATCCTTCCCATACTTATGGAACGCAACATCACCCTCATTACGAATGGTGGTGGCGTAAATCCCGAAGCAGCTCGCGACAAAATCTTTGAAGTCGCGCGTAAAAAGGGGATTAAGGGGCTGCGTATTGGTGTGGTACTAGGTGATAATATTCTCGATCGTATCGATTCGCTCGTTGAAGATGGACACAAACTTCTCAACATGGAATCGGGTGAATCGATTAGTACCGTTGCCGATCGCGTGATAAGTGCGAATGTGTATACCGGCGCGTGGCCGGTCGTAGAGGCGTTGCGGCAGGGGGCACAGATCGTGATAACAGGCCGAACAACAGACACCGGTTTAACGCTCGCACCAATGATTCATGCGTTTGGATGGAAAGAAGACGAGTGGGATCTGTTGGCAGCGGGGACAGTCGCGGGACACATCAACGAGTGTGGTGCCCAAGCTTCTGGTGGAAATTTCCTTGGAGACTGGCGTAGTGTTCCAGACCTAACGATACCGGGATTCCCGATCATAGAGGCGTCGGCCGACGGAACGTTCATCGTCACCAAACACCCGGGAACGGGCGGCATGGTTACGCGTGAAACCGTTGCAGAGCAGTTGTTGTACGAAATTGGCGACCCACGCGAGTACATCACTCCCGACTGTGTAGCAGATTTTACAAGCATTAAACTCGAAGATCTAGGTAACGACAGAGTGCGCGTGTTTGGCGTTCAGGGACGTCCTGCTACACCATTCTACAAGGTTAGTGCAGCATACCTCGATGGTTACATTTCTTTTGGGTCATTAACGTACTCCGCACCAGACGCACTGGAAAAGGCTCAGGCCGCGGACCGCATTCTGCGTGGACGACTAAAAAACCTTGGATTGGAGTTCGACGAGATTCGCTCTGAGTTCGTAGGTATGAATGCGTGCCTTGTTGGATTGGCCCCACCTATTGTGCCAAACGAGGTCACACTACGTGTAGGTGTTCGGTCGTCCGACAGACTCGCTGTAGAGCGCTTCGGCAAAGAAATCGCTCCTCTTATTCTCACCGGACCTCCCTCCGTTACCGGCTTTTCGGGTGGACGTCCTAAACCAAGTGATGTAGTTGCATACTTCCCCGCGTTGCTTGATAAGTCAGTTGTGGAGATGCACGTCCGCGTTGATGAACTGTAACATCGTCGTAGTCATGCTCCTTGTTAGCACAATGGCTCTACAAGCCGGAGCACGTGAAGACAGCATCTCCATTCAGCGTGAAGACAGCATCTTCATACCGCAATCCGAGTTTAAGTATGCCGATAACCCGCGAGTGATCTTTTTTGGCGGTACGCCACGGAAAGTCACATCCATCCAGCCAATCCCTACGGTAGGACTAGCTCTTGGATACTCAGCGCTTGTCATCGGCCTTCATATAAACCAATCCAATGCTTGGTGGAAGGACGATCGCGGACCCTTTCACTTTGTAGAAGACATTCAGTACGCCAAGGGTCTCGATAAAATGGGGCACTTCTACGCCGCCTACATCATGTCGCGCCTTAGCGGCGATCTGTTGATGGAATGCGGCTTTGACGTCGATGCAGGAACGGCAATCGGAGCAGGGATGGGACTTGCATACGGTATGTACGTCGAAGTCGAAGACGGCTTTGCAAAGCAGTGGGGATTTTCACCGACGGATGCTATTGGTAACATTGTTGGTACGGGCTTCTACGTCGGACAACAGTATGTTCCTTTTTTGCAGAATTTCCATCCCAGAGCGAGTTACGTCCCGGCTGAATGGACAGGTAATACGACGATTACCGAGCGCCCGAAAACCTTTATCGACGATTATAATTCCACTGCGTTCTGGCTATCAATGAACGTGAATAACATGATGCCTTCTACATGGGCAGAATACTGGCCTGATTGGCTAATGCTCACTGTTGGCTATGGCATTGACAACTATGGAAGAAAGCATGCAGACGGATCGCTCGAGCCAGTAGATGGCAAGATTATGTTGGGCCTCGACTATGATCTCGTGAAAATTATTCCGAAGTCGAAGATCGGATTCATAAACTATCTTATTCAAGGCCTGAATATTATACGCCTTCCGGGTCCAACGCTTGAATTCTCGCACAAAGGCACGCGGTTCGGATTGTTCTATCCTTTTGCCGTGACCGTACGTTTCTGATATGACAATAAGCATCGTTGTCCCGGTATTGAACGAGGCGAAGATTCTCGACAACGTGCTGTCGGTGTACACGCGTAGTAAGCGAGCACAATGGGATGCCGAACTTATCATAAGCGATGGCGGAAGTACTGATGGTACGATCGACATCGCGCGTGCGCATGCAGATCACGTTGTATGCCACACTGACGCACGCAGACAGACGATTGCTGAAGGCCGCAACTGTGGTGCAGAGGTCGCGACAGGTTCTGTTCTCGTGTTCATCAATGGCGACACCGTTCCTGCCGACGTCGACAATTTCTTGGCCGTGGTATCAGAGTACGCGTCGAAGCAAGGCAGGTATCGCCGAGCAGCTGCGCTAGCGTGCCCTGTAAACGTGCCTCCCGAAGAACGCAAAGCCCTCGATGCTGCTTTTGCAACGATATACAACGCGTACGTGCATCTCTTGAACGGCCTGCGTATTGGGGCCGGACGTGGCGAATGCCAAGTCGTACGTCGAGATATCTTTATCCACGTTGGCGGCTACCGCGCGAAACTGGCTGCCGGTGAGGATTTTGATCTGTTAGCGCGTATCGGACTTCGCGCCCGCGTGCGATTTGCACCAGAGCTCGTCGTGTTCGAGTCACCCAGACGCTTCCGCAAGTTTGGGTATTTTCGAGTGTTATTTCTGTGGACGATTAACGCGCTTTCGGTTTTGATTCGAGGTCGTTCTTCATCCGACGAATGGGAGGCCGTACGATGAGTCTGGATTATCGCAGCTCTGGTGTAGACATCGAGGCAGGTGAGACGCTTGTCGATTCGATCAAACCATACGTAAAAGCTACCCGAACTGCCGGTGTCATGTCTGACATAGGTCTCTTTGGTGGGTTCTTCGACGCACGTTTTCCGGGTTACGATCACCCCGTACTCGTTGCAAGCACCGATGGCGTTGGCACGAAGCTAATGGTTGCCGTTATGGCCGACGTGCATGACACTGTTGGACAGTGCCTAGTGAACCACTGCGTAAACGATATCCTTGCATGTGGTGCACGTCCGCAGTTCTTCCTCGATTACTTCGCTACAGGGCAGCTCAACACGCGCGTTGCTCGCGATGTTATTAAGGGCATGGCACAAGCCTGCATCGAAAATGATTGCGCCTTGCTAGGTGGTGAGACAGCAGAGATGCCGTCCATGTATTCAGATGGCGATTACGATGTAGCAGGAACTATTGTTGGCGTTGTAGACAAGGCAAACATTCTAAATGGTGAAAAGGTTAACATCGGCGACGTACTTATCGGACTACCATCGACGGGTCTGCATACCAACGGTTTTTCTTTAGCTCGTACTGCACTGTTCCCGAAGTACGGAATTCACGACCACGTACCTGCACTAGGTTCTACAATAGCCGAAGCGTTGTTAGCTGTACACAGGTCCTACCTCAAGCCCCTTATGCCCCTTATCGAAGGCGGACTCATACACGCGCTGTCGCACATTACTGGTGGCGGCCTCGTAGGTAACACATCAAGGGTCTTGCGCACGGGTCTTGCACTCGACATTGATTGGAATGCATGGTCTGCACCACCGATCTTCAGTCTCATTCAAGAGAGCGGCATCTCCGATGATGAGATGCGTAAGGTCTTCAATATGGGCGTGGGCATGATTGCTGTTGTTGCGTCGGATAAAGTGGAAAATGTTATGACCCGTCTAGCGCCTGAACGACCGTTCGTTGTTGGTCGTATCACTGGTTCCTAGTGCTAACGGATGCACGACGTGTCCTTGCAGAGGTGTTCGGCTTCGAAACCTTTCGCAGCGGACAGCAGGACATCATCCAGGCCGTTTCAATTGGCAGAGATGTTCTTGGTGTGCTTCCAACGGGTGGCGGAAAGTCGCTGTGCTTTCAAATTCCTGCATTGCTTAGGCCAGGCGTAACGCTCGTCGTGTCGCCACTCATAGCATTGATGAAAGATCAGACGCAACGCTTGCGAGAACGCGGCGTGTCTGCGGCAGCATTGCACGGGGGTATGCCTTCGGATGAGATGAACGGAGTCCTGCGCGAAGCAGCATTAGGCCGTGTAAGGCTCCTTTATGTCGCCCCGGAAAGACTCGAGAGCACAACATTTCGCAAACAATTACAATCGATTCGCATCGGGTTGCTTGCTGTGGACGAGGCTCACTGTATCTCGGAGTGGGGCCATGACTATCGTCCGTCCTACCTCGCAATTCCACAGATCTTCGACAGCATCCCACGTGTGCCGATAATTGCTCTCACTGCAACCGCAACTCCCGACGTTCGCGCCGACGTAATTCGCGCACTTCAGATGAAGAGTGCAGTAGAGGTAGTACGTGGTTTCGACCGACCGAATCTCTCGCTTCGCGTTGAAAACACACCGTGGAAGGCAGAGTTCATTACGCGCACGGTTAGGCGCACAGACGGAGCAGTGCTTGTGTATGCAGGTTCGCGCAGGCGGGTAGACACGATTGCAGATGAGTTGCGCCGGCGTGGAATCGATGCTGGTGCGTATCACGCCGGCAAGAGTGACTCAGAGCGTTCTGACGTGCAGGATAGCTTTATTGAGGGCACAAAGCCAGTGCTGGTGGCAACAAGTGCATTCGGCATGGGCATCGACAAGGCAGATATTCGCAATGTGATACACGCCGACCTCACTCTTACACTAGAGGCGTATTATCAAGAGGCAGGTCGCGCCGGTAGGGATGGCGAACCAGCCGCGTGCACGCTCCTATACCAGCAACCAGATCGCAGGTTAATGGAATTTTTTATTGAGAGCACGTATCCCGAACGGAAAGCGATCGACGCAGTGTATGAATACGTGTATGACAGATCTGGCGTAAGCGTCGGAGGTACTCCGACTGAACCCGTCTTGGCCGATTCAGCGAGCATTGGAACTGATCTTCATATACCGGTAGCCGTTGTGAACGGCTCATTGAGCGTGTTAGAACGCGGGGGCATACTGCTGCGCACCAGCCCCACGGGCTCATCACGCATACGGATGCGTACTTCCCGAGAGCGCCTCGAAGAATTCGCGACGGCAACACGTGGAACACATCACGGGATAGTAGACGCTATCGTACGACTTGTGGGAGGGCGCGACATGTCGCACGATGTCGAATTCTCATTACATGAATTTGTACGCCGACATGGCTTCACAATTCCGGAGTTTGCCAGGGCGATGCATGCCCTGCAAATGGCACGACTGATTCGGTATACACCTCCGTCGGTCGGGGGTGGTATCATCTTGAGCGATGCGCGCACCGCGTCATCGGCGATTGCAATTGATATGGACTCCCTCCATCGCAGACGGGAACATGCAGTACGGAAACTCGAGGTGGTTGTTCGCTACGCCGAAAGCGTTCAGTGTAAGCGTACGTTCATTCTACACTACTTTGGTGATCCAGAAGTTAAGGGTGATTGCGGACGATGCTCGTCGTGTCTGTCTACAACGTCGCTTCGTGCGCTTGGAGACCGGCAGCTAGCCATCGCGCATGCTGTGATGAGGGCGGCATACGAGGTGCAAGGACGCTTCGGACGCAACGTTATGGCTGACGTCGTTACGGGCACAGTTTCGCCGAAGGTTACTTCCTATGCCTTGGATCGGTCTATCGTTTGGAATACACTTGGCGAACGATCGCGATATGAGGTTCTAGAAGTGATTGATGAATGTCTGCAACGTGGCTGGCTTGTTCAAACATCGTCGCTGTATCCCACCATCGGCGTGGGCAGCGAAGGTGCGAAGCAGATTCGCCCGCTACCATCGCCCCTTACTCTTGAGACCCCTGCAAAGAAGAATGCCCAGCCGTCTGCATTGACGATGCGTGCTCTGACGACTCTACGGAGTCAGCTTGCAAATCGAGAGGGTGTGCCAGCGTCATCGCTTGTGGGGCTTTCCGAGCTCGAACGCATTGCTTCTGACATGCCGATGTCTGCGGAGGAACTTGTACCCGCACGTCATGGGAGCGCGTTGTTCCTTTCACGTCATGGGGCAGACGTGGTTGCACTTATGCGCGAGATAGCCGAACCAAGCGTGCGTAGTGTTCCGAAAATTGTTCTTGACGAAGAAACTCTGCGAACAGTCGAAGCCGTCCGTGACGGTTGGTCGTTGGTCACCGTTGCACGGTCGCGCAAGATTACACCTGCGATGGCCGCTCACCATCTCGAGCAAGCACTCAAGGCCGGGAAGCAGGTAGAGCGATCTTCGCTGGTGCCCGATGGTTTGTACGCAGACGTGGTAGACTACATGCGCACACACCGCCATGCCAAGCTGCGACATGTGCGAGAGCACATACAGCACGACGCCGAACTTGTTGTACTTCGACTGGCTCTTGCTTTTGCGAGACGTGAGCTCTTTAACGAAGGAATGGAATGACATACATTCGTCAATTACTCGCTGTTGTGATCTGCGTAGCTACCGCCACGACCCTGATTGCTGGCGAACAGCTCATCGTTGAGCTACGCCCATTCGTGGCACAGGAACGTGCAGTGCGCAGCACGGGCGGCGTACCCATCGTGTCTCGACTTACCACAATGAAAGTGGTTGAACAAACACTTTCAACTACACAGACTGAAGCACTACGAGCGCTCGAGCGTTATGTCGTCTTGGACATTGGTAACGAGGACCGTGATGTCGCCATTCGTCGTCTGTCCAAACTGCCAGACGTAGCACGCGTGCATGTCAACCATCGATTTGGTCTGCATGCCGAGGCGCTCACGAACGATTCTCTCTCGACAAAGCAATACGCACTCTATACCGTGAATGCCAAGCAAGCATGGACGAAGGCGACCGGGAATGGCGTTATCGTGGGCGTGCTCGACACTGGTGTAGACTGGATGCACGAAGATCTGCGCCGTGCTCTCGCTGTGAACAGTCGCGAAGACTATAATAAAAACGGCATGTTCGATGCATGGCCCATCGACCAGACTGTTGATGGGGTAGGGGGCGACCTTGATGGCATCGACAACGACGGCAACGGATACGTCGATGATGTAATTGGTTATGATTTTGTTGATCAAGACACTCGGAATCTTGGTGATGACAGAGAGCGAGACCCATTCCCGTTCGATGAGCAGGGTCATGGCACATCCGTGGCAGGAGTGATTTCTGCGACACCAAATAACAAGGTTGGTATTGCCGGCCTTGCCTTCGATGCGCGTGTGTTAGCGCTTCGTGCATTCGACGCAACCGGTAACGCAGAAGAGGATGATATTGCCGCGGCAATAGTCTACGCTGTGCTGCGAGGCGCACGCGTTATTAACATGAGCTTCGGTGATGGTGTCGATGCACCAGTACTTCGTGATGCTGTGCGCTTTGCTGCCTCGTTCGGTTGTACGCTTGTGGCGTCCGCTGGTAATTCTGGGCTCATCACGCGGCAGTTTCCAGCTGGCTATGACGACGTTATTGCCGTTGGCTCTACCAATGCTGACGATCAACGGTCTCCGTTTTCTAGCACTGGTTCACTGCTTGCGGTTACAGCGCCGGGAGAGGCCATCGTAACGACACAAGCAGGGGGCGGATATCGCACGGTAAGCGGCACATCGTTCGCAGCACCGTATGTCGCTGCGGCTGCTGCACTGTTGATGGAGCGTGCACCAACGCTGTCTGCAGACGAAGTACGCGGCACGCTCGAAGAGCAATCCATCGACCTAGGTCCACATGGATGGGATGTCGAATACGGTTCCGGACGCATCGATGCATTGAAACCCCTTACAACCCCTTCGTGGGCACTTGTGCGTATTACGAACATCCGCAACGAGCAAGAGGTGGACGTTCAGACGACGACATCGCTCGACGTGCGCGGATCGGCAGCGGCTACTCTGTTTGATTCGTATGCACTTTATGTTGGCGCCGGACTCGAGCCGACGGTATGGACGTTGCTCGGCGAGGGTGTGCAATTGCGCGACGGTGTTCTGGGTGCGTTGCCCTCGAACGCGTTAAGCATCGGACTCAACACATTGCGTCTGGTGGTAACGCTGCAAAACGGTCGCACGATTGAAGATCGGAAGCGTATTGAGGCGGTTGGTGCAGCGACGCTCGCATTTACTGCGTTCGAGTTTGTTAGCGCGTGGAAGGACGATACGCGCGTACCAGTGATGACCTTTCGTACGAATCGTCCAACATCGTGCGTGGTGCGCTACCGCGCCGTGGGAACGACGCTGTATAACGAGTTTACCGACATGTGGAGTGAGGCACGTACACATTCATTCGCGCTGCCTAATGTGCTGCCCGGACTTGCGTACGAATACATTGTGTCGTGCGTTGCTGACGGTGGCGAACGTGTGGAGCGTAGCGAGAGCATGATCGTCGAGGACATTGCAGCGCGCGTTCAGGGATGGGCTACGATTAATGATGAGTCATTTGCGGGTTACGTATTCAATGATGTGCGCGATCTGTACGGTGACGGCAGCCCAGGCTTCATTATGAACGACCTGGGAAGTGGATCGTTCGGTAAAATGAAGTCAGTTACTCGCACGACGTCTGGATTCACTCCCCGCGATACAACGCAAGACGTCTGGATACCTCGAGGTATCGGTGATTCGAATGGCGACGGTATAGACGAAGTGTTTGGACATGTCGTTGGACAAGCGCGCCTTTTCCAAGCCGAGACAAAAAATGGCAATCCGTTTGCACGTACACTATTCGCCGATACAACGAGCAAGCGTTGGAATGCAGCGGGTATGTATGATGTCGACAAGGATGGTAAACCCGACTTACTCATGCTCTCAGATTCTGGCTGTCTGGCCGTTGCATACCACAATGGCGCATATGTGCGCCTGGGTGTTGCGTCGAATCCGACACCTCCTGCACCGGGAACGCAAGCCAATCGCGTCGACGAAATATCAATAGCGGCAGGCGATTTCGACGGCGATGGAAACGTAGAGATTGCGTTCTCCGATACCGATGGTGACTTGGTGATAAGCGAGTTTATTAACGGAAACTTCCGAACTGAATTTGTTAACGAAAACACAGGCAATGGTGGTTCGGGATACGTTGCACGTATTGACATTGACGGCGATACACGTCCGGAGGTAGTCTTCGGCGTTCCTGATAGCACGCAGCCCAACTCTGAGCGTGATTACGGACGCCAGCTTTGGACCTACAAAATTTTTGGTGGAGGCAGTCCAGACACGTACACGCAGATTTGGACTGATCGTATCTCGGGCGTTCGTACCGGCATTGGTTTTCGCAATGGCCTTGGTGCGGGGCAGCTTGATATGCGAGGTGGTGATGAGTTGGTTATCTGCGCTTTCACTCGCCTTTACGTGTTCTCGTGGTCCGATGGGGTAGCCACAGGGCAACCAATCTGGTACCGAGCTGACGTAGTGTCGCCCCGCTTCCTTGTCTACGACTTTAATAACGATGGTGTAAACGAGCTCGGCTTCGGCACTACGCTTGCTGGGCAGGGCTACATGTCGGGGTTCAGGTTTTCGCAAATGGACACTGCGGTTGCACAACGATCGATTCCACGCGGAGTGCGTGCACGTCTGACGACAGACACCACAGTACTCGTTACATGGTCGGTGGTGCCTGGTGCGCAACGCTACATTGTGTTTCGTTCGACAAACATCGATGCTGTCTTCAAACGCGTCGACAGCAGCACAACATCTGTACTGCCATTGCAGCCGATAGCACCAGGAGAAACACATCGTTATCGTGTGAGTGCAGTGCTACAGTCAGGCGAAAGTCTCCGTTCGGCAACTGTCACCGTGCAGTCTGCAGTAGCCTCGATCGCCGTAGCTCTTGAACCCGAAACGCTCAGCACACTCGATTTCGCACGAGGTGCTTCGATTCGCGTGCGTTACAGTGGTTCGATGGCTCAGCGTTCCATCGATGCCGCTTCGTTCACTCTACTTCAGAACAACACAATCGTTGCCATCGGCGCATCAGTTGTGCTCGCCGGCGACAGCACGCTCGTAGTAGGCTTTACGGCCTTGACACTACCGGCTGGTGCATACGTGCTACGTTGTGGTTCGGTCCGCAGTGCATTCGATGTACCCTCGCGTCAGTCCGACCTCGATCTAACCGTAACCGCGTCGGTTCCGTACGACGAAGTGGTGTTAACGCGTCTACTCGTCGTCGATGCGTTCACTGTCAGGTTGTTCTTTGATCGCCCCGTAACGTCGGCATCTGCATCAATCATAACCAACTATAGCATAACTCCAATTGGTGAGATTGCATCCGTCGAGCACAATGCAGACAGTTTAACCATACACTTCAGTCCATCAGTTCCAATGGGTGCTCTTGGCACAACGTACTACGTCACGGTAAGAAATGTTATCGGACTGGATGGGGCTGCGATAACGCAAGGGGCTGGCAATACGTTGGGATTCGTGTTCGCGGCGAACGACCTTGCGGATGTGTACGTCTATCCACATCCGGCGGTGCTTAGCAGGGACGCATCGATCACGTTTGCTAATCTAACGAACGAAGCAGATGTTGAGATTCTTGATCAGCGCTTCGAAGTTGTGGCCCGCGTGAAGGAACGTGACGGTAACGGAGGGGCGGAGTGGGACATGCGTGATGCGCGTGGTGTGACCGTACCGCCCGGAGTGTACTTCTACAGGGTGCTTGCACCATCGGCCGACAATGTGTCTGTTGAGTCGGGACTAAGGAAAATGCTGATTCGAAGGTAGCAGTCGGATTGCACCAATGGTCAGGTTTGCAGGAGCCTACGCAAGCCCCCTGCGTCGCCATTGCTGAGAACGGCAACGACATCGCCCTTCTGCACGCGTGATTCGAACCATTTAGCCGCTTGTTCTCCCCATGACGTGTCTGCCAATGCAGCATCAATAACTAACACCTCGGGTCCGCGAAGTTGAATCTCATTCTTCAGGCGCGTGGTGTCGAGTCTGTCTTCGAGACTATACCGTTCAGGACGATTAACAGGACCAATGCAAACACTTGCGCTTCCGTCGAAACATTCGGCAAGTTCTTTCTGAAAGAATGAACGTGTCGTGGTATTCGATCGTGGCTCAAAGCACACATGAAGGTTTGCCGTAGGGTAGCGTTGTCGCAACGCGCTAATCGTTGCAGCAATCGCAGTTGGATGATGCGCGAAGTCGTCAATTACAACTGCGCCGCGCCAGGTAGCGATGACTTGCAGGCGGCGTTGGGGTGGGGTGAAGCTTGGCATTGCTCTCTGTATCTGCTCAAACTCAACGCCTGCATGAACGCAAGCAACTGCTGCCATGGTTGCATTACGCATGTTGTGCTCTCCGGGCATACGTAGCCTGAAAGACCCTTGGTTGACCCCTGCCTGCACAAGTGTCCATGACGTCACTTCAGCATCGTACTGCACGTCTTCTATGCGCCAAAAGGCATCAGCAGATAGACCAACGGTTTGCATAGGTGCAAACGAATGATTCGCTGCTCGCAATGCATTGGTGTCGTCAGCATTCACAAGCACCACGCCATTGGATGGCACAATACGAACGAGATGCTCGAATGAACGCACTATAGCGTCGAGGTCCGGAAAGATGTCAGCGTGATCGAACTCAATGTTGTTTACAATCGCAATCGTTGGTCGATAGTGAACAAACTTGCTTCGTTTATCAAAAAACGCAGTGTCATACTCGTCGCCTTCGCTAACGAATATTCCCGAAGGTGTGTTGTGCAGTGTTGTAGGAACCGGACGACATCCCGACGAGAACATGGCAAGGACACCGCCAATGAAGAAGCCAGGCTGACGTCCGGCATGCTCGAGCAACCATGCGGTAATTGCAGAGGTTGTTGTCTTGCCATGTGTGCCACTGACAACAATCGACGTGTTGCGGTCGATAAAGAGCTCACCCACAAGAGCGGCCATCGATGTCATTGGTATGCGGTTGTTAAGCACGACTTCGAGTTCTGGATTGCCACGGCTAATAGCATTGCCAATGATTACACGGTCCGGCGCTTGTGAAACAAGCTTATCGGCATCATAGCCGTCGTACCAACGGATTCCGGCCGAGTGTAGAACATCGGACATCGGCGGATACACTGCGGTGTCACTGCCAGTTACGATATGGCCAAGGTTACTGCATGCGATAGCCAGCGAACCCATAGCCGTGCCGCCAATACCAACAAAGTGGAGTTTCATGCCAAACGCCTAAGAAAACGGTATCTTACTTCAATGCGGCAAAGATATAGCTGCCTCCTACTGAACGTTATTGGTGATTCTATGTATCGTCTGCTTTTTATAGTGGTTTTAGTTGTTCTTACCACCACCGCAACTCTCGCACAACCGTTCTGGATCGAAACAAGTGGTCCGACGCTCGGCACGTTATCGTTGGAGTCGAACTCGAAAGGCCACGTATTCGCTGGTACGACAAACTCTTCAATCTTCCGCACCTTTAACTGGGGTGCAACGTGGGAGCGCCTCGGATCGGGCCTACCCAATCAAGGCTTCGATCGACCAATTCGCGACATTTCGATCACGGATGATGATGAGATCTACATCGTGCTGCAAGGTCAGGGCGTCTTCAAATCGGTTGACAATGGTAGTACGTGGCAGAGCATCAACGCCGGTATTGCAGATTCTGCCGGCATCGTTACAATTCATGCGAAAGCTCTACCTACAGGAATGACGCAGGTCTATGTTGGCTTTAGCGGCGCTACCTCTGTAAAGACATTCTTGTCGGATAACAGCGGTGCAACATGGATACAAATTCCAGTGCCCGGGGTTCCGAAGACGGACTTATATGAAACATTTATTAGCCCAAACAGCGAAAAGCTCATTATTAGCATAGGTTATAATAAAGGCCTTTATCGAAGCACAAATCGCGGCCTGAGATGGTTGCGGATTGACACCGATTCAAATGGCAACAATCCGGGTGGAAGCGAGTCGGACGACAACTATCAAACGATACGGGCGAATAGACAAGGCCATATTTTCGTAGGTAGGCACGCCCTCGAAACTTCGACAGAATATCAGAATGCTTGTATTATGCGCTCGACGAACAACGGCGAGTCGTACGAGTACAAGACGACTGGCTGGGACCCATTAACTCCCGATACGCGCTCGAATAACCGCGTAACAGGCATTGCATTCGGCACTGGTAACGACGTCTATGCAACGACTGAAAAAGCTGGGATGTACTTCAGTTCGAATAATGGTGACAATTGGAGTAACCTCACATCTGGTCTTCCAGACAACGGGGCCTGTGCCGCGCTAGCTGCAACGCCGAACAATCACATCTTCGCGGCACCAAAAGGATTCAACAATGTGTTCGCGCATCTCGACCCAACGATGTCTGTGAGCGATTTGCCTGCGATTATACAACCAACCGTTTCGGCTGCCCCAAACCCGGCAAACGACATCGTCACCATTTCGTTTAATCTTGAGCAGGCCGGGCTCGTTCTTGCAGAAGTAGTCTCGATGGATGGCAGCAAGGTCGTTGCAGACTATGCTCGCGAATTTCTCGCGGGACCGCAAGTAGTGCAGTTCAACACTGGGTCTATGACTACCGGAGTGTATGCGTGGCGTCTTTCAGCGAACGGCAGCACACGCATGGGACGTTTTATCGTTGCGCACTAATTGACGCGATATACCAATTGCTATCATCGAGGCGAGTCGTCAAGAACACAAAGTGTTTGATGTAATCAACGGTTACGTGAACACGATGGTTCGTGGCGCTTAACGTGTCGGAACGTGTCTCAGTAATCGGTTTTGCCGACATCAGGCGTCGCCAACGTTCTACGTCGTCTCTTGTCTCGTAGCGCTCAACAGCTAACAGCCTGCGTCCCGATGCATGAACCATCAGATCTGTTGCTGCCTGTACATTGTTGCTGTCGAGTGCTGCTTTGAACAAGTACACTACACTTTGCGAGCTGCGTTGACTGCGTTCAACAGACGTCGACTTCTTTTCGGCGCCCACCACGAATAGAGCACAGCCTGCCGTGGCAGCGGCTGAAACCAGCAGAGCAATTACAACGCTCGAGGGGAGCCTCATGTCTGTGCATCCGAAGAGTCAAGCAGAAACGTTGTCGTGTACGCGAGCGCTTCAACAAACGCAGGTGTGACTCGGTCAGTCGGATGTGTCATGCCGAACGTGTGTGTGGTATTCGACACGACGGTCAGTGACGCCGGTACGTCGGCATCGCGCAATAGTGACTGAACCTCTCTCAGCGGCACCGTCAGATCTTGCTCGGCGTGAACAAACAACAATCGATCGGAGAGGTGTCTGCAGGCGGCAACCAACGACAGTCGTTCGCGGTTTGCTTCGATGTCCAGCAGGTATGTACTATTCATTTGCAGCATTTGACCCGTGCGTGTGTTTTCCACCTCGACAATTCCTGACTCCACCCAAGCGCTACGTTGACGGGGCGTCCATCGCTCCCAATCGCCGACGCTGTTCCAGACAACGACCTTGCGCGCTTCGTGCTCGACACCTGCTAATTGCGCAATACCGCCGCCGCGAGAATGGCCGACAATCTGCAACACGTTGTTCCAGCGGGATCGAATGAGTGCGACGAGCTCGCTGTCGGACGTTCGCAAGTTGTTAAGCAAGTCTGCGACATCTTCTAGTTCGCGCGTTATAGTGTTCGCTGCGAAGTCGGACGTACTCATGACGCGATCTGCAGTTCCTCGCATACCGTTTTGCGAAAAGTCCAATCGCACAACAAGCATACCGGCGTCCGCTAGGTGTTTTGCAGCTATCGGGAAGAATCCCCAATTCCTAAACCCCTTAAAGCCGTGGAGTAAGAACACCAAGGGAAGGTGCGCGCCTTCGGCGCTAGGGGGCCAAGTGACTGTTGCGTAGATGACGTCGCCGCGTCGGTTCATCACCTCAAAATTTGATTCGGACGAAATCATTCGTCGTCTGCGCCATCGAGCATATCCGGACGTCGAGCACGTGTTTTCGTCCGTGCCTGCTTCTCACGCCATGCCCGAATAACGGCATGATTACCTGAGAGAAGCTCATTAGGCACTTGCATGCCTCTGAAGTCTGCGGGTTTGGTGTAATGCGGTGAATCGAGTAGACCGTGCATAAATGAATCGTCTAGTACAGACTCGGCGTCGCCTACTACGCCGGGCAGCAATCGCACGATTGCATCCGTGAGCACGGCGGCGGGCAGTTCACCGCCAGTCAGAACGTAATCACCGATAGAGAGTTCGCGTGTAACGAGAACGTCGCGTACACGCTGATCTATTCCTTTGTAGTGGCCAGCCAACAGAATCAGATTCTGCCTTAGTGACAGCTCAGCACACAGATTCTGCGTTAGTAATGTCCCGTCTGGCGTAAGGAAGATTACGTCGTCGTACGTGCGTTCAAGCATGAGTCGATCGATGCACTTAAAAATCGGCTCTGCTTGTAGGATCATCCCGGCGCCACCGCCGTATGGGGTATCGTCGATATGCTTGAATCGATCGCTGGCAAAATCATGAAGATTGTGCAGGACAATTTCGACGAGCCCCTTCTCTTGCGCCCTGCCTACGATGCTCGACTTAAGAAAAGACTCAAGAGATTGCGGCACGGCACAGACGATGTCGATGCGCAAAGCAGCCGCATGTGAGACTTCGGGGTGCAAAGGCTCAGTGCTCACTGTTTGCATCCTGTTCGTCAGCATCGTCGGCGTCATCGGCAGATGACTTGTTCAACGTATCGAGGCCTTCGAGCAAATGAACCGTCACGCGCTTGTTCAAAGTGTCGACCACTTTTACAACCGATTCGATTACAGGTATTGGAATCGTTGAGCCGTCGGCGCAGTCGATAATCCACACGTCATTCGCAGGCAGGAGCCAGACTTCGCTAATCGTGCCGAGCACGTTTCCGTTTTCGTTCACGACCTCGCAACCTTCGATGTCGCCAACCGAATAACGTTCGTCAGACACGGCTACGTCGGTTGAACGCGCGTATACTGCCTGATCGATTAGGGGGCTGGCCGCCTGGGCCGAGGGGGCTTCAGCAAATGCAATGCGCATGAATTTCGCAGAAGCTTCGAATGTCGTAACGGTCATTGCACGTGCGAACTCGCGCGAGAATCCTACGCCAACCTGTGACCCGGCTTTAAGGTTCACACGCACTCCCGGTATGTCTACGAGCATCACAACGCCATTCATGCCGTGTGTTCGTGCAATAACCCCGATATATTCATCGAACTCAGTCATAAATAAAAACGCCGCATTTGTGGGTGCGGCGTCTCTTGTAATTGTTCATGTACGCCGGTCGTTATCCGAGGTATGCGCGAAGTGCTTTGGAGCGCGACGCGTGACGAAGACGACGGATGGCTTTTTCTTTGATCTGACGGACACGTTCGCGAGTGAGGTTGAACTTTTCGCCGATTTCTTCGAGCGTCAGAGCTTGCTGATCGTCCAAGCCAAAATAGAGTCGGATGACTTCAGCTTCACGTTCCGAAAGAGTGTTCAATACCTGCTGCACTTCTACGCGAAGTGATTCACGCATGAGCTCGCTGTCAGGCGGTGGTTGCTGGTCGTTTGGCAGGATGTCAAGAAGGCGATTGTCTTCGCCCTGCACGAATGGAGCATCGACCGAAAGGTGGCGTCCAGAGATCTTAATGGTCTCGCTGATCTCGGCAATCGACATATCCAACTGTTCAGCGAGTTCTGCGGCCGTCGGTTCGCGCTCGTATTGTTGTTCGAGTTCAGAGAACTTCTTGCCAATCTTGTTCAGAGCACCGACTCGATTTAGTGGAAGGCGAACAATACGCGACTGTTCAGCAAGAGCCTGAAGGATGGATTGACGAATCCACCATACAGCGTAAGAGATGAATTTGAATCCGCGGGTCTCATCGAAACGTTTAGCAGCCTTGATCAAACCAAGGTTACCTTCGTTGATGAGGTCTCCCAGAGACAATCCTTGATTTTGATACTGTTTCGCGACAGAGACAACGAATCGAAGATTGGCCTTTACGAGTCGTTCGAGCGCAACGGATCCTTCGAATCCACCACGACGAATGGCTTGGGCCAACACAATTTCATCGTCACCAGTAAGAAGTTCGACGCGACCAATTTCCTGTAGGTACTTGTCGAGCGACTGACTTTCGCGATTCGTATACTGTTTAGTAATCCTCATGCCATGGGCCCGGGGCTATAGATGCAGAAAAAGCAAGCCACAAAGTTACTGATCATCGCCGACTTGACCGCCCAGAATGCCAGAATAACGAGATGAGCCCAGAATACGACTGGCTACTGCGACACTTGGGTCGATGAGCAGGGCACGCGCTGTACGTGCCGACTCACCTTCAAAGCGAGAGCGGATCTCCCCTTCAAGGAGAATACGTACCAAGTCCTGGTGCTGACGAACGAGGCGAGGAACGTCGCGTTCAACAGCCCGCTCGGCCTGTTCGATGCTCTTGATAACGCTAGTCGGCAGAGAAAACGATTCGGCGCGTTTACGTGATGCCTCGAGATCTGCGAGAACAGGGGAACGTTGCGCTAACGGTTGCGATTCAATGTATTTAATAAACAACTCAAGCACGGTTTTGTCGACCGTAAACTTATCTGGTAGCTGCGATTTGGTTGCTGTGTATTGGGTGCCAAAACGGAAGAAAACATCCTCTTGCAGCAGGTATTCTAGTGGTGCGGGAAAAAGCGAGTCGGAAACACTTGTGTCTGGTTCGATGCCATGTAGTTCGCGTACGATGCGTCCATTGCGAGTGTTAAAGAGCGTAGTGTCGTGCTTCGCTACCGTTCCACGTTTCGCTGCAAAGTCTATGCGTTGAATGCTGCGTCCGGATGGAGTGTAATACCGAGCAGTCGTCACTTTCAGGCTGGCGTCGTTCGGCAGCGGAACCACAGTTTGTACAAGCCCCTTGCCGTAGGAGCGCCTTCCCACGACAACTCCGCGGTCAAGATCCTGTATTGCTCCGGCAACTACTTCGCTTGCACTTGCGCTTCGCTCATTGATGAGAATGGCTAACGGAAGTGAAGGTTCTAGAGGATTGTTTTCAGATCGGATAATGCGCGTGTCTTCGGGGTCACGCGACTTCGTGCTGACGATTGTGCTACCGCGAGGGACGAATGTCTCAACGACACCCACGGCCGCGTCAAGAAGGCCGCCTGGGTTGTCCCGTAGATCGAGGATGAGACCCTGCAGGGCGGCGCGTTCGCGAAGTATCCCGATGTGGCGGCGAACCTCTACGGGTGCGTATCGCGTGAATCGACTCAGGCGTATGTAGCCAATGTCTCCAGGCAGGACATCGCTAAAGGATACGTTCTCAACAATCATTTCGGCGCGTGCCACAGAAACTACGATCGTGTCGGCTCGGCCTTCACGCACAATCTTTAGTTCTGCAATGTCGCCTTCCTGACCACGCGTGTGCCGACGCAGCTCCTTTGGAGAGAGCGTATCAACGCGAAATCCACCAATTGACAGAAGCCGATCACCAATGCGAATGCCTGCTTTGTGCGCTGGAAAGTTTTCGCGGACGTTGGTGATAAACAGCATGCTATCACGTGTCGCGACGGTAATGCCGAAGCCCGTATAGATGCCGCTGCTGATTAGCTCGAGGTCTTCTTTGTCTTCGTATGGAACGTAGACAGTGTATGGGTCTAGTTTGTCGAGCATACCCTCAATGCCTGCATCGATGAGAATCTGAGGGTCGACATCATCGACATATGTGGTACTGATCTCGCGCATCACTGCACCGAAGGCATCCATCGATCGACCCATTCGTCTGTAAAACGAATCATCGCCGACGGATAGAAAGCCAACGCTTAGCGATGCGGCTGCGAGGACACAGATGATGAGGGTACGTTTGGGCATAGACATTAGGTCCGCAGACGACGTCGGATGGTCTCTTCGAGTGCATCGGTGGATATGCGCTCCTGCTGCATAGTGTCACGATCGCGAATCGTAACAGTTCCATCAGTAATCGTTTGCCCGTCAACCGTAATACAGAACGGCGTGCCCACTTCGTCCTGCCTGCGATATCGCCGTCCTATAGCACCGCTTGTATCATAATCCACACGGAATGATCGCTGCAAATCCTTGTAGATGGCCTGGGCAGCCTCGGGCATTCCGTCCTTATTTACCAGTGGGAACACCGCAGCGGTGACCGGCGCAAGACTTGGGAGTAATCGTAATACGGTACGAGTCTCGGTAGTGCCGTCATCGGCAGTTACAACTTCTTCATCGTATGCATCGCACAGCACTGCAAGGAACGCGCGTGTTGCACCGGCAGCGGTCTCGATAACATACGGCACGTATCGATCCTTACTGACCGTGTCTACGTATTCGAGCTTCTTCCCAGAGAACTCCTGATGCTTCATCAAATCGAAGTCGGTACGCGAGTGAATACCCTCAACCTCGCCCCAACCAAATGGGAACAAGTATTCGATGTCTTCGGCCGCCGCCGCATAGTGTGCGAGTTTCTCATGAGGCTTGCGCCGAAGGTTGTCCGCCTTTATGCCGATTGCTTGGAACCAATCCCACCGTTGCTGACGCCAGTATTCGAACCATTCGCCCTCAGTACCCGGTTTGACGAAGAACTGCATTTCCATCTGCTCGAATTCGCGTGTACGGAAGAGAAAATTCTTTGTGTTGATCTCGTTACGAAACGACTTGCCGATCTGCGCAATGCCAAACGGTGGCTTCATACGTGCAGAGTCCATCACGTTTTTGAAGTTCACGAAGATGCCCTGTGCTGTTTCCGGACGCAAGTACACGGTGTTGGAGACGTCCTCAACAGGACCGACGTACGTCTTGAACATGAGATTGAAGTTCCGCACCTCTGTCCAGTCTGTCGTGCCCGAAACAGGGTCGGGGATGTTGTTGTCAACGATAATGCTGTGGTAGTCTTCGTTCGACTGCACGGCCGCGAGCCGTTGCTCTATGGCATCGGCCTCAGCGGTTTTGTTCTTCGTGCGCAAGCGAGCAACGTAGTCTTCGATGAGCGTATCAGCGCGGTGCCTAGCTTTCGACATCTTGTTGTCAATCATCGGATCGGAGAACTGCTGAAGGTGTCCAGATGCCTCCCACGTCCGTGGGTGCATCAGGATCGCAGCGTCTATGCCAACGATGTCCGTTCTATACGTCATCGCCTTCCACCACGAGTCTTTGATGTTGCGGAGCAGCTCGACGCCTAACGGACCGTAATCCCAGCAGCCGTTAAGACCGCCATAGATTTCAGAGGATTGGTAGACAAAGCCCTTGCGTTTGCACAACGAAAGAATGGCATCAAGATTAGGCATCGAACTCATGGTAAGGGGCTTCCGATAGGGGGCGTCGATTAGAATGCACTAAAAATACAAAGTCGACGACGTTGCGTAAGTTGATGGCTGCCAATAGTTAACGTAAGAGAACATGCACGCACTGAACTTCAACAGCCCCTTTCGGACGCTTACCCTCGCCGTCGCATTCGTTGCGATGTGCTTAACAGCTCGTGCAGCCGATGACTTCACCAGAATGAAGTTTGCTCAGCTTGCACCCATAAGCATGCCAGTAGGAGACACAGCTACGGTGGTCCTTACTGCGACAATTGACAAGGGCTGGTACATTTACTCAAACAGGGAAACGCTCGGTCCAGATGGGATCGGTCCCACCCCAACAACGATCGATCTCGTGAATTCGCCGTTGAAGATTGTTCGCGTGATAATGTCGCCAATTAAAAAAAGTTACGATTCGAGTTTTGGAACGACCGTCGAGAAAGTATCTAAGAACGCTGAGCTTCGTGTTTTACTTCGCGCACCAACTAATCTTAAACTCGGGCAGCAGCCACTAAAGTTTTCGATTTGGATTCAGCGCTGCGATTCGACTGCATGCCTGCCACCCAAGGAATTCATTGTAACCTCGACGGTTACGTTCACACCAGCGATACCCGGTGCTGTACCTGTAGGCGATACGATAGACACGAGCGCAGGCGGATCGCCTCCGTCGCCTCCAATTGCAACGACCGGTGTAGATGCGAAGGCGTCTGCCGATGGCGACATCGAAGATGCGAGGAAGGCCGGATTGATCTCCTTCTTTCTACTCGGCATGCTCGTTGGCTTGGGTGCGCTTGCTACACCATGTGTGTATCCGATGGTGCCAATCACGGTCTCATTCTTTACGAAGCGAAGTGAGAAGAACAAGGCTGGACAGCTTACCGATGCTGCAGTGTTTGCCGGTGGCATTGTCCTAACATTTACCCTCATCGGCATTATCGTGTCTGCGATATGGGGTGCGAGTCAGGTTGGAAGTTTTGCAGCGGACCCATGGACAAATCTGATCATTGGCCTGTTGTTCATTGTGTTAGCCTTCAACCTGTTCGGCGCATTCGAAATACAGGTGCCGGTAAGCATTCTGAATACACTGAATAAGAAGAGTCAGGGTACTGGTTACAGCGCCACCTTCCTAATGGGCGTGACATTTGCCGTTATATCGTTTACTTGCACTGGTGCATTCGTCGCTGGTGCTCTGGGTAGCGCGAACCAAGGCGACTATCTGTACCCAACGGTCGGCATGCTGGGCTTTGCTATAAGCTTTGCGGCGCCGTTCTTCATCCTTGCCTTAGCCCCTTCATTAATGACAAGAATGCCGCGATCTGGCGGCTGGATGAACAATGTTAAAGTGATTCTCGGGTTCCTTGAAATTGCATTTGCATTGAAGTTTCTAAGCAGCGCCGACTTGAACTTCAGTTGGGGTATTCTGCCTCGTGATGTTGTGCTGGCAGTCTGGATTGGCATTGCGTTTTTAATTGTGCTCTATTTGCTTGGTACATACAGAATGACGCTCGACTCAGCACTCGAATCTGTGAGTGGCCTGCGCGCTGCGTTTGCAATTGTGTTTGCATCGATTGCCTTCTGGCTCTTCACGGGCTTCGGAAATCGTCCACTTGGCGAAATCGACGGCATCCTTCCGCCCCTGAATTACGAAGAGATAATTGCTATCGGTAGAGGAGACGAAGTCGTTGTGAAAGCTGGACCATCATCGTCTGGCTTTGGAGGATCGAAGACCTCTGCCAAGCACATAGAAGAGAACTGGTTCGACAACCTTGATAAAGCGAAAGCAGAAGCGAAGAAAACGGGTAGACCCATCTTTGTAGACTTTACGGGCTTTACATGCACGAACTGTCGATGGATGGAGCAGAACATGTTCACCCGCCCGTCAGTGTCAAAGCGCATGGCTGACTACATCCTTGTTCGATTATTCACCGATCGTCGAACAGAGCCGTTCATCTCGAATCAGCGACTTCAAGAGAGGGAGTATGGCTCGCTTACGTTACCCCTGTATGTCGTGCTTACCTCTGATGGCTCGTATGTGGCGAAGGCCGATTACACACGCGACGAAAGCAAATTCGTTGCGTTTCTCGATAAGGGTCTTAAACCCCAGGGCGCAGTTCAGTAAACAATTCTAATGC
This sequence comes from Candidatus Kapaibacteriota bacterium, assembly GCA_046595995.1. GTDB lineage: Bacteria > Bacteroidota > Ignavibacteria > Kapaibacteriales > Kapaibacteriaceae > JAWXBR01. The sequence goes on from JBKJNB010000116.1 coordinate 114,054, forward strand.
TCAATACGTAATGCGATAGGTGAGCCACTCTTTCACGTGCTCGCCATCTTTGTGTTTGTAGAATTCTATCGCCGGCTCGTTCCAGTCCAGCACCTGCCACTCCATGCGGCCACATCCACGGGCTTCGCCGATGTTACGGACGTGATTGAAGAGCGCACTACCGATACCTAAACCTCGTGCAGACTCCAACACGAAGAGATCTTCCAAATAGATGGTTGGCTTTGCTAGAAACGACGAGTAGGTTTCTAATGCGATGGCGTAGCCAACAGGCCAGCCGTTGTGAAAGGCAAGGAATGCATCGAAGCGAGGGAAGTCACCGAAGGCATCGTCGTGCAGACGCTGAACGGCATCCGCCGTTGGGCGCTCCAACTTCTCATAATCGGCTAATGCATTAACTAGCGTTATGAATGCATCGAAGTGTGCACGATGCAGTTTTATAATGTCAGGTTTACTCATGTGTACAATGTCAGGTGTGCTCATGTTCGTTGTACTAGTACGTTGTCAATGAGCCGGGTTTTTCCCAAGCGTGCCGCAATGAGCAACACGATGTTGGCGTCGTTGCTAAATACTGGTTCAGCTACAAGCGTCTCAGCATTCGCTGCAACGGCATACTCCAGCATTAACGCTGGCTCAGTGGCAATAATCATAGCCATCACAGTATGGATTGCTGAGCCGCTTCGCTCGCCAGCTAACACCAACTCGCGGGCAGCAAACAATGCTTTCGAAATCGTCCCCGCCTGGGTCCGCTCGACTGTGTTGAGGTATGCATTGCGTGATGACATGGCAAGTCCGTCGGTCTCGCGTACTGTAGGCAGTACCGTTATGTGCACGGGCATGAGTAAATCTTCCGTCATTCTGCGCACGACTAGTGTCTGCTGAAAGTCTTTCTGTCCGAAGTACGCCTCATGCGGCAGCATCGCTTCAAATAGCTTGCACACAACCGTAGCAACACCGTCGAAGTGTGTTGGCCTAACGGTGCCCTCAAGCGTATCGCTAACACCCTGCACGTGAATTGTCGTAGTAGGTCCGTTCGGGTACATCTCTGCAACCGTTGGGGCAAATACCACACCGCCGCCTGCTGCCTGCACGAGAGCAAGGTCGGCTGTGAGATCGCGGGGATAGGCGTCAAAGTCCTCACCCTGGGCAAACTGTGTGGGATTAACGAAGATGGATGTTACCACCACATCGTGGTGCGCGGCTGCATATATAATGAGCGAGGCATGCCCTGTATGTAGAGCGCCCATCGTCGGTACACAGCCGACGGATTTGCCAGCTCGGCGCGCCTCCTGTACAAAGGCCTGCATCTCACGTACGGATGTAATGGTTGTCATGTCACAGCGAAGTAGTGGGACGCACGAAGATACTATGTCCTATGTCTGTATTCTGTGTGTCCTTCTTTTCGCAGTTGCTACCTCGGTTGCGCAGCGTACACAGCGTGCATTCGGAATGGATGACACCGTCGATGTAATCGACCACACTCGTTTCGATTCGTTGTGGCATGGGTCTCTGAACCAAGGGGCTTTGATTACGGACGGCATTCACAGCAAGGCATACACTGCATATCGTGGTGCGATAGCAAACGCGCATCCAACGGCATATCATCCAAATGCACAGCTCGCGTTCTGGGTAAACGCCTATTTGGCCTGCCTTTGGGAAGTGATGCACTTACGTGTGGGCTATCGATCGACGCTTTGGGATTCGTCGTTCTTTAGGCGCGATACGTTCCGTGTAGCGGAGGCTGCGCATACACTGGGGTCGTTGCGAGACACGATCGTGGGGTGCATTCGTGACACACGGGCTAGTGTCTTTCTAGCAACGGGGAGCACACATGATCCGCCGTTTCCGTCCCACGCCTGCTTCGCCAAGACCGTTCGGCAATCCATGCGCGATCTACTTCGACGTATCTGCCGTAGCGAACGCTTCGTCTTCTTCGACCCCGCTGGCAATGTCCTTCAGCTCAGCTCCTTCTTCAAGCCCCTTACCGAACGGATGCGGAATGAGGCGGGGAGCGAGGTGCAGTGGGTGCTGCCCTACGTGAGCGAGCAGACGGCCGCCCTTCTTGCCTTGCATCGTCAGGCGGTGACGGTTATCGTGAGCGATCGCATTGAGAAATGGAAACGTGGCCGGAGACGCGATCGCTGAAGATCGGCCTGCAGGGGTGCGTATCTTTGCAACCCGCCTATGACACTACCTATAGACCGAGCCACAACCCCGCGCCTGGATGCAGATGCGGTAGCCGACGGAACCCTTACCAATGTTCCGGGCGATCACCTTTTTATTGCCGAATACCTCGATGGCGAATGGAGCACGGGACGTATCCAACCATACGCACCGATTCCAATGCCGCCACTTGCGCTTGGCCTTCACTATGCGCAGTTGGTATTCGAAGGCATGAAAGCCTACAGATGGCCCGATAATCGCATTGCTGTGTTCCGCACGAAGAAGCACCACGAACGGTTTAATCGCTCGCTTGTGCGTATGTGCATGCCGGAGATTCCGTACGACATCTTTTCGAAAGCCATTCACACACTCGTAGACCTCGATCGAGATTGGGTGCCAAGCGACAGCGATGCTTCATACTACATCCGTCCGTTCATGATTGCCAGCGAAGAGCGCATGGGCCTAAAATCGTCGGATGAGTTTCTCTTTATGGTAGTTGGCGGACCCTTTCGCCCCCTCTACACACGGCCGTTACGCGTAAAGGTGGAGATGAAGTTTGTGCGCGCAGCACCAGGTGGCACTGGAGCAGCAAAATGCGCTGGCAATTACGCCGGTGCGATGTATCCGACAAAGCTCGCTCAGCAAGAGGGATTCGACCAGGTGATATGGACCGATGCCATTTCGCACGAATACGTAGAAGAATCGGGTACAATGAATCTTGCGTTTGTGATCGACGACGTTCTTGTAACACCGGCACTCACCGATACTATTCTCGATGGTGTTACACGAGAGAGTGTGCTCACCTTAGCGCGTGACCTTGGCATCAAGGTCGAGGAACGTCCGGTTTCAGTCGCAGAAGTGATGAAGGGGCTCAAAGATGGGTCTCTCACAGAAGCATTCGGTATAGGTACTGCTGCCTCTGTTGCACCAATCGGCTCAATCAACTGCGAGGGCGAAGAGTTTACCCTTGGTGTCGATCCTTCAAACACGATGTTCGCTTTGAAGGCGGCGCTCGATGGAATCCGCCTGGGCACGGACGCAGACCGCCATGGTTGGATGACCGTTGTCGATGGCATGTCAGCCTGATGTAGATGAGCGACGTGCTGCCGCTGCAATTTATTAAGGGCGTTGGCTCGAGAAGAGCCGAGGCCCTAGCCAAAGAAGGACTCGTTACGCCGGCCGACGTGCTGCTGTTTGTGCCTCGCGGCTATATCGATCGCTCAGTCGTCCCCTCAATCGCTGCTCTGCAAGAGTCAATGCGCGCTCCCGATCTATGGGCAGGCTCTGCAAATGTTCTCACACGTGTCGTCAGCGAAGTAGCGTTCATTGCCACAGTCGTGAGCATTCGCGAGCAAACACTCGGTAAGGGGCGAAAGGTGCTCAAGGCAAGCATCTCCGATGGCTCAGGTGCTTCGGCGACGTTAATGTTTTGGAGTTACGCCGAGTACTACAAGCGTACGCTCAAAGTAGGCGATTCGTACGTTGTTAGTGGACGTCCAGACTACGATGCGAAATGGAATCAGCTTTCATTCCATCATCCCGAGCTCGAGCGCATCGATGAAGAAGAGCACGAACAATTCCGCGCCGGAGTAATTCTTCCGAACTACAGACTCACACAAGGCATGCGAAACGCGGGCGTTGGTATTCGCCTTGTGCGCAGCATTGTTGCCGAAGTGCTGGAAACGACGCTGCCACACATCCAGGATCCGCTGCCTCAGCAGATAATCAATAAGTTTAGCTTCGAACCCAAGGCGCTGGCGCTTCGACTGCTGCATTTCCCGACGTCGTTAGCCGATGTCGAGGCGGGACGTCGAAGGATGAAGTTCGAAGAGATTTTCTTTTTCGAGCTCATGTTGGCAACGCGCCACGCCAAGCGCCGAGAGAAGCGCAGCGGACCCCGCATAGCCCCTCGTAGCCCTCGCGCACGAGCTCTTGTCGAGAGTTTGCCATTTGAACTCACGAACGCACAGCGCCGCGTAATTCACGAAATCGTGCAAGACATGTCTGGGGGCGTCCCAATGAACCGCCTTCTTCAAGGCGATGTCGGCTCGGGAAAAACTATCGTTGCATTGTTGTGCATGCTCAATGCCGTCGACAACGGATATCAAACGCTGCTGATGGCACCAACAGAAATTCTTGCAGAGCAACATGCAAACACGATCCGTGCCTTAACCGCCGATCACGATGTGCGCGTGGTGCAATTAGTCGGAGGCATGACGAAGAAAAAACGTGATGCTGCCCTAAGCGAAATCGCCAGCGGTGATGCACATGTTGTTGTGGGTACACACGCCCTGTTCGAAGCATCGGTAACCTACAGCAACCTGGGTCTAATTGTCATCGACGAGCAGCACCGATTTGGTGTAGCGCAGCGCGCCGAACTGCGCCGTCTCGGTATGAACTCGTTGGAGGGTGACATCACACCACACATTCTCGTGATGTCTGCAACACCCATTCCACGCACACTTTCAATGACGCTGTACGGCGATCTCGACGTGTCAATTATCGATGAGCTCCCAAAAAATCGTAAGGCAATCGAGACGCACATTGTGTTCGAATCGCAACTGCTCAACGTACTGGGCTTCATAAGAGAACAGGTAGCGGCTGGACGTCAAGCCTACATCGTGTATCCGCTGGTTGAAAAGAGCGACAAGGTGTTACTGAAGAGTGCCGTCGACCATCATCAGCAATTTCAGGACGAAGTGTTTCCCGATCTAAAGGTCGGTCTGCTTCACGGACAGATGCAGTGGATGGAGAAAGAGCTTGTTATGAAGGCGTTCTTGCGACGAGAATATGACGTACTCGTTGCAACGACGGTTATCGAAGTCGGCATCGATGTTCCGAACGCAACGGTCATGCTCATAGAAAACGCGGAACGCTTTGGTCTCGCGCAATTGCACCAGCTCCGTGGCCGTGTTGGTCGTGGTGCCGACCAGGCATATTGTTTTCTTGCCACAAAGGACAACTTTCGATACGCCGTATCAAAGAAGGGGGCTGAAGACGATCGGGCTGCTTGCGTTGTGCGCTTAAAGACAATGGAAGAAACCACCGACGGCTTCAAGATTGCTGAGACCGATCTCTCCATCCGCGGTCCGGGTGATCTTATGGGCACACGGCAGAGTGGACTCCCTGATTTTCGCTTTGCGAACCTCGTCACCGACGGACCGATTATCGCGATGGCGCGAGACGAAGCATTTGCTCTCATCGAGCGAGACCCGGGCTTAACACAACCCGATCATGCTCGTACTCGGCAGACGCTGGTAGACATCTTCGAAAGCGGCACCTCCTTCATGACTGTAGCCTAGTACCTGTCGCCTAGTAACCGTAGGCTAGTATTTTAGTAGGATGTCCTTTAACGTCAGCGAGATATTTCACTCCATCCAAGGCGAAGGTACGCGTGCTGGCTTGCCCTGTACGTTCATTCGGCTGCAGGGCTGCAAGCTTCGCTGCGTTTGGTGCGACACTGCTTACGCTCTCGACAAACGTCAAATCGAAGTGGAGATGACAGCTGGCGAAATCATTGCTGAGATCGAGCGCATTGGTTGCCAGTTTGTGGAATTCACTGGCGGCGAGCCCCTTGAGCAGGAGGAAGTCATTCCATTGATGAAGACCCTGTGCGACATGGGCTACACTGTTGCCGTCGAAACAGGTGGACACATAGACATCGCTGCAATCGATGTGCGCGTCTGCCGTATAGTAGACGTCAAGTGTCCAGACTCTCGCATGTCAACGCTCAATCGGCTTGAAAATCTTGAGATTCTGCGTCCAACCGACGAAGTAAAATTTGTTCTTGCTTCGCGAGTGGATTACGAATTCGCACGTTCGATCGTGGAACGATACGATTTAACTACACGTACGGCCGCCGTCCTCTTCTCCTGCGTGTTCGATGCGGTGTCTTTTCGAACAGTTGCGGAATGGATTTTGCAGGACGGTTTGAACGTTCGTTTTCAGTTACAGCTTCACAAGTTTATCTGGGATCCCAATCAGCGCGGCGTATAGACATATCATCGCAGGATTCTTACTCATTGCAAGCACGTCACTACTTCAGGCTCAAGTGATGGGTGTTGACGGCAGTTTCGAGTTCTCGTACGGGACACCGATGCTGTATACAGCGCTCAACTCAGATGCGGACGATTACTCTCCGCATTACGACCCGCTGCTTAAGCGACTGATCTTCGCTTCAGAACGTTCAAATTGGGCTACGCTTTATGCAGGTGACGTTCCTGCGCCCCTTGCCGGCACATTCAATCGCGCCGGACAACACCGTGCCTTTATAACGTTCACTGAATCTGGTGAGGCCTTCGGCGCCCTATTTATTCAACAGCGCCGACAATCCTACCAAGGTATCGTCAGCGTCCTGCGTATCGATGATGCTCTCAATGCAGGTCTGCCGGTCCCGGGTTTACACGGTGAGTTTTTTGCGTCGCATCCAGCAGTGTCGCCCGATGGTACGCGACTGGTGTTTGCAAGCAACAAGCAGGGTAGTGCTCAAATCGATTTCTGGGTGGCCGAACGCACAAATGAGCGAACGTGGGCAGAGCCCGTTCTCCTGAGCCCCTTTATCAACTCTGTTGGCAATGAGATAACTCCGTTCTTCATTTCGAACGACTCATTGCTGTATGCTTCGAACGGGTACGGTGGTAAAGGAGGTTACGATCTGTTCCTAAGCATCTATCGCGATGGTGCGTGGCAAGAGCCCGAACCTCTCGAATGGCTCAATAGTGAATTCGATGATTCTGATGCAACGGTCCTGCCCGACGGAACGATCGTATTTGCTTCGAATCGTCCCGGCGGGCAAGGTGGCCTCGACCTCTATGTAGTCCGCAAGCGGTCAGCGAGTGAGAGCCGCTAGTTATCCTTCGTAAGCACTAGTTATCCTACGTCAGCACTAGTTAATCGCAATCGAGCCGACGTCCACGACGCGTGACACACCTTCAACACGCACAGTCATCGACTTCTTCGTTTCCTTTGGCGTACCATAATGCGTGTACACGTCTACGGTTACGGTGGTTGGT
>JBKJNB010000091.1:0-12632 GCA_046595995.1 Candidatus Kapaibacteriota bacterium
ATCAAGCTTGCCCTTGAGCTCAGGAATTACTTCTGTTACTGCTTTTGCAGCGCCGGTGCTCGTTGGTATGATGTTAACAGCAGCAGCACGAGCACGACGAAGGTCTTTGTGCGGAAGGTCGAGAATGCGTTGGTCATTTGTATAGGCATGCACAGTAACCATGAAGCCTTGTTCGATTCCAAATGTGTCGTTAAGAACTTTTACCATCGGTGCGAGGCAGTTTGTTGTGCACGATGCGTTCGATAGCATCTTCTCGTTGCCTGTGAGCACGCCTTCGTTCACACCAATCACGATAGTTGCGTCGAGCTTATCCTTTGCGGGTGATGTGAGGATCACCTTCTTCGACGAGTTCGCGAGATGGATCTCCATATCAGCGCGCTTCGTGAAATGTCCCGTCGCTTCAATCATCACATCAACATTCTGAAACGGAATCTTTGAAGGGTCTTTTTCTGCGCTTACCGGAATGCGATCGCCATTCACGATGAGATCGTTGCCATCAACGCCAACCGTGCCATCGAAGCGTCCGTGTGACGAATCATACTTTAACAGATGCGCAAGCGTAGCTGCATCCGTCAGGTCATTGATGCCCACGAAGTCGATATCGAGTCCGCGCTTCTTTGCCGCGCGAAAAACCAGCCTGCCGATTCGGCCAAAACCATTGATTGCTACGCGTATTGCCATGTGTGTGCTGAATGAGGGTGAATACAGAACACAAAACTACGAAGGACGGAGGAGGACGGGGTGCGAAAGGAACCCACTGTTATCAGGAACGTTCTGCCCCTTGCTCGGAGCCCCTTACACACGAAACATTTTGATACCCACTCCACGAAAAAGGTGACGTATGGCCGTAAAAGGTCCGCTCAAGGAGCCCAAACCACCGCTGCCGGCGCAGCACCAGAGGAAACCTGGCATCGAATCGAAGCTCAAACCACGTCCGAAGTACGAAGCAAACTCCTACAAGGCCGCCGGCAAGCTCGAAGGCAAGGTTGCACTTATTACCGGAGCCGACTCCGGCATCGGACGTGCCGTCGCTGTGTTGTTTGCACGTGAGGGCGCGGATATAGCGTTCACGTATTTAAAAGTCGAAAAGGCTGACGCTGACGAAACAGTTCGTGCCGTTGAACTCGAGGGACGTCGGGCGTTCGCAATGGAGGCGGACCTACGGCGCTCTTCTGTGTGCGATAAGGTTGTAGCCAAAGCAATAAAGAAGTTTACAAGACTTGATATTCTTGTAAACAATGCTGCCTTCCAGCAGCATCAGAAGTCGCTAGAAGACATCACCGATGCACAACTCGAGCGCACGTTTCAGACGAACATTTTTGCATACTTCTACATGGCACGCGCGGCACTGCGCCACATGAAGCCCGGCAGTTGCATTATTAATAACGGATCGGTTACGGGGCTGCTCGGAAGCAAGGAGCTGCTGGATTACTCGGCTACGAAGGGGGCGATCCACACGTTTACGAAATCGCTCGCGCTGAATCTCATGGACAAACACATCCGCGTGAACTGCGTTGCACCTGGTCCGGTATGGACGCCACTTAACCCCAGCGACCGTTCAGCAAATGCCATAAAAAAATTTGGTGCGGACGTACCCATGAAACGTCCCGCGCAACCCGAAGAGATGGCACCATCATTCGTGTTTCTCGCAAGCGAGGCCGACAGCAGCTACATCACTGGTGAGATTATTGGGCTACTTGGCGGCGAAACGACTGGGTAGTGCTGGGTTAACTCGGCGGTCGCACGATCACTCTCCCGCGCTATACTAACGCACGACCTTCTTCGGATTCTTCTCTACAAACTCCGCCCAAGCCGCGCGCGTTGCCTTCTTTTTACGTCCGCTCGAAACGTGTTCAGGCGGAGCGCCATTCACGGCGTGGCAGATGGCGACGGCGAGGGCGTCGGTGACGTCGAAGAATTCGGGAGTTTCTTCGATTTTGAGCATGCCACGCACCATAAACTGTACTTGCTCTTTGGCACTCTTTCCGCTGCCTGTTACACTCCGTTTTACCTGCATGGGTGTGTATTCGACAGGGGAGAGGTCTGCACAAGCGAGCATGGCGACACCGCGCGCGTGGGCAAGCTGAACGATGGATTTCACATTCTTTGCGTAGAAGACCATTTCCATTGCGCATTCATCGGGCTTGGTGCGATCGATTACGGCGCACAATCGTTCGTGAATCTCACGAAGACGAAGCGGGAACGACGTGGTACGCCGTTTTAATGCCACGACACCATACTCCACAAGCGTAATCTTCGAGCCAAGCACATCGATTACGCCGTACCCACAAACGACAGAGCCCGGGTCGATACCGAGGATGCGCAATCGTGTAGCGGGCTTCTTGCGGACGCTGCTTGCGCCCACCACAGTTCGTGTTGATGTTGCCACTTAATCAGCGTCCATGGCGGTTAAAACATCGTCGGCGATGTCGGCGTTATTGTAAACATTCTGAACATCGTCGTTGTCCTCTAGGATATCAAGAAGTTTAATGAGTTTGCGGGCGATATCTACATCGTCAATAACCGTAGTATTTATTGCTTCGTAAACAAAGCGACTTTCCTGAATGTTAAGTCCGGCGGATGTGAGAGCAGCATTACATTGCGCGAGCACATCGGTTGCGCAGTAGAACGTTGCGTTCTTGGATTGTTGAGCATTCGTAACGTCGGCTATCGTCTCCACCTGCACGTCATCTGCACCAGCATCGAGAGCCAGCTCCATTAACTCATCCTCTGAACATTCTCTCTGTCTGCCAACAAAGGTCTGGGTTGACGTCGTTCGTAACTCGCCTCTGCGCACAAAATTCCACGCAACTGAATTGGGCTCACCCATGTTGCCGCCGTGGCGCACAAGCGATGCCCGCAGATCGGCAATTGTGCGGTTCCGATTCTCCGTTGTGCATTCGATGACGAGGGCAACGCCCCCTGGACCGTAGCCTTCGTACGTGATTTCCTCATACGTAGCCCCTTCAATGGCTCCGGTGCCACGCTGGATGGCGCGTTTGATATTTTCTGCTGGCATCGACATCGACCGAGCATTCAGCACTGCAAAACGTAAGCGGGGATTGCCGTCGACATCGCCGCCGCCCAGGCGCGCAGCAACAATGATTTCTTTCGACGCCTTCGTGAATAGTTTGCCACGCTTCGCGTCGACCACTGCTTTGTGTCGCTTAATGTTCGCCCATTTACTGTGTCCAGCCATAGTGCAAATTACAATTAGGGCGTGACCAGTGCGAGATGGTCAATAAGTTTAGCATAGGACGCCGACATCCGCAGAAAACGCGGATTGCCAATAACAACGATGTGTTGCTTCGCGCGCGTGAGGGCGACGTTGAGTTTGCGATCGACAACAGCGCCGTCAGCGAGTGTGATCTCTGAAGCAATGCCTGTCATGTCCGCCATCGACGCAGCGGACACAGCGTAGATGATCACATCGCGCTCACTGCCTTGAAACCGCTCGACGGTGTCGACAGAAATGTGACGGCGAATAGCGTCAGTGGTAATTCCGTTTTCGTCGCGTCGCACGTCATCACTCGTGCCAGAGTCGTGCAACAATTGCAATACCAGATTGTTCTGAGCACGAAACGGCGTGATAATTCCAATCGATGCTTCAATGCCGAGTGCATGTGCATCGCGCAGAATTTGTTTCGCTAGTTGTGTTGCAAGTATTGCTTCGCTGAGCTGCTGATCGGCGTGTTCGACTTGCAAGAATGTTGCGCGAGTGTAGAGCACACGCGTGAGCAACGCGTCGCTTGTAGAAATCCACGGTTGGGTAGAGGTCTGCCATTCGGCAAGGGGCTCAAGTCGTCCGCCATAGAATGCATGCGACGGAAACGCTTGCACGTCTTGATGCATACGGCCCTGACGTGTGAGGTGTGCGTATGCATCGTGCCAGCCGTTTTTTACGCACACGCGGTATAGCCGTTCGAACATCGACATACCGAGAGACGTCATGCATATGTCACGCAACATTGGTGCTTGCACGGCGAGTCCGTCGACAGGCTGCGAAACCACAGCAGGCAACTGACACACATCACCTATAAGAATGAAGCGTCCGGTTTGTGCAAGAAGTCCAGCGAGCATTGGCTCGAGCACTTGCGATGCCTCATCAACGATTGCCGTTGTAAACGCACCGAAAGAAAAAATGTCTGGCTGATTAATTGCCGAGCTCACCGTCGACACAATGCATTTGCAGTCGGAAAGAATTCGCGCCGAATCACTCGGCGTGTTTTGCGCAAGTAATGACGCAACGGAGTCGTCGCCCCTTGCTCCGGCACGGCTTCCGTGACGAAGCAAGACCCCTTCACCAACATAGCGTTGAAGAACCGAGCAAATTTCGTCGGCAGCTCGGTTCGTGTAGGCCAGAATGAGTAGGCGTTCGTCCGGACGTTTTAGCAGATCGGTGACAATGGTGCGAAGAATCATCGAGGTCTTGCCGGTGCCGGGCGGACCTTGTACGAGGAAGAAGTCGCGGGCGGATATTGCACGCGTGATGATGTTGCCGCTGTGGTTTGCATCGCTCTTCGCGATGCTCCCGGAATGAACGGAATCGGCGAATGTCGGCCGTCGCAATCCAAGCAACATTTGCCGCTTCTCGCGTGCTGCTCGCATCCACATGGCCAGGCATCCATAGGTGCGGCGCGTGAAGGAATCCGAAGCGTCTTGTTCCACAACCCACTTATCTGCGTTGGGCAGGCGGGCGTGTTTGTTGCGGAGCGTCACGTCCACTCGGTCTGCGGACACGCTAATCACAGAACCTTTGAATAACGGTCCGTCGCACGGACGTCGCGTGGGGTGCTGAGGGTAAAGAAAAATTGGGTCACCAGCTCGAAGGGCCACGCCCCCACGAAGCGTACTCTTCCCGTCGGAGGATGTTGAAACGGGGCCCTGGTCCCGATGGGACGGGGTCACACGAAGCGTCAGGTGCATGCTGGAGAGGTCTGAGGCCTCTGAGTCAAGATGGAGGTCAGTGAGCACCGAAGTCGAAGCTCGCTTGGCGGCGAGGTCCGTCCGCCATAGTTCGGCAAGGGCACGTCCGGAAGTCGCGCCGACGCGTTGTTCGACAGATTCGCGGGCGAGGAACGACACCCATGCCTGGAACGCAGTACGCTCGATTGGGTCGAGCGATGTGTATGCCGCGGCGAAGTCCGCCGCTTCGGCGCGTTGGAAGGTGGCGAGACCGTCGATGTGTGGACCAATTGCTTTGAGGACGCCGAATTTTCGCTGGCAGAGGTCAAGTTCGGTCTGAACGATCGAATTTCTGGCCTCCATAAGTCGCGTCTGAAGGCCTTCTACGTCGCCCAGGGCTACCCAGGTATTGCTTTCTTGTCCGACGTACCACAAGCGAGCACAGACGCCTTTTTCGATAAGGGGCTCGGAACTAAGGGGCTCGGAACTAAGGGACTCCGAACTAAGGGACTCCGATGTAAGGGGCTCCGAAAGGGGCCTCGAGCTGGACCTTTGGGAATTCATCAACAGCACGTACCCGGCGAGTTGCGCCTGGTGGGAAATGTGAGGACGTCCGGACTTCATTTCCACAACTTCTAGTGGGTTTGTCAACAGGATGTCCACACGTCCCTGTAGGCCGAGTTCCGGCGATAGATAGACCGATTCGACCTCGACGTCGCGGTTTTCGAATGATAAAATGGCGTCGCGAAGAAGTGCAATTTTAGGGCGAATCGAGGCTCGAAAGGAGTCGAGGTCGAGCCCCTTAAATGCTAATGATGCCAATGACAAGCGCGATCCTGCTTCTGCGGTTTGCAGGGCCTCGTCGTCGGAAAGATTATGTTGGCCGAGGAGCAGGTCGAAGGCGGCATTAATGATCGTTCCGGAGGCCATTGCCTCCGTTGCTTTATGCACACCAAAGCGCTGAATAAATGGGATTTCCACACAGATGCCTGTAGCCGTAACAGCGGACGCAGCCTCGGTTACGTCAACGAGGTGTTCGGGTTCGAGGGTGTGAATCACTCCGGACGGAGGTCTTTTAGGCGGATCTGGGTCGTGGTGGTGCCGTTGAAGAGGTTCTCTTCGAGGGTGTAGACCATAGAGAAGGGTTTACCGTGGCTGCACTCTGCGATTTTGTGACCGAGGTTGAAGCCGATAGCGTCCATGGCGAAGTTCTTCTGCAGCGCCCGGAATTTCAGATGGTTGTTTCCCACAATCTTCACGCCGTTGGCGGAGACAACTTGTTTGGTGTAGAACACCGGACGATGATTGCTATAACCGTAGGGAGCGAACTTGGCCAAGTGGTCTAGAAAATTAGGAGATAGTTCGTTCAACTGAAGTTCTGCATCAATCACAATTTCGGGAGTCATCTGGTCTGCCGATAGGTGCTGCTTTGCGATAATGTCGAAACGTTCTCGCAATTCCCCAACTTTATCCACAGGCAGAGAGAGTCCAGCGGCGTGTTTATGCCCGCCCCACTCAATCAGTAAATCCTCGCACTGCTTAAGTGCATTATGGATGTCGAAGTCACGGATGGATCGAGCAGAGCCTTTGGCAACACCATCGAGGGTCGTAAGCATGACGGTCGGGACGTGAAAGCGTTCTACGAGGCGGGAGGCAACAATGCCGATTACGCCGGCGTGCCAGTCGGCTTGATGGACGACTAATGAGCGTCTATTGCCACCATCGAGGAATTCGTGCGCAACGCGGTCAGCCTGTTCGAACGTGTCTTCGTCGATTGCTCGGCGCTTGCGGTTGTCGTGCTCGAGTTCCTGGGCAATGCGGAAGGCGAAGAGCTCGTCTTCCTGAATCATCATTTCAACAGCTCTGCGAGGATCACCGAGGCGTCCAGCGGCATTAATGCGCGGCGCCAGTCCGAAGATCACGCTCGAGTTATTCAACTGTCCAGCGGGAAGCCCAGCACAATCAATAAGCCCCTTCAGTCCGGGCCTCGGATTCGAATTCAGAAGTTGGAGTCCGTAGTGCGACAGAATCCGATTCTCGCCGCTCAGGGGTGCTATATCGGCAGCGGAGGCAATGGCCACCAGGTCGAGGTAGGCGTTGGCGTCGACGATATTTCCGCGACGTTCAGCGATGGCTTGGATCAGTTTAAACGCAACGCCGCAGGCCGCTAAGTCCTTGAAAGGATACTTGCATCCCGGTTTCATTGGATCTAGAATCGCAACGGCTGCTGGAAGCTCATCGGCGGCTTGATGGTGATCGACGATGATAACGTCGATGCCATGTTCGCGCGCTTTGTTAACAGCCTTTACAGCCGTAATTCCCACGTCCACCGTGATGATTAGTTGCGCGCCTGCCTCGACTGCTCGCTCGACACTCAGAGGTGTAAAGCCAAAGCCTTCGTCGTGCCTGCTTGGTATATGATAGTCGGCCGATGCTCCGATTCCCCTGAGGAAATCGAGCATAAGGGCCGTACTCGATGTGCCGTCAACGTCGTAATCGCCATGAACCCAGATCAGTTCTTCATTTTCGAGGGCTTTTTCAATCCTAGCTACCGCCACTTCCATCCCATCCATAAGCCATGGTGAGTGGAGGAGCGATAGATCGGGGGCGAAGAACCTCCGAACTTGGTCGGCCGACGACATGCCGCGCCCTACGAGGACACGCGCAATCGCGGCTGGGACCTTCATTTCATCTGTCAGTTCATGTACGGCATTTTCATCGATACTTTCACGAAAGATCCACCGATAGTTCACCAGTGTCCTGCTATATTGAAAATCTGGCATTAAAATACGACGTGGACCTCCAACTGTCAACCTTTATCCACACTGTTCTGCCCCCACGTGTCACGTCGCGAACGCATTTCTACCTCCGAAGCCGAGGACGATACCTCTGGTTTCCGTCACCGCACTCGTGACGTCTCCAAAGACTTACAGCGCACACGGACATTAATCAAATCCGATAAACCCCTTCCGGAAGGGGCTTTACA
Organism: Candidatus Kapaibacteriota bacterium; assembly: GCA_046595995.1. Taxonomy (GTDB): domain Bacteria; phylum Bacteroidota; class Ignavibacteria; order Kapaibacteriales; family Kapaibacteriaceae; genus JAWXBR01. The sequence continues at coordinate 7,892 of JBKJNB010000091.1, forward strand.
TGGGTCTGTCATAACGTCAGTAGGCACCCATTGGATCATTGCCGTAGGCGATATGTGGTACATCTGTGCCATCAGCGGCACGCTCGACGTACCCCATACGGGTACGCTTGTGGCTGTTGGGGATAGCGTATGGATTATCCCCACCGACCTTTTATTCCGGGAGACAATGATTCCCGGAATCAGCTTCATTCCGGGAGACAATGATTCCCGGAATGAGGCCGCCGACAATCCCACCGGCACCATCGTCCGCGTTGAAGAGCGCGTAACCCTCCTTTCCAGGAAGGCAGCAGGACGTGTAATGCGCGAACAGGTACTCGTAGCGAATGTCGACCAGCTTGCCGTAGTTGTCAGCTTCGTCGAGCCGAGTTACCACCGCCGACTAATCGACCGGTATCTCATTGCCGCCGACAAAGGCGACCTAAAACCAATTATCGTCCTGAACAAAGTCGAGCTCATACCGCGTGAGTTCATTCAGGATGTCGTCGACGACTTTGAACCGTACTCCAAGGGCCTGGGCATTGACGTGCATTTCGTGAGCGCGCTGACGGGCGGCGGACTCGACACACTTCGAAAGGCTTTGTCCGGACGTTCCACGCTCTTCAGCGGTCCGTCGGGCGTCGGCAAATCCACAATCCTGAACTGCCTCACCGACGGACAGCTCCGCGTCGGCGCCGTCAGCAAAAAATTCGACCGCGGACGTCACACCACGACAGCCGCGGTAGCCATCCCGCTCGACGAAACTTCGAGCGTCGTCGACTCACCCGGCCTGCGCGAATTCTCGATATGGGAACTCGACGTCGACGAACTCCCGTGGTACTTCGAAGAATTCACCTCCTTCATCGAGCAGTGCCACTACACTCCGTGCACCCACACCCACGAACCTGGCTGTGCTGTGAAAGGGGCCGTCGAGAAGGGGCTGATTGATGAGGGGAGATACGATAGCTACGTTATCCTGCGTGCAGAACTTGAGGAATTGAATTGAACGCTTCCATCGGCCACGTCCATCTAAAAGTCGCCGACCTCCAACGTGCCATCACATTTTATCGCGATGTGCTCGGTTTCGAGGTCACACTCATGTACGGCGATAGTGCTGCGTTTTTGGCGTCGGGAGGCTATCACCACCACATCGGACTCAACACGTGGGAGAGCCTTGGCGGCTCTCCGCCGCCCCCTGGCACAACAGGTTTGTATCACGTTGCAATTCTGTTTCCGGATAGGGCAGAACTTGCAGCAGCATTACGCCGCGTACTTGCCGCGGGCATCGAACTCGATGGTGCATCGGACCACGGCGTAAGCGAAGCGCTGTACTTGCGAGACCCCGATGACAATGGTATAGAGCTTTACAGAGATCGTCCGAAAGCCGAATGGCCACTCGACGCAAACGGCAAGCTCACGATGTATTCACGTCGGCTCGATGTCGACGCATTACTGCGCGAGTGAGTCCGCTTACGCGAGAGAGCTCGCAAAGCGAGCAAACCACTACGCCTCTAATGTCCGCAACCACTCCTCAATTTTCAAAGCAATCTCGTCGCGCACAAGCGTGTACGCTGCGAGACGCATTGACGCTGTGCCCTCTACGGCGGCGGGGTCTTCGAAGTCCCATGCAAGGCGATGGTTGGCATTGGGGAAGTACGGACACGCCTCGGTTGCGGGACTACACACGGTGATGACGTAGTCGAATGCTTCGTTTATAAACTTTTCTAACGATTTCGAATACTGCGCCGACACATCGATGCCAATATCGCGCATCACGACGATGGTCTCCGGACGTATAACAGTTGCTTCTATACCGGCACTGTGAGCAACGAAGTGCTCGCCGCCCATGTGACGAAGAAGTCCCTCGGCCATCTGACTGCGAGAGGTGTTCTGCACACAAAGAAACAGGACGCGAATATTAGGCATGTGTAAGTCCGATGATGTGGCGGGCCTCATTCGTTCGCCCCTTTCGGACCCTTGCCAAGAAGCCAGGAAAACGTAAACGTTGCAGTAGTGGCCGCAATCAATTGTGTGACAACAAATGCCGGAACGTTTTCATAACAAATTCCTGTAAATGTGTCCGTTAGCGCACGCGCTATAGTCACCGCAGGGTTTGCGAACGACGTCGACGACGTAAACCAGTATCCCGCTACGATGTAGCCAGCAACGGCATAAGGTGCATGCGTCGCCATAGATGCACGTATGGTCGTTTGGGAAAGCGTGGGGGAAGGGGTCGGGGAAGGGGTCGGGGAAGAGGCACACGCCATCACAACGCCGATCAGTCCGAATGTTGCTACTGCTTCGCCGAGTAGGATGTGTAGGCCCGCACGTTCGTGTCCCGACGGCGTGAACGTCGGCAAGCCGAACATCGCGTGCGCAAGCGCCACACCAGCAACGGCACCAAAAAGCTGCGCAACCATGTACATCGCTGCTGTCGTCCATGGCATCGTCCGTTGCAACGCTGCACTCAGCGTTACGGCGGGGTTAAAGTGCGCACCCGAGATACCCGCGAACGTTATAATAAGTGCGATGAGAGCGCCGCCGGTGGCGATGGCATTTGCCAACAACACGAGTCCTTCATTATCCAATAGCCGCTGAGCCATAATGCCCGAGCCGACCACTGCCATAAGTAGAAATGCGGTACCGAGAAATTCACCGGCCAGAGGCCGAGAACGAGAAAATTCCATTGTTATGTGCGGCAACAATTGTGGGCGTCGTGGAGCAACGAGTTGGGGTAGGGCACTAATGTGAAGTGTTTTGATGGTAAAAATAGTGGCATTGGGCTTGTGCACCGCTAGTGTTACGATTTCATCATGTAAGTCTTCGACAGAGAAACTCGAAGTGTGCAGTATTTCGATAAAAGTCTGCCTTGCCACAGGCGCCCCAACCGCCACATCTCCCATTTCCCCCAATCCTCTTATCTTTGCGGCCCCACAAAGAGCTGCAATTGGAGAGGTGCGAGAGTGGTTGAATCGGGTAGTCTCGAAAACTACTATAGTAGCAATGCTATCGAGGGTTCGAATCCCTCCCTCTCCTCTGCGGTTTTTTTCGGGATAGGGGCCGAAAGGGGCTGTGGCCGCGCGACCATCGCACGAATTGGGCGGGTGCTGAAATTGGCAGACAGGCGGGTCTCAGAAGCCCGTGTCGGCAACGACGTGTGGGTTCAAGTCCCACCTCGCCCACCACGTGACAGTGTCCGCTAGCGCACACATTTCCAGCGCACACATTTCCAGCGCACACGACACCAGCACACAACTAGCAACTGCCTACCTGCATGTTGCCGAAAGAGACCGGAACCAACGCGCTCACGTAGAAGATCAGCGAGTCAGTTCGATTTCCCGCAATTCGTCTTTAAAGCCCAAAACGCGCAGCGCGCTAAAGCCTTATATTTCAGGCAGTTCCTCAAGCGCTAATATTACTACCCTCAATGTCACGTATCGGAGTCGACTCGCCACAAACGCTGATGTCAGCTATCGCACTCTATCAAAGTGAGGATGGGAGGACACGCCTTGCGTGTCGTTTTGATGATGACACGATATGGTTGACGCAGGCTCAGATTGCTGACCTTTTTCAAGTGACCGTACCGACAGTAAATGAGCATTTGAAGGGACTTAACGCTGACGGGGAAATGGGTTCTGGGGCAACTATTAGGAAATTCCGAATAGTTCGATTTGAGGGTCAACGCGAGGTATCACGGGAGATTGAGCACTACAGCCTTCCGGTGATACTAGCCGTTGGATACCGCGTGCGCAGCGAGCGTGGCACACAGTTCCGCCAATGGGCGACCTCGCGATTAGAGGAATACCTGGTTAAGGGCTTCACGATGGACGATGAGCGGTTGAAAAATCCGCCTGGTCCTGGCATGACCGATCATTTCGATGAACTCCTGGAGCGCATCCGCGATATACGTGCGAGCGAGCAACGTATGTACCTGCGCGTGCGGGAGATTCTTGCACTGGCTTCCGATTACCAGGCTGCTTCGGCATCTACGATCGAGGCGTTCAAAATCATACAGGACAAGTTGCATTTCGCTGCAACGGGGAAAACAGCGCCTGAACTGATCGCTGTACGAGCAGACGCATCGAAACCGAACATGGGCCTCACGTCATGGAAAACAGGTGTCGTGCGGAAAGGCGATGCGACAGTCGCAAAAAATTACTTGAACAAAACGGAGATCGATGAGCTGAACAGAATTGTTGTGATGTTTCTCGATTTTGCTGAAGACCAGGCGCGACGCAAACAGCAGATTTTTTTACGTGATTGGCCGATAAAGCTGGATGAGTTTCTTGCGTTTAATGATCGCGATGTTTTGTCGGACGCCGGACACGTGACGCGTGAGCAAGCAGACACACATGCTGTGAACGAATACAAGAACTTCGAAGTGCTACGACGCGCCGAAATAGAAGAACAAGCTGAGGACGATCTAGTGAAGAATCTTGCAGTTGAAATCAGCAAGTACAAGGAGTCGACTGACGCGAACAATAAATCAAAACAAAAGCGCGCATGAACGAAGCCTAGACGCTGGATCATTACACGCGCGTTGGCGTATATGAGGGCGTTCAGCCCACGCTGACAACTGTTCGTCGGCTTCCAGCAATACCTCTATCAGGATACTCCACATGCCCAAGCGCCACAAGGTTAAACAAGGCGAAGCCGTACGGCTGAAAGATTGGCCCACGGAATACGATGGGCATGGCGTTAGTGAAGAAGATGCAAAGCGCATGTACTCAGACCAGAAGGATGAGTTGGATGACTTACACGACAG
>JBKJNB010000137.1:0-9641 GCA_046595995.1 Candidatus Kapaibacteriota bacterium
CGCAAAATGTCGCGCTTGACACCTACAATTGTAGCAAGTGTGTTTAATGCGTTGTGTTCTTGCTGACGGAATTTGGTAAGTGGCAACGAGTCTCGTTCTTTAAGATCGAACGGAAACTTTAGAAGGAACAGATCATAGCCAACGCGATTTTGCGAGGAGAACAAAAGCTTCGAACCATCCTTCGAAACAGTGATCTGACTCACCTCTTGTAAAGAATTCGTTCGTGCCTTCTTCGTGTTTGCAGCTAGGTTCAGCTCCCAAAGATTTCCAATGCCGTTGTAATCGGCAACGAAAAGGAGAGACTGTTGGTTAGGAGAGACAACAATGGATTGCTTGCCAATCGTGGGGTCAAACGTCAATCGTTTTACCGTCGACGATGCAACATCGATGCTGAAGATATCGCGTTGCTTGTAGTCATGATTCCAGATGAAGAAGTTGTCTATCGTAGCATTCGTGCTCAACACTCCGCCGCGGTCCGACACGAAGTAGATGGTCTTGCTATCCGGTGCCCATGCCGGGAAGTTGTCTGTGAACACATCATTCGTTAACTGACGGACTTCTTTCGACATGAGGTTGTAGAGGAAGAGATCTGATTGAGCCCCTTCACGAGCCCCATCAAAGAGGAGGTTTAAGCCATCCGGCGACCACAATACTCCGCCAATCGTTTGAAATCCGAGCGACAGTTTCTCGTAGTCGCCATCCTCGACCGTGATGATGTAGATGGCATCTTCGCCTCCGGCCTTGGCGCCGACGGCGAGCTTCGATCCGTCAGGACTCCACGATACACCAGGCGTAAGGATATTGAGTTGTTCGAAGTCTGTAGAGCGTCCGCTCGTCTGCAGGTGCCGCACCTTTTTTGTAGTGAGGTCCATGAGAAACAGGCCGAACACTCCATCACGATCGGATATAAACGCAAGCGTTTCGCCATCGGGAGAAATCGCGGGCGATGAATTATAGAAGTTGCCGTCTTTCCGGTGATCGGTCATCCGTGTCGCATAGTCTTCGACATATTCGTAACGGTCGACGTCAGGAAAGTAAAACTTTTTAATGTCTTTCGACCACTGCTCTGACATCTCTTCATATGACATGCCGAACGCAGCCTTGAAGGTTTGGTTAAGGTCGCCCAGTGCGCGAAACCGGTTGAACACTTCGCCTACTTTACCCTTACCATATTTCTCTGCGACATACCACCAAAATGTTTGTCCGCCACGATACGCGAGATATCCGTTGAGTTGATTGAGGCCTCGCAGATACTCGCTGACCGCGAGATCGCGCATGAACTCATCTGTTTCGACATCGAGTCCGCCTGCGGCCGAGTACTCGGCAAAGCCCTCGTTCATCCAGAGAGGAATCATAGCACGCGAGCCGCTGTTAAGAAGCGACTGAATAGAGCCGCCATAGAACATGTCATTCAATACACCGTGCACGAGTTCGTGATGGATTACATGCCCGAACTTCTTGTAGTCTCCCTCATAGGGGATGACGATGCGGTTCTTGAACAACTCCGTAACGCCGCCAATCCCTTCACTAAGGTATTGTTCGATAACGTTGGTCTGTTGGAACTGGTTGTGTGAGTTGTAAATGATGAAGGCGATGCGTTTTGAAATGGAATACGAAAGTGTACTCTCGATTTCCCGCAGGGCTATCTCTGCACGAAGTGCCGTGAACTTTGCTGCGTATTCCCCGCCTTCGTGGTAGTACACGTCGAAGTTTTCTGACTGGATGTATTTCCAGCCAAACTTCTGATACTGCACCTTGTTCTTGCCAAATGGCAACGTGCCACCAAATTGTGCTGATACGGCAACAAGCGAGGCAGTGAAGACAAGTAGTAAGAGTGCTGTTTGCCGCATGCGTTTCAATCCGTTGGAATGGCCATAGACGGGCCTATAGGTTGGATGGTTACTCCAAGACGTTAGCAGTGACCAGTTTAGTGGTCTTTGCTACGCTTCGGTCGAGGTCCCTTCATGAAGGTCACAAGGCCTACCTCGGCAGCATTCTGCTCGGCTTCCTTTTTGTTCCGACCGGAACCCGAGCCGAGGCTTCGGTCGTCCACGACCACTTCTACAGTAAACTGCTTTTCGTGGTCTGGTCCTTCTTCATGTACAACTACGTATCTCGGTGCTGAATGGCCTTTGGCCTGCACCGATTCGAGCAAAAGACTCTTGTAGTTCGTGTCATGAACAAGACTCTCCTTAACCATAATTGGCAGGAGCTTGTCGACAATAAACGCACGAACCTCATCGAATCCGCGGTCGAGGTATACCGCAGCAATAATCGATTCCAAAGCATCGGCAAGCATGCCATCGTTACCGCGTTCGAGCGACTGCGTTGCACTATAGCTCAGGAAAAGATATTGGTCGAGCGTTAAAGCACGCGCACATACTGCGAGAGATTTTTTATTCACCAACCACGACCGCATCTTGGTGAGCTCGCCTTCGAGTACTTCTTTGTTGTTGTAAAACAAGTACTCAGCGGTTACCATTCCAAGAATGGCATCACCAAGAAATTCAAGGCGTTCATTCGATCGATGGCCTGGACTATTTACAACCTGCAGGTAGGAGCGATGTGTTAAGGCTTGCTCGTAAGGGGCTGCGTTGTGAATGTCAACAGCAATTACCTTTTCGAGTTCGGCGATGCGTTCCGGTGGCAGTAAATTCATAGGCGGGAACAGCTCGCGGAACATCGCGTTGCTGGCTGCTCTGCCTGAGGTGAATTTTCTAAGGTTGGCGTACAGTAGTCGAACGATGTCTTTCACGCCGTGCCCGTCAATAGACGTGATGTTCTAAGCTTCGACCGCTTTGAAACAAAGGGTTGCATTGTGTCCGCCAAATCCGAATGTGTTGCTGAGTGCCGCGCGAACAGTGCGCTGTTGCGGTTCATTCGGAACGTAGTTCAAATCGCAGTCCGGATCCGAAATAATCTGATTGATCGTCGGGGGAACCTGGCTGTTCTTGATCGCAAGGACCGTCGCAATTGCTTCGATCGCCCCAGCTGCACCAAGAAGGTGTCCGGTCATCGACTTCGTTGAACTTATCGCCATCGTATTCGCGTGATCACCAAATACCGTCCGTATCGCTGCACTCTCTGATCGGTCGTTGAATGGCGTTGACGTGCCATGCGCGTTAATGTAATCGATGTCGGTTGGCTGCAAACCTGCGTCTGCGATTGCAATCTTCATCGAGCGAACTGCGCCTTCACCACCTGGTGCGGGCTGCGTTATGTGGAACGCGTCATCAGTAAGGCCAATGCCGGCAAGCTCTGCGTATATCTTGGCTCCTCTACGCTGTGCGTGTTCGAGTGTCTCAAGAACAAGGATGCCTCCGCCTTCACCCATGACGAACCCATCGCGTTCTTTGTCGAACGGACGGCTAGCAGTTGAAGGATCGTCATTGCGCGTCGAGAGTGCCTTCATGGCGTTAAAACCGCCGACGCCCATCGGACAGATCACAGCCTCTGATCCGCCCGCGAGCATAACGTCTGCCATACCTCGCTGCATAATCATTAGCGCATCGGCCAGGGAGTGCGACGAGGTGGCACATGCTGACACCGTTCCGTAGTTCGGACCCTTGAGTCCGTAACGAATGGCAATATGTCCCGCAGCAATATCCGAAATCAGCATCGGTACGAAAAACGGTGAGATGCGATCGGGTTTGCCATCTCGTTGATAGAGATTCTGTTGCTGATGGTGGTATGTCCACATACCACCGATACCAGATCCAAAGATCACACCAATGCGATCACGGTCACATTGTTCGAAGTCGATGCCGGAGTCATCTACTGCCATGACAGCAGCAGACATAGCAAACTGCGCGAAGAGGTCCATACGCTGGACCTCTTTACGCGAGATGTGTTGTAGCGGATCGTAGTCCTTGACTTCGCAGGCAAAGCGCGTCTCAAATTCAGTCGCATCAAAGCGCGTGATAGGAGCAGCGCCACTGCGGCCTTCCATCATACCAGACCAGAACGCGTCTACCGTATTGCCAATAGGCGTTACGGCTCCGACTCCAGTGACTACGATACGGGGCGCGGGATTACGGAGCATGCGTGTGACTTCTTAGGCCTTACTCTTCGACTCGATGTAGGTAACGGCGTCACCCACTGTGAGGATTTTCTCTGCATCAGAGTCATCAATTGTCATGTCGAACACGCGTTCGAATTCCATAATGAGCTCTACGGTGTCCAACGAATCGGCACCGAGGTCGTTCTGGAATGAAGCCGATGGCGTCACTTGTGATTCTTCGACGCCGAGTTTATTGACGATGATTTCATTGACCTTCTGTGACACTGTCGACATGTGCAACCCTCTTAGAAAACATTGAGTTTATGATTGAGAATTAAATGGCTAGCCCACCATCTACGTTCAGAACTTGACCTGTGATATACGATGCATGTTCGGAGAGGAAGAATGAAACGACACTTGCAATTTCATTAGGTGTGGCTGGACGTTTGACAGGAATTGATTCGTAGTATGCTTTCTTTTGTTCTTCGCTGAGCTTTCCTGTCATATCCGTCTCTACAAAGCCTGGAGCGATGCAATTTACTAAAACGTTACGACTAGCCAGTTCCTTTGCTAATGAACGGGTTAGACCCACCAAACCTGCCTTTGCAGCACTGTAATTCACCTGTCCAGCGTTGCCACCTAAACCGACGATGCTTCCGATGTTCACGATGCGTCCATTTCGTTGCGACATCATAGGTCTACACGCCGCGCGGCACGTCAGGAACACACCCGTGAGATTAGTGTTCATCACGGTTTGCCAGTCAGCCATGTTCATACGCATGATAAGGCCATCCTTGGTAACACCTGCATTGTTCACGAGGCCGTCAATACGACCACCCTGCTTCACAACGGCGTCTATAAATGCCTTCACCTGATCTTCATTCGCGACGTCAACTTGTTGAAAAACGACCTTGCCGCCCGTACCCTCGATATCGGCTGTGATACTTGCTGCCCGATCTGGTTGCGAGTTATAGGTCGCAAAGACAGTCGCCCCTTCGGAGCACAAACGACGCACAATGGCCTCACCTATGCCGCGAGAGCCACCGGTTACGGCAAAGACCTTACCTGTGTGATCGAAATTTGCCATTCTGTCTCCTACACTTCAGCGTTAACGCGTTGAACATCAGCAATCTTGTCAACGCCATGTATGGTAACGTCAGACAAGGTTCGCTTCACGAGCCCCTGCAGAACACTACCTGGTCCGACCTCAATGTATTCGGTAAGACCATTGGCCTTCATTGCGTTCAGTGTCTTTGTCCACTGCACCGGCGACGTCAACTGTTGCTTTGCTGCCTCTCGCAGATCGGCGCCACTACGCAGAGGTTCTCCTGATACGTTCACGTACACATCACAACGAGCATCCATGAATGTTGCTGCGTCGAGAGCTGCAGACAACGCCGCCGCTGCCCCCTGCAGTAACGGCGAGTGGAATGCGCCGCTCACTGCAAGCTCCTTAGCAATCTTTGCTCCCGCTGCCTTGAATTGTGGCAGTGCTGAACGTAGGTGTTCCGCGGAGCCTGAGATAACGATTTGTCCGGGTGAGTTGAAGTTAGCCGGAACGAGAACCTTTAGGTCACCTTCATTAAGCGTCGCACAAAGTTCAATAACCTGGTCATCCGTAAGGCCTACAATCGCTGCCATCGTACCGGGAGTATGTACACCAACGTCGTACATCAGTGTGCCACGCAGGCGCACAAGCGCGAGCGCTTCAGAGAACGATAACACTCCCGCAGCATACAAAGCAGTGTATTCGCCAAGCGAGTGCCCAGCAACGGCATCTGCATCGTTGTGCAAACCCGTTGCTTCGAGTAACGCAGCCTCGTGTACGAAAAGAGCGGGTTGTGTGTAACGCGTTTCTTTGAGGATGTCCTCTGGACCTTCGAACATCGTCGAAGTAATGGGGAACTCTAGAAGCGTGTTAGCACGTTCGAAGAGTTCGGCAGAAGCGGCAACGCTCGTGAGATCGCGGCCCATGCCAACGTACTGTGAGCCTTGACCTGAGAAGAGTAGTGCGGGATTCATGGTTAGGGTTGTTAGCCTTTTAAGGATGTTGATCCATAGACCAGCGAATAAGTACGGCACCCCATGTGTACCCAGCCCCAAAGCTTGAGAGCACCAGGTAGTCACCGCGTTTTACTTTGTTCTGCTGGTAGAGTTCTGACAGGCAGATTGGAATCGTTCCTGCCGTTGTGTTGCCATACCGATCGATGTTAATCATCACCTTGTCTTTCGATAGGCCCATGCGCTCTGCCGTCGCATCGATGATGCGAAGATTTGCTTGATGCGGAACGAGCCAAGCAACGTCATCGGCTGTAAGGTTGTTCCGTTGCATAATTTCAAACGACACGTCGGCCATACCTTTTACCGCAGACTTAAACACGGTTTGACCTTCTTGATAGATGTAGTGCTCGCGATTCGTCACCGTTTCAATCGTAGGTGGATGAAGCGACCCGCCTGCTTTTTGGTACAGATGTTTTTCACCACGTCCGTCCATACGCAGAATCGTATCCATCACGCCATTGTCATCTTCGGTTGGTTCGAGCAGAACGCAGCCCCCTCCATCACCAAAGAGCACTGCCGTAGCGCGGTCTTCGAAGTTCAGGATGGCACTCATTTTATCGCCACCACACACAAGCACGCGTTTGGCAGCGCCGCTCTGAATAAACGACGCGCCTGTCGTTAGCGCATACAAGAAGCCGCTGCACGCACCGCCAAGGTCAAAGCCCCAAGCATTCGTGGCGCCGAGCTTGCGCTGAAGGATGGCTGCAGACGATGGAAAGATGCGATCGGCAGTTACGGTTGCAAGGATGATGATGTCGATGTCTTCTGGAGTGATTCCACGCTGACGCAGAACTTCTTGCGCGGCAGGCAAGAGGATGTCGGTAACGCCACCTTCTTTAAGGAAGTGTCGTTCGACGATTCCGGTACGCGATCGAATCCATTCGTCATTGGTGTCGATGCGTTTCTCGAACCAATGGTTATCGTAGACGTCAGGCGGCACATAGTGCGCCACTGCGGTGATGGCAGCCCTCATTGTAATTCCTCCGGTTGTTGAACGGCCAAGGCGCGCTCGATGTGACCGTTCACGTCGAGCCGCACAACATCGACGGCTCGGCGTATCATGTTAGCAATAGCAATTGGCGATGAAGATCCGTGTCCGATAATAACCACACCATTGATGCCCAGCAGCGGCACACCGCCGTACTCCTGGTAATCCATATCGCGAAGGACGGCCTTAAGAATCGGTCGGAACGCAGCCATAGCAATCTTCTGCAAGGGGCCGCGTGCCGCGAAGGCGCGAAAGCGCGCTTTAAGGAAGACTAATACACTCTCGGCGAACTTCAAGACGATGTTACCTTCAAAACCATCGCATACGACAACGTCGACCTTGCCGCCCAGAATGTCGCGTCCTTCGACGTTGCCTACGAAGTTCACTGCCGACTTCGTTTTCAAGATGGCATGTGTTTCGCGTGTTGTCTGGGTGCCTTTCTCTGCTTCTTCGCCAACGTTTAACAGGCCGACCGTCGGACGTGCCACACCCATGATTTGCTGATAGTACACACTTCCCATGATGGCGTAATCGACCATAAATCGCGGTTTCGATTCGATGTTTGCACCGACGTCGACAACCAGCGAAGGACGTGTTGACGTTGTTGGAAAAAACGATCCAATCGTTGGACGGCTTACACCTTTGATGCGACCGCACATCATGGTAGCCGAGGCCATGACGGCGCCTGTGTTGCCACCCGATACAAATGCGTCAGCATGGCCATCGCGCATCAAGGCGAGACCTACGTAGAGAGATGACTGTTGACGGGTTTTTAGGATGGACGATGGTTCGTCGGCCATTCCTATAACGTCTTCTGCGTGGACTACACGAATGGCAGATGCCGCTGCTGGAAGTAGCGGTGTTATCTCCCCCGAACGTCCGACGAGCGTAATATCTACCTGTGTGCCCAATTGCTGTAGTGCAAGAAGTGCACCAGACACTTCATTGTTCGGCGCGTGGTCGCCACCCATGGCGTCCACAACGACCCGAATACGTCGTTCGTCCGGGATCGCTGAGGGTGTCAAGGGGCTAGTCTACGGACAGAATCTTACGGCCGTTGTAGTATCCACATGAGTGGCAGACGATATGCGGCTGTTTCACGGAGCTGCAGTTCGGACAGTTCATTACGGAAGGCGCTGAGGCCTTGTAGTGCGTCCGACGTTTTGCGCTGCGCGATTTAGAATGGCGGCGTTTTGGATTTGGCATGTTCTCGTTCCTACTGTCGTTTCAATTTCCTCAAAGCTTCCCATCGACCATCCGGGGTTTCGTCGGGCGGACCTGCGGCGTCCGTTTCGGCGATAGTCGGAAATATTTCTTCCAGGTTCTTATTTCTGTAGGCCGGCGATACTCTGCGCATCGGCAAGGCGACCGTCAGTTCCTGACGAATGTCTTCTGTTAAATCGATACTGTTGTCTTCATCACGAATGGCTCGGACTTCTTCTTCGTCTAGCGCTTCTGGATTCTTACGTTGAACACTTGCTAGCGACGAATCTGTTACAAAGTCTAGATCCAAATCGATTGCTATCGGCTCGTCATATTCCTCCAGCGAGCGGTCACAAACTAGACGAGCATTTGCTTCGCATGTGACTATCACCGTGAACTTTGGCGCTCGGCGGACAACGATTCCGTCGATGCGAATAGTACCTGTATACTCCGGGCCGAGACCAGGAATATCCGATACCGGATGCGTTGTGTTGACGACGTGTTGTCCGTCTCGCATCCCCGTTATGTCAACGCCAATCATGGCAACCTGCCCTCGGTGCTGGAGACAAGACTACAAAATTACGGATGTAATGGCAGATTGCCAAACGACTTACGAGCAATCGAGTCCCCCTACGAGCAATCGAGACGACTTACGGGCAATCTAGGGACTTCAGATTTTCTTTTGCCGTTCTGTTCCCCGGATCGAGCTTCAGTGCTTCTCGATACGCCCTGCATGCCTCATCCTTGTTGTTAGCCCCTTGGTTGCCGACCCCTAAGTAGATCCAGGCAGCTACTGATTTTGGGTTGAGGATCGTGGCTCGTTTCGCGTTTTCGGCTACGCAATCGTAGTTTTTTTCCTGAAGACAGATAGCGGCAAGGCGTACACTTGCCCGCTCAGCTTGAATGCGGTCTTCGCCGGGTGGCTTGTCTTTGCCCATTTCATAGATCTTGGTGAACAACGCGTTGGCCTTGATAGCGTCTCCGCGAATATTATAGATCTCTGCCTGACGGCTCAAGAAATACAAGTTGGACGGGTCTGCAGCTGCGGCGCGATCGTAGTAATAGGAAGCTGAGTCAACCAGGCTGTCAGCAAAAAAGTTGTTGCCGATTAGTGCGTACGTCCGTGCCTCGAGCGAGTCTTTGCAGTTTTCAAGTCGCTTTGAATAAATGCGCGACGAGGCCGCATTCTGTCCTTTACTGTTTAACAGCACGGCGTACTTGAACATCAGTCCGCAATTCTTCGGGTCCAACTGCGATGCCTGGTCCATGGTCGAAATCGCTAATGCAGTATCGCCACTTACCACCAGCGCAGCGCCATAATACCAATAGTCGGATGGCTCAAAAATGTTTGCGGGTTGTGCCTGAGCGAAGCGCGAGACACTGCCTTTG
>JBKJNB010000161.1:0-11074 GCA_046595995.1 Candidatus Kapaibacteriota bacterium
GTAAGTTTGCCCCGCTTCCTTAGCTCAGCTGGTTAGAGCATCTGACTCTTAATCAGAGGGTCCGGGGTTCGAGTCCCCGAGGGAGCACAGTCGATAACAACCCGCATGGCTACCCAGCCTGCGGGTTTTTTTTGTTCGTTACGTCCGGGCTTCGAGTTGTTTGCGCGTCTCTTCCAACTCTTTGGAAAGGAGTTTTTCGTCAGGCAGCGCCGTAAGGTATTCACGCACGAGCAATTTGTTGGGTAAGGCGTCAGTGGCATAACGGACGAGAGCTTCGCTCTTGCTCCTGCACAGGATGATACCGACGGGCGGATTTTCTCCCGGCTGAACCCAGTGTTCACTCGCATAGTTTAGATACATGTGCATCTGACCGGCATCAGCGTGACTGAATCGGCCGAGCTTCAAATCGAAGATGACGAGACAGCGTAGCTTGCGGTGAAAGAACAACAGGTCCACGCGATACCATGCGTCGTCGATGCGTAGCCGTCGCTGACGGCCCACGAATGCGAAGTCATTCCCCAACTCTAGGAGGAATGTTTCGAGGTAACGGATGAGAGCATCCTCAAGGTCGGTTTCGGAGTACTCATCGCGTAGACCAAGAAATTCAAGCACAAGCGGATGGCGGATTTCCTCGTCGGCACTGACGGCGTCGCCCGGCTGCTGCTTCGCTCCTTTGGTAAGCATTGCGTCCTTGTTCCGCGATAAGGCGGTACGTTCGTAGAACTGACTGTCGATCTGTCGCTGGAGTTGACGTACGGACCACCCGCCGCGCAATGCCTCGCCGTGATAGAACGCAAATGCTTCTGGCGTGCGCGTGCGGCTCAGGAGAAGCACATAATGTGACCACGGCAACGGAAAGGCACGAGCTAGATTTTCAGCATCGAATTCTGATGCTAATAACTGTGCAGGCGACGTCGCGGCTCGCACAGACAGAGATTCGCCAGACAGTGTCTGGCGAATTCGATCTGCAGGAACAGCGAGGTACAGTTGCCGCATATTCTGCAAGTTCTGTCGGGAGAAACCGCGACCGAAATGTGCGGTGAGGTCTGTTGTTAATCTCTTGAGCACCTCCTCGCCATACTCTGCCCGCTTCTTTCCGCGTTGTTCAAATTCAACGATGCGTCGGCCTACTTCCCAATATGTCGCGGTCATAATTGCATTAACGGCGCGCGCACTGGCACGCCGAGCAGAATCCAATAGTGCACTGACTCTGCCCAGCAAACGCTGTAATCGGCAATGGTAGCGGAGGCGCGAGCCCTCTCCGTCGTGGCGCGCTTTTTCATGCTGCTAACGCCTCATAATGGACAGATGGGTGAAGGCGAACATCTCGACTGGCCCGCTCTCATTGTATGCTACATCCTTAGGGCGTCCGTCGGCATTTGCAATCTCATAACCAGGCACTTCATCGAGTTCTGGGTCGAGTTCCTCACCACGCAGTATGGAATACAGTCGTTGTATCGTGCATGTGGTGGAGATTCCGCGCAGCGTGACCGCTGAATTCCGCGTAGCGTGCTCACCGTAAATCGCAGTCTCATTGTTATCGAAATGCCAGTACCCGTCAGTCGTTATGCACGAGGCGTTCGCTATCCTGGATGATCACTTTGCCGCGGAATTGGGTGATCGGCCTACGAGGAATTTCCAGGATGCCCATAATGCAGAAATGCGTGCCGCTGGTTATGTATCGATCGCTCCGCTGTCTTAGAATGCCTTATTGTATGTATTGTATGTTGCGGTGGTTTCGGCTCAAGTAGTTATGTATGGGGTACGTGTGGGTATCTGTCGCGCCATTTGTGTGGTTGTCAGTCTTTGCACTCTGTATGCAACGTCGTTGGCACAGATGTTCGAAGTGTTTAACCTCGACCCTTCTGCACACCCTACGATGCGAGGGACGGTGATCTATGCTCCGAACGGCGTCAAGAATACGCCTATCACCGCCAGCGACATTCGTATCACAGATATGGGCGTGACAGTACCAGTCACTAGTGTTTCGTGCCAAGTCGTACCACCAGAGCCCCTTCACATCTGCATTATCCTCGACTTCAAAAATTACCGTCCACTTGTTAGGTACGGCTTACGGCGTTTGATCAACCAACTACCGATGCCCGAGGCGGACGTTGCCATACTGTCGACGTATGAGCATGTGCAGGTGATTCAAGATTACACTCGTGATCGGGCAAAAGCACTGGCCGCCGTGGACGCTGTTACAGAGTCGCCTGGGTTGGACCTGGAACGAGCGTTCTACTCATTGCCTAACGGATGCATCCCGTTTAGTGAAGGACGCACCGGCAAGACGATGATAGTTTTTGTTAGCGACTTGCATTGTCCAAAGTTCAACCTGGACGAGAACAAACTTTACGCCGACGCCAAAAAAAACAGTATGAGTGTGAGTTCGATCCTGCTGGGGACATCCGATATCACCGGAGTCTTTAGGCGCATTGCGACTACCACGCAGGGAGTTGTTCATGAGAATGTGAAGTCCGAAGAAGGCTTCGATGTAACAATTGCGGGCATGTGGAGCGTGGCGTACGGCTCATGTAAGATTGAGTGGGAATCGCCACCCTCATGCAATGCCACACATACCGTAGCGTTCGATCACGCACCTTCTGGTTTGTCTGATTCATCATCGTATGCCGTACCAATACTCAACGTTGCATCGTGGTACGTTGAACCTAGGTTTATTCGTGTTGTTAATACACCTGGTGTTGAGCTGGACTCGCTTGTCGGTATCACTGCGAGGCTCAAGCGAACGAACATCGTAAACATTATTACAGAGCCACCATCGATCATCGCTGAGCCGACTTCGATGGTCATCGACACTGTGCACAGTACACGTATGCGCGTACGATGGATGCGTTCCGCGTCGGAACCACCACATGGCTTGGTTACGATTGTGACGGATGATTGCAAGAGGATGTATTTGCATCTAAGTATGCAGGACTCAGTCGGTGCACCCGATCCAATCCGGCTGCTGGTGCCCAACGGCGGAGAAGAACACACTGGTGGTACGAAGGCCGTTCTTACGTACGGTGGCGTTGCGGATGACGTGCCGGTGAATGCGTTCATATCCACAAACAAGGGGTCGACATGGAAAGAGATCGGGACTTCGCGGGGAGGCACGATGACGTGGGACGTACCTCCCACCCCAAGCGATGAATGTCTCGCCCGCATCGAAGCCGGCATGCAAGGGTCTTTGAGTGTTCTGGATAGCGCAGTGCTCGCTGATTCGAGCACTTCGGAATTTCAGTGGCTGGTAGATCCGCTTGAGCGATGGATTCTGTTGGCCGGCGGAGACAGTACGACCGTGTATGATTTTGAGACCATGACTCCTTTGTTCCGCTTGCCTATTAAGGGTGCCACGGAGAACGGCTCCTTGAGCATGTCAGAGAATGGGAGGTACGTGGCTGTGGGTTCAGATAGTGGCGTGGTGGTCTTGTACGATGGTGACACATGGGTGGAACGCCGACGGATGAAGGTCTCTAACGACCATGGCACCCCCGCTGTCACTATTACCGCCTCAGGAGAGTTCATTCTAGTGCGCGGAGACAATAAGGACTATCAATATGGAGTGGGATTAACGCTCTTCGACTCGACAGGTACTGTCTTGTTCGACTCGAACGACGTACGTGCGAGAGCAGCTGATATACATCCGGATGGAGAATACATCGCATGGGGATACTATGGCGCTGGTTTTCTTTGGCGTCGTTCCGACCACTCCGTAAGCACGTTCACAACGAACGATCCTAACGCAACAGTCCGTGGAGTTCAATTCTCTCGAGGCGGAGAAAAACTTGCCATCGGTGAGGGGGGCTTCGAGTTTGTAGAAGCAGTTAGTGTGATGATTGTAAATGTAGCAACATCTTCCGTGATTACTGATGTGACTCCGAAATACTCGTTTGGTGGTCCGTTCAGCTTGGATTACGGAAAGCTGTTCTGGACGAAGAATGGAGCTTTCCTGTTCGCGGGGCCGAGCCCCACGGTGATGATTGATGCAGTGACATTTGAAGTATTGACTGTGATCGAAACAGTGCCAGGTTCTAGAACTGAAAAGAACTTTGACACTTATTCTGTCTCACCAGATGGGTTGTTCGTATCGACGACCAAACATTATGATGACTCCGTTCGAGTGTATGACGCGTTTACGGGAAAACTCATCGTGACTTTCAAGTACGTCGATCGTTCATCTTTTGGTCACGGTACAATGTGGGGTAATACTGCGGACTACTTGTACATGGCGCCACACATTCTTCCTCGTAGAGTGTTACGCACTAGTTTCCGGGCTCCCGGAGGCATAATACCTACCGATACATCGGACGCTTTGTGGCGCATCGTTTCACCGATCCCCGATCTGCAAGTAACTCGCATCGACATGGGAACGGTGCCGATGGGGTTGTCGAAGGATTCGACAGTGCAGGGCGTGTTGTGCAATCGCGGACCCGTTCCGTTGCCCGTGCAGAGCATCGTTGTTAGCAGTGGCAATCTGGGCGACTTCAACATCCCTGTAGGGGGCGGCGCGTTTACACTTGCGCCAAGTGAATGCCGCGATATCGTTGTTGATTTCATGCCAATGGCAGAAGGATATCGCGAAGCACGGATAACGGTTAAGACAGACGTCGGTGCGTTCACAGACACCATCGTGGCATTCGGCAATGGCGTGCGTGATGGTATGAGTTACGTTAACGATGCAATCGATTTCGGTCGCATGCCGGTCGGCACAACACGCGACACCATTCTTGTGCCGGTTATGCGGAATAGCGGCTCTACACCACTACGCATCTTGAGTGCAGTAATGGCAGGTCCGGATGCAGCGGCATTTACACTTATGGACTTTCAAACTGGAGTCTTGGCATCGCAAAGCAATGCAAATGCATCCGTACGCTTTCGTGCCGGTGAAGCACGCCGTCATTCAGCCTGGATCGACGTACAGCACGACGGACCACTCGGCACGATGCGCATTCACCTGTTCGGCGAGGGTCTGGCTATCGTACCCGCAATTGTTGGAAGCGCAACCATCCGGACAGAGTGCTCTCGGAGTGCGGATACGGCAGTGTTTCTTACAAACATCGGCGAAGGACGCATGATTGTAACCAGTGTTAGTATCGATGCTGCTTCACGATTCCGATTGCTCACTATACCCGAGTTACCATTCACGATTTGGCCCGGTGATACTGTCCGTTTAGCATACCAATACATTCCAACGGGCGCATCGATTGATACTGCTTCGCTGTCTCTAATTGTTGAAGGATACGCGCCGAATGGCACAATGCGCATACCATTGCGCGGACAGTCATCATTTACATCGTTTACCATCGCTCCTGAATCAGTCATCATTGTTGATGCAATACTTGGCAGTTTCAAGGACACAGTGCTGACGTTATCGACAAACGTTGCTTCACCGACAACGGTGCAACTCTCTGTAAGCGGCGACGGTGTAGTTCTTACAGGCGTTAGCTCGATCGTCATTCCAGCGGGGACACAAAGCATCGACATCCCCGTTCGTTGTACAGCAATATCAGAGCCGACAACGATTGGAGGTGTTGTCATAACGTCTCAAGTGTGCACTGGCAACATGTCCGTTCCGGTGTTCACTTCAACCACATCGTTACCTAGCGGAGACACGCTCACAATTACAGTGTCGGATGTGTCTGCGAACATTGGTGAGGAGTTTGCAATGATCGTGACCGCATTCGTACCGCCTTCCGTCGCTGCACAAGTCGGCAGTACACTGAAGTTTGATCTGCAATGGAATGCATCGATGGCGTTGCCGACATCAGCCCCCTTGCTTCAGCCCCTTACCCTACAAGGGGTGACAGCTTCCCTGCCCGTTACGCTCGATTTTCCACCGGGGGGTGGTGCCGTTACAATCACCATTCCGTCGCGCGCCCTGCTCGGTACAGATTCACTTTCTGCTTTGCATATTAATCCGACTAGTCTTCCGACAACCGTCCCGCATATTCTTAACGACGGATTGCTCACTGTGCACGGACTCTGTATTGCGGACGGAACGATGCGTCGATTCGACCCTCTTGCAAATGCGCCGATAGCAGTACAACGATCCGTTTCCATAATTGTCCTGGACATACCAGTGCGCGATGCGAACGCTTGTCGCGTAACCGTCATGGACGTGCGCGGTGCACTCGTTGCATCTCAGCCGACGCTCACGCGTGAGGTGACCAACGTTCGATGCGTGCTCGACACAACAACGCTTGCACACGGACGCTACGTCATCGTTGTCGAGCGTGATGGCACGCGCACCAGCATTCCGCTCGTGCACTGAGCAACACTTGGTACGGCATGTGGCAAGCAGTGGCTGTTGATTCCGCTCGCAGTGACCACTGAATTCCGTATAGTGTGCATGCTGTGAATCGCAGTGCCCCAGGAGTGATGATTTAAAACCCGCATCGTTACTAGCCTAATCGCACCTCTCGCCAGCACGTTACGGACTTAGACTACGATCGTCCAATTGTTGCTCAACACAGGCGGCGCGGACACGTTGAATGCCATCTGCGCGAACGTGTTTCTGTGTTTAGTTTTGGTCGGTAGCGGTGGAAGTGGCATGTTCGTGGCACACGTCACGATATGTTCGTGGATCACAACACGATACGTTCCTTATCACACGCAGGGGTTGACCATGAAGCTAGCTCATTCCATATCGGTAGTCGTGCTGTCGGTTATGATGCTGAGTTCGGTGGCGGCGTACGCCGGTGAACCGTCTGCGGCTACGTGGTTGATGCAGAAGAGTGCATCCTATGATACTGCATCGAAAACGCACTCACTGGTGATTACATGGCGGAATGGTGTAGTGAGCGACGAGTATCCGGTTGCGACACACTACGAAGTTTATCGTTCGATGGTGGGTCACAATAAACCATTCAGTGCGTATGATAAAATAGCAACGATTCCTGCTGTCGTGCAGTCCGATGGATTCATCGCGTTTGAGGATGTCGATATTCTGCCCGCACATTACTACTACTACGTTGTGGGTCTTACCGATGGCACGAGTGGCCATCCATCACGAGCTAGTATGGCAGGTGCTCCGGGATCGTACTGTGTTAATCTGAATAATCCCATCATCTATATGATGTCGTCGCCGACAACGGTTGCGCAGCCGAATGATAAATATGTTTATGAAGCCTACGGACGGCACCGAAGCTTTCGCGTGCAGGGATGGGTACGGTACAACATGGTTGAAGGTCCGGCGGGCATGACGATTGACGATCTCACCGGACGGCTGACGTGGACGGTTCCGTCGAACCCCGATTCGTTGTATAGCGTCAAGATCCGCGTCTCCGCACCTGATGAATCCGATGCCGAGACCTTCCAGGAATGGTCAATTCGCTCTCTAACAGAGTATGAAACACAGGTATACAATCCGAACACAACCGGTGTTGATGTGAATACGGTACATAGCTTTAATGTTTGGCCTAATCCTGCTTCAGATTTCGTTCACATCCAGACGCAGGGTGAGCTGTCGGGTCGGACACTCAACATCGTATCGGCAACGGGTCAGTTGGCCTTTACGACCATACTGTCAACCTCGCCGTCAACAGCAATCACAACAAGCGCAATCACTCCAGGTGTGTACTGGATGACGATCACATGTGGCTCGTTGCTCTATCGCAACCAGCTCGTTATCAGTCGATGAGCTAGACAAACCGCTGTCAACAAAGCAGGGGGAAAGGTCAGCTTCGTCCGACGTTGCCACCTAGAATGCGTAAATTGCTGGTGTATCGTCAAACGGGTACGACGTTCAGGTCTGCGTCATAACCCATTGTTTTTTGAGCACACCAACGTTGATGGTCTGCACTGACGTTGATCGTCTGCACTGAGGTATCACATGAAAACTATCCTGTTATTGGCAGCTGTCCTACTCGTCTCGATTAGCGCGAATGCTCAAATAATAATGCAAACGAATTTTGTTGGTACGGACTGTAATGGCCAGCAACACAATCTATTTGCCGAACTCGATCAGGGCAAGGTGATTGTTCTCTGTTGGGTAATGCCCTGCGGAGCATGCACTGGTCCGGCGAAGACGAGTTACAACATCGTCAAGAGTTACCAATCTCAATATCCTGGCAAGGTGTTGTTCTATTTGGCTGATGACTATGGCAACACGAATTGTACTTCTCTAAATTCTTGGGCCAATTCTCAGAACATGCCCGCCTCGGAATCCTCTATTCGATTTTCTTCACAGTCTTTGGACATGAAGCATTTTGGGACCGTAGGGATGCCCAAGGTTGTTATTATTGGTGGAGCAGACCATAAGATATATTACAATGCCAACAACCAGGTTAATTCGGATCAGATGCTCGTAGCAATCAACGCGGCCATCGACCAAACCACGGGAGTAACAGCCATTGACGATGTACCTAAAACACAACTGACTGTTCACCCAATTCCTGCTGACCAGGAAGTCTCATTGTCGTTCACACTCAATACGGCGTCTGATGTTAATGTTGATATCGTGAACGGAAGCGGTGAGGTCGTCAAAAGTTATGGTAGGGAAAGTCTTGATGTAGGACCTCAGGCTTTGACGCTAAACACAATGGCGTTACAGACCGGAACATACTTTGTCAGGCTGCATACTCGAGAGGGCGTCTATGTCTCAAAGTGTGTCATCGTACGCTAAGACCCTTCCGTTTGCTCTCTTACTTTCTGTTCTGCAAATCTTCTTTTTCACGGATAGTCTGAACGCGCAATGCTGTTCCGCCGGCAGCGGCAGCCCAATAGCAGGTGGGTCGTCACAGGGTGTGTTGTCAGAGCATCAAATGGAATTCAGCGCAAACTATCAGTACATCGGCAGCTCTTTGTTTTTATCTGGTACGAGTTCGGCGCCTGCTTTTCTGGACAACTTCCAAAGTTCATACATCTACACTCGGGTCGCCTATGGCGTAACTCGCGAGTTCACCATGTCAGTGGAGACTGGATATTGGATTAAGAAGTCGCAGGTTGGTCTGAATGCGCGTGATACGAATGCGACAGGTGGAATTGGAGATTTGATTCTCTTTCCTAGATACGATGTTATCAATCACACGGAAGAGAACAATCGCACTGAGTTGACGCTAGGCCTCGGCTATAAAATCCCGTTAGGTTCGCATAGTGAGTCACTACGTCAGGTCGAACCATTTTCTGGAGATGAGTACTACGTCAGAATGCCGTTGGCCGTTCAGCCATCTTCAGGTGCTCACGACATTATTCTCTACGGCTTCTTCTATCGCGGATTCCCAGACGACAACATCAACGTATTTGCCAACCTTGTCTATATCAAAAAAGGCTGGAACGATATTGGCGAGAAAATAGGTGACTATGCATCGATAGGATTATTTGCGAATACGCTTTTGTTCGAGACGATAGGAGCAACGTTGCAAGTTCGAGGCGAATGGGTAGATCAGATGCAAGTCAATGCAGAGAGGCTACTGTATGCTTATCCTAATTATGATCCTGAAGCCACAGGTAGCAAGAAAATATTCGTGACACCTCAGCTGAGCTACGGCTATGACGGGACGCTAATCATTTATGGATTGGCCGAAATACCAGTTTATCAGTATGTAACAAAGACTCAGGTTGCTTCGCAGTATCAGTTTACTGTTGGTGTGTCGTATCGTTTTTTTGTCGTCGAATGATATTACTCGATGCCTTCCGGCTGTTTGATTGATTGGGGCTTAAGATAACGGACCCAAAGCAGTAACGACATTGGGAACGCAACGGCCAGCAGCCCGAGCATACTCCACACGTCGAGCATCCCCGCTTGCGGGAAGACGATGAAGACCAACAACGCTAGACCGAATACTACGATGAGGCTTGTCACGGTTGCGAATAGCACCATGTTGCCGCGGATGCGTTGCCAGAATGTTCGAATGGTTATCTCCCGCGTTCGGTGACAGGTGGGTCGATCAGGTTGCGGTGAAATTAGGACATTCAAACAGTCCGCCACCGCGGTGGCGACTGTTTAGTTGCTCGCGCAAGGTGTGGAGCAACGCTTCGGGTCCGATTGCCGTAAACTCCACGCCAACGCGTTCGCCATTGACCACGACGTTTGTCTGCTCTACGTGAAGATTTGAGAATTCCTTAACGACGATCTCCATAAAACCCGCGAAGTCTGCCCTGGTGCGAAAGGTTATGCCGAAGCGATAGCTGTAGACCCGGCTGGCTTCGGTAGTCGGCAGTGGTTGCTTGTCATTTGGGTTGTCCGCAAGAACATTCTGCGTTTGCCGCTCTGGTGGTTGATTCTGTTTATCCATCTCTCTTTGCGATCGTGATGTTGTAGTTCAAATAAGAACCAACTCCGAGATTTCTCTCGGAGTTGGCTGGATACAAGCCGTCTAGTCCTGTGTGGTTTGTCTTACCAATTCTGAGTTTGGTCTTACTTAATGACGCTCATGCGTCCGGCAACTCTCGTAGCACCAGCTTGTACGATGTACGTGTACATGCCTGCGGAAAGCGTCGACGTGTTGAACGGAATGGTGTATGTACCAGCATCGAAGTGACGCTCTACGACTGTACCAACAGTGCTTCCACGGTTGTCGATAATCGTTAACGTAACAGTGTTCGATGAAGGCAGAACAACGTTGAATGTAGTCTCATTGTTCGCTGGGTTCGGATAATTCGAAACCGAGTAACCGTTGGTAGCTGCATCGATAGACACCGATGACACAAGAGTTCCGATTGAGAACGGCGACGATGCACGTGTCATGCCCTTGGTGCTCGTTACGCGGATAAACACTGGATTGTAGTAGCCATTCATTGGCGTTGTCCACGCTGTCGTCGGTGCATCGGTAGTCTGAACCGTAGCAATGAAAACCCATGAAGCGCCGTAATCGAGTGAATACTCGACGTTCACCGCTGTGCCGATGTCTGGTGTGTACGTCCAGCTTATTCCCAAGACGCGATTGTTGCCAATGTTACCATTCTCATCGAGTCCGTTTAGGACCAGTCCGTCAATTGAACCATCTGTCGGAATCATGGTAATGGTAAACAGACCACTTGTGCCCGTTACACCATTCGAATCGGTAACACGAACGAGCGCCTGCGTCGTGGCGACGTTCGGAACACTTGACCATGTATAGAATTGGTCGTC
>JBKJNB010000031.1:0-8634 GCA_046595995.1 Candidatus Kapaibacteriota bacterium
CATTGCAAAACCCGGAACTGGGGGCTCAACGTTCACATATCCGTTCAAGGCGAATACGCAGACAGTTTCCGGCACAATGAGTGGGTGGAATGAATGTTTTATGATCGATGTTTACGATGTATTGCCAAACGGTAAGGTCGTAAAGTGTTCATCGGTGGTCTGCGTTCCGATTTTCTGTGGAGAATTTGGTAATGGAAACTTCGGTAAGGATGTAGTTGCAGGTGAGTCGACGACGGCTACACTAACCCTTGCACCAAATCCTGCATTCGATGTAGTAAATGTGTCTGTAAACGTTCCGTCGTACGACCCTGCTTCCTCGATCGAACTCATCGACATGACAGGCAATGTGTTGGCAACCTTGGCTACGGGCATGGCTGCTGGCCGAACAGTCATCTCTGCCGATCTTCCGAACATTGCAAATGGTGTCTACATGGTTCGCATGATTCACGCCGACGGCATGATCGTGCAGCAACTGCAGATCGTCCGCTAACCCTCTCATCGCTGCCACACTCATTTCACCGAAAAGGACCTGATCTATGATCATTGTGAGAAGACTCCTTCTACTCTGCGCAATAACGCTCTCACTTGCAACAACGGCATACTCAGTCGCGATTGATACATCATCGTGTATCAGAGTTGCCGACTATACTGTTGAATGCCTAGGGTATGACAACAACGGCAGCATGAGGTACTCTGTCAACTTCAAGTTCTCGTATGTAAAACCCGGCACGAACTTCATTCGAGTCTACCAAGAAAATTCACGAGGCGCGGTGCATACATACCCGTTCAAGGCTGCTAGTCAGTCGGCAGTCTTCGTTAACTGCGGTTGCTGCGAATGGGAGTCAATTACAATTGACGTTTACGACGTGCTGCCAAATGGCAAGGTCGTGATGTGCAGAGTACAGACAGAAGTGTTTCTGTGCTGCGAAGGCTATTACGACAAACGTGCGATAGACGCAGTGGCAGGCGGATCGGACTTTACGGCACCTTCGGTCTCGTTGGCTCCAAATCCGGCATCAGAGTCCGTTCAGGTTACCATGAGTGTTCCAGCATTTGATGCTAACTCTACAGTAGATATCATCGATGTAACTGGCAATGTCGTTGCGACCGTCGCAACGGGTATGGATAAGGGCCTAACGATTGTTGCGGCTGAATTGTACAACATCCCTGTCGGCACTTACATGGTGCGCATACAGCATACAGGCGGTACAATGGTAACTCCTCTGAAGGTTGTCCGATAACCACCCTCACATTTTCTTTTTCTGTTAACGAAAACACACATTCCACCGATAAGGAGCCGATTATGATCATCGTGAGAAGACTACTTCTACTCTGCGCGATTACGCTAACACTTGCAACAACGGCATTCGCAGGCCGGGAGGATACATCCAGTTGCATCAGGATCGGCGACTATACCATTGAATGCGTCGGGCCTGACAGCCAAGGGATGATGACATTTACTGTGCGTTTTCAGTTTAGCTACGTTAAACCGGGTACGAATTTCATTCGTATTTATGAATCAGGCACGCAGGGGTCAGTTTATACATACCCATTCAAGCAAAACAGCCAGGCCGTGACCTTTAAGCGTCACCAGGAGAATTGGCCATGGGCGTGTTTCACCATCGACGTCTACGACGTCCTGCCAAATGGCAAAGTCGTAAAGTGCTCGACCACATTCTGTAATTGGTTCTGGTGTGACAACGACGTGAGTAAGGACGTCGTGGCTGGCCAGTCTCAGCAAGTAGAAGTACCAACACTCGCACTGGCACCAAATCCGGCAATGGATGTTGTTGATGTTTCGGTTGATGTCCCGTCATACGATCCATCATCGTCGCTTGATATTCTCGACATGAACGGCAATGTCGTTGCTACGATTGCTACGGCAATGGCACAGGGCTCAATAGAGATACCGGCACAGTTAGACAATCTTCCGTCTGGTGTGTACATGGTTCGCATGTCGCACGTAAGTGGCATTGTCGTAGTACCACTGCAGGTTATACGCTAAATTTGCTGTTTGACTTAACGAATCACGAGGGACGATGGCTGTTGCCGTCGTCCCTTTTTTATTAGGGCCAATGGCTACTGCCGTTGTCCCTTTTTATTTGCGGGAATCAACGCCTCGTCGAACCAGATGTATCGGTATGGACGTTGGTCCATGGAGTTGTTGCGATAGTCGCGCACGTACGGCTGCACAAAACGATAGTCTTCGTCGTGGAAAAGAAGCAGCATCGGTGCATCGTCTATTGCAATCTGTTCTGCATCACGATAGATATTCATGCGCGCAGCGTGGTCGGTCGTAGCAAGCGCTCGTTGTAGCATTTCGTCATAACGAGGGTTCACGTACCGCACAGAATTGATTGGGCTAATGCTGCCGTCAGTCGGCACCAGCTTGCCGTTGTAGAGATTCAAGAACGACTCTGGATCGGGATAGTCGCCCACCCATCCCAATCGGAAGAACGGCGCTTTGCCATTATCGATGGCATCGAGGTGTTGCGCGAACTCGACCTGTAGTAGCTCGACTCTCACATTCAAATGCTCCATTAGCATATTCTGCACCGCCTCTGCAACCGATGTGTTTCTACCCCCACCAGAGTTCAATTGCAACGTCACTGCTGGAAAACCCTTACCGTTTGGATAACCCGCTTCGGTCAACAACCGTTTTGCTAGCAGCGGGTCAAATGTATAACCCTTTACTGACGACGTTGGATAATCGGGCATCGCCGGAGGTACGAGTCCGTGTTCGGCCGGACCATATGCCTGTCCGCGCAGCACGTACTTAATAATGCGCCTTCGGTCTATTGCATAATTGAACGCCTGTCGTACGCGCTTGTCTTTGAACGCAGCGCTCGTGTTCAGGAACCCATAATACTGTGTTGCAATCGCGGGAACGTGCAGGAGCTTGTACTTTGCCCATGCGCCCTTCGGATTTTTGTTCTCATCTACAATGTCCCCGAAAAATTCGTTCGCAATGCGATACGACTCCTCGAGGTTGCCCGCAGCAAACTCAAGCAACTGCAGCTTGTCGTCTTTCAAGAATGAAAATCGAATGCCGTCAAGCAAGGGCAGTCGATTCCCCACCTCATCGAACTTCCAGTAGCGCTCATTGCGTTTTAACGTCAGGTCACGATCGGGCTGCCAACGCACGAATGAAAAAGCACCCGTACCAACAGGATTTTGTCCGAAGTCCTCGCCATACTTCTCCACGCCTTCCCGCGCATGTATGCCCATTGCTGTTAGGCCGACATAATTTTCGAAGGGGGCGAAGGGGGCTGTTAGGCGAATGCGAAACGTTGTGTCATCGACAACCATGAAGCCGCCAATCTCCTTAACGGTCATTGGGTGCTTCTCATCAACCTTGCGCGTGGCATCGTAGTATTCGTCAGCCCCCTGAACCTTACCACGGAAATAATCATACGACTTCGTTTTTGTGCGCGCATCGCAGTTACGTGTGAAGGAGTACTTCACATCATGCGCTGTAAACTTTCTACCTTTTCCTTCGGGGAAACATGCATTGTCGTGAAACCATACATCGTTCCGTAAATGGTACGTGTATTCAAGTCCATCTGCAGACACCTCCCAGCTATGCGCGAGGTCAGGCTGAAGCCTTAGATGTTCATCAAACTGAAGCAGATTGTCATAGATGTTCTGCGCGATATGAGCACTCGTAACATCGTTGATCCGCACCGGATCGAGCGAACTGAGTTCACCGGTTTCGTTTGCCCTGAAGATGCCGCCCTGGTACTTTCCGCCCTGGACCGGACGCAGACTGCCTTCGGGACGACCCTCCTTCTTGCACGCGACGCAAAAAAGCAGTAAGAGTGCGCATAAGCGACAGAGATAGTTCATTCTGCAAAATCTAACGAATCGGGGTCTGAATCTCGATCTGCACGGTCCGCGAATAAGACCGCCCTTCGGGTACGTCGTTATTAAAGATTAACCTGTCACTGCCAACCGGTTCGAGTGTAACCTGGCTGTCTGGCAAACCGAGTACACGTTGCGCCTCGACACATCGCCGGCGCGCAAGCTCACGATTATAATCGGGCATACCCTGACGGTCAGCAAAGCCAGTAATCGTAACGCGCGAATCGGGCTGTATGCGCTCCTTTATCCTCTGCATCAAACGCTGATTCGATGCTGTTAGCTGCGCACTGTTGTACTCGAACACGATGAGAGAATATCGCTCAATGAGTTTGCCTTCTTCCTGACGTGATTTAATAAGCTGAAGGGTTGCGTAGTCTACAGGAATTGTTGTCGAAGCTTCGACGCTTTGACCCTGTGCATTACGTACACTAACTTTTGCAACTACTGGGGCGTCCTGACGGGGCCGCGACGCATCATTGTCTGTACGCCACGATAGGTCCGTCGGTATCCCCGACCCTTCGCCACTTAACATTTCGTTCGTGCGTTGTGCAACAGACATGCTCCATGCGGTTACGTCTTCGCCGCCAGTGACGGTCGGACGTAACACAACTTCGGCTGGAGTGACGTTGAGATCGCGGTCGCGGAATTCAACAGGTTCGAAGACACTGATGTCGTTGCTTGACAGCTCCACACGCTGATTTTCCTGCCTACCGTCGGCCGTCGTCGGATTAGCAGGGCTTGCCGGTAGTAGACGGGCCGAAGTGTTCAGACGTGATGGTTCGATGCCAAACGTTGATACCAGGTATTGCTTAACGGCATCGGCGCGATTCTTAGACAACTCCCTGTTGTTCTGTTCGATGCTGCTGTTGTTTGTATGACCAATGATGGTTAACTCGGCCTGTGTGTTCTTACGCATGCGGTCGCCAACAATGTTCAACATGTTGCGATACACGTCGAGCTGATTGCGCGTTAACTCGCCGGATTTGAATTTCCCTGCATCCTCGGCCTGCAACGCAACTTGCGATGTGCCGCTAAGTTCTGCACTGCCTTCAGTAAAGAACACCTGGGGCAGTAGCGGATAACTTTCGATGACATCCAGTTCTTCAATTCTAATCGAGTCTATAGGCTGCAGGATGCCACTCTTGTCGCGTGCCAGAGCAACCAGTCGAACAGTCGCGCCAAAAGCCTTCGGAGTCTCGCGCAGATACTCTTCTTTCACGGTAGTTGTCTTGAATTCGACATCACCCTCGCGACGGCTCTTCTCGCTGGTATTCGTCGAACGTAGCGTAATCCTGTCCTGCAGTAATCCGGGAGTTTGGGCAACGATCGTATCGCGCTTGTACACCGTGTCGCGTATGACAACCGGGTCGATTGGAGTGTAAAAACCATACCGCACTGAAACACCAATCTGGAAGGCCTGAACTTTCCAGTCCACACTTGATATGCTGGTGAGCGGAAGGAAGTACCGCACTTCAGGAACGATGGAAATATTGCTCCGCGTAACGAGTTCGTAACCAATGCCGAACACTCCGTGTAGCTGTAGTGCATTTGCCTCTGGAATAGGTCCGTTATAAGCGTTCCGTACTGCTGATCCATCGGTGAACGTATAACCTTCGGGCAGCAGTAGTGTCTCGTGTTGTTCGGCGTTCTTGCCAATAAGCAGGCCCGCTCGCATACCCAGCTGTAGCCAGATTACATCAAATGCTCGCCAGCCCACGGTAGGCTCAAGTACCACCATTGGCAAACTGGCATTTAGAACATGCTCAACCGTCACGTCCCTCCGTGCCGGCGTCGGAACTGGTCCCTCGTCAAGCACAGGCTCGTTACCAATGACTTCTTGCGTTGACAGATCTCCGCTCACGGATGCGTACCCGAGTCGTATCTGACCGCGAAACGTTTGCGCAAAGGGTAGTTCGAACAGAGCACCGAATGCAGGTGCGAGTGTCGTGGCATCGCGGAATTCCGGACAGCATGAGGGCACACCCGGTAGGGCGCCGAAAGGGGCTGAATGCTGGTTAAGGCTTAACGCCCCATACACACCAATGAAGTACCGGAGCTCTTCTCTCTGACCCGTGGCTTCGTTGAGCCGCAAAGTCTGCGCCCACGAAACACACGTCATCATAACCAAAGTTATCGACAGGACAACACAACGATTCTGCATGGAATGCCGCATGAATGTCAATGAATAATTGAAAGCGACGCAACGCGACGCCGCGTTGGCGTCTGCAGAACTACTTGATACGTCCCCGCCGGCATTTGCCGTGTGTCTAACCTGTGCGTGAACGCTGCTCCGGTTACATCTGCCTGCCATGTAGTAGCGTTGATGACTTCCCCCGTCAGAGTAATCACTTCAAGCGTATGATGACCTTTTTCAACAAGACCGACCGATACGCTTAGCTCGTCGCTCGCTGGGTTCGGTGAGACACGCACGAATAGCGGGCCCGCCGCTCGCTGAATGAGACGTTTACCGCCCTCCTCACAAATTGCGAGTTTCAGGTAGCCGTCTTCCGTACGTACCGTCGGTGTTGCGATGCCAGATGTGAGAGTGGCTGCTGTTATGACGAATGCGGTTGAATCGACAGGGCCAATCGTCGCTTGTCCGCGAAGTTCAAAAATAACCGCTTCAGTCGTAGATGCGGTGAAA
This sequence comes from Candidatus Kapaibacteriota bacterium, assembly GCA_046595995.1. GTDB lineage: Bacteria > Bacteroidota > Ignavibacteria > Kapaibacteriales > Kapaibacteriaceae > JAWXBR01. Next base: position 6,506 of record JBKJNB010000031.1, read on the forward strand.
TTCGGGACCTCGACGTCGAGCATTGTTTCTCCACCGACGACGGTGTTACTGCGAATCGTACCCTGCGAAATTGATTGAACGACAAAGAGTGACGACGTGTACTTCATCGTCATGCGTAGCGTACCTCCCGAAACGTTCGAGCTTCCGATGGCAACTTTTGCCTTTACGGGTAACACTTCGTTGTCGCTCGCAGGGTCCATTATATGCTTCGGAAGAATTACCGTTACCTCGACATTCAGACGGCCAGTGCCACTAACCGGAATAACCCGTTCATCCACGCATGGTTGGTCGAATGCTATAACGATACTATCAACATAGCCCTGCTGAGCAGCCGGAGCAAACATCACCTGAACGTCGTAGCGCTCGCCTGGGGCAAGCGTCACAGGAAAGGCGCTAGGGACAATCGATATCGTGCTAAACGATGTGCCCCGAAGGAACACATTTGTAATATGAACAGACGCGTTTGTGGAATTAACCACGCTAACCACTTGTGAACTTGTGGTGCCAATATCAATGGCGCCAAACGCAACTTCGATCGGTGTACTTGGTAACGATGTTCTCCGCGTGCCTGTAAGTTTCGTTACAAACGGCACGGGCTGGTTGTTCAATCGAACACGCAGCACAAGGTCTGCCGTTCTCGCACCGTCGGCATAAGCACGAGGGTCGAAATCGATGTACACCGTTGCCTTTTCGCCAGGTGCAAGCGTGACGTTCGTTGCAGCCGCGGGATTTACGATCGTGAAGAGTGGACGATCGGTGCCAACAATGCCAATGTCAATAAGATCGACGGGTACGATGCTTGTGTTGACATACGTTACACTGTCGCGTCGTTGCTCACAGTCAGTAAGGGTTCCGAAATAAACGCTGTTCGGAGCACCAATCGACCCAGCAGCGCCGACGCCGCGCGCAACGAGCTTCACAGAATCGGGGCACGGAGAATCGACGACAATCCAAATTGTGGCAACGATCGCGCCTTCAGCCTGAGCAGCAAACGTAATTGTGAAGTCGATTGTCGCGCCAGGAGCTACGACAGAAGTCTGCGGCGTTATAGAAACCACCGGAGCATCGGACGTAACGTAGGCAATGTTTAACGGTGTGCTCATGGTGTTCGTGAATGTCACGGTTGCAACACCACTAGCACCAACTGCCACGGTACCGAAATCGACGGTAGCCGGACCCGTAAGCCCGAACGGTACGCGCTGAGCACTTACTGGTATGTCTATCTGACTCTGACGTGTGCTGGTCGTACGAATGCTCAAGATGGCAGTATGCACACGAGCTGTCGCAGCACCGCCACTGAATTCCACGACATAGGTCGCCGACTCACCCGGACTTAGTGTGTCATCGAGAATCGGCGCGGAGCTTATGGTAAACGAAGCCGCATCGGGTCCGTTTAAGGATCCCGGATACAGCAGCACGACATCCGCAGTACCGTTGTTCGTTACGATAACACTGTCACGAACCGTCGTGCACGCGTTAACATCACCGAACACAATCTGATTCTTGTCTAATATCAGTGCCTCTTGTATGCCACGTCCAGCCAGAGCAATCACGACCGTGTCACCGCAACTGCCCCCGGTTACCAACGACGCTAAAGCGAGCGTCGCTGAATCATCACCAACGGCTGTCGGAGCATATTCGAACGTTACAATTATCGACTCTCCGGGTGCAAGCGCTACCGGCGGATTCGGCAATGCGCTCACAATAGAGAAAGGGGCTGTCACAGGGGGCAACGGCGGTATGCGCAGGTCGCTCGACCCATCGTTCCGCATCTCGACAAGAACGCGACGTGTCTGACCAACACGAACATCTCCGAATTGCGTGGTACCGATAAGCACGAGGTCGGGTTCAACACCAACGAGCTTTACATAGAGCGTTTCGGGCTGGGGACATTCAGCGAGCGTAACAACTACAGGCACAATCACAGCGCCCACAGCGCGAAGTGTACCACCCAGCGTCATGGTTGTTGTGCCACCCACGGCCAACGGTGTGGGCACGACTGCCGTTACATTAACGACACTCGGGTTTAGGGAGCGCACAGCATTGATGGTGGCCACCGACGTCCCGATATTGGAAATTGTTACGATCCCGGAAATAGCCGAACCGAGGCAAACAGATCCTAGATCAAT
>JBKJNB010000059.1:0-5585 GCA_046595995.1 Candidatus Kapaibacteriota bacterium
ATCGGCTTCATGCACATGCAAAGCGAATTCGTCGGCTTCAGAATAGATTGCAACAGTGGCAATCCCCATCAGCTTACACGTACGGATAACGCGCAGAGCGATCTCTCCGCGGTTGGCAATCAGGATTTTTGAGAACATTCTGCTAAAATACGGCAGGGGGCTTAGTCGGAAGCATTGTGATCGGATGTCTTTTTACGACCTACTCGTCCTAAGCCGTAGCCAGCAAAACCGCCCGCTATTACTTTTAACGCGTCAACGACGATCGCATCCTTACCAATCCATAGGGCAAATGCACGGAAAGCCGTCACGACAATCAAAAGGCCTAAGAGCAGTGTCAGACTTTTGCTGTCCTTTGAGACCTGATAGTTACGTTGATCCTTGCGATCGCGCTCATTCGCCTCGATCATCTGTAGGGTTGATTCACGCACATTCTGTAGCGCCGTCAGCTCTACGCGAGCCTTCAAATCTTCAATCTCAAGCTGTCGTTGAAGGACAGAGAGCAATTCTGACGATTTAAGATGTTCAAGAGGATTCCTGCTATCCCTTCCTTTTTCCAGCGACATGTTTGTGCAGCTCCGCTTCTCTTTGCGCCATAAGAGCACTTGCCCGATATCGCACAAAGAATTTGCCGAATCCTGCATCGCCAAGTTTCGGTGGAATAAAGTGAGATTCCTTGATCATTCGACGATCCAACGCCAAATATTCCTCGGGCGTTAAGATTTCACTTAAGCAAATTTTGAGGTTCATGATGTTCACCATGTGTGGGCCCCAAATTAATCAACAAGGAGTTTGGCGATGCGATGAGATGCCATTTTCATCGACGTGCCGATACACTCGTGTTGTGTGACAGCGCAGCAGGTGGGATGCTACGCCAATTCTATAATCGTCACCCCATCACCACCTTCGGGCAGTGTGCCGAGGCGTGAAGTCTTTACCTGAGGGTGCTCTTTTAGGTACTCCTGCACGACCTTGCGCATGGCGCCTGTGCCTTTGCCGTGGATGATGGAGACGTGGTCGAGGTTGCCGAGCACAGCATCGTTAATGAACATCTCGAGTGCGCGTAGACCTTCATCGGCACGCATGCCACGCAGATCAAGATTGGTATGGGAGTCCATCTTCAGCATCACGCCCATATCGCGGTCGGGCATCGGCTTTGGCTTTGCGCTGCTCGAGCGAAGTTTCGAAAGTTGAAACTTGAACTTGATGCCATTAACTTCGACCATTGCTGAAGCAGACTTGGCATCGATGGAGAGAATAGTACCAATCGCATTGGTGCCATCAACGACAACGGTGTCGCCTTGCTTAAGCGCTGCGACGGCGTCATGTGCTTCGTTGACGGTGATATTACGTCCCTCTGAAACACCCTTGTGGTTTGCTTGCTCCGCAAGCCCATCCGCCTCCGACAATGCATGCGTTAGTGATGACGCTTCTGCGGCAAAGTCTTTCTTGATTTCCGCTGCGCTCTTCTGTTGCTCGCGCACTTCACGAATCGTGTTTTCAATCAACGCTTGTGCTTTGCGCAACACTTCGCGTGCTTCTTCGCGTGCGTCTTCGACAACAGTCGAGCGTTTCACCTTTACTTGCGCCAAGCGTTCTTCGTAGTCCTTACGTGTACGCTCGGCTTTGCCGTGCTCCTCAGCAGTCTTTGCGCGGAAGTCTTCGGCTTCCTGACGGAAGCGTTGCATGGCAGAAATGCTTTGCTCGAGCTCGCCGTGGCGTTCGCCGAGGTAACCACGCGCGCGTTCGACAACAACATCGGGCAATCCAACGTTTTGCGCTAACACAAATGCGTAGGAATTGCCGGGTACGCCGGGCAGGAATCTGAATGTGGGCTGCATGCGTGCTTCGTCGAAGGCGAGCGAGGCGTTTTCGATGGCCGGACGTGTCAGTGCGTACTGCTTGAGTGAAGACTGGTGCGTGGTGACAACAAAACAAGCCCCGCGCTCGAGCAAGCTGTCAAGAATGCCGGCTGCGAGAGCGCCCCCTTCAGCAGGATCTGTACCCGCACAGATTTCGTCGATGAGCACCATTGCATCACGTCCACAATGCGACAGGATGTCGCGTATGCGAATAATCTGCGAAGAAAATGTGCTGAGGTTACTTTCAATCGATTGATGATCGCCAATGGCAGTAAAGATGCGACGAATGCTTGTCGTACACATTCCGAGCGGGAACACACCACTAAGAGCCATGGCCATCGAGAGGCCAATGGTCTTCATGGCGACCGTTTTGCCGCCGGCGTTCGGACCGCTTATAAGGATGCCACGGGTCGTTTCGCGAAATGAGACACTCAGTGGAATAACGTCCGTTTTATCGCGGCGTCCTTGCGCCTTGAGCACCGGATGATGCACGTCTTTCAGCTCTACATCCTCGTCATCGGCGATCAACGGCTTAATCCCACCGAAATCGAGTGCATACCGCGCCCGAGCGAGAATACCGTCAAGCTTAAGCAGCACATCGAATGCTGCGCGCACCTCGGGGGCAACCGACGCAAGCTCTGCGGTTAGGGTTGTAAGTATTTTTATAATCTCACGGTTCTCGCGGTTGTGCAACAACGATAGCTCGTTGTTCATGTCGAACGTTTCGGCGGGTTCCATGAACACCGTCGACCCTGATTGCGAAACACCGTGGATGATGCCCGGCACTGAGCGCTTACTCTCTACACGCAGCGGCAGAACAAAGCGTCCGTCGCGCTGCGTAATAAACTCGTCCTGAAGTAACTCCTCTTCGCCAAATTTCTTTAGAATGCGCAGCAATCGCGAGCGCAATCGCGCGCTTAACTCGTGAATTTCTTTGCGGATGGACTGCAACTCGCGACTTGCATTGTCGCGTACCGTACCCGTGTCATCGATGGCATCGGTGATGTGCTTCTCGAGTACACGATTGTCGATAAGGGGCTCGACGAAGGTGCGAAGGCGGTTTGCGGCCGGACGTTCCGTGATGAAACGGCGCGTGGTCCGACTAACTCCCATCGCCTCCTGCACGTGCAACAGTTCCGTCGCCGAGAGGAAGTTGCCTTCGATGATGGCCTTTGTCACAAGCGGACGTATGTCGCTCACGCGTTCGAATGGGAAGTCGGTACCCGAAGCAATAATATCTACACACTCTTGCACGCGGTCGAGGTCATCACGTAAGAGATCGGGGTTCGTGTACGGACGTAATGCGCGAACAACATCCCCTGCCATCGAGGTCATGCAATAGCGCGCTACGTAATCAAGTACTTGTGGAAGGTCCAGCTCTTCGATCGCCCGTTCGAGCAAATCGGCATCGGTGATTTCAACGTTAGGCCTCATGCGCCGAGCAGTTCCTTAGCCAGACGCTGCACTGCAGTGCCGTCGGCTTTACCCTTTAACGTCTTCATTGCTGCGCCCATGACCTTACCTACATCACTTGGTGAAGTCGTACCCAACTGTTCGATGATGGCGCGGAGTTCCGCGCGGACTTCGTCATCACTCATCATCGCAGGCATGTACTCTTCAATGATGGCAAGCTCTAGACGCTCTTTGTCCGCCAGCTCGGTGCGTCCGTGTTTGTCGTACATCTCAATCGCGTCTTTGCGCTTCTTCGCCGCATTGCTTACGATTTTGAGTTCGTCGGTCGCTTCCATGGCGTTGCCCGATCCATTCTTCTCGAATTCGATTACGGCGGCGCGCATCATGCGCAGGGTTTCGAGTCTCAATTTGTCGCCGGCCTTCATGGCAGTTTTCATGTCGGCATTAATGCGTTCGGTTAGATTCATGCCTCAAAGATAGCCCCTTGGCGCCCCTTGTTCGTAACTTAGACGTCGCATTTGGGACCCTGTATGCCTGCTATTCAAGCTGTAATATTCGACCTCGATAACACCCTCGTAGACTTCATGGCCATGAAGCGTCAGGCCGTGGACGCGGCTATAGACGCCATGATGGACGCCGGCCTAACGCTGACGTTCGATGAAATCAAGGGTCACATCGACGCCATTTATAAAGAATTGGGCATCGAATACCAGCAGGTCTTCGACCGTTTACTCACAGACAACCTTGGCAAAATCGACCACCGCATACTGTCGGCTGGCATTATTGCCTACCGCCGCGCCCGAGAAGCCGTGCTTAAGCCCTATCCGCACGTAACGGCGACGCTCATGAAGCTGAATCGCATGGGCATCAAACTTGCAATTGTGAGCGATGCGCCAACGCGCGAAGCGTGGCTTCGCTTATGCTTCATAAACTTCCACCACTTCTTCGACGTGGTCGTAACGTTCGACGACACGGGCGAACGCAAACCGAGTCCGAAACCATTTCTCGCTGCTCTCAAAAAGCTCGGAATTGCCCCCGAAAGCGCCATTATGGTCGGCGACTGGGCTGAACGCGACATGGTAGGTGCTCGAGGTGTAGGTATGCGTACTGCATTTGCCGCATACGGCGATTCATTTGGCAACCAGGTTGTTGATGCAGACTACACCCTTACAGACATCAAGCAACTTCTCGACATCATTAAAGAGCACAACGACTAGCTCGTAACACCAACAACCAATCGAAGACGGCTTGTGATTCTTCCGATCTACACATACAACCATCCTGTTCTAAAGCAAAAGACTGCTCGCATAGAGGACATGTCCGATGAGTTAGCAGCTCTCATACACGACATGTTCGAAACCATGCACGAAGCAAGCGGCATCGGTCTCGCAGCAAATCAAATCGGTAAGGGGCTCGCTCTCACCGTCATCGACACGTCAGAAGCGTTAGACGAGGAGCTTGCGGAGCAAGCAAACCACAGTGGTTCTTCTGATCGACGCATTGTGCTCATCAATCCCGTTATCGAATCGTTCGGCGACGAGGAGGAAGAATTCGAAGAAGGCTGCCTAAGTCTCCCCGAGCTGCGCGACATCGTAGTACGTCCGACAGAAATTCAGGTCCGCTATCTCGACGAACACTTCAACGAGCACGTACGTCAGGCCGACGGCCTCCTCGCACGCGTCATGCAACACGAGATCGACCATCTTAACGGAGTTTATTTTTTCGAGCGACTGAGCCCCATTCGCAAGACCCTTGCCCAAGGCAAGCTAAAGCGTATTGCAAAGGGCGATTTTGAAGCGGAGTATGAAGTGTATCGAGACTGAACCTTCCAGACTTAATGCCTCGTCATACAGATCTACAACTGCTCAATCACTCTTCGCAATTTTGCGCCTATTTCGGTGGCAATTCCTTGCAAGTCTGCATTGTCAATTGACTGCATCGAGGCGGATGGATCGATAGCAGAAACCTCAACCTGGCCTGCTACTTTTTCCTGAACAATTACGTTGCAGGGCAACATGGTTCCGATTTTGTCCTCCGCCAATAAGGCTTTGTAGGCATATGGCGGATTGCAGGCGCCTAGAATTGTGTACTTATAAAAATCCACATCAAGCTTTGTTTTCAACGTGGCCTTGATGTCTATTTCCGTCAATATGCCAAATCCCTCAGCCTTGAGAGCATCGGTAACTTTCCGAATCGCGTCTTCAAAACTGTCGGAAATCGTCTTGGTAAAATTGTAGTTCATGATGGTTCTATTGTTCTCCCTGCTAGTGCTGATCACTTTCGTTTACGAAACCGACTGAACCCTGCCAGTAC
>JBKJNB010000072.1:0-91103 GCA_046595995.1 Candidatus Kapaibacteriota bacterium
AGCAGGTGCAGCAGGTGGGGTCGGGTCGCCATGTTCAAGGCGATCCTCGATCTCCAACTGACGCTCGTGCGCGTGTGCCATCGAATCGATGGAAACAGCGTTGCCTTTTTCCTGAAGGGTCTTGCGGACTTCTTGCTGGCGATGCATTTTCTCGCGCTGCTTTTCCGCTACCTTCAGTTCCTTAGCAAACTTTTCTATAATAAGATCGACTTGTTCATCGCTCAATACAGTAGTTGCCTTGTTCTCGACTTTGAAGCCTTTCGAGGACAAGTACTCTACAATAGCGTCGCGGCCGATGTTAATCTGGCTCGCGATTTTGAACAATTTGGCTTGGGTTGGCGGCATAAACTCCGTTATTCTGCGGTCTTCTGATCTTCGGTCTGAACTTCTTCTTCGTCACTGGAGAGAGCGTCATCACCGGCACCGGCACCGGCATCGTCATCTGCTATGGTGTCTTCGTCTGATACGACTTCTGGTGTGTCTTCTGAATACGAGTCCTGCAGATCGGTATCGCCTTCACTCGCCTCATCTTCTGCTGCAACAGGTGTCGTACCTACAGATTCTAGTGATTGCAGATAGTGTTGGTCTTCGCGTTCTTCGAATTCATCGAGCATAACGTTGCGGATGGCAAGAATCTTCTCTTTGCCCATCAGTTCTAAGAGCATTGTTGGGTCAGCTTCGAGGAACTCGCGCGCTGTGTCTACGCCCTGCTTTATGAGGATGTCGTAGAGCTCCTTGCCCAACTCGTCACGGAACTCGATGAGTTCAATGTCTTCAGCGCCTTCCTTCACAAGCGACAGCGAGAATCCTGTAAGCTTCGAAGCCAGCCGCACATTCTGTCCGTTCTTACCAATGGCAAGAGACACCTGATCGTCCGGTACGATAACCGTGGCCTGACGTGTTTCAGCGTTCACCTGTACGTCCCGCACCTTTGCAGGCGAGAGCGCACGTGCGATAAACAGTCGCTGCTCATCGGTCCATTCAATAATGTCGATGTTCTCGTTATTCAATTCACGCACGATGGCGTGAATGCGAATGCCCTTCATGCCCACGCATGCTCCTACTGGGTCTACACGCTCGTCGTATGACGTAACGCCAACCTTGGCGCGCTCACCGGGCTCACGCGCGATGGCGCGGATCTCGATGATGCCGTCGTAGATCTCCGGAATCTCCTGTTCGAACAACCTGCTCATGAAGGAATCGTCGGCGCGACTTAGAATAATGTCGGGCAGACCTGTAGCGCCACCTGACCGGCGGACTTCCTTAATGATTGCCTTGACTTGCTGATTCTTTTTAAGACGTTCGGTTGGAATCTGCTCTTCGCGAGGCAGACGCATTTCGATTTTGTTGTGCATGACAAGCACGTTGTTCGGACGTACCTGATAGATCTCGCCAATGATGACCTCGCCTACACGCTTCGCATACTCTTCGTAGATGTTGTCTTTCTCTACATCGCGAATGCGCTGGTTCAGCGTCTGAATGGCTTGTGCCACAAGACGACGTCCGAAGCTGTCGGCAATATTCTCGAGCGTGATTTCCTCGAGGTATTCCTCGCCGATTACGCCTACTTCACCATTAAGCTCCAGCAGTTGCTGAGGCGTAATCTGTTGATCGGCGTTTTCGATTTCCTCGACGATTTCCTTCATCAGGTAGATTTCGATGTCGCCCTTTTCCATATTCACGATGATGTCGAAGTTGGCTTCGAGGCCATACTTCTTCTTCACCATGAGCGACAGCGTTTCTTCCACGATGCCCTGTAAAAGGTCGCGATCGATGCTCTTCTCACGGGCCATCTCATTGAAGGCTTCGATGATGAGCTTCTTGTTGTCTACTTTCGGTTTGACTTTACGTCGTGCCATAGTTGAGCGGTCAAAACTTGAGAATGACGTTTGCTTCTTGAATCACATCCGAGGGAATTGTCACCTGAGTAGAGCCGGGCTTTGTAACAAGCACCAGGCCATCGTCGTTGGCCGAGGCAAGAGCCCCTTCCACTATCGTCCCATCTCTTTTCACACACCGAACATCACGTCCGACGTGCTTCGTCAACTGCCACAGGTACTTCACCGGAACGTCGGCTCCTGGCGAAGACACGTCGACCGCCCTTAGGCGGCCGTACCATTCATCTTCTGCCAGTCGGGCTTCTATCCCCTTGCTTACCGCCTTGCAGTGTTCGTGTCGAATACCCTCGAGAGAGTCAATCGCCACTTCGAGAATCAGCTGTTTAAGCTGTCCGCGCACTTCAAACGCTATCAGCTGGGCCCCAGCCTCGCGGCAGGCGTCCTCGATAGCAGCCTGCACATTACTCGGCAAAGGATTAGCCACTCAACACACCATCTAGTACCAACAAAAAATGGGCATTCAGCCCATCCTCACTTCGTCTTTAGCGTCGCAAAGATAGGGATTTTTTCCACACCGACCCGCGAAGGACAGCTTACAAGGTTGTAGTTTTGCCACCCGCCCGGAAGTGCCCAAAACTAGTCATTCCGGGATTCATTGTCTCCCGGAATCAAGGTTATGTAAACTCGATTCCGGGAATCATTATCTCCCGGAATCAACAAAATGCTTGACTTTCTGAACCTCGACGAACTCCTAACAGACGAAGAAAAGCTCGTGCGCCAGACCGTTCGCGACTTCGTCGACCATGAAGTATTGCCGATCATCGAGCATGCGGCGCGTGAAGGCACGTTCCCGATGCACCTCGTGAAGAAGATGGCCGACCTCGGCCTGTTTGGGATTACGCTGCCGCCGGAATATGGCGGCGCCGGGCTTAACAACGTCTGTTACGGCCTAGCCATGCAGGAGCTGGAACGGGGCGACTCGGGCATTCGGTCGTTTGCCTCGGTACAGAGCTCGCTCGTAATGTATCCGATCTATGCGTTTGGCTCCGAAGAACAAAAGCGCAAGTGGCTCCCCCGTCTTGCCGCTGGAGACGCCATCGGGTGCTTCGGCCTTACCGAACCCGATGCCGGCTCGAACCCTTCAGCAATGATTACCAACGCCAAGAAAACAGCCAATGGCTTTGTGCTGAACGGCGCAAAAATGTGGATTACCAATGGCACACTTGCCGACGTTGCTGTTGTCTGGGCAAAGCTCGATGGTGTGGTAAGGGGCTTTCTCGTTGAAAAAGGAATGCCTGGCTTTACTGCTCCGGAGATGAAGGGCAAACATTCCCTGCGTGCATCAGTAACGTCAGAGCTTGTGTTTCAGGACGTCGAGCTCCCTGAAGCGAACATCCTTCCGGGTGTCGTTGGCATGAAAGGTCCGCTCTCCTGCCTTACCCAAGCACGCTACGGCATATCATGGGGCGTAGTTGGTGCTGCCATGGCGTGTTACGACTCGTCGCTTGCGTATGCAAAGAGCCGCATTCAGTTCGACCGTCCGATTGCAGGCTTTCAGCTCATCCAGGACAAACTAGTCTGGATGTTAAACGAGATTACTAAGGCACAGCTTATCTGCATGCGCGTTGCGCAACTCAAAGACGCTGGCACACTGCGTCCGCAACACGTCTCACTCGCAAAACGCAACAACTGCGAGATGGCACTCACCATTGCTCGCATGAGTCGCGAGATTCATGGCGCGAATGGCATCCTAGACGAGTACCCCGTTATGCGCCATGCTGCGAATCTGGAGTCCGTAAAAACATACGAGGGCACGCATGAAATGCATACCCTCATTCTTGGACAAGATATTACTGGCCTAGCGGCGTTCGCGGGATAAGCGCTTACCAATTCGCTTCAAACGTGCCATTCGTCACGTTCATCGTTCCGCCGTCCGAGTTCTTCACTGTCCCGCTAAAGCGCCCCTTAACGCGTTTCAATGAGGCATCAATTTTATCTATGATAATTGTGCCCGTTGCGCCATCCGTTGTAGCGTAGGTCGTTCCGCCGGTGATCTCGATTTTGGTGTAGGTCAGAACACCTACATCGCCGACGCCGCTACCCAAGGTGTATGTACCAGTTGCGGAATTAGGGACGGTTGCAGATAGCGTAACTACCGTGGAGCCAGTACATGCGAGATTAAAGAAGACATTTCCCAACGTGTCCTTTCCCCTAGAGTTCGTTGTCAGCGGTGTAAAAGCACTACCGTCGAAGGATGCCTTTATGTAAACCGTGTTATCGAACGTCACCCCTGGGCCTGGGTCAGCAGGTGTAGTATCCTTTGAGCACGAGATAACGAAGAGGGCGATGCCCACTAGTGCAAGGACGCGTTGTAGCATAATGATTCTCAATTGTGTGAAATACGACTTGGGTCAAATCGCTATTTGATATCGGTCTCGTAGCATCTGCAAGTGATGGACTGTGTGGCCGGCAACGATCCACATAATTGCGCGTGGCGTGATTGGTCGCCCATTGGCAACGCCGAAGCGCGAAATTGCGTCGTAGTCAAGAGTCTCGAATAGTTTGATGTTCGCTTCGCGAACACTTACCCACTCACTTAGAATCGAATCGAACGGACGTTGGTCGAATCGCGCCAACTCTACATAACTGTCCTCATCAAAGCCGGGCATGGGTTGCGTTTCGCCCCTAGCTATGCACAACGCACGTGTTCCAAAAATGCGTTCTGCATCGGTGAGATGTCCAACTAGTTCCTTCACGCTCCACTTGTCTTCGGCATAGCGCAGCAGCGACTGCTCGTCCGAAATATCTGCCAGGCGCTCCGCCACGTCATCGCGCTGTTCTTGTAGAATTCCAATAACATCACCATCGTCGACTTTGGTGATATACTGGTCGAAATATGCAGGATATTCATGGGCTGCCGGTTTCATAGTCCAATATACACGACGCAGCTATTGCCGCAACACCGTAGATTCGCACGGTAGTTTCACCGCTGGTAGTGCATGGACACACCCACGACACCGTCGACAGGTCGCTCGCGATTACTCGGATTAACCATTGGCGCCATTGGCGTTGTATACGGCGATATCGGCACAAGCCCGCTATATGCTGTCAAAGAGTGCTTTTCCCCGCACTCTCATGCACGTATCACTGCGGGCAATCCCGAAGTCATGGGCATACTGTCTCTGATTTTCTGGGCGCTTACGATTATCATCAGCGTGAAGTACCTTGCCGTAATCATGCGATTCGACAACAAGGGCGAAGGCGGCATCCTTGCCCTAATGGAGTTGGTAAGTACACGAACCCACGGCATCGCGAAGATGACGTTCATATTCGCCGTCGGCATTTTCGGTGCCGCGCTCCTCTACGGCGATGGAGTTATTACGCCTGCCATTTCAGTGTTGTCTGCTGTTGAGGGAGTGCTTGTGGCTGCTCCCGGACTCGATGCAATTATTCTGCCTGCTACTGTTGTCATCCTTTTCTTTCTCTTTGCGATTCAACGCAGGGGTACTGCGCGTGTTGGCCGAATTTTCGGTCCGTTCATGATATTCTGGTTCGGACTTCTCTCCGTCCTAGGCGTCGTCAGCATCGTTCAAACTCCGCACGTTCTTGCGGCGGTAAATCCGTACCACGCGCTGTACTTCCTCACACACCATGACTTGAGCGCGTTTCTAGTTCTTGGTTCAGTGTTCCTGGTTGTAACAGGTGGCGAGACCGTATATGCGGATATGGGCCACTTTGGCAAGTCTGCAATACGCCGTGGCTGGTTCATGCTCGTTTACCCAGCATTGATTCTGAACTACTTCGGTCAAGGGGCTCTCCTGCTTCGTGAAGGCAACGTAGCGACAACAGTCGCCAATCCCTTCTTCCATCTCGTTCCATCCTGGGGCGTCATCCCACTTGTTGTCTGCGCAACACTTGCAACAATTATTGCTTCGCAAGCAGTGATATCCGGGGCATTCTCTCTGACGTGGCAGGCTCTTCAGCTCGGTTACCTTCCTCGCATGAAAGTCATGCACACGTCGGGTGATGAGCGTGGACAGATTTACATCCCGTTCATAAACTGGACCATTTTCATTGCGGCGGTATTTGTTGTCATCCAATTCCGTACTTCAGGCAACCTTGCAGCCGCATACGGCATTGCCGTTACAACGACGATGGTTATCACAAGCATACTGGGCTGGTATGCTATGCGCAGGCTGTTCAAGTGGAATATTTGGGTTGCAGGCGGTCTCACGGCTCTGTTTCTCACCATGGAAGGTGCCTTCTTTGCAGCGAACATTATCAAAGTGCTCGACGGCGGTTGGTTCCCACTACTGTTAGGTGGCGTGGTGTACCTAATCATGGTGACATGGCATCGTGGTCGGGATATCCTGCGCACAGCAATCGAACATCGAAATCAAACGATTGGTGCGATAATTAAGGACGACATCGATCGATTCGAAATCGTACCGGGCACAGCAATGTACATGAGCGGCTACATGGGCACAGCACCGCCTGCCCTTGTATCGAATCTCAAATACAATCGCTGTCGCCACGAGACCATGATTCTTCTCACGGTCAGCATTAAGGCTGTCTCGCACGTGTTACCTGAGAACAGGGTTCACGTCATGGCCCTCGAGAAAAACTTCTACCAGGTGACTTTGTCGTACGGCTTCATGGATGAGCTCGACTTGATGAAAGACTTGCTATACCTGCCAGAGCACGACGTGCCCGTTGACGTAACCGATGCGGTGTTTGTGCTCGGACATGAAACGGTCGCAGTAAAGCACAGCACGGGCATGGCAAAGTGGCGTAAAGAAATGTTTGTGTTCATGCATCGCAATTCGCGTACTCCATCGCGCTACTTTGGCATTCCGGTAAAGCGCGCCCTCGAAGTTGGGTCGCACATCGAGATCTAAGTGGCGCGTTACAACCGCGGCGTTACAACCGCGGCGTTACAACCCAAAATCGTAATGCACGCCAAAGCGGATGCAACGTCCGTTCAACCATTCAATGTTTTGTCCGTCGATTTTCGATGGCGTGCGAATTACATACGTAGCATCGAACCCTAGTCGTCCGCTTCCTAATGGGAACACCATACTCGCGCCAATAAAGCCCCCACCGCCAAATTGCCCCGTAAAGTTGTACGTGCGCTCAATAGGTTCGTTCGGAGCAATATCTGCGGCTGCATAATTATCTACTTGTTTACCACTTAGAATCCTATCACCAAATACTCCTGCGCCAACATATACATTGGTACCCATCGAGTCAATTGCAGCAACTCGCAACCAATACGAAGCTCCGAGTTCAATTGCCGACAGCGATACATCAGAACTGATGTAGGGTTTCGCCCCTGGTTCGATGACGTTAAGCGAGTTTACGATTGCGGTCTGCACAGGTTCGCCTTGAAACGTCTTGAACGAACCCGACTCCGAACGATACATGACATGTGTGCGTAGCTCAGAAGTCTTCGACAGCGGGACGGTAAACACGCCGCCGACTCCCAATCGCGCACCACTCTCTACCTCACCTTCGGGCGATAACATCGAAACATGATAGGAAAATAAGGGGCCTAAAAAGGGGCCACTCAGTGCAGTAGACGTGGTAGACTGAGCGCATAAAGAAACTGCACCGAACAGAAGTCCGGTGCAGATAATTAAAGTTCGCGTTAGTACTGTTCGCGTCGGTATTGCTTGTGTTACGTAGACAAACAAATGTGCGAGCGAAACCGAGCTTCGTCCGTTAGGAGTTGTCTTCTGGAACCTCGACTGTGATAGCTTGCTTGGTACCATCTTTATCCTTTACGACGAGTAAAACGCCATCACCCGAACGCTTGCTGCGCAGAATGTCGCGTACTTGATCTGGTGTAGTAACGGGCTTTCGGTCAACGCTCAAGATAACGGTGTTTGGGCGAAGTCCCCGGCGCGCAGCGCTGCCCCTTCCCTCGACCTTTGTAATGAGGACACCCGTCTGAGTGCCGAAATCCGACTTCGCGTCTGCATTTAATGGGGTGGCTGTAAAGCCCAGACCTTTAAACGTAACTGGCGCGGCTGTCTCTGGCGATGTGTCTGTCGCACCCGTACGACCACGGCTTGCAACATCATCGTCGCTGTCGAGTGATTTCAGTGTAACAGCCTTTGTAATCTCGTGCCTGTCGCGCCAGAGCTTAAGGTTCACCTTGTCGCCCGCACGACGGATAACGATTTGATTCTGCAGTTCATTCGACGTCTTGATAGGCGTGCCATCGACTTCGAGAATCACATCTCCAATTTCAAGTCCAGCAGATTCGGCCGCACCACCACGAACAACCTTGCTAACAACCACACCTGAAATGGTGGGAAGTCCGGAGGCCTTCGCCGATGTTTCATCCACCGATGTAATCTCGACACCAATATATCCGCGCTGAATTTTTCCGTCGTCGATTAGATCGAGAGCAACGCTTCGAACCATGTCAATTGGAATTGCAAAACCATAACCTTCGTTACGACCTGTAGCCGAAGCAATGGCGGTATTAATACCAACGAGCGATCCATTAAGGTTGAAAAGTCCACCGCCGGAGTTGCCCGGATTAATTGCTGCATCTGTTTGAATAAAGTTTTCTACTGCAAGGCGGTTACGGTTCGCGTTGCGATCGTTGGTGCCAACGATACCAATGCCACGCCCAAGTGCCGAGACGATACCCGTTGTTACGGTCGACTTTAGGCCAAGGGGATTGCCAACTGCAATCACCCATTCGCCAATGCGGATGTCGCGTCGCTCGCCAAAGTGTACAGGCGTGAGAGTCGCGCCGTCGACTTTAAGTACGGCCAAATCCGTCAGCGGATCACGTCCGACAAGTCGTGCCTTGTACTCGCGTTGTTCAGAAGTGGTAATGCGAATACCATTCTCCGCTGCGTTTTCTACCACGTGATTGTTCGTAACAATGTAACCGTCCGCAGTTACCACAACACCCGAGCCCGCCGATTCCGGCATGTAAGGTTCAGCGTCTTCTTCCTGGCCACGTGGAGGAAACTGGAAGAGTCCGTCCGGAAACGGATTTTCGCCTTTGCTTCGATCGATTTTAACGCTAATACTGACAACCGACCGCGTTACAGCGTCTGAGACGGCTACAAACTGCGTGTTCAGCGCCTGAATCGACGCCGGAGCCGTAGAGGGCGCTTGCTTCGCACCTAAATCGCCTCCAGCGGCATACAGCGTCTGGATGGCATTTCCACCAAACGTTGTCATTAGAACGACCCCAAACACAATGCCCACGCCAATAAGGCTTGTTGCTGCAAACAGGGCACGCTTATTCATCATCGACTCCACAAATGTGATATGCTAGATTACGAGAAGGGGCTTAAACGAAGGGCCTAGGGCAATTATTTTTAGCTGGGCAATATTATGTGTTTAAACACGTACAATTAGGCGTTCTAACACATATACAGTTTCACACCGGAGTCGATCATGGCTAAATGGATTGCTGACAAAACGCATTCGAATGTACAGTTCAAGGTAAAACACCTGATGATTAACACTGTCACAGGCGAATTCGGGAACTACGAAGTAGAGGTTGAAAACGAACTCGCAGACTTCACCGATGCCAAGGTCCGCTTTGAAGCAGATGTAAACTCCATTAGTACGAAAAACGATCAGCGTGATGGCCATCTGAAAAGTGATGACTTCTTTAATGCAGAAGCCTATCCCAAAATGACGTTTGAGTCGACATCGTTCAAGCGCATTTCAGGTGACGAATACGCGCTTAAGGGTGATCTCACAATACGTGACATCACACGTCCGGTTACGCTTGCAGTTGAATACGGCGGACGTATGACAGATTTCTATGGCAACGCAAAAGCCGGCTTCGAACTGAGTGGTACTGTTAATCGCAAAGAGTTCGGACTAAAGTGGGACGCAATCACCGAAGTCGGTGGAATTGTTGTCGCTGAAACAGTCAAGCTCGTGTTGAACATACAGCTGCAAGCCGTTGCCGTCGAAGCCGAAGCTGCACTAGCGTAGTCTATGAATCGCATGCTGACAGCGGCATTCTTATTCTGCAAGACGCAGTGTAACGTTGCGCAAGAAGACCTCTTCAAGTAAGCCTTTTCGGCGCTCTGCGCCCCACAACTCGATATCGGGTATGTCAGCAGTAGTGTGAAGGAAGATATCGATGCCGTCTGCTGTTACCTCTGCACGGACGGTTCGAACCACCTGCTGCTGACGCCTGTCGAGACCTTCGCAGATGCGAAGGATGCTTGAAAGCACGCGAACCACCTGCTGCTCCTCGTCAGGCAGTCGCAAGTAGTTCTCATGCTTCTTTTTTGGATGACTCTTGCGATGGTAACGCGCCACGCACGCAATGAGCTCCGCTTCGTCGTTCGTAAAACCTGGCATCGAACTGTTGCGAATAATATAGTCGCTGTGTTTATGATGCTGGTCGGCACTTATGTGATAGCCAATATCGTGCAGTAGCGCCGCAGCTTCCAATAGTTCACGTTCTCTATCTCCAAGACGATGCTCAGTTATCAAGTCATCGAAAAGCTTTAGGCTTAAATCTTTAACGTGTTCAGCGTGCGGACGTCGTACACGATAGAGTTCACATAGGTAGTCGACGCTCTGATAACGCAGGTGTGACAAATGGTGGTACTGGTTGATGTCGCGTTGTTTTTGTACCGTATCGAACACGACGCCTTCGCGCAACGAGTAGCCCGAAATAACAAGCTCTTGAATGTTTAAACCTAGAATGGCCTGCTCGAGAATGAGAGCCCCGCCGAGTACAACATCGGCCCGACGAGGATCCATGCCTGGTAAGACTTGCCGAGCTTTTACCGAACGAGCACCAACGATGGCATCGATTGCAGCGAGGAGGTCAGAGCGAGGAATCCGTACACCATTCAGGGACTCGGGCACGCGCTTGTCTCGCATAACTAGGGCCATCGTAGCAATGGTCATTATCGTGCCCGAGCTTCCAACAGCCGTTTCGAACCCGTACTCTAACAGTGACTGAAACACCGATGCCCAGTCACCTCTTATTGCCTGCCTGCATGCTTCTATGGCTTCTGTCGTTGCATCACCCTTTGGAAAAAACCGGGTGCTCATACGTATATGGCCGAGCTTCGCAGAGTGCACGTACGTCACTTCACCCTTGTATCCGATAACTGTCTCGGTACTGCCACCGCCGATGTCGAGAACGAGTGTTGGCTTCGAATGAATGGGCAAAGCATGCAGCGCGCCGAGGTAGATGAGGCGACCTTCCTCCATTCCACTCACAACTTCAATGGTAATGCCTGTCTCGTCGAGAACGCGGTCGAGAAAGTCATCTTTGTTAAGCGCCTCGCGAACTGCACTTGTAGCAACAGCGCGAACAAATGCCTGATGCTGTTTTGCTTCGGTAGCAAAGCGCTTTAGCGTTGTAAGTCCGCGCGTCATGGCGTCAGCCGACAACTTCTTCATGTCACCGCCCGCCGAACCTAGGCGTACCGTCTCTTTGCTACGCGCATGAATGCGCAGTACACCACGTGTGGTAACACTCGCCACAACCATGTGAAACGAGTTTGTACCTACGTCGATAGCAGCGATGAGTAGGTTGTTGGGCTTTGCGCCTTGTTCGGACATGGTTCGAAAATACGAGGAGCGTAGACTCCGCGCTCAGTATGTTTGACCAATGCAGCGATACTTTATTCTTTTCATGTTGGTCGTGGTTGGCCTCGTTTTCGCCTCCTTCATCGTGAAGGGCTTTCTTAGGCGCATGTTTGGTCCCCCACCGGACGATAAATGACAACACGCAGATTCATTTTTCTCGACGTCCTCCGCGGCATCGCCGTGCTTTGGATGATTCAGACGCATGTCACGAATCAGATTCTCGACCCCGCATTGCGGAACACGACCTGGTTTCACATGCTGAATATCTCTAACGGCTTTGTTGCGCCGTGCTTCATCTTTTGTGCGGGTGCTGGACTGTGGATAGCCCTGTCTCGCAAGGGCGAAGCGTATTTGGAAAAGGGGCGCGGACTAGGGGTCTATCTACGACGACTCGCATACATCCTATTCTGGGCGTACCTCATGCACGTGCCGGTGTTTTCCCTGCAATGGTTGCTTGGTGCATCGGCAGAACAGCTAACACCGTGGATGATGATTGACGTGCTGCAGACCATCGTGTACTCGTCACTCGTAACGCTCGCCGTATTCCTACTGCTGCGCAACCTAGCTGTGGCTGCATGGACTCTCGGCACATTGTCGGTGGCGATCATGTGTTGTACGTTGTTTGTGTGGCAGACGCAGCCCCTTACCTACATGCCGCTTCCACTTGCAGTGGTAATTACTCCAGACATATCGCCGTTTCCTCTACTGCCATGGAGCTGCTATTTCTTCGCGGGCTTCTTCATAACGCATCTGTTCATGCAAGCGCAAAATCAGCGGCGCGTCGCAAAATGGTTTCTGCTTGGTGGCATCGCCCTACCGTTTGTGTTGTTTATACTCAAGGACGCTTTCTACACCCCCTGGAACGATACGTGGTGGAGTACATCTCCGCAGTTGGCCTTGTTTAGGATTAGTGCCAGCGTTGCTCTGTGGGGACTTCTATTCCTGAACGAAGAGCGTCTGCAAGCGAGCACCGTAGGCAAGCTCATGCAGACCATTGGTGCCGAGTCATTGTTTATGTATTTATCGCACGCAGCCATTGTGTACGGTGCGCTTTCAGAGCTAACGACCGTTATCTCGGGTTATCCAACCACGACTTACGCAGGAGTAGCGTTCACCGTTGTGTTGCTCACCACTCCACTTGTGCTCATGATGTTGTGGTGGCATGGACTTAAGAAAAATAAGCCCGTTCTCGCACGGCGCCTTCTTATTGTTCAGGTGGCCTGGATGATTATCTCGCTCGCAGTTACTCCTGCGGAGTTTGCATTGCGAGAACTGCTTGGCAAGTGAGGCAAGTACGTTGTGGTTTGGTTCGCTCTTCGCGAACCTAAAACCAACAAGGGCAGGGCTTTTGGCCCCACCCTTGTGGTCGTTCTGTTCACGATGCAGGTTTTAACGCGTAACTGTTACCGGGATGGTTACAATGCCGCGCGTTCCGCTGATCGCCATGTAGTATACACCGCTTGCTAGGTCGCTTGTGATGAGTGTGAACTCATAGAAGCCCTTGCCGTGGCGTTCGTTTGCGATGAATGTAGACGTCATTGCACCGGTTGCGTCGATAACGCGAATGGTAATGACATCATCGTTCTTCACTTCATAACGAATTGTCGTTGCATCGGATGTTGGGTTCGGATATGCTCCGCCCGTGATGCCGATTGTTGCTGTTTCTTCTTCAACGCTTACAACTGGTTGAGCTCTGTATTCTGCGTTCACCGGATCGTACTGCGCCCATGGCATGTCCCAAC
Organism: Candidatus Kapaibacteriota bacterium; assembly: GCA_046595995.1. GTDB lineage: Bacteria > Bacteroidota > Ignavibacteria > Kapaibacteriales > Kapaibacteriaceae > JAWXBR01. Next base: position 13,181 of record JBKJNB010000072.1, read on the forward strand.
GTTGCATACCAAATGCACCACGGAACGCAACGCGTTCGAAGTATGTGTCGCTGGCAGTGCCTTCGAATGCAGCTCCGGCTGCAAGTGTCGAGACTGACTTCAGTGCTGGGTTGAATTCTACACCAGATCCAAAAGCGTTTTCGAGCATTGCGCCGTTAGGTGATGACTTGTCGAGTGTGTTGTTGAAGCCCGCCTTTGCAAGCCAGTTAACATCGAGACCGACAGGTGGCGTACCACCAGCAAGATTTAGCCACGAGCCCTTAATGCCATACCAAGCGTTGTTGCGGATTTCGAGTGAATCGGCAAGTGCAGCTAGCATTGTTGGTGTTTGAGCGATTTCCATACCGCGCGGCCATCCGAGGAACACGGAGTTGTGTACGGACTGACGTGAGTTGCGACGGATTTGCATTGCAGCACCGAAGCGCGAGTTGTACTGGTTTGCACCAGACCCCGGGGTCCATGATGTGTCTTGTATCGGACCAACTGCTGTTACGTTAGAGAACACAGCTGATGTGAACGGCTTGTTGTACGATGCTTGTGCGTCGTTATCCGATTCGAACGCCTGCGATGTCGAAGCATCGGCAACCGTACGGAACCTCTGCACGACTGCGAACTGAACACGACCGCTGAAGCCGTTGTCTGTGTCGAAGTCATCGTCGAGCGTACCGACTGCAATTAAGTGACGAGCGTTTACCGTGCCACCAAACCACTCATACGCGTCATCGTTACCGTATGAAACTTGCACGTTCTCGATCTTCGTACCACGCCCAACGCCACCCATTGTCAGACCGTTCAGCTCTGAGTTTGGTTGTGTTGCAATACCTGCGAATTCGATGCGAACATAGTTTAGAATACCGCTGTTGTCGTCATCATCGGTGCCGCCGTACCAGCCCTTGCCAGATGATGAGGCCGATACGCCACCCTCAAGAGCCGCTTCACCAGCCGGCTGGTTAACACGAGCCTTGCCGCAGATTAGAATGCCACCCCAGTCACCGCGAGCGCGCTGACCAGCAGTTGCACGACTAGTGAAGACGATTGGCAGTGCGGCTGTACCGTTTGCAAGAAGCTTGCCACCCCGGTTGATAACCAATGCTGAGTTATCGCCAGGATTTCCACCAAGAATGATCGTACCCTCTTGAATCTCAAGCGTCGCACCATCATTAACGTAGACGTAACCATTCAGGCAGTAAATCTGCGAGTTGCGCAGGTAAATACGTCCGTTGATTTCGCCGCTTATCGTAGAGTCACACGTTGCAGGTGTTGGCGCTGTAATGGTGAAGGCCTGATCGTTGACGTCTGTCTTCGTTGTGTCAGACAACAACGTCATGCGGACGTAACCTGTGGTCGTTACTTGGTTCGGACGGAATACGATGCCAGCAAGAAACTGACCGCGGCGTGTTGCCGAGTCGAGCACATTGCTAAGACCTGGTAGTGGCGACCACGGACCAGTTGGAGACATACCGAATTCGAAGCGGAAGCGCTTGCGGAACGTGTTTGTTGTATCCCAACGAACGTCAACCGACTGTCCGACGCGGAACGTGCGATTGCTTCCACCTGGCTCGATAAGTCGAACGACCGGAGTGGTATCTGCTGGTGCAGCGATTACAAACGGGAAGTCTGTTACATCGAAATTCGACGGGTCGCTAACAAGCGACATCCGAATGTAGCCTGTCGTTGTTGGAGTGTTCGGCACCGTGAAGCCATCTACAAGCTGACCGCGCGTAGCGCTGGCATCTGTGACGTCGGAAGCACCAGCAATGGCTACCCAAGGGCCAACAGGCGAGGCACCAAACTCAAATTTGTAGTGATTGCCCGAAGCACCAGCGGTGTCCCACTTTAGAGTGACCTTCTGCCCAACAGTAAATGTTTGTCCGAGGATCTCACCTGGTGCAACCATACGAAGCACCACACTAGCACGGTAAGCCGCATTAATTGGGTCGTACTCGGCCCATGTCGCATCCCAACGCGGCTCCACTGCAGAGAAGGCGCCGCGATAGTCAACTTGGGTAAAGAATGCATCGTTGATTGGTGCGAGAGCCGTACCTACCCACGCTGCTGCGTTTAGGTAAGGGGCTACGATCGTCGGACGTGCATCGAACGATGCGTCTGTTGCCCATGCGTTTACAAGTGAAGCATTGTTAGGATTGCCCTTGTCAATGTTGTTGTTGAACGCTGCAGTAGCAAGCCAATTAGCATCCATACCAGCAGGTGGTGTACCACCAGCAAGTGTTAGCGTAGCATTCTTAACACCGAACCAACTGATGTTGCGAAGACGCAGCGAGTCGTTGTACGCAGCGACCATCGTTGGTGTTTGCGCAATCTCAAATCCGCGTGGCCATCCAACAAATACTGTGTTAAAGATGCTTACACGAGCACTGCGACGAATCTGTGCAGCAGCGCCATACCGCGAGTTGTACTGGTTAACATCAGAACCTGCTGTCCAAGAGGTATCGGCGAGTGGACCGATTGCTGTAATGTTCGAGAAGACTGCTTGTGTGCGCGGGTTGAGGTACGAACCCTGAGCGTCGTTATCCATTTCGAATGCTTGCGATGTTGAAACATCGGCAACAGTACGGAAACGCTTTACGAGTCCGAACTGCACCTTGCCGCTCCAACCGTTATCGCCATCGAAGTCATCATCGAGTGTACCATAAGTGATAAGGTGCTTGGCGTTAACCGTGCCACCAAACCACTCGAATGCATCGTCGTTACCGTACGATACCTGAATGTAGTCGAGTATTGTGCGACGTCCAAGGCCGCCCATCGTCAGACCGTTGAGCTCAGAGTTCGGCTGAGTTGCGATACCAGCAAACTCGATGCGGACGTAACGTAGTGACCCGCTTGAATCGTCGTCATCGGTGCCACCATACCAGCCCTTGCCACCTGCAGTTGCTTCAGCAACTCCACCTTCAAGTGCTGCTTGTCCGGCCACCTGGTTTACGCGTGCTTTGCCACACATCAGAATACCACCCCAGTCACCACGAGCGCGCTGACCTGGTGCCGCACGGCTTGTGAAGATGATTGGACGTTGCTGAGTACCGTCCGCAATAAGCCTACCACCACGATTGATGATTAGCGCAGAGTTGTTACCCGGAACGTCGCCAACAATAATTGTACCAGCGTCGATAATTAGCTGACCACCGTCGTTAACGTAAACGTAACCTTGTAGACCGTAAATTTTGTTAGCGAGTAGACGAACAGTGCCAGTGATTTCTCCGGTTAGGATGGAATCGGGTGCAATTGTTTGTGGTGTTTCAATTGTGAATGGGTTGTCGGAGATGTCATAGACTGCTGGGTCAGCAATCAATTCCATCTTGATGTAGCCCGATGTTGTACCCGTTGATGGTACACGCCAGCCGCCCGTTGTTGGAACCGACTGACCGCGGAATCCGCCCGAATCGAGGACGTTTGCAGCGCCAGCGCCTGTTAAGGCGGTCCACGGACCCGCTACAGACGTGCCAAAGAGGAAGCGCCAACGAGCCCGAAACGTGCCCGCAGTGTCCCAGCGAAATTCTTGTGTCGATCCCGGACGAAATGTTTGACCGCCGTTAGGATACGTTAGGTTAACTGTCGTAGGATTTTGAGCCAGCATGGTGAGGCAGCTCATCATGAGGATGCAAACGGCGTAAAGCATACGTTGCATTGGTTTCTCCGAGGGTGATGAATTTAATTGCAAGTGTTACTGGAGTTTGTATCCGAAGCCGAGCGTTAGGCCCATGCCGCGGATATTCGATTGGATTAGCGCGCCATTCTGCTCCCACACAAGGGGTTGGTTAAGCAGATCGCGGATGCCAAGCTTCACTTCGAAGGCTTCGCCTATTGGTTGGATTACCGAGAAGTCGATGATGTCGCGAGGCAGTTCGTACACGTGCGGGTCGCCTTGGAACACACCAACAAGATTTACCTGAATAATGCGACGTCCAGACGTGTTATAGCCTAGTGTGATGGCAGTGCGAGTGTCTGGATTGACGTAGGCTAGCGAAGCATTAACGGTGTACGGACTTTGTCCCCACATCGAACGCGAATCCTTAACACCAGCTTGTTCGACTGTGATGTCCGAAGCGATGAGCGCTCCGTTGAACGACACCATAAAGAACTGCAGTGGAGAAGCGATAAAACCAAGTGACTTGCGAATCTCGAGCTCAACACCAACGTTGTTCGCTAGTCCGTTTGCATTGCCGAACGAGCGCACAATCTCTGACTGTTGCGGGAAGATTGTTTCTTCGATTGCGTCTGTGAACTGCTTGTAGAAGCCGCTAAGTGACAATACTTCGCCCGGACCCGTGAAGTACTCGAAGCGCAAATCAAAATTCTTGATAAGCGCGCGCTTCAGATTCGGGTTACCAGCAATCGTCGCCTGCTGTTGGAAGTCGTAGAATTGGAATGGGGCGTATTCGCGCAATGACGGACGCGCAAGGGTCTGCGAAGCGCCAAGGCGAATGTTGAATGATTCGTTTGGCTTGATTATCAGGTTTATGGCAGGAAGCACGTCGAGTAAATCTTGATCCACGCGTACACGTTCATCCGTTACAGTAAAGCTGTTCAGCTCTTGAATGCTCTTCTCCAAACGTGCACCAGTGATTAGGCGCATTTCCAATCCAGCGACGTCAAAGGGCAGATCGATCATCGCATAACCCGCGACAAGATTCTCTAGTGCATCGTACTGGTCGGCGAGTTTCGAGTCTTCAGAATAGCTTAGGCGTTGCTTTGCGACGCTGTAGTTCGAGTCGGCAAACATCGGACGCAGATCTGGGATTGCGTCGCTGTCTGGAATTGTAAACACGTCAGACACATCGTTTTCAGCACCCTGCACAATGGTGATTGAGCGTGCCTTAAATGTGCGCGAACGATTCTCGAGTAGACCACCGACCTTAACCTTGAACGTCGTAGTTACAGGGAGTGTAAAGTTGAGTCCGGCCGAGATGGCATCGTCATTCAGGTTCGAAAAGAAACGTCCGGCTCGCGATCCCGCACCTTGAGGACTTTGATCGAATTGTGCGAATAGAGGCTGCCCAGAGTCCGATGCGGAACGTTGGAATTGCAGACGTCGGAAATCGGGTTCATCGCGTTTTGAGTTCGAGTATCCGAATTTCCAATCGAGTAGCGCGTTGTTTGCCATCGCCAACGTATGCTCGCCACCCAGGGTACCCGCATACAACTGCTTTTGCACGTACTGAAAAGAGAACAACCGTTGTTCAGCGCTTTGTGTGAAGTTCTCGCCACTCAAATAGACATTCTCAATGTCAGCAGAGCGATTGAAAGCATTCTTAAAGCTGATGGTTGATGTTGTGCCAATGCGATACGCTACGTTCAGCAGTGCGCTCAAACTAACGGTGTGCGTGGAGGCGAATCCGCTGTACTTGTATAGGTAGTCCTCTGGGTTCGACAAAATGCCAGCGCGAATTATACGATTGTTTTGCCATGAAGAGCCGTAATTCGCCGAAGCAACGAGACCTAGCTGATCGACTTCGCCCATCGCGAAGATGTCTGTGTAGGTAAGTGCGAAGCTTCCGTTCGGTGCAACTGTCTCAGTGCCTGTATTCCAATTGTTGTTTTGGAACTCGCGCCCAATGTTGTCGAGCTTACTGATTGCTGCAGCTTGCAAAGCAGGGTCGCTGTTATTCTTTACATCGCGCAACAACTGATTCATTTCAAGACGATCAGTCGGAAAACCCGACGGTAGTGAACGGCTGCCGTCATCAACACCCATCCAGTCGGTGCCGCCACCTGCAGTGTTCATGAATCCGTTGCCCTTGAACGTAACGTAGTCGTTGAAGCCCTGCGATGCAGACAACTTTAGACTTGTACCGAGTGGAAAATCGATAGTGTTAAGCTGTACCAAACCGCCTGCAAAGTTGCCAGGCAGGTCTGGGGTGAATGACTTAATGATGTTTGCATTCTCGAGCAACTCGCTCGGAAACATGTCAAACGCAAATGACTTTTTGTCGGGCTCTGTTGACGTAAGCGCCGAGCCATTCAACGTTGTGTTGCTGTAACGGTCGCTCGTGCCACGCACGAATACATACTTGCCTTCTACGAGCGTAACGCCAGACACACGCTTTAGCGCCTGACCTGCATCACCGTCGGAGAGCTTTGATATTTCTTCGCGTCCGATGCCGTCGCTTACTTGCGATGCATTCTTACGCGCTGCCAGTAGCGCTGCTGCGTTGTCGTTCGTACGTTCGGCTTCGACAACGATGACTGGACCGCCAGACTTTACTAGCGACAGTACAACATCTGTTGTTACTGGCTTTCCGCTAACAACAACGTTGACGAGTGTACGTGGTTCGTATCCGACGTAGCTAATGCGAACCGTGTATGAACCATCAGCAATCTTAGTGATGCGATACATACCCTTGGTATCGGAGTATGCACCCTTCTTTGTTTCAACGACTAACACAGATGCGCCGCGTAAGGCCTCACCCGTTTCTCCGTCAGTTATCTTGCCAGTTATGATACCGTCTTGAGCGAACGCGATTGCCGAACTGAAAATGAGAGTCAGCCATACAATCAACATTCGGATGTTGTTTTTTACACTTGTCACAGAGTACCTCGAACGATGAGCGGAACGAATAGAACAGAACGTATACGAAGCTATTGGTGGGCTGTAAGGCCAGTATTACGGGTGTGTTACCATAACGTAAACACACGAGCTAAGTCCTTATGAGCAACACATTAGCCCCCTTTCTGACCCTTACCCTATTGTGGTTTATCGCTCCTTTGGCCTCCGCACAGACCGGCAAGGTGATGATTGCCGAAATCAAAACGGACTCTTCGGACCCATCGATACGCCCATCGAAGATCGAAGCTGGCTTCGCACTTGCGTGCGAGCTTACGGGACAGTTTCAGTTAGTCCCTTCAGATGTGCGCGACTCATTCATGCTCGCCAGCCGTAATTCTCAGCTAACTGCTGCGGATGTAGCGCGCGGACTTGATGCCACGGGCATAGCATATCTGTTTACGGCGCGCATCGGAAATCTTGTGCGTAGTGATGTGCTGCTAGCCGTGGGAGCGCTGTACGATATGAAGATGACGGGCATTGGTTACGCTGCTATCCGACACTCAGACGCAACGAGTCGGGTTGCTGACCCTGCTATCCTGGCATCGCAACAGCGCGCATTGTGTGTGGCGCTTCGCGACACTGCATTGTATGCAGCGCTTCGAGACACCGCGTTGTATGTAGGCGCAGACAGTGCGTTAAATGTGCGTCCGACAGTACCCGTCGTCGCTGGCGGTATAGAATTCGTCGAACGTCAGGGCATGGTGCCATGGACGCTTATCAAAGAGAAGATTGCTGCATCGTATGATGCTGTACTTGTTACCGTCGAAGCATTGCAACAGAACCCTCGCATCACTGCGGTTGACATGGAGACACGTGATTCGATCTATGCTTTGGCGAAGATGTACCTAACGGAGAACTACAACCCTGTGTCAGCAACAGAGCTGGGGACGCTGCGCGCATTCGACATCCGCCACCTCGTGGTCGGAAGCGTAACGCGCGTTCAGGGCGGCGCAGAACTTGTGATGTCGATGAACTGGATTAACGACGATGGCTCATTCGCTCCCCTCTCCACAGCGAAACGTATGCTTACCGTCGATTCAAAAGAGATGCTACGCGACATGGTGTCGGACGCAGTGAAAGAGCTCGGTAACGGTCCGTTGGTACCAACGGGCGGCAGAAGGTAACTATCTAACCACTGCGTGGAGGACGTTAAGACGCCCGCGACTCACAGATTCGACATGCACGACGTAGGCTCCGCTCGCAAGCTCGAGTGTAACTGGTATATCGCCTTGGCCAGCAGCGATTGTAAATGGTGTCGTTGATACGAGTGCTCCGGAGACATCGTAGAGTGACACTACACCTGCATCATTTTGCAACGCGTTGTAACGCACTACGATGCCATCCGCTGAAGGGGCCGCGCTAAAGCGCGTGGGGCTGGTAATGCTGATGAAGAATCTTGGTCCGCAAGCATCAACGACTAAAGAGCCGTTGACTGGAGCGCTGTCTATGCGTTCGACAGACCAGATAAGCACACTCTTAAACACAAAGCCAGTGCTGTCCGGAATTGATGATCGTGCACGGCCGCGCATGACACCAATAACGCCGGGTTTACCGAGCGGTGATGTTACGTCGCCACGCATTCGAAATTCCACTTCGCTTGAGGTCCAGGTTGCTTTCGTTTCGCTGCCGAGGTTTCCTGCAACAACGGTGTCGATAAGAAACGGCAAAGACAAGTATTTGATAACGATGTGCGTGCTGTCGATTTGTGCAGACGATACATCGTTCAGCCAATGCACGGGTATCGACACGGTGTCGCCCGGACCTGCCTGGTAATCATCGATAAACAATTGTACGATGTGTTGAGGTGGAACAACGGGCACTGTGGCTTCACCACGAATCGGTACACTGGTGGTGACTTCGCATAAGCCGCGATCTACAAGCACGAGATCAGTTGCGTGCACACCTGCCTGACGTGGAGCGTAGATGGCGTCGACACGAACCGTGTCACCCGGCTGCAACGTGACGTTCGTGAGCGACGCACTCAACGTCCACTCCTGCAATGCAGGAGAAAGCATTAGGCTCACAATTGTTCGCGGTTGCGCTGATGGGTTGTAGATAACGATTGTGCGTTGGTCGGTACGTCCGGTGTCCATCGAGCCTACGTCGATGCTGCCCGGCTGCACTACAAGGTTGCCACTTGCGAGCAATGATTGCCCGCTAATTGGCAACAAGCCGCCACACGTTTCGTCGCGAAGTATGAACTGAGCCGGTGCAGCCAATGTCGCTGTCTGCGCTGGTGTACAGCGCACAATAACAGTTGCAGAGTCGTTGGGGTCTACGGAGAGTGGCCACGCGCCTATGAGCGCAATACCGCCTTGAACTGTTGCACCAATCGGTGATAACACGGCACGATCGTTTGCATTGCGATTGTAAATCGTAACAACAGAGTCTATGGGCTGCTGGCATACATCAACAAGTCCAAAATCAAAACTTGATTTATCAACTACCGGATTCGACACCCGTAGATCGCCACTCAACGAGATGCCGATTGAAATTGCCTGAGCATCATCTGTAATTGTTAGCACTGCAGTCGCTGCACCGAGCGCCACAGGTGCGTAAGCAACGATAACGTTATACGGAGTGTTCGGTGCAAGCATGAAGCCAGCTGTTGGCTGCTCTACCACAAACGATCCTGCGACGTCAATCACCGGCGCACGCATCGACAACGTGGTACCACCACGCCAGGTAATCGTGAATGTGTCGCGCTGGGTTATCGAATTACATCGTTGTTGAAACGACAGGCTACGCTTCGATAGATCGAGATCGGTGAGCATCGATCGAAAGCGAACGGGAATTTCAGCGGACGTCGTGCAAGGCACGGCGGCCGATGCGCGCAGTATTCCTTGCACAGTGGTCTCACCTTGTGCAACAAACCGTAGTTGAACTACAATGCTGTCCGCAGCCGTAATAACCGCAGGCAGCGTGGGAATTGTCGTAACCGTTACAGATGCCGACGGTGGCATGAGCCAAATCGTCGACACGGTGGTTGAACCCGGGCCGACCATACGAACCACAGCACGCGAAGTAATCGTGGTACCACTTGGGGTCGAGTCATTAATAGCCGACGGAGTTATTACAAGAGATACATCATTAACAACACCTTTTAAGACAAACGTGTAAAGGCTGTCGCAAGGCGTAAGCAACAAGGTGAGTGTGTCCGAAAACGCTCCAAGAGTAGTTGGTGTGTACTGAAAGTTTATCGAGCGGCGTTGTGCTCCAGTGAGGTACCACACAGTCTTCGAAAGCCCCTTAACGTTTACAGGCACAGTCTGCCAAAGCAGTGTGCCCATCCTAGTGCTCAGGTTGTTGAATTCTATCGCTCGTGAAATAACACTTCCAATGCACATTGTGCCGAGGTCGACGATCTTCGGAGTTGCTGTTATTATTGGGCGTTGCGACACAAGGCGCAAGGAGACTCGCCACGGTGTTTTCTGTCCGCGCTTCTTTGAGAAGTCATTGTTCGTAATAACTAAGTCAGCGATGTCGTCGCCGGTGAGTGAACGTCCTTCGACTAGCAGAGTATCGGACACACCAACGGCGAATGATTCGGGGAACGGACGTCGTCCACTCGTCCAGTACAAAGCCCTGAACGCACCTGCACCTGGCCCTGTGAACAGCATGTCGGTAATGTCGAGCGTCGCATTGCCAGTATTGCGAATTGGTATGCGCAACGTATCGCGCTGCTTGCACACCATGTCTGCAGAGCGAGTTGTAATGCTTTCAAGAATCGGACTTATGCCGTACACGCGAACCGTAATGATGGTGTCGCGCGTGCAGGGTACAAGGCGGACTCTAAACTTCGCCTCTGCCCATCCGGTATCTGTGGGTGTCGAGCGCGCAAGCATCTGCACACCTTCGGGTATCACAGTCAGCGGCAGTGGAGTAACGAGTGAAATGCTCGTGTCACCACTGATGCGTGTGATCTGCGTTATCTGTTCGTTCCATGGCAATAGCGAACGCCAAAAGAGCTGACGTTCATCGGTCGTGCCCACACGCACTGTGAATGTGATGAGTGTATCTCGTGGCACTGCAGACTTCTCGCGTCTGTCGCCCCTAAGCGTCACAAAGAGTGTTGTATCGGGATTACGAATGTCTATGCGTAGAACGGCGGAGTGTGCACCAGTGCGACGGGCCGTGTACTCAACTATGATGGGTAGTGATTGACACGATGCAATCGATGCTGGCACCGAGCTGCTAATGCGAAACAGATCTGCGTCAGTACCGATAATCGTTGCCGTCCACAACGAACTAAAAAAGTTTAGATTACGAAAGGTTACCGTGTCGCGTGCGGTAGAGTCCGGACACACAAACGAAAACGCAAGCGCTGTATCAGATTGTGTCCGTTTTGGCGGCGCGAGCCGGAAGATTCCGGCGCCAACAATCCATCCAGTGTTTGCATTGAGGAACAATACATCGTCGGTATGTGCTCCTTCGAGCCCACAGTTCCGTAGTTCCCAGTTCTGTCCACCGTCTGATGTGTAGTGCACCGATGCGTTAAAACCTGCAGCCCAGGCAGTTTGAGCATCGAGCAAATGCACGCCAAATACTTGCTCTCCCGTTTCTTTATGACGCCACGTGGCACCATTGTCCACGCTAAATCGCATACCGCCACCGTTGTAGTCGGTAGTAGAGCAGTTATTTCCAGCACAAGCAACTGCGAATGACGATCCGAAATGTGCAAGTTCTTCGTGCCATGGCGACGTGGCGCCTGTATAACTGAAGACATTAAATGTTTGGCCATCATCGAGCGACTTCCACAGCGTGCCGTTGCCAGCAGCGTATACCTCGTTTGCGGCCATGCCTGCATCCCAGAGAGGATCGCACATGTTCGAGCGCGTTATAAGTGTATCGATGTAGACATTGAAAGTGGCGCCTCCGTCAGTCGTATGTAGGAACGTGTTACGTCCACACCCTCCACCCGTGAACCACCCGTTGTTGGCATCGCGGAACCACCCACCCCAGATTTTATACGTAGCTGGTGCAACGATCTCCGTCCAAGTAGCGCCACCATTCGTAGACTTAAAGGCACCACACGGACCACTGCAGTAGCCCGTATTCGCATCTAGGAACTGGATGTATTCGAGGTGACAGCCGGCTTTAATCGACGTCATGCCGACCCACGTAGCACCCCCGTTTGTGGTCTTTACAATGTAGCCGTTAAGCTGATCACACGCCCATCCAAGCTGCGTATTCGACGGCAAAAAGAACACATCAAGGTAGAAGCCGCTACTGTAAGGGGCTGCCAAAGGCATCTTTTCCCAACGTTGGGCATGCCCTGGCACAACTCCAAATAGGAGTATGAAAGACGCCACTATGGTAATGCGAAGCATGGCGGTAGAATCTACGGAAAACCACGTCGCGCGGCTCAGTTACAGCTAGAAACGGTCCGTTATTTACAGCCAGATACGAGCTGTACTACTAACGGCGGAACGTGTCTGCGCGAGACGGGCTGGTGCTCACCCATGTTACCGGCGTTTCGAGTAATTCTTCGATGGCAACGATATAATTGCGGGCGGCTTCGGGCAGATCTGCGAACGAGCTAATGCCTTCGATAGAGCTGCTCCAGCCGGGCATGGTGGTATATGTGCATTCTACGCGCTCAAGGGTACGAGCGTCGGCGGGGAAATGCTTCACAGGTTTGCCATCGACGAGGTAGCCGGTGCAGATTTTTAGTTCGCCTAACACACCGAGCACATCGAGTTTTGTGAGCGCGATTTCTGAGATGCCGTTCACCATAATCGAGTAGCGGAGTGCCGGTATATCGAGCCATCCACACCGACGGGAACGTCCGGTCGTTGTGCCAACCTCATGGCCCTCTTCGCGAATGAGTTCGCCCGTTGCATCGGAGAGTTCGGTTGGGAACGGACCGTTACCAACACGCGTGCTGTAGGCTTTAACGACGCCAAGAACACTGGTGATGGCAGTTGGTGGAATGCCAAGTCCGGTACATGCACCACCCGATGTTGGGTTCGAACTCGTTACGAATGGATACGTGCCATGGTCCATATCCAACAGAGCCCCTTGTGCCCCTTCAGCAAGAATGCTTTTGCCTTGCTTTATAGCATTGTTTAGCAATGCTGTTGTTTCGGTGATGTAAGGGTCGATGCGTGTGTCGAACAATTGGTATTCGTCGATGATTGCGTCTACGTTGAGTGGTACTTCGCCGTAGAGCGCTTCGAGCACTTGATTTGTCTCTTCGAGGTTTGCGCGCAGTTTTTCGCGCATGACGTCGCGGTCTAGAAGATCGACGATGCGGATGCCGCGGCGGCTGGCTTTATCGATGTATGCCGGACCAATCCCGCGTCCGGTCGTACCAATGCTGCCGGCTTGCTTTTCACGCGCCTGGTCGAGCATTTTGTGATACGGCATGATTAGGTGCGCGCGGTGCGAGATGTGCAAGCGTCCCGTAATGCTAACGCCCATGCCTTCGAGCATGTGAATTTCTTCCATTAAAGCAACCGGGTCGATAACGACACCGTTGCCAATAACACACTGCGTTAAGGGGTTGAGAATGCCCGAGGGGATTAGATGCAGAATGTACTTGGTAGAGCCATGCACAATCGTGTGTCCGGCATTGGCTCCGCCCTGGTATCGGGCTACGATGTCGGCGTTCTCGCTGAGGAGGTCGACGATTTTGCCTTTTCCTTCATCACCCCATTGCGAACCGACAATTACAGTAACACTCATTTAGGGGGCTGCTGCGCAGTGGGGGGCTGCAGCGCAGCATCGACACTGGCGCTGATTGTAAAGACCGCTGTTAGTTGTGTCATGTCTAGTAGCGACATCACTTTTGCTGGCACATCGGCAAGAACAAGAGCTATGTCGGCTTTGCGCAGACTCGTAAGTGAGCTTACAAGCATGCCGAGTCCGGAGCTGTTCATTATGCGCACGTTGCCAAGATCGAATACGATTGTGCGACGTCCTTGCGCTACGAAATCGCGCAGTCTAGAGGCCAAGTCCACTGCTTCGGGTCCGCCTAACACTTGTTCTGCAAATGTTATGACGGACGTGGACTCATTAGGCTGAGCTGTTGTTAAGACACTCATTATGCCTTGGTCGTGCGGACAACAGTACCAACGTTTTTGTGTTTAACGCGGTCTGTGTACCAGATCACGAATGATGTTGCGATGTAGATAGACGAGTATGTACCGATAACAATACCGATAAACATCGTAAAGGCGAAGCCTTCGAGAACACTTCCGCCAAAGAACACCAGTACGAGCAACGCCGCAAGTACGGCTACACCAGTAAGAATTGTCCGGCTGAGCGTTTCATTCAGGCTAAGGTTCACCAACTGCGAGAGCGACATTCCTTTGTGTTTTTCGCGATTCTCACGAATACGGTCGAACACAACAACCTTGTCATTGATTGAGTAACCAATGATTGTTAGGTAGGCAGCAATCGAGTTGATGTTGAGTTCGAGATTCAGCCAACCCAGCTTGTTAAAGAGCACCGAGATAACGAAGGCCATGAGAACGTCGTGCAGAAGGGCCACGATAGAGCCGAGTCCGAACACCCACTCGAAGCGTAACGACACGAACAGCATGATTGCGAGGAATGCTACACTAAGAGAAATCAAAGAGTCGCGGAAGAGTTCATTCGAAATCTTCTTCTCAACGTTGTCTGCACCGAGCAGTTCAACGTTCTCTTTTGGGAAACGTCGCTTCAGTTCGCCGATGACCTGTCCAGAAACCTCTGACGCCTTACCAGTCGCCTGGATGCGGATGAGATATTGTCCGGCGCCACCAAACGTTTTGATTTCGGCCTCACGATAACCAATCGCACCGAGAGTGCTCCGCAGATCTTCGACTTGAACTGTGTTGTTGCGGAATGCGACCTTCACCTCGGTACCCCCTTCGAAATCGATGCCATAATCGATTCCTAAAACAAGTACGAGTAAGAGGCCTACAACGTTCACGATAATCGACGTCATGAAGAAGAGGTTCCGACGCGATACGAAATCGACGTTTGTCTGTTTAATCAGATCCATTGTTGTTCCTTAGGCCGTCACCGGCTGCTTTTTCTGGCCGAAGTTGAACGTGGTCGCACCACGAGCAATCGCCAGTTCAAAAATTGCGCGCGTAACAACCACTGCTGTAAAGAGTGTCATGAGCACACCGATGATCAACGTTAGAGCGAAGCCCTTAATCGGACCGGTACCGAGAAGGAATAGAACGATACCCGAGAGAAGGTGCGTTACGTTTGAGTCGAAAATTGCACTCCACGCTTTCGCATATCCCTGATCTACGGCTGTCTTTAGATTACGTCCGGCATAGAGCTCTTCTCGAATCCGTTCGAAGATTAGGATGTTCGCATCCACTGCCATCGCAGTCGAAAGTATGAGGCCAGCAATACCGGGCAGAGTAATCGTTCCTTGGAACGCAGCCAGACCAGCAACCACGAGCAATACGTTCATCAACAACGCTATATCTGCTACTGCACCACCTACTGCGTAGTAGGCAAGCATGAACAGAATTACAATTGCGAACGAGATAAGCGACGATGTAACACCGCGGCGAATAGAGTCTTCACCGAGTGAAGGTCCAACAATCCGTTCTTCGATAATGCGCACCGGAGCTTTCAGAGCACCGGCTTTGAGCGTCACTGAAAGCGCCTTTGCTTCCTCAGTACTCGCCATGCCTGTTATCTGTGAACGACCGCCTGGAATCTTAGCCTGAATCGTTGGCGCTGTGTACACTTGCGAGTCTAGCACAACTGCTATTTGCTTGCCGATGTTCGCACCAGTGATTTGCGCCCACTTTTCGGCGCCGATATCATCCATTGCCATGTCGACGGCCGGACGGTTCGTAGCGGGATCGAATGTCGCCCCAGCATCCACGATTACTTCGCCAGTTAATTCCGATTCAGCAGCTAGGCTGAACACTTCGAATACTTGTTTTTCGATGCTGACAACTTCTTTCGACTCGCCTACCGGATGAGCTCCAATTAGCAAGACGAAATCTGTTGGCATAAGACGCTTTATATCTGAACGCGTTAGGATGCGACGAATCTTCAAAACGCTAGCACCATCCGTATAGAGCCTGTATTCAAATGTTTCAGGCAGACGTTCCGGCACAACAGCGCCAAGCGTAACTGCTTCTTGTCCGGGCATTGCTATCGATAGCAACGAAGTAAACGGGTGATCCTTCCTGAATCGGCGTGTCGCCTCTTCCGGAGAAAGTCCGGCATACGGATCGTTCGCATTCGTGTCGGCCTTCGCCGAATCTGCACGTGCTGTGTCCTTCTTCGTCGAATCGGCCTTGGCAATCTTCTTCGTGCTGTCAGCTTTTGCTTTTGTTATCGAGTCTGTAGCGACTGCGGCTGTGGTGTCGGTTGTCGATTCACCTCGCATAATCTTATCGATAAGGAACATCGAAGCAATTATTTCGCGGCTCATCACAACTCGCTTGAACTCAAGGCGTGCCTGACCCTGAATGAGGCTTCGTATTTCTTTCTCGTCCTTCACGTCAGGAAGCTCAAGAAGAATCCGGCGTGCCCCCTGCTTTTGGATGACGGATTCTGCGACACCAAACTGGTTAAATCGCTGCGTAATAATCTGCAGAGCCTGGTCGATGGCTTCGTCTACATCCCTGCGAAGCTTTTCTTCAATTGCCGCCTCGGTGATGTCTGCCGTGCTCGACACCGCCGAGAAATAATTCAGCAGGTTCTTGCCTTTGGCTTTGAAGTTGCGCAGAAAGACGTTCAGCACATCCAGGTCTGAGTTGTCTGTCTCCGAACGCGTCTTCTCGATGATGGCCATAAAGTCATCGTCGACTGACGCAGGTTCGGCTGACTCTTCAATCAGCTTTAGTACATCGACTTCGAGAGTCACGTACATACCGCCGCGAAGGTCAAGGCCGAGCTTCATCCGGTCCTTACGGGCCTGAAGAAACGACTCGTTATTTGACCCTTCCCAAGCGTCAAGCGCGACGGAGTCCCCAGCAACGAGCTGACGTTCCTTGTCGAGTCGGTAGTAATTATATGTTGGCCATAGTACATATGCGGCCACCAGGATCGGCACTACGATGTATAGCCACTTGCCGATGTTGTTCTGTTTCAAGCATTCCTCCGTCGTTCATACTCCGCACGATGCGTCCGTCCCATAGTTAGGGGTCGACACAAGGACGCAAATATAGGGGAAGCGGCGAATCTGACCTAAGGGAAAGGGGCCGTCAAGGGTCTGTCGTGCGCGAGGTGAAGCCGCCAAGAACCCACTCGTAGCCGAGGAGTTACAAGGTTTTTCGACGTTAAACCGAAGGCAAAAAGTGTCATTCGCAGGCGTTTTTTAACGGAGGAAACCCCCATGTCGAAACGTCTGCTTCTCTCAGTCACATTGTTGGCAGTCGGCATCGTCGCCGAGGCCCCCTTGCGTGCGCAAGCCCCCTGCTCAACGAATACCATCAATCTCTCTACTGGCCTCAACCCATGGACGTGTGCCGTCGCCGAACCCTGCCTCTGAGTCCATTTCACTTTCTCTACCCACGCAATCAGCGGCGGTGTCTGTACGTATCGTGTCGTTAATGGGACAGGTCGTGCTCTAATACGATGATGGTGTGCCGCTGCAGCGCCGTTCCCGTATTTTCGTGCGTGATTGATTGGAAAAAATACCCAGTACCGCGCGTTCGGCATCATACGAGCTCGCAGCTGTATCTACCGGCTGCAGGACAGCAACAGCTACCGCAGTTGTATCCGTTGTCTATTGCGTCTGCACGCTGGAGCGACTGGTTTGCGAACGGACAACCCGCCCGCGTGCTTGACATAGGATGTGGTCGGGGTGGCTTCATGGTTCACCATGCTCTTGCCTTCCCCGACCAGAACGTCCTAGGCTTGGAGTTGCGCGGTACCCTGGTGGAATGGATTAATGACGTAATCGAAGGCGAAGGCATTAACAATGCTCGTGCAGTGTGGTACAGTGTTGCCAACGGACTGGGCTTCATTGCAACGGCCTCGATAGACCACATTTTCTATCTCTTCCCCGACCCGTGGCCGAAACGAAAACATGTTAAACGCCGTGCGTTTACCGATGACTTTCTAACACAGCTGCATCGCGTACTTGTACCGGGCGGACGACTCTACCTTGCGACAGACCGTCCGGACGTCGATGAACAACAACGTCTGCAAATCGCTGCGCTGTCCGAAGACAATCGATTCGAGCTCTGCGAAGTGCGCGAGCCATCAGACTGGCCATTCGCATTCAAAACCGACCAGCAACAATTCTGCGAGCGCAAGGGCATTCCGTACGTTCGTTATTATGCTCAGAGGGCATAACATGAGGAGGCCAAACCGTGCTCGGCGGACGTAGCAACATCCTCATGCCCGAGGTACTGCTCGTTGGGTACCGCAACGGATTCTTCCCCATGGCTGAATCCGGCACGGGGCGCATTGCGTGGCATAGACCAGATCCGCGCGCCATCATTCCATTGCACAACGTGCATGTAAGTCGATCGCTTCGGCTAGCGATTCAGCGGAACCTGTTTCGCATCACATTCAACACAGCATTCGAAGACGTTATAACGCGCTGCTCAGAGCGCGAAGAGTCATGGATTTCAGACGAAATCATCGAAGCCTACACCGGATTACACGAAATGGGTTACGCGCACAGCGTAGAGGCTTGGCAGGGGTCTACCTTGGTAGGGGGCTTGTATGGCGTTCACATTGGAGCGGCGTTCTTCGGCGAATCGATGTTCTCGTCTGTTTCCAATGCATCCAAGGTGGCTTTTGCGCATCTTGTATCAAGGTTAGCACATCGTGGATTTGAATTGCTCGACACACAGTACATCAATGACTTCACACAGTCGCTCGGGGCCATTGAGATACCTGACGCCGAATACACAGCCCTTCTTGCAGATGCTATTGCACATGACTGCTCTTTCGCGTAGGATGTACAGAACATATGTACTGCCATTAGCAGTCGTTTATACCCTGTTAACGCTCATTGCTTGCAGTCCGTCGGTCGTCAAACGCAGCGCGTTGGCGTGCCCCCCTCCGCCCCCGCCACCTGCATGCAGTCCTGGCTCTTATAGCACCGTGAAGTACGATACTTCAAGCGCCCGTTTTCCTCATTGGAGCATTGCACGTGTGCAAGGCGCTTCGAGCGAACGCACGCACGAATGGGGCCTGATACCAGTAGATGCACAACGCGACCTGTTACTTATGGGTTCTGACGCTTCCGATACACACTACAAGCCGGTGACGCGCACAAAGACGTACCGCGTCGAAGAACCTAAATCACGGATGACAGCCAATGGCCTTTTGCTAACACACGTGCAGGCGGGCAATGTCATGGGCGATGCGTCGCTGGTGAACATGTCGTTTAGCGAAGACGTGCCTGTGAGAATGGAAGCACTTCCGGAACCTTACAACGCACCAGTGTTCTGGGACGGACATCCCGCGGTTTCGAGCAGCGGCAAGGTCGTTGTGTTTGCTAGTGACCGTGTTGATGCACTTGGCGGTACAGACCTATGGTGGTACATCAACACGCCGACGGGTATGAGTGCGCCGAAACGACTCGGCATTGAAGTGAACACACCATGCGATGAGCTCTCACCGCGTTTTGGTCCGGGCGATTCGGTGTTATTGTTCTCGTCTGCCGGACACAACACAAAGGGTGGATACGATCTCTTCAGTGCACCAATCATGCGATTGCCGTCTGTGGCGAGTGGCACATTCTTGCTCGCGAATGCAGAAAACATCGGGCTTCCGGTAAACACTCCCGCCGATGAGCTCTTTCCGTTCATGTCCGATAACGAAACACTGTACTACGGCTCCAACCAGGAGTCGACTTCAGATTTCGACGTGTACGTACTACATAAACTCGAGATACCAGCGGCTCCGCCAACGCCGCAGCCGAAGGCAACGATAACCGGACGTGTTGTGAACCAGCAGACAAACGAACCCATTCGCGATGCACAGGTCACTGCTCGTGATGACTCGACAAAACAGATCGTAGACGAAACGCGCACCGATACATCGGGTACGTACACACTACGCGTGCCTGTAGACAGACCAATCGAAGTCTCTGCGCAAACACCCGATTTATTCTTCGACAGTTATATCCTACAGATACCAAAGCGCGACAGCAATCTTGTCGTACGGCGCGATGCTGCCCTGGAAATTCCGATCTCCTTCTTCCTGCGCGTGAATTTTCCTACAAATGTTTATAAAGACCCTTATCAGAAGACCCTTGACTCGAATGGCGTGGATACGGAACAGGATTGGACTTCGGCCATTGATCTTGTTGCAGCAAATGTTCGACAGGCAGGGGGCGCGCTAAAGCGCATGGTGCTGATTGGTCATACAGACGATGTTGATACAGAGGAAAGCAACCTACTGCTTGGTAAGAACCGAGTAACGTTTGTTATTAATGAGCTTGTGAAGCGCAACGTGCCGTCTGAACTTTTAGAGGGACGTAGCGCTGGCGAACGTCTGACGCTCGACAAACGCAAAGGCGAAAGCATCGAGCAATGGCGTAAGCGATGCCGTCGCGTTGAACTTGTGAAGGTGATGCGTTGATAAGCAGAGTTAAGAATATCAAACCACTTCAGGTACTTCGTACCCTGTTGTACATTACAGTCGGCGTTGCCGTTGTAGTGCTGGTGTTTGTGGCGTTTGTGCTGAGTGATGGTCTACCGACGCTCGAGCAGCTCGAGAATCCGAAACAGGATTTAGCCACACAAGTATTCAGCGCCGATGGCGTCTTGCTCGAACACTTTGCAACGACGCGTCGCACGTACACCCCCTTCGATTCTATTCCGAAGCCCTTCATTAACGCACTCATTGCAACAGAAGACAGAGCGTTCTACGACCACTGGGGTGTGCACACCATGCGCATTTTTAAAGCAGGGTTAAAGAACGTGTTTGCTCTTCGGACGAAAGAGGGCGCATCAACGATTACGCAACAACTAGCGCGCAATCTGTATTTCACACAGGAACAGACTGTGTCGCGCAAGGTGCGCGAAGCCTGGACTGCGCTGCAGATAGAACGTACGTATACGAAGAACGAAATCCTCGAGCTGTATTCGAACACCGTGTACTACGGTCGCGGCGCGTATGGCATACGCGTGGCTTCGCAGGTGTACTTCAACAAAGAACCAATGAAGCTCTCTACGGCGGAGTGCGCATACATGGTTGGCTTGTTCAAGGCACCGGAGCGTTATGCGAATGACGACAGCCTGGGTATTGCCAGACGCAACCTAATTCTAGGCATGATGAAAGATGAGGCCCTTTTATCTGAAGCGCAGTGGGCAAAGTCAACAGCAGAGCCCATAATGCGCGCGAGCGCCTCCACAATGTTTCGTGGCATCGCCCCGCACTTTGCCGAAATGGTTCGCCAGCAGCTAAGTGTTGGAAGCGAGAAGCTCAAAGGGTACGACCTGTATCGCGACGGCCTCATCATTCACACGACGTTGAATGCACAAATGCAGCGTTATGCAAACGAAGCTGTAAGCGAACACCTTACACAGTATCAGCAGCTCTTTAATAAGTCGTGGTCATGGAAGGGAAAGTCGCCGCTCCTAAATAGCATCATTGAGCGTGCTGTGTCGAAAAAGGCCGAATACATTGCTGCAACGCCAGAAAAACGCAAGCAACTTGTCGAACGATATAAGCGCGACAAATCGTTTGTCGACTCGTTAAAGCGTGACGTCACGACCATACAAATAGGGCTCGTAGTTGAAGACCCACGCACTGGCGGTATTCTCGCATTAGTGGGCGCTTCACCACAGGCGATGAAGTTGAATCCCGCATCACGGTATTCGCTTAACCACGCTACGCAAATTCGGCGTCAGCCCGGGTCGTCGTTCAAACCATTTGTTTATGCGTCCGCGCTCGAAGACGGCCTTACGCCCGAAACCATGATTGAAAGCGGTCCGTTCAGCACAACGCTTGCTTCTGGCGAAATCTGGAACCCGAGAGGATCGAGTAAGCAAGGCGGACCCATGGCGTTACGTACCGCATTAAAGTTCTCGACAAATACTGTTGCTGCGCGGCTGATTACCGAACACACTACTCCGGGTGCTGTTATCAACCTGTGTCAGCGCCTTGGCATTCAGTCGCCGATGCGTGCAGTGCCGTCGATTGCACTTGGCTCTGTCGAAGTAACGCCTCTTGAGATGACGTCTGCGTATGCGGCTCTTGCCAACCAGGGTGTATCGGTTCAGTCTTTTACCATAGCACGAATCGAAGATCGAATGGGCAACGTTTTGTACGAGGCACGTCCGCCGCAAAACGTGAACGACGCCGTTAGCCCAGAAGTCGCTCGTAATATGATCTCGATGATGCGTGGTGTTGTCGATGGTGGCACGGCGTCGAGCATTCGTAAATTTTTCAAGTATGACGCTGCTGGCAAAACAGGCACAACTAACGACTTTGCCGATGCATGGTTTGTTGGCTTCACGCCTCAGCTAACTGCAGGTGTGTGGGTCGGTTTCGACGATAGGCGTGTGATGTTTCAAGGGGATTATGGGCAAGGGGGCCGCGCGGCTGCGCCGGCATGGGGCCGTCTTATGCAGAAGGTGTACAACGATCCGCAGCTCGGATATCGTCAGACCACATTCCGGGTCGCAAAAGATTCGTCAGACGTACCAACTCCCGCCGATATCAAGAGTCCGCCCCGCGAGCAAACTGATGACGACTCTTCGACGACAACGCCACCTCAACCAACACCTACGACTCCCCCATGATGGTAGCGCGCCAACATTGGACGTTTACAGATGGCACAACGCTGCCTATCGGTACGATGTACTGCATAGGTCGAAACTATGCGGCACATGCACGTGAGATGAACGCCGAAGTATCTGAAAAGCCCCTTGTGTTTCTCAAGCCCCCTGCTGCATACGTGCGTAGTGGTGGTGTGGTCGTCTTGCCAGCGTGGTCAGATAATATCCATCATGAAGTCGAGATGGTAGTAGTGATGGGTGCGAGTGGTGTTACTGGTATTGGCGTCGGACTCGATCTTACAGCGCGTGATGTTCAGTCGATTGCAAAGCAGCGTGGTGAGCCCTGGGCTGTTGCGAAAGGGTGGCGCGGATCGGCGCCCGTTTCAGACATCGTGCCCGTGGCTGTGGCCGGTAACGGTCCGTGGGAAATCGACCTCACGATTAACGGCGAACAGCGCCAACGCGTATCGACATCGCAGATGGAGCGGTCGATCGATGCACTCATCGCCTACCTCGATGATGTGTTCTCATTGCAGGAAGGCGATTGTATTTTTACGGGCACTCCGGAAGGGGTTGCTCGTTGTGTTGCCGGTGACGTTGCGGTGGCGCGACTCTGCGCTGATTCGACGGATGTCCTTGCCTCGCTTACTCTTTCTTTTGTTTAGGTCAGCATGCAACGTATCGTCTACTCTCTTTGTGTTCTCGTTTTACTGTTTGCCCTGATTGGATGCGGCACGTATACCCGCGTCGAGAAGGACATCTACACGATTACCGAGGCCGACACCACCGTCGCTGAGCGCGTTACGAATCAGCCGGGTGATCGGGACAACGGCGTTATCTATCCGTCGTCGCGTACTATAACGACCTCGCGTAAGATGATACAGCGTGATAGCATTGCTGAGCGTACATACCCGAATTTCATTCGTCTCGGCTTGTTCGAAAGTATCGGCACAATTGGTTCAAGCATTAATGGTGCACCGAGTACCAACACCGGAATCTTCGGACTGTTTCACGATATCGATGAAACGTTTTTTAATGCGGAGAAAGACACGTCGAAATCGCGGCTTTTCTCTGGTGAGATCTATCGCATGGGCATTACCGAATGGCGCTTGCGAATCTTCGATGAAGACCCAGGGTGGAGTTGGGGCATTACCGCATTCGAATTTATTCGTCCGGACGACGGCAATAACCACACGCTAATGGGTGCTGGAGTTCTTTCACTCAAGAAGCGTTTCTACTTCAAGAACACGATACCGTACTTGGCAATCGCACCATTTTTCTCCGTTGCAGTTGCGCCGTCTACGTACACGCACTTTGGTGCATCGGCAGACATTGGCAGTATCGGCGGCGTTAACCTTCGCTTGCACGCAGGTGGTGTTTGGGGAGTGCCTACTGCGTTTGTGTTTAAGAACGCACTCTTCTTTCCTTACGTGGGTCTTGGCATTTCGGTCTTCGATTTCCTGAACAGAGAAGAAGAGTTGAGCGTTGAATGGAAGTACCACGAGCATTCGGCCTGGGACTTAAGCATTGCTGAGTTGATCGTTGTTTCTGCGAATGTCGACGATGCCTTTCTTAGCCCTAAAGAACCTAGTACGTCGAAGCCCATAATCTCGGGGGTTGTAATGCGAGCCCTCTCTGCGACCATTGCTTTGCCGGTGCTGGATTACCGACTTACGCTCGGCACATCACTTGCGAGTTTTTTCGGAATCGGACTTACCGAGTTTGCTCTCGGCATTCTCCCATTGCGAGCCAGTTACATCTGGCATCCGTTTCAAACCGATCTTGTTATCGAACCATTCGTAGAAGGTGCGTTCGCACCGTCGCGGTATGTGCATGTAGGATTTCGTGCGCAGATGGCGTTAGCCGAAGAAGTGTCGCTAATACTTCAGGGCGGATTTGTAAATGGCTCAACGGGCTCGAATGCTGCATTCAATACCGACGGTAGACGTCCGAGAGTAATTACCGACGACCCACGTGCGTTCAGTGCCGTTTACTTCGGCTTTGGCTTGGCAGTCTTTGACCGCATGTTCAGTCGCAAAGATCTTCGATACGGCAAGGGATATCCGCATGAGTAGAATGTATTTGCTAATTATCGGTGTAGTACTGGGACTCAGCGCCTGCCGCGTTGGAGATCTCTCTACGTTTTCAATGCAGCCAAACACCGGTTGGCCAATCGAAGGTAAGATTGTTGATAATATTGATGCTGTCGATGTTTATGCAGACAATGCCCTGAGAGTTGCAAGTGGGGGTGCTGTTGCATTCCGTAATCGAAAACTCACCGATGGAGTGTTGAGCATGCAGCTCACGTTGCAAGCGGGCAACTCCATCACGCTGTACACACGTACAACTCCGCACTCCGATTCTCTTTTGCAAGACCCAGGAATTTCCGTAGCCATTCGCAACGGCGTCGTTACGGTTAGCCCGATTACGCCTCGTGTCTCTGTGCCAGTTACCATTCAGCCCGATGTACCCTTTGTTGTCGAGATAAAGAACGATGGACCTTGGATGGACATTACCGTTGCGTGTACGCACATCGGACGCTTTGCAACCGAGCGTCCGTCTACGGAATGGGTAATCCTTCGCAGCAGCGATCAGGCAAGCTTCACTATGGTCGATCCGACCTTCCGACCTCTGTATTCTGAAGAATGACACAACGCATTACAATTGTCGGAGCTGGTCTTGTGGGTTGTCTCCTAGGCGCCATGCTGGCGAAGCGCGGCTATCGCGTGGAGATCTTTGAACGCAGGCCAGACATGCGTAGTACAGATATATCGGCTGGACGCTCGATTAATCTCGCACTCTCTGATAGGGGGCTGCGTGCATTGCACGCAGCGGGGCTAACCGATGACATAAGCGCTATTGCAATTCCCATGCGTGGTCGTGTAACACATGATATGCTGAGTGCGCAAGCCTTCTACCCGTACGGCGTTGGCGATCAGGCCATTAACAGCGTGTCGCGCGGAGAACTGAACAAAACGTTGCTATCGTGTGCTGAACGGTATGGCGCTCGTATATCATTCGACATGCGGTGCACAGATGTTCACGTTAACACTGGAAAGGCGGTGTTTCAACAATCGGACTCGCACTTGCCTGCAGAGTCGGAGTCCGGCATTTTGATTGGAGCCGATGGCGCGTTCTCTGCCGTCCGAGATCACATGCTCAAGACAGACAGATTCGAGTACTCACAAAGTTTTCTAGAGCATGGCTACAAAGAGCTGCACATTCCGTCAGGACTCGCAGGCGAGTTCTTACTCGATAAGAACGCTCTGCATATCTGGCCACGGCAGTCGTACATGATGATTGCACTTCCAAATCTGGATGGCAGTTTTACATGCACGCTTTTCTTTCCGCACGAAGGTTCGCCGTCATTTCAAGAGCTGACATCTCCAGAAAAAGTCCTTGATTTTTTTACGACGCAGTTCCCGGACGCCGTTCCACTTATGCCGACGTTGGTGCAGGACTACTTCTTTAATCCGCAGTCATCGCTCGTTACGATTCGGTGTTCGCCTTGGACAATTGGTGGAAGCGTGATGCTTATTGGTGATGCTGCTCATGCCATCGTGCCCTTTTATGGTCAGGGTATGAATGCTGGCTTCGAGGATTGCCGTATTCTACTCGAGTGCCTGGATACATCGAACGATGATTGGCCAGCCGCTATGTCGATGTATGAAAGCCTTCGTAAACCTGCAGCAGATGCTATCGCGGATTTAGCGGTAGACAACTTTGTAGAGATGCGCGATAAGGTTGCGGATCCGGATTTTCTGTTGCGCAAAAAAATTGAGTCGTTTCTGTTTACGACCTATCCAAAGAAGTTCGTACCACTGTACACGATGGTTACGTTTTCGTCGGACGTGCCATACAACGAAGCACAACGTGTAAGTAAAGACCAAACACTTCTTATGGATTCGTTATTGCGTATTCCGTCGGTAGTTGCCGATTGGACATCAGAGGAAGCAAAGAAAGACATTGACGCGATTATGTCGAATCGTAGTCCGATCGTCTTCGCGTCGGGTTCGCCTACTTTCTTCGCGTCGGGTTCGCCTACTTAATAACGGCAAGCGGAAAGGCCTGAGACTTGGCAGGCGAATTAAACACCACGACGTATGTGCCGCTTTCCCACTCATCGACAGGAATTTTGAGCGGAACTATGCGCGTAGTGTTTTCGACATGATAGTCGGTGTACCTGAACACACTACGTCCTTCAACATCGTAAATGCTAACGACGTACTCCCCACGCAATGTCATCTCTATATCGATTGTGACGTTGTCTGAAGCAGGGTTCGGATGCAGCCGTGCGGCTGGCATATCAACAAAACGCACCATGCGCACGTCAGAGGCGCAAGCACCTATAACGGTAATCGTGCCGGGCGTTACGGTTGTGATTGGATCGCGAGAAGCAACGACCCACGTAAGATTGGAGATATCGATAGGCACTTCGGCAAGGCCGGAGTTGAGAACGGTACCTTCGAGTACAGTAAGAACTTCCTCATTTGCGCGGATGTACACCGAATCGAGCTCGATTGTAAGGGTGCGAGTATTATTCACGAAGTCGAGTAGATCACGCAATCGTCTTCCACGAGATAGAGCCGTTGGCGCAAACCCTCGGCTATCCATCGTGAGATCGAACTGCAGCGTGACATTATCGAGACGCGTACTGTCCTGAAGCATTCGCATCGTAATGGGCACTTTAACGCCCAATGCACCTACGCGTGCTGTCGAACTTCCCACAGTAAAGTTGGTGTAAACGGGATTCACCTTCGAGCGTATGATTGCAAATGCTGAGTCTACGCACGGGGATTGGATGCTTACGCGGAGAGTCTCTTGTAGCTCCCCTTCGACTACGGCAATTAGAGATACGACGATGTCGAGGCTTGCACCTGGTGGTAACACGACAGGAAATCCTGGACTAACAACTGTGAATGGCGCTGGTACCGATATGGCGCTTATTACTGTGTACTCATCGTCTGTATTCACATAACGAATGCTACGGAAGTACTCTACGCTGAGATCGCTCGAACCAAAGTCTGCCGAAGCATCCATTTGAAACTGCGTCGGGTCTACGACTACGTTGATGTTGTCTATTCGATGAACGCATCCAATACTGTCTACAGCATCCACGTAATACGTACCCGCTGCAGAAATCGATGTAATACGGTTCGTGTCGCCAGTGCTCCAACGATATGATACGAAGCCTGTCTTCGCCCACAGTGTTGCAACACCAACCGGACAAATTGTACTGTCTCCGCCTGCTTCGAGTACATAGCGTATTGGGTCTGCCCATGTAAATTTGTTCAAGACTACTCCGGGTTCGCCAGACGTAGATCCACGAGCTTTTAAGTAGCCATCGTTTTTGGGTTCGAGGTGTGTTCCACTAATGCCGGCGGTAACATCTGTGGTGATGTTGGCACGCGACTTCGGAAGGACCACAAGGCCACCGCCGCCGCCGCCGCCAGGACCGGATGACTGATACACAATATCGCGAGGTTGCGGGTTCTGAATTAGGGTGCCAATACTTCCACCAAAACCACCGCGTGCATTTGCCAGCAACGGGCCAGTAACGAGGTCGGTTTCTATGTATACAGTTCCGCCTGCTCCACCGCCGCCTGCTCCGTCCCACCCTGCGATCTTTCTGACATTACCACCGTTTGCACTCACGACGCGGCCGTTTGGAACGATTCTTTTCGCTCGGATGATTACCATGCCACCGCCGCTAGAGCCCGCCGTTGCTTCGAATGAGTGTCGGTTTTCATGACCACCACCACCACCACCACCTAGAAAGAGTCGCTGTAGTAGAACAGTCTGATCCGCGAGTTGACGTCCGCCCCAGCCACCAACTTCGAGGATATTACATCTACTGGCGTGTCCACCCATACCACCACTGCCACCATTACCACCACCGCCACCGCCAGCGTTATTGCCATTACCGCCGCCACCGCCAGAGAGTAGCTTGCCCCGAGCAGCTAACTGATCTTGATTAACAACACTCTCGCCTTTGGCGCCTGCATGCCCGACTGAGTACGGACTGTACCAAGCAGTGAAATTGCATGAGTTCGGCTTGCTGCCACCCTGAAAACCTCCGTGGAACCCTAACGAGTCGGCATTGATGTTTGCATTAAGCGTTAAGGTGCCAGCAACTTCGAAAGCGATTACGCCGCCTACTTTGCCGTTCCAACCTTTTGCCGTGATGTCCGACGTCACAACAGCGTCGGAGTACACCGGAACGCGAATCATTTGCACGCGATGTTGAGACTGATATCGATGGACAAATTTCGAGGCGAACTCAACGGTCGTACCGCGAATGTCCTTGACGAGCATAAACTCTAGGCAACCTGCAGCTTCTAGAGACACGAGGTCTCCGTACGTGCTGTCGTTGGCTTCGATGATGAGGGCGCCCTTCATCTGAAGAATAAGAACCTTGTCACCGATGTTCAGACCCTGCGGATCGGTAATCACGACGGCACTATCACAGTCAACAACGGTGGTCACCTCATAGTACGAGTTGATGATGCCACCAATCTGCGTCTGAGTATGAGCAGTTGTCGCCAATGCCGCGGTAAATGCCACAAGGACCAAGGTTCTCACGAGCCAAGGTTGTTGCACGGTACACATGAGTCGAGTCACAAAGTTCAAGAAGACTATTCGCTGTAATGTAACAAACTGCCCCCAAGTCATCTGAGGTACGGCTTGCAATGTTTATGCCAAACGTAGTTCTACGTGGTTGATTTAGTCAACATACGTAATTATACGTACTAGGCCCTGTTAAATGATGTTCATGCAGAATCGGTGCTGTAATTTGCCTTGGTGATCCGTCCCAAAGCGCTCCGCAAAAACGCCGTAATCGGTGTCATCGCGCCTGCCTCCCCGCAGCGCGATCCAGATCGTTTGACACGAGGTGTACATTACTTAGAAAATCTTGGTTATCGCGTTAAGTACGGACGGAATATAGACAAACGTCACGCCGGCTACCTGGCTGGCACCGATGCTGAACGCCTTGCCGACCTCCACGAAATGTTCGCTGACCCCCAGGTCGAGGCAATTTTCTGTGCTCGTGGAGGCTACGGTTCTGCTCGGCTGCTGACACAAGTCGACTGGGATCTGCTCAGAAGAAACCCAAAAATCTTTGTCGGTTTCAGCGATCTCACTTCCCTGCAGCTCGCTATATGGAAGCGAATCCGTCTGGTGACGTTCAGCGGTGCACTACCAAGTGTGGACATGGCTGACGCTATGGATGCCGAGACCGAGGAATGGTTTTGGCGTGTACTTACTTCCACAAGTCCTCTTGGCCCCCTGACACAAAGTGTGCCCCTTCGCCGGACCCGCGTACCAGACTTAACAGCTTCTGCGGTTCGAACACCGCTCATTCCCGCTAACCTTACGGTATTGTGCTCTATGCTTGGTACCCCCTGGATGCCATCGCTCACCAACGCCCTGCTTGTGTTAGAGGATATTGGAGAAGAAACCTATCGGGTAGACAGACTGCTTACACAGCTTAGACTGTCCGGTGCTTTCGATGTAGTCTCGGGTATAGCGTTCGGGTACTTCACACAAAAAGGTTTGCCGACTACGGCGACACCACACCGCGATATAACTGAGCTCTTGCGCGAGGTTCAGAAACAGACAACGTGTCCTATGCTTACTGGCCTCATGTTCGGGCACGAACAGAAGAAGTTTACGTTCCCTGTGGGTGTTAGCGCGAGCATAGCACCGCGTGGAGCGGCGGGAATTATACTCCATGACGCGGCAGTGCGATAGTTCGCCTGAACACATTCTTTGGTAGTACGATTTCTTTGGTAGTACGATTAGTGCTGCGCAGCGATTGCTTCGATAAGATCGTCGAGTAGCTTGATGTCGAAGTTAGTGTCGTCTGCATGAATCAGGCGTTCAACCATCGATCGATAATACTCGCTTGCAAACAGTGACCCATGCAATACGATGTTGGATTGCTTGAACTCTGCGTTGGCGATAAGTGGACGTATGATGGCATGAAGTGCAACAGAGCCACGTTCAGCAATACCCCTTGCAACCTCATCGTTCTCTTCTGCATACGAAAGAACAGCCCGCGCCAACCTAGCTGAACCGTCAATGGAAACAGAGCGCAACCGTGTTTCGAGTGTGCTTACATCATCTGGATCACAGCGCAGATATGCTGCTACGGGTCTGATGAGAAGGGTCTTTGGACCGCGAGCGTCTATCATACGCGCGACAGCGCGCAGCGCTTCGCGACCCATCCAGAAGCCCCCTCCTTCGTCATCGAGACGCGGACCCCATCCGCCGCAACGCATTAGGCGTCCGTCTTTCGCACGTGCAACTGCAATCGATCCCGTTCCACCAATGAGTACAATGCCTGGGCTACTGCCTAGGGCCGCAATGAGCACGAGCTCGACGTCGCTCATCACGCGTATCGATGGTAAGGCATTGTCGACATACTGCATCCAAGAATCACAGAACGCATTGACGTATGCAGTGCATTCGTGATCCGTCCATACACCCGACATGCCTATGACGCAAAATCGAATGTCAGCTTCTTCAGGTGAGAGTTGCGCAGTAGCCAGGAAGCCACCGAGCGCGCGACATAGGTCATCGGTGCGACAGTCGTGGTGTAGCGGTTTGAATGCAGGTAGTTCGGTACGCGCACGAACCTGGCCTGAAAAGACTACGGCGACGTCAGTAGAGGTGCCGCCACCGTCAAGAATGAGTGTCGACAATGGCATTAATTGGCCTTGGGCGGTTGCCAGTTGTTCCGTTTCCAAGAGATGAGTTCGAGCGTTACAGAGCCCACGTATACTCTCATCTTAGCTTTTATAGGAATGCATGCTTCATCGTCGCTGAACCAACCTTCGAATCGACCGGTTAATCCGTAAACGCCAGTCCAATCTGCATCGCCTGCGAAGTGCACTGTTCGGACAGGATAGTTTGCCGCGTCAATCTCTACCTCTTCGCGCTTGCCTTCGTAGTTAATAAGAGTATTCACCGTGTCATTCATTATCACACTACGCAATCGATAATTCTTGTTGCTATGTAATAATGCGCGTGCTGCAAACAATATGGAAGAGCCATCATTGTAGCGCTTCTGAATAACGAAGTCTTTAGAGGCGATCTTAACCTTGTTTCTATACTTCTCTATCGTGGCTTTCTTCGCGTCGTAATCGAAAAGGTACTGGTCGAAATCCCACGTGCCATCACCCATTGCAGTATTGGAGTTGAATTTGTACGAATATGTCGCCGATGTATCAATCCAACTTTCGTAGGTGGAGTTAAGCGACACAAACGGGATGTTCGGGTGCGAGTTAATGATGACCTTGATCTTGCCGACTGTTCGGCCGTCTAGAGTCGTAAACGGTTGTACGACAGTCTTAACAGTACCGAGAGTGACGTTCAGGTATGAAACGCGGTACACCAGCTCTTCGCCTGGCTGAAGGATGTTACTGCCTTGAGCCGATGTTGAACAGACCACACACATCAACATCACCAGCACGGACGCGCCGCGTGTGAGTCTCCTCATAGCAACCAATCGAGTTGTGATGCTAAATCAACGTAGACGAGCAATTTTCGACGCCTCGGGAAAAAGCTCCAAGGCTTTACGAACCTGTTTGTCAACACTATGAATAACGGCGTAATAACCGTTTAGACCAAACATTGCACGGCCGATATACGCTTTTAGCAGAGTACGCATGTACTCTCCATCCTGCGTGTAATCGGCGTCGCTCCATACAACTTCTTTCTTGTCAGAGGCCCTGCGGAAGGTTGCCATGTCGTCAGAAGTAATCTGGTACTCGCGCACAAACTTGCCTAGGTCACCGGAATATGTCGTACGAATTTCCTTGCCGCGCGCTTGCATGATTTCATCGCGGACTTCACTGAAGATGTTTGCACGAAGAACATTGCGTAGCATAATCGTCGTTGTGTCGTTCTTAATAAAGTAGTCGGGAGTGATACCGCCGCCGCCGTATACGGTGCGACCGCCGAGGGTCTTGAATTGTGGACGGTCCTTGAGTTTCCCATCCTGATCATGTGAGATGTTGTCGCCTTCGGCACCTTCGTCACGACCGTCACCGCCGTAATACTTTGCTTTGTCTTCGTACGAGCGCTGAATGAGACGACCCGATGGGGTGTAATAGCGAGAGATGGTAAGGCGATATGCCGAACCGTCACCGAGGGTGTACTGCCGCTGAACGAGCCCCTTACCAAAACTCGACTCACCAACTACGAGACCACGATCGAGATCTTGTACCGCACCAGAAACGATTTCGCTTGCCGATGCCGATCCACCATTGATCAGCACCACAAGTGGCATGTCTTCCATTTCACCGCCGGCGGTTGAGAAGAAGTCTTCGTCGAATTCTGGACGTCGGCCCTTGGTGTACACGATCTTTTGTCCGGCAGGGATAAACGCATCGGCGATACGATACGCCTGGTCGAGATATCCACCCGGGTTTGAGCGAAGATCGAGCATGAGTTTCTTCATCCCGCTACTACGCAGTTTGCGCACCGCGCTTACGATTTCGTCATACGTGGTTGCGCTAAACCGATTAGCAGCAACGTAGCCAACGTCTGTTCCGGTAATAATAAACGACGCTTCGACTGAGTTGAGAGGAATCTTGTCGCGTGTAATGTTGAACACTAACAATTCTTTTTCGCCAGCACGTTTGATGTGGAGCTTGACGATGGTACCCTTCGGACCGCGCAGTTTTTTCGGAACCATCTCGCGCGTTGTCTTGATGGCTGATGTGTCATTTATTCTTACAATGCGATCTGTGGCAAGTATGCCGACCTGTTCGCTTGGTCCGCCAACGATCGGCGACACAACTGTAATCGTGTCATTGATAATGTCAAACTCGACGCCAATGCCTTCGAAGCTCCCCTGAAAATCTTCTGTTACTTGCTGCATGTCTTTTGCAGAGATGTATACAGAGTGCGGGTCGAGTTCGTTTAGCATGCCGCGGATTGCAGCTTCGGTAAGCTTCTGCGTGTCGACCTCTTCGACGTAATTCTTAACTGCGTTCGAGAGTACCTCATTGTACTTCCTAACAGAATCGAGGGTGTTATCGCCTGAAATGAGGGGCCGAACGTACATGTCCAAGCCAATGCCTGCGACTACGGCAACAAGAACAATCAGAAGAATACGGGAGGTCGGGATTTTCATGGTCATAGTCGAGTGTGATGGGTCGCAAAACTACAAAACGCAAGTACCCGACCGATGACGGCTTCAAGTGTTTCGCAGTGTTCACCGGCGAATGATGCAAGGTGTCGAGCGTATGGAGCCGTCCGTTTCGACTACACAGACGTAGGTACCCTCTTGCAGGTACTGTACGTCTACGGCAAGCCCCCTGGTCGGAGCCCCTTGCCAGCTTAGGCGATGCACCTCAGAGCCGGTGAGGTCGAGGAACCGGATAACGGCATGGTCGATAGGTGAAGCAAACACCAGCGTTAGTACAGAGAATGCAGGAAGGGGCGCGGCCAGGAGGCCGCTAGGGGCAATGCGTCGAACGTCTGTGCCCACGGGTACATCGCATCGAGAGACTCCCGCGAAGGCCAACGACTGGCCTTCAGACTGCACGGCAAGTCGGCTGCGCGTACATCCGAACATGAACAATACTGTGTCGGTTCTGTCTGCTGTGTCGGCTTCGATGGGCGAGAAGCAGATTTCGACCGATTGGCTTGCACCCGGCGCCAGATATATTGGGAACTGATGTTGTGGAGCTGAAAAGAGAACGTTGTGCTGGATGGCTATCGACGGAATTGTGATGCCGAACGCTCCATAATTGCGCAGCGTAATCAGTTCACAACCCAGCATGCCAATTGCATATGACTGCATTTCCTGACCTCTGAACGCACCCTTAACTCCTGCAATCTCGAGCGTGAATCCTGGTATGGTATCGACAGATGTGGCGACGTTCCCCGCCGAGTCTATGGCTTCAAAGCCGTAGATCGCGTCCTCATAAGGATCAATAACCGTGACGGTCCACTGTGCGGTATGACCAACAATGGGAACGGGCACATCGGCTGCGGGTGAAGCAATGCAGTTCACCATCACAGATTCGAGAATACGTGCAGACTCGAGTCCGAAGTCGACGTCTGTAATGTCGCTTACCGTAATGCTTACCGTAGTCGAGCACGGGTCGATGCTGTTTTGCACTGTTGGAGGTCGCCTGTCGAGCTGCGCGTCGAACATTACGGAAACTGCCTTGCGCTCACGACAAGAGTCGCCAAGAATGAGTGTGTCGTAGGTAATGCCTTCGCTGTCGAACTGTCTGCAATACCGTATCCAACGCTGCTCGCCTGGTGCAAGCGATAATGGCGCGGGAACAGACGATTGCGCTCCGCTTGAGAATCGCAGTGTTGTTAACGTATGCGGATACTTGCCATAGTTCTGCAAAAGCACCGAATCGCATCGTTGTCTACCTACAGGCAGAACAACCACATGGTTGTCGGTTGTTGGGTCTGATCCGCGGCCGCTTATGCCAATAGTGAAACCCGGCACGTTAAAAGTGCGGCGAAAAGTCTGTCCGACGACATCCGTTGCGTCGACTGCTATACTGCCATCGTCGAAGGGATTGACGAGCGTTGCTTGAAACTGCACAACTGCCTGTGGAGCCTGGAACGCTCCGAGGACAAGCGAAATGTTTTGCTCTGAACCAGGCACTACCGTAATGGTTGCAACGCGCGAGTCACCAAGAACCGAGTCGGCAATCGTGCCGCTAACAGAGCCACAACGTGCGTCGCCGAGAATTACGGGTGGGTATGTATCGAGCGGACGGAATGCCATGCCGCCGATGTATCCGTATGAATTCGCCACACCATACCCGTAAACATAGATACCAAATGTCGTGTCGCCCTTGATGTGATGCACACCGTCAGTCATTTTCAACTGTGCCCATGAATACGGCGTCTGAGCAAGCTGCTGAAACATGCCCGGTGAAACCGGAAGTCCGTCGAGAACGAGACTACTAATTCCAACAGTTGGCACGACGATATTGAGGTATTGCTCTTCATAGATTATCGTTGGAGAACCAAGATCTACATACTCGTACGACTGTACGTTGATGAATCGATATTCGTCCATGAACTGCTCCGCTGGCGGAACGAGCATCATTAGTGGATCGCCGACGCGCTGAACAGGTTGCCCGGCTTCGCCTGTCGTTTTCTTAAACTGAGCAACCAAGGCAGGACGTGATGTTGCTATGGCTGACGCACGCGTAAGTGATGATTCGAAAACCTGTCCGGCGTTCATCAACACTTGAAACGCGCCATCCACAAGAACAGCCGTCGAATCGAATGCCGCTACGACACGGTAAAGGTCTGTGCCTATATCAGACTCATTGCTTGACTTAGCAAATGGTGTAACGAATGCACTCTTACCCCACGTGCCCACGGGGCTCATCTGCTCTATAAGGTAGTCACGCGAAACAAGCTGATCAATGAAGCTTATGGGCAGTGTGGCACGTTGGTGGCCGCCGAACACTGCTACTGGCTTGTTCGCGCGCACGACTGAGCCTGTCAAATCTGCATTTTGTGCACCATCGAGGGCGGCCTGCACTAGAAAGCTTTCACCTTTCTGCAGCGTCACGACAATAAGATCGCCCTCAAAGGAACGGGTTGTGTTTGCAGTGGGTGTTATTTCTACTCGCGTGTTGTTTTCGGTTGCGACTACAGCGAACTGTGAGGGTGTAGAATTGCTTTCGCCTGGGAAGGGTCGAAGGTCGGAGTTGTACGACATCACCACGTAGTCGCCCGTGAGAGCGTCCGTTGGTAGCACGAGCAAGGCGTCACTCGTAGTATTGGCCTGATTCATTGCGTAGACCGTTACGTCTGACGCACTTTCGATATGAATGGATTGTGGAGCGGGACTTTCGGCCTGCGAGCCTGCAGGCTGAATCTGACCACCACGGTTGAAGCCTCGAAGCTCGATGCCATCGAAATACGTGCGATACTCGAACAACACTGCAGGATTCGTTATCGTAAACTGTATAGTAGTCGCCGCGCCGGTAATGTTCGTGATTGTTATAGTACCCGTTGTCGGTGCCTCGGCACCGATATAGATGTACAGCTGGTGCTCAAGTTGCTTCTCAGGATTATTGGGTAGCGTAGCCTCGCCGTTATGGAAGTTGGGAGGGAATGTCAACCAGAAGTCACGCCCCTTGCTGTCTGGATACAGTTGCGCATATGCACAGACGGTCGCAGATAACATACATACACACAACTGCACCAACATGGGCTTCATCGCAACTCCCTAATCAATAATGCTCAGCGTTTCCGCATACGTTTCATTACCGTCGGCATCAAACACTTGAACGTCCATGCGTTTGTCCGAACACAACAGCGCTGCAAAGCCTCCGTTCGTGTCGGCAAAGTGTGTGTGCTCTCCGTACGCTGTGTTACGTGCACCCCCGCCAGCACCCGAAACGATACTAAAGAAAACATCTGTTGGATGCTTGATTACTTGCATATCGTGTTCATGACCGCACAAGTAAACATGCACACCAAACGTATCGAGTAAAGGTTTAACATAGTTTACCATGTACGCTTGGTCGCCGTAATACCCATACGACCGCAGCGGATGATGTCCGACAACAACCTTCCATTTAGACTTGCATGCATCAAGCATGTCCTCTAGCCATCTCGCCTGATCCTTCCAACCCAGACTACGCGTGAGTAGCGCCTGTGTATCAAGACCAAAAACTGTTACAACCGTTTCGCCATTGCCCTTGAAATCGCGCGTCCACGTCCGGCCAGGCATATTCCACTGTTTATTGCGATTCCCGTATGCAACCTGTGCGTCGGGGTCAGATCTGTGGTCGTGATTGCCGAGCACGGCCCACCAAGGCACTTGAATGTTACTGCCTGTATACACGCGTTCAAATTTCGATACCCACTGACTGTCCTCGGCTGAGTCGACACCGTTGGGATAGATGTTATCGCCGGTACTAATAATCACGGTCGGACGCGTCAAGGGCTTGGCTGCGATGGCGTTCATGCCGGCCGCAACGCGCTTCTGTAGTGACCCCCCAGTACCCCAATCGCCGATTGCAAACAAGCAGAGCGCGGGGTCGCCTTTCCAGGGCCCTGGCGGCACTCTCTTCGGTTCAGCGGGCTTGTGACGAACAACGCACGAGCCCTTGCCAGCAAGCGCGGTACGCGTCAGCAGGGGCAGGCAGGCAATAGAGGCTAGAAAATGACGGCGCTTCATACAACGACAACAATACGATATTCGCATCGTGCGAAAACTCACCCATGATGAACTCGTTGCCCAACGATTGCCAACTACGCAAGCTTTGCAGGTGCAACGCTACCCCATTACGCTTGTGCTCGAAGACATTCGGTCACTCTACAACGTGGGTTCGATCTTCCGTAGTGCAGACGCTTTTCGCGTCGAGCGATTACTGCTGACAGGCTACACGCCACAGCCACCGCGTAAAGAGATCAGCAAGACTGCGCTAGGTGCTGATACAACGGTGCCATGGTCATACGAGGCAATCACCACCGATGCTATTGCGCAGCTAAAAGCAAACGGAGTGCACGTGTTTGCTGTAGAACTCGCAGAATTGTCGCTGCCACTATCTGCAGTCACGTCTATGTTACTCGCGTCGCCGCAGGTGCGCATCGCCCTCGTGCTCGGTAACGAGCTCACGGGAGTGAGTGCGCCCGTTATGGGGCTCTGCGAAGGGGCTGTCGAGATTCCAATGTTTGGCACCAAACACTCGTTAAACGTAGCCGTAGCTGCCGGCATTGTTCTGCATGCCTTGGTTGCATCATTGCCTCCTCGATCGTAGCCGACTCCGTACCTTCGCACTATATGACCGTTGCAATTCCTGAGAGCCCCCTTTTTGCGCCCCTTACGGAGCATGCCGAAGCTGTGTGTACACGCTTGGGTTGGAAACTCCTACGCGTGCCCGAGGCAAAGGCCGGGGATTTGCTGTTGAAGAACTTCGCCGATCTTGCGTTGGTGTCACCGTTGGGCTATGGACTTGGCGTCGGACGCGTGGACTATCGCCTGCTGCCGGGCCCGTGCGTAATGCTAAACAATTACACGAACATCGCCGGTATCAACTTTCGTGAGAACCTTGAAACCGTGATGACATGCGAAAGCAGGACACCAGACGATTTTCTATCTGTAATGGGAAGTATGGTTCTTGCAGAGAAGTTCGATCTCGATGTCGCAGTGGTCAAAAAGACGAAGGAAGCGGATACAGCACAAGGCGCAGACTGCACGATCGACTACGTACGAGACGAACGAGTGTCGGCTCTAGACGTGACCGAAGAATGGTGGGATATCACCGAACTGCCACTTCCTGTTGCAGTGTGGGCGTGCAGGATGGACGCTGACCTCGACCATGTTCAGGAAGCTGTTGAAGCCATGCAAACAAGCAACCTCGCGCCGCAGATCATCGAAGAGGCGTTAGCTACCGAAACCCTTCCGCGACAGGGCAGCATTATTTATCGGTGGGGCGAGGACACAGAAAAGGCGCTGATGGCCGCGCTCGAGATGTTGTTTTATCATCAATACATACCGGAGCTGCCTGCGATCAAGCTCCTTGGACGGGACTAAATCATGGAACTGTACATAGACAGCGCGAACCTTACAGAGATCAAGCATGCTGCTTCACTTGGCTTTATTAGTGGCGTAACCACGAATCCGTCGTTGCTTGCGAAAGAGGACCCAACAACGGACATCCACAAGTTGATTCTGGATATCCATGCTAACGTTGGTGGGCACCTTAGTGTTGAAGTGGTAAGTACCGACACGGCGGGAATGCTGCGTGAAGCAGATGAAATTCTATCGTGGTTTCCAGAAGCAACCATCAAGATCCCCTTCATCCCAGCAGGTCTGACTGCCGTCCGTGCCCTCAGTGACCGAAACATTCCAACCAACGTAACGCTGCTCTTTACAGCAATGCAGGCGCTGATTGCTGCGAACGCCGGTGCTACCTACGTGAGTTTGTTTATCGGCCGGCTCGATGATGTTGGCACCGATGGGGTAATGGCAGTTCGGGATGCGTGTGAGATATGGGATGTACACGGCCTCGATTCGATGATCATCGCCGCATCGATTCGTCATCCGATTCATCTTCTCGAATGTGCACGCGCGGGTGCGCACATCGCAACAACACCGTATAAGGTGCTGATGCAGTCTATGAAGCATCCACTCACCGATTCTGGACTTGCTTCCTTCCTCAATGATCACGCGAAGATGACTGATGCCCGCAATCGTTGATAAGGCGGTAAAACGAGCCGAGATACTGCAT
The DNA here is from genome assembly GCA_046595995.1 of Candidatus Kapaibacteriota bacterium. GTDB lineage: Bacteria > Bacteroidota > Ignavibacteria > Kapaibacteriales > Kapaibacteriaceae > JAWXBR01. The sequence goes on from JBKJNB010000072.1 coordinate 52,642, forward strand.
CATGCCGCTGATGCCTTTTCGCGCACTGGTTTCCACAACACGAAGATGCAGGACATCGCCACCTTGGCAGATATTGGCAAGGGCACGATCTACGAATACTTTCGCACAAAGGAAGAACTGTTCCTTGCGATCTACGATGCGTGGATGTCGTCTTACGAGGCAATCGTGCGGGAGCGTGTTGACAATGCAACCGACGCAATCAGCAAGGTCGATGCAATTCGCGATTCGGCAGTAGAGTTCTACATGTCGCGTGCAGAGCAAGCACCACTGCTCCTCGAGTTCTGGGCGCACGCGCTTAGGAGCAATAGCGTTCAATTCCGTGAACGCGTTCACAGAAACCGTACGTTTTTAAGGGATCTTGGTGTTCAGATTACAAATGACCTGGTAAGCGCAGGGTGGTTTACCAAGGTTGACGCTGCGTCGTTCACCACACTTGAAGCAGGCATTTCGGATGGCATTTTCTTTGCGTGGCTAATGGAAGACAGAGCCTTCCCCCTCGATAAAGCCTTTACGTTCCGTCAGAGTGTTATCGGACTTGGCTTATTGGCAGGCGATGGCCGGACGCTACTTCAGGAACGTCTCGAAGGTAAACTTGAGAAAGGGTTTTAAGCATGCTTTGGCGTGAACCCTTCGAGTTAGACCAAGAGCAAATAACTGGAGAGCGCGATCGCCCCCGCACCGAACAAACGACGAACGGGCAGTGGCCACGACTTTCGCTGTGCGTAATCAATAGCCCAAGCAATAAATAGCGTCGATGCCATAATCGCCACCATCAAGAGCAACCCATCAGCAAGCCCGTACTGCCGAAAGTGCGTGCGTCCGATGCCATCGAACCATGGCGTGCCGAATAGTATCACGAGATGAATAACGTAGATGTACAGCGATTTCGCGCTAAACAGCGAAAACCATGAGCGCAGACGCCAGGTGCCGTTGAGAGCCCATGCGCAACCACTAAAAATTATAAGCACAAGTCCGACACGGCGCAGAACAAGTGCAATGCTGCCAGCGTGTTCGAGTTCGGTAAAAGGTACGCCCATCTTCCATGCTACTGCGTGCGCTAACAGTGCGAAACCAGCGATTACCCCACCGACTCGCCATCCATACTTCTGTAGTTGTGCAGTTCTTCCTTCGGCCGGAACAGCATGCAAATACGTACCTATGGCGACGCCGAAGAAGAGATAAGACGCATACGGGAAGAACGGGAAAAGTGACCCCGTGCTGGCATTTAGGTATGGCACTAACCAAACAGGAAACACAGCAGAAGAAACGTGCTGACTATACATGATTGGCGTGAGTGCAAGAATCGTCAGCGCTGTTACGAGAGCTCTAAACCCCATCGATGCAACACTGCGAGTAGAACTCATCACGGCTGCAAACAGAAGAATAGTTGCACCCGTTAGTTGAAGAATATTCACTGCAAGTGCTGTTTGCCACGATGACTGTGGCACGTATGGTAAATCCCACAAACGATTTGCGGGGAATACCATTAAGTAACCAATTCCAATAAGTGTTAAGGCCCATCGAATGCGTCGAGCTAACACATCCGGACGAATTCTTCCGGACGTATCCCGCTTGTTTGCAAATACATGCACAACGCCGGACACCATTAGAAAGACAGGAGCGGTAACTCCACGGATCATGTGCCAGATGTTCCAGGGGAAAGAGCTTACGTCGATAACTGAAGGAGAAACGAGAGTATCAAGGATATGACCCTGCATCATCAGGATCATGGCAACAAAACGGGCGAGGTCTAACGCGTACAGGCGAGTACCGACTTCTACACGCGCTTGTCTAAGCGGCGAGAACTCCGGATGCACACGGCCCGTAACCAACTTCCGTAGAGGTTGGATAAGAGAGCCACGGAATAGAACGCTTCTGTCTGCCATTACGCGCAAACTCAGGGTGCGAAGCGAACTCTTCAAGTGAATTGTTGTTCATCGGTATGTCATTCTCCAACATCGGCATGTCGAGCCTACTAGTACGTCAGCAGGTCGACCTTAATCCGTACACCCACCATACCTGTAGTTAGACCCGTGTGACTAAGCACGTGAAGGCCGATTTCTGGTCCTACGGTAAGCACGTCGGTCAGGTGCGCATCGAACCCGAGCCATGTCGAGGCTCCGTACGTGTAATCAGAGCTCGAGAATTTTCCCGTTCGATTAACCATCGTGTGGGAAGTGAGGAAGTAGACCCCTAACCCCACTCCAAACTCAAAATTACCAGGATGCATGGCAACAACGACCTGAACAGGAATGCCAGTTAGGTCGAGCGTAACATCTTGACGAACGCCGTTAAAATCGCTGACTGATAAGTTCTCGCGAGAAAACGTAACAAAGCCTGAATAGACTCCGACACTTAACAAATGGTCTGGGTGCCACATTAAGCGGCCACCGAACGTGGTTCCTAGGAACACGTTCCCGGCACTGGCCAGCGTCGGTCTATCAGCATAACGTGTGGCTTGCACGGAGCCGACGATCGTGGCTTCGACACGATAGAAACTGCGCATGGTGCTGTCCCTGCGCATGATAGAAGCTGTGTCCGGCGGTGGACACATAAGCAACAAGGCCGTAAGTAGTGCTTCCATCAAATAGTCCGTGTGCGAAAGAGGGCTGCCAGCAACGTCGGGTAATTCGTAAGGATGCCATCGAAGTCGCCATTACGCAGAAAGTCAAGCATAAATGTAGGTTCATCGAGTGTCCACACATATACCTCCCGACCTTCCTTCTGCATCTCATTAACGAGATCCTTCTGAAGTCCGGCGGTAAACCGAGGAGCCCACACCTGAGCATCGAGCTCTCGCACAATGGCGGGTTCGAGTTCACACAATATTGGCGTGGTACCCTTTAGGGGGCTGCGTCTGTAAGCATTCAAAACGTCGTCATCGGGAATACCGAAGACGATTCGCACGTTGCGTCCCCTGAACCGGGCATACTCTATTGCCCGCTTTTGTATGCCTATGATTGAGTCCGTTAAATGAGGTGCTTTAACATCCAACCACACGAACGTCATCTCTGTGCGGTCGATTACTGCAGTAAGTGCTTCTTCGAGTGTTGGTATGCGCTCACCAAAGATGAGGCGGGCAAGGGTTTGAAGATTTTTGTACGTGTAGTTGCTAACGTCACCAATGAGGTACGGACTCCGCACGGTACGCGTAGTAAACGTCGGATCGTGAAACACAATGGGCACGTTGTCTTTGGTACTTTGGATGTCTATCTCAATCCCCGTCGCGCCGAGTACAGGGGCTAGCATCATAAGTTCTACTGTATTCTCTGAAGCACCGAGACGCTCGGAATTACGACCGCCCCCACGGTGTGCTATAATCTGGAAACCGCGCAATCGCTCAAACTCTTTCTCGATCTTGCGTAGCACAAGAGGTTCCGGACGGTTCGACTCGGGCACGTCGATATCACCGCGAAGAATAAGCCCCTTCCCACTTCCCTTCCCGGATGCCACGTCTGAGCCGCCCTCACCCGGACTTATCGTGAGGCGTGCGCCACCGGTTTCAGGTCCTTGTACGCCTCGCCAGTATCCAAGCAATAAGACGCTGTCATCACGAAGTCCACCACGCAATGCGAAGTAAACAACGCCCTTCACAGTAAAAATGGTTACTAATGAACCGCGACTCTGCACGGCAACCGTGTCGCCGAAGCGGCGCGAGGGTGAATCGACGACATATACGCCTGCAATGATCGAGCGACGTGAAGTGTCGATTGGTGTCGTAATAGACAGCAGGCTGTCGGTATTAACTTTCGGAGTTACAACAGGTTCGAGCTCTGCCACGCAAGAGCAAACAACAATAGCTACGACGGCAAAGATTAGGCCTACAATCTTCATAACACGAACCCCATAAAGAACTCAGTCGACAGCAATCTGTCTTGAAACGTGTTATATATGAACCAGGCTTGGTATGGATTTGACGAGAGGCTGAACGTTGCGCCGAACAGAACCTGCGTGTTCCTCCAGAACGGTTGTTCTACTGCAATCGTGAGGCTGGAACCAGTGTATACATCGTTCTGCGTTACAATGGTCTGAGTTGCGATACGCTTTGTAAGTGACGTCATAAGCTCGGCTTCTACACGAACGGTAAGCACGACGTCATTGAATTTGCCGGTTCCCGTGATCATTGGATAGTTCATCCAGCGGTGTTGCGATGTGTTAAAGCCATCGACGAACGTAAGATTCCCGTACACGTAGGCGGCGGACCAGCCCACGCCAAATGAAAAATTTTCAATCATATGCGACCACGATAGTCCGGCTTGGACGAATGACGTTACGATGTTCGACGCGGCACGTCCGTATGCCATCACATTCAAAGGTAATCCCAACCTACTTCGCAGTTCGACCGCCGGAGCAGGAACTGGATATTCCGTAAGTGGTTGCGGAAGTAGCGTGATAGATCCGCCGATAGAATTTCGAAAATCCCACATCGGAACGGGACGTGTAGCGAACACATAGCGTACTGCATGATAGTTTTCGTCCTTTGCACCCATGTCTGGTTCTTGGGCGCGAATGGCGAAAGGAACGGCTACAATGAAGAATGCAAGCACGAAACAACTTCTCACTGTTACTCCTTTACCGTAATTGCGGTACGCTTTGGTGCGACATCAATGTACGTTGCGTCTTCGTCAGCACCCATCGACATAATCGGCCTCATGATTATCGTAACAATACTTTGTTTGCGTTGCATAACAACATAGTGCAGGGCGCGAAGTTCAGGTCCGCGATATTCATCAACGTGTTCGGCCCCGGGTCCTTCTGGTGTTGCCCGTCTTGGCCGCACAAGCTGCCGAGGACCACCACCACCACCCGAAACAACGAATTGCTTACCACCCACCAAGAAGCGCTCGTACGTATGTGCGTGGCCACTGAACCAGAATGTAGACTTGGGAGACTTCAAGAATGCAGGTACGAAGTGTTTTTTGAGTGTAACGTCGCCCGAGACGACGACAGAGTTTGTGTACACAGGATGGTGTCCACAGACCACGATTGCCACTACTGCGCTATCGGCGTCGAGATCCTTCATGGTTTTCACATACCAATTGCGTTGCTGCCTAAGTTCCTTCTCCGTTAGCTCCTCGATGTTCGTGTTAAGCATCACGAATGCTATAGAGTCTAGAACATTGACATACCAAGAACTAGTATCGAGTGCAGAAAACCTTGACTTCAATTCCGCAAACGAGGCGGAGTTGCTTCCGTAATACTCATGGTTTCCGAGCACGGGCAGAACTGGGATGCCGAGATCGTGAATGGGCTTGGTTACTGCATCAAAGTACTGCCAGTCTTCTACAGAAGACCCCCAGAAGACCATGTCCCCCAGAAGAATTGCTGCATGCGGACGTTCTTCTCGCATCTGCGAAACAAGCTCAACGCGTCCGACGTGGTTCGACTCCCGCCACGTCTCTACCAGGCCCGTACGTTGCAAGTCGCCCACGAGTACGATGCGCATGTTGGTTGCGCCCGGACCTCCGTCAATGCAGTAAGGCGAGGGACACTGATATAGGGTGCTGGTACACGACGCCGCAAAGACCACCACAAGGGCGGACCAGAGAACGCGGCACAAGGCAACTGTTAATCGCACCAAAGGACCTCGAATACAAGGTATGAGACCACGACAAGAACACCCGTATAACACGTCATCAGAAGTAAATCGGGCATGGCTTCGACTAAAGATAGACCGGCAAGAGCATAAATCATTGCGTTAACCCCGGGTAACAGCAGAGGAACCAGAATGGGAAACGCAAGCACCGGAAGAAGCGCGTTTCGAGAACCGGCTTTCGCTACAATCGCAGAGATTATTGTGAGAGCGGCCGCCATACCGATGCTACCTACGCTAACAACCAAGACAAGCAACGTGGGGTTCCCCACATCGACTGTCGTTGAGAGGAACAGCATAAACAGCATTGATGCCACGAGGTTCGAAATCACAGCCTGAACGATGTTGCCGAGCAGTTTGCCGACATAAATGCTTGTTGCCGTTGCGCTCATCCTGAGCAGCAGGGCCGTTCCGCGCTCCTCTTCGCTTATAAAGCCCCTTCCCAGCCCCGTCATCGCAGTCGTGAACATTACAATCCATAACACTGCTGCTGCAAGCGGACGTGGCATCGGTTCATCAGCCGCCGCAAAAACAACGAGTGTGACCGTTGTAACGACGAAGAGCAAGAGGGCCGACATGCCGTACCGAGTTCGCATGTCGCTTCGAAGGTCTTTTACGGCTACAGCCAATATTGGTGTGGTTAGCTGTTGCATACGGCAATCAAATTACACCACGAGCCTTCAACTCCAAATACAGGTTTACCGTAGCGAGGCTCAGGTCGTTGGGTGGGGTGAGCACCGCATAGATGCCGTGACGTCGAAGCTCGGCGACGATTTCTCTCTTTTGCATTGCGAATGTGGCGGCAATGGTGCGGAGGTATACACCCTCGAGACGTTTGGGTTCGTCGTTGATCATGGTCTTGAGTTCTGTGTTCTCGAAGACGACAACAACGACAACATGCTGATGTGCAAGTAGACGAAGGATTCGTAACCTTCGACGCATGCCGTTCAACGACTCCATATTGGTGTAAATCATAAGGAGGCTGCGCTGTCGAACAGTTCTTCGAACCATAGAATAGAGGTGCTCGTCGTCAGATTCAGCATAGCCCGTCTGCACGCCATACAACGCTTCATTCAACAAGGCTCGTTGCCCCGTACGTACATCTGCTGGTACGATAATGCCAGGTTTCATTCCATATGTGATGAGTCCAGCGCGGTCATGCTTCTTTAATACCACATTCGAAAAAGCAAGCGCGGCGTTGACGGAATGGTCGAGAAGAGTGAGGCCTTCGAAGGGCATCTTCATCACACGTCCTAAATCCAGGACGCTATAGATATCCTGCGACCGTTCGTCCTGAAACAGGTTTACCATTGGCGTTGCAGTGCGCGCCGTTGCTTTCCAGTTCATTGTTCGCACATCGTCACCAGCTACATACTGCTTTATCTTTTCAAACTCTGTGGTATGCCCTAGTCGACGCAGCTTTCGCACGCCATATCGGAAGGATTGCTGCGAAAACGCAAGCAACTCTGTGCGGCGCATGTTTATCACTGAGGGATACACGCTGACGTTTGCCCCCCTCTCGAATACAACACGGCGCTCGAGTAGTGCCAACCGCGTGTGCACGTACACGTTCAAAGCGCCGAATGCATACACACCGCGGCGCGTAGGTCGTACTGCGTAACTCACTACACTTGGAATGCCCGGACGCAGTGTGGCTGAGAATTCAATGTCTCGCATCTGGAACTGGATGGGCAACTCATCGATGATTGTCACCGCCCACGTCGCCGCACTATGGTTGTCGAGGTGAATGTGTACATCATTCTCATCGCCGTTTGAGAAGTGCGACGGCATTTCTCGTCGAGCCTCGATGTGCATTGCCCTGCTCAGCAGCATGAAGGCGTCTGCAACAACAAGCGCGACCAATGTGAGGATGCCTAGCTGAGCGAAGTAGACGAATACGTCAATCCAGATGCCCAGCAATGCACACACCGCCAGGCCAATCATCGTAATGATTAGCGATCGCCGAATATGCAAAGAGAGCAAGCGCTTCATCGGGGTACGTCTATGCTTCGCAGAATATCTTTAATCATATCATCGGGCGTTAGCCCTTCTAGCTCCTTCTCTGGCACAAGCTGAATGCGGTGGCGTAGTACCGGATAGGCCACGTGCTGAATGTCGTCGGGTATTACGTAGTCGCGGCCCTGCAACACCGCAATCGCCTTAGCGCCCTGCAGAATACCAATAGAGGCGCGTGGCGATGCAGCGAGATAGATCATTGCATTGGTACGTGTTGCATGTACGATGCGAGCGATGTAAGCCAGCAGATTTTCTTCTACGACAACTTCATGAACAAGTGCTCGGTAGGCATTGATCTGATCTGCTGTAAGCACAGGTTTTATTGAATCGAGCGGCGTCGTACCACGACGTGTGTGATGACGTCGCAGAATTTCTTCTTCGTCCGCAAGCGTGGGATAATCAACGCGCACCTTGAACAGAAATCTGTCTAGTTGCGCCTCGGGCAATCTGTACGTGCCCTCCTGCTCTATCGGATTTTGTGTTGCAAGCACCATAAAGGGGCTTGGGAGAGGGTGCCGCACGCCGTCCATGCTAACCTGACGTTCCTCCATCACTTCGAACAGCGCTGCCTGAGTCTTCGCAGGTGCGCGATTTATTTCGTCGGTGAGTACGATGTGTGCAAACACCGGACCCTTGCGATAGGTAAAGTCAAGCGACCTCGCATCAAAGACCGACGTACCAAGAATGTCTGCCGGCATTAGATCGGGGGTGAACTGAATGCGGGCAAAAGAACAATCGAGCAGCCGTGCTATAAGGCGCGCAGCAAGCGTCTTCGCTACACCAGGTACACCTTCGAGCAGTACGTGCCCTTCGGCGAAGAGCGCCGCAAGAAGGAGTTCCACCATGTCGTTCTGGCCGACAATAACCGTTGCAATCTGCTCTCGCACAGCGGTTATAGACGCTTGTAGGTTCTGCATGTCTGGACGTGTGTTCATATTGTGCTCTGCTGCTGAAACAGCTGTATGTCATTATGAAAAGCGACGATTTCTTCATCACTGAAGTCGAGTCCGCTCTCTGCATGTGAAATGCGCCGAGCGATGTCGTTTATAACATTGATATCTGCACCACTTGCGTCACTTATGTTTTGTGCAAGGGTCTGCGCGTCGACGTCGACGCGCAAGCGCAGTCTGTTAACGATGTAATCGCGAAAGAGTCGCGTGAGTTTGTTAGCCAGGTTTAAGTTGTCGTGCCTACCATAATAGAGGCGTCCGACCGTTGACACAAAATCCAGCGACGTATTTCGCACTGGAGATAAAACGGGAATTGGACGTTGTCTTCGTCGGCCTGCCATTACGAGGTAGACAACGCCTGTAGCAATGAGTATCCAGTATGCAAGGCTAAGGCCGGGAATCGATCCGATTGCCTGATTCACTGTGATGTCAGCCGAGCGCTTGGGCTTGTAGTATTCATCCCACGTTATGGGCTTGTCAGGCAAAGCCGAAAGAATCGCAATTGGAATATCGCGCTTCGATGTATCAAGGAAAACAACATTCGTCAGCAGATCTGGTGTACCGCAGAGGATAATAGTGCCAGAGCCGAATGAACGCTTCATTAGTACAACCGATGTGTCACAGAGCGCAAGAGGATACCAGATGTTCGAGTCGGTTGCCACAAAAGTGTTTGCGTGGTAGAACGTGCCAAGCTCATATGCATGTACTACGGTTTCGGCATTAAAGCGAATGGAGTCTCGCAGTGGCTGGTGTCGCGTTTTGACGCTAAGCAGTTCAGACAGACTGTCGTCAATTGAATACGATGCGATGAAGAGTGTGCTTCCGTTGGACGCCATATCTAGAAGCCTGTCGCGTGAAGCGTCGTCCGGTTCGAAATCGTGCGTGATAATCACATACGATTCGACTCGCTTCGATTCATCACTCGCAGGCTCTACCCATAAAGCATTCCGAACAATCTTCAATTCTCCGGAGAACGTTCTCTCCAAGTATTGAGCAGGAATCCAGCCGCCGTGCGGATTCTTGTCTGCGGCTTCGTAGGTGTAGTCCCACGAAATCGGCTTCGGTGTAGACAGTTGCATTGCCACAATAATGGCAATGCCGATCGCCATCCACGTGTACGGACTGCGCAGGAAGGTCCTCATGATGCGGTGCGTAGAGTTTGTCGCACAGCATCATAGACAGGACGTGCATTGTTGAACGACGTCTCATTCACCGGCTCATCGCCGTACCACGTTCGTTCGAAGACACGCACGGCGTCGGCAAACGCAGCGTGCACGGTTGGCTCAGCAACCTCGCGCAGATAGTCGCGATTGGTTTTATCCTTTTTCCACACAATGCTTCCTGCGCTCTGCAAATCCTGTAGCGATCGCAAATACAAGTATCGAATAGCAGAACGCCATCGTTGCGCCGCGACCTCTTGGCCGATAATGCGATCCATGTCATTTTCAGCGATGTCTTCAACATCAAGTGCAGAGCCCCTTACTGCAAGATTTTTCTGCCGTAAAAGACGCTTTCCATTTTTTAGCCAGACGAAGACAATGCCAATTACGAGAAGGCCTAACACGCCCCATAACAAACCGTCGATTGCAGGCGCATTTTTCTCGGCTGTCTCACCAAGGAGTGACAAGAACCAGCGCACGAAGCGATCCCAAAGTGACTCTGGTCGAAACGTCGAAGCATATGCGAATGCCTTTTCATGCGCCAGGCTGTCAAGCCAGACGCGCGGAACAGGATCGATGGTTACTATCGTTGTGTCGGCAATCAACGATTGTCCGTAGAGAATGCCGACACGTCACCGCCACCAATTGCACTTACACGTCCGAGGAGTCCACTGCCTTCAGTACGTTCCACTTCGCGGTAATAGAGCACAACAATTGCAGTTGACGCAAGTGCTGTGATACACGTTGTTAGAATGTGTGCCGCTACACGAACAATCGATCCCACAATTTGTAGCCCAATTGTAGTTGCTTCGGATCCTGTGTCTTTAGTCATGACTTCGATGAGAAATAGCGCAGAGCCAGGGAGATCGACAACCCACCCTACGAATAGAGCACAGAGGAACATGAGAACGAGGTAGAAAAACGCCCACCACCAGTCGCCTTTGATGAGTGTTAGGCTACGTTTAATTGAAGCACCGACAGTTAATGACTCTGCGAACTGCGCAACAATCATGATGCTCAGCGCGATGCCGATGTAGATGCCCGGCACGACAAGGACAACCAAGCCAAGTATCGTGAGCATGGTGCGCGCAAACCACCCAGCAAATGCACGTGTCCAGACGCCCTGCAGTGCGATGCGAATCTCTGGTACCGTAGGTAGTCGGTGTAGGCGGTGGTACTCTAAGAAGTAAATCACCACTACCACGCTCGCAACAAGGTCTGCGCAAAAGTCAATGACAATTGCCACATAGAACATCCAGAGCGGCACGGTAGAAGATGATTGCCCAAATCCGAATTCCGCAAGAATGGCAGCGTACGGACTCTCGCGCTCGGTGTATTCGAGCCCGATAGCGGCTAGGACTATTATCGGACCCGCCACAGTTAGCAACAGAATCATTAGCGGCTTGAAAGCATTGCGCATTAGCTCGAACGTTGCGGATATCGTCTCTGCGAACGGACGAAGCCTATCCATGGGCACGTACTTGTCATACATCGGCATGCTTTCGTAAAAGTGTTCGAGGAAGAACAAGAACGTACCAGACCATGAACGCAAGCGTACCGACGACGATCAGAATATTTACAGGCAACGGCATATCTGTAAGTCGCGTTACGAACGACTCGAACACAGCGGCGATAATGATCAATGGAATGAGACCGATTGCAATTTTTATAGCAGAAGACACACCACGCTTGAACGACTCCATGCGGGTATACGTGCGGGGCAGCAGAATTGCAGTCCCAATGCGGAAGCCAGCGCCAGCAGCAACAACAACACATGACAGCTCGATCGATCCATGCACATACACACCAAGAAAGAAGCGTCCGACTTCTCCGTGCGAGAAGAAGAGCGCGTGAAAGGCACCAATCATTACGCCGTTTGTGATGAGCATGTACATCGGACCGACCACAACGAGCAATCCCACGACAACCATGCGCATCATAACGAACAGATTGTTCATAGCAATGCCCAGGAACATCATGTAGCCGTCAGATTCTTTGTACACACCCATCGGATTACCAGAACGAATGTTCTGAATCGTCATGTCGACGTAAGCGTTACCCATGATGCCTCGCAGCATGCCTTCGTCGGACAAACCGAGTCCCATACCAAGTAAGAGCATTAGTAAGAAAACGGCACCACTAAACAGAATTGCGCCTCGTGCTTCTAGGAATGCCTCGGGCACCTCGCGTGACCAGAACTGTAGGAGCCTCGATGCCTTGTCACGCCTGTTCTTGTACAGCATTCCGTGCACACGTGCAGCAAGTTGGTTCAGGTATCGATGTGTTGTGCTGTCGGGATATTGCGCAGCGGCATGGGCGAGGTCGTCTGTGATGTCTACAAACAGCGACGCCAGACGGTCAGGATCGACGTCCTTTCCGTTCGCAAGATCTTTTTCGAACTCCTGCCATTGCTCCTGATGCCCTCGAACGAATGCGGGTTCGCGCATGAATTATCCCTTCGTGACGCACGCAGGTCGCGTTTTAGGTATGCCCTCGTGACGAGCAAATATATGATCGTGTACTCATTGCATTCCTCTTGCGATATTGCACGCAATATGACAGGCAACCAGTGAGCACCATAGAAATCGACACTACACAAAACGTTAGCATTCGTTTTCAAACCGCGAACGTTCTCGAAAGAATTCTTTCTCGGATAATTGACGGTGTTATCGCAACTGTCTTTCTGTACGCATGCTTTCTACCATTGGGGCTGCTTAGCTTCAACGATTCTGGTGTAACAATGCCGTGGTTGCTCACAACGCTCGCCGTTCTAGTGTTTGTGCTCGTGTTTTTCTACTCGTTTATTATGGAGTCGATCTTCCACGGACAGACCGTTGGCAAAATGGCCATGAATATTCGCGTCGTGCGAATGGATGGCACAGAGCCTTCCATTGGCAACTATGCGGTTAGGTTTCTTGTTGCCGTGTTCGAGGTTACGATGACGTTCGGGGTGGTGGCAACAATTGCCAGCCTCGTCTCAAAGTCCGGACAGCGCCTGGGTGACATGGCAGCAGGCACGCTCGTGGTGCGCAAGGCACGCAAGGTTACACTCGCCCAAGTCGGCATGGTGGCAGATGCACCCCAACACGTAATTAAATATCATAGCGCCGGCAGCCTATCACCGGCGGATGTAGAAGTGCTAAAGGAAGTGTTGCACGAAGCGAAGGTTAGGAGCCGAACCTCGGACGCTACGCACATAGTACTCGAAGCCGCCAAGAGGCGTATCGAGGTTGTTCTTCGCGAATCGTCTGATGATGCGGCATTAATCTTTTTGCTAGACGTGCTCGCCGATTACAATGCGATACACGGATCGGCACATGGTGCAATGCCTCTGGGCACTACCAGCGATACCGTGCGCCGAGGTTAATACCAATGATGTTATGCGTCCAGTCACCATCGGTTATTAGCTTGCCGAGAGGCTGCGTGTATTGAGCTTCTAGAAACACCGACATCCTGAACGTAACAGGATACATGAACCCAATTCCACCAAAGGCAGCGGCGTTTACGGCTCGTAACGATGAAAGACTCTCAGGCGCCCTGCGCTGCGAGCGTGTACCGTCTGCAAACGTGAAATTGGATGGCTGGATAATGGTCTGCGATACATTTACGCTCGAGCCAAGCGCCATAGTAGCCTGCACGCCGCCTAACAGATAAAAGAATCGCAACGGGAACCACTCCGCGGCGAACCCAAGGCTTAAGAATGGGGCGCTAACGCTAAGGGTCGTGCCTTCTTGGTAAGGAGTGATACGCTGCGATAACGTGTCAAACACGCCACGTTCAACAGTGTCGGCCGAGACCATCGTGCCGCCAAGGACGTTAACCGACAGCCGTGCCGTTAGGATAAAGTCTTGCGACATACGCCGTCCGAGCAGCAAACCACCACCGCCGGCAAAGCCCTGGCCTGGAGTAAATGTCGATTGGCCCGACACACCATCCGTTGTGCGAAAGTTCGTTTCGTGAAACACGTGAGCAGGAGATACATAAGCACCAGCCATCCATGCACCCTCTGAAGCGCACTCAACCTCGCGCCCGGGCGTTAGAATGAACGCGTAACGTTCTGTGAGAGCATCGAACACATAACAAATGGTGAACTGGCTAGCATTGTCCGCCATATCGACGGCACTGATCACGATTCGTCCTGGGCTCCCTTGCGACGATGGACGAATTCGGGCCGTAGCCTGTGGCGTGCCCTCGTCTATTTTTGGAATTTCAGCGTCTAACGATGCGGAATACAGAACCTTAATCGATTTGATGCCTCGATCGCTGGTTCTATCATCACGAAATACAACAAGAAAGTCATCGCGGACTTTACGGCCTTCTGCGAGCGGTGCGAGCGTATCGACAAGTCTACTTAATTCGAAGAACGACTGCCCCGCCATATTGCCATACGCGTCGTAGGCGTCGGTCTTGAAGCCAAATCCATACGAATACAAACCGAATGGTGTGCCCGGATCGCCAGCAATCGGAAGACTATTGATGAGGTGCGTTCCAAACGGAATACCGATTTGTGCGATCGAGTAACGACTCTCGCCCAGGACCTTGAAGTCAGCGGTATCAAGCCGGCGTCCGTTAAGGCGCAACCCACTAATCGAACTTGTTGGGGTTACGACATTGATGTAGTGATGCCAGTCGCCGTTAATCGGAGTTGCAAAACGATACTCGTTCAGGAACTGCTGCGTTGGGCTTATCAAAATCATCATGGGGTCGCCCACACTGTCACCATTCTTGAAGCCTTGCGCAAACTGCGCAACGAGAACAGGCTTGTCTGCCGTTACCTGGATATGGCGATTGACATTGAGGTTCTCGAAGAACTCGCCTTTGCGAAGAACAGCTACGAGCTTTGCGTCTTCGAACACGCGTGTATTGTCTTCTGACGAGATATACGTACCGTGTAATCTCGTCAGAAGACAATACACGGTACGTATATCTCGAGCGCTCTTTTAGCATGCCGAGATAATAATGCATGCCCCATGCTGTTATCGGCGGCATCTGTTCGACAAGGTGATTACACGCGTCGATCTTGGGCGGTACATACGCGCACTGGTGGCCGCTAAACACTGCAATCTTTTTGTTGGCCTTGACGAGAGTACCTGTAAGGTCACAAGGGCCTATCGATTCGAAGCGCGCGTTAACCGTATAGACATCGCCTCTGCGCAGATTTACTTTAAACGGCTGACCGATCCGACGACCAGTGCTTGTCGTCGCATTCGGCGTTATCTCTACTTCGGTATCATCCTCTGTAGCAATAATGCTGATGGCAGACAAAAGATCTGCTGCAAGTTTTGTGTAACCCACTGCACGATACTCTGTGCCTAGTACACTCACGGGCAAACCCATGTATGTGTCGGTAGTCTGGAATCGACTGTTAAGCCCGTACACAGCCACTGCTGTATCCGCCGTGATATGTACGCCTAATCGTTCTGGTGTCTCGAGCGCGCGCAGCTGTGCACGTTCGGGCAACACAACAGTTACAACGCTGTTGGCCTTTACCTCGACGAGTTGTTCGAAGCCTATTTCCGTGATTTCGACACGGACCTGTGCATCGTAACTACTCGTGATGAAGAGTTGAAGCTTGAGTTTGTCAGGGCGCTGCGCAGTGCCTTGCTGTCCTTCACGAAAATTCTTCATGAAGCACACCCAGAACTCTTTTCCTTCTGAGTTCTTGGTTATGATTTCGGGGTCGCGAGCTGTGGCCGAGAGCGCACCAACATTCCACAACACACACAGCAAAACAGCGCCAAGCAAGGTTCGTCGTATCACTTCTGCACCACAAACGGATACATGTATGAGCCACTGTCTGTGCCGAGCTGCAGAATGTATGCACCTGTGCTAAGCTCCGACATGAGCAAATCAAGAGCGACAACATTTTGTCCGGCCGTAGCCGATACGTCCTTCAACACCTGCACTAGGCGTCCGCGAGTATCGCGCACCTGCATGTGAGCTACGCCAGCGGCACGCATAACAAAGGCAACCGTTGCTCCCGTGGCAACGGGGTTTGGATAGATAGTCGTTATTCCTTCGGCGTTCGGATCCTGTATAACACCGCCACCTAAGCGCTTTACAACGCCGCTGGTAAACACTGCGTCGGCCACATCAACACCGTTCTGACGGAGGGCAGTCGGCACAAGAAGCCCGATGGCTTCAGACCCCTGAAGGAATTGCACGTCTACGGCGAAGAGCTGTCCGTTTGTTTTTGCAAGAACATTATCGCATTCAACGACCAGGCGGCTGCGGTCTGCATCGATGGCTACGTTTTCGACAATCGTCGGTGCCACGCAACGGTAGGCCCAAAGGCCGCTACCCGTAAGGGCTCGAATAGACACGATCTGATGCGGATACTCGAGGGTAATTCTTGAACTACCGTCTTCTGAAATGGTGCCGCTTACCATTACACGGAGTACCTGACCAGGTGCGCCACTTGTCTCCGCTGGTACGCGCACCTCATCGAGTGCACGTGTGACAACGGCACTGCAGAACAGTACGAGAGAGGCGATAACGAAGAGCGGAAGGCGGTAGGGGTAGTGCATGCGTTGTAAGGTGCGGCAAATATACCATGACCTGCTAGTACTCTTGGAGAATGATCACATCATAGCCCTTTGCCTTGCTGCCCGCAACAACCAGCGTGTAGCTATTGCCTAACGGACCGAAGTTGATGGGCAACTGGAAGAGTGTTTCAAATGTGTCAGAATTATATACGTAGAAGGTGCCTCGACGATCGCGTGTATTCAAATCTGAGGGTGAGACTAGCCCGTACGCAACCCTGTCAGCGAGTTTTTCAGCATCCGGCGTTTGGCTCGGGACAGAGTCGTACGCAATAGAAACGAGACCGACATCGGCGGTTGCGTTGATCACACGACGCTGAGAAGCGCCAGGTTGGATGAGTAAGGGAGCACTGCTGAGTTGAATGATGTTTGGCATTCCACCACCCTCTGCATAGATGGCTAATGTACGTTCACCGAGGACTGGCATTAGTGAGGCGCTTGCAGCGCCAACACTTAGTGAAATCGGTGATAAATCCACGCTTGTTGTGAAACCACCCCTATAGTAGAGGCGAGCATTGTTGACGATAGAGCCGAGGTTAACGGTTTCGAAATCGTTTGTTGGGGATGCATTAACGATACGCACGATAGCAGCGCTGGCAGCTGCTACGAGGGGTACGTCTAGGTCGTCGTCATCAATGAGATAATCTGAAATCCCACCGCTCATGTTGTCTGCAACGATGAGTTCGTATGATCTGTCTGCTTCGACGTTCAGCCGCATAATAGCAAGCACGACTGTCGGTGATCCTGCAGTTGAAACCGTAACTGGAATTTGTCCGGGGGCTTCTGCAAAGGGGCTCGATGTATTGTCGAAGGTTAAGCCGCTCGCAATGGTTTTGCCAGCCGTGAAGCCATTGGGCGAGCTAACGTCTGTGCGCGCACCTATCGACACGACAAGTGGTCCTACCAAGGCACTTGCATGCGTAACACGAATCACGGCTTTACCACCCGCTCCGCTTGGTTTCAGTGGAGGTGGGATAATGATAATCCGCGCCTCGCCTGCCGTATCGGCGGTAACGATTGTATAAGACTGACGCACGTTTAGCGATGTGCTATCAATGGCATTGCGCCCGTCAGCATACGCTAGCGTAAATACATCGGGTTCAATGCGTTCGCATGTTGTTACCTGTGCGAGCGTGCTTATACGTCCGGTGCCCAACGCCGAAGCAAGAGTTTGTCCACTCGATTGCACTGTTACCGTCGAGGGCGAATTCGCCACGTTCACAACACGAATGTCTGCGTTTCGAGCTATCACTGGTACGAATGTCCTGCCGACGTTTTGGGTGGTATCCGATTCGTCCATGAGCAGTACCGAGGGCTGCGAGCCCCCTGCCAGCGACGGGTAGAAGATGATGGAGTACGGCACGTATTCCATTAACGTGCATTCGAATGTGCCAAGAATAGTCGTGTCGGTTAGTGCCGTGCGTATGAGCGTGAACACCGTAAAGCCGGCCGGGATTTCGCGGTATATAGAACCTACCCGAAACGGAATGGGGATTGAGGTCAGAAGGGGTCCACTCGGACATCCCACCCGTACCTGATACGTTGTGTTGCTTTCAGGTACAACATTGATAACCCGAACCTGGGCCATAGGCGTTGTTGTAAGCACTTGTGATGCATTAAACACAATAATCGTATCTGGCACTGCTGGCTGCAGGGTGTCGCCTACAACAAAGACGTCGTAGATACTTCCGCGCGTGAATCGCTCGCGGCTGGTGGTGCGTAGTTCAGTCGTTGCACCAGCAAGCACTTCGATAAGACTCGAATCTCCGGGCGACACTACAACTGCACTCACCAATCCTGTGGGTATTTCAGGCGTCTGAACGTTCCTCTCCAAGAGCATCCTTCGGGCCGTGTTGCCAGGCATGAGATTAAAGAATCTAACCCGAATATCTGCCGATCCCGGCGGTGGGTTCACGATGTTTGCGTCCTCTGAAGCACAGCCTGCAACGAGCAGGATGCAGAGGATTGCGAGAACTGAGAATGTGCGAAGGGGTATGTTGGGCATGGGGACGAACCGGAACGAACGGCAAGTTGCGATATTTTTGTGATGAACGTGGAAGAACGACTACTAGCCATATTGGACAGATTTCGTGCTGTGGAGCACTCGCTGAATGACCCCCAGGTCGTGAACGATGTGAACCGCCTGCGCGACGCGTCGAGAGAATATGCTTCTCTTCGGCCTGTGGCCGCGGCTGCAACGCTGTACCTCGACTATAGCCGTGGCTTGGCCGAGAACCGAAGTATGATAGACGACGACGCCACAGACCCAGATATGCGTCAGATGGCATACGACGACTCAAAGCGCATTCAGGATGAACTGGCAGAGCTTGAAAACCGTTTGAAAATCCTTTTAATTCCGCGCGACCCACTCGACATGAAGAGCTGCATTGTGGAGGTCCGTGCCGGAACGGGCGGTGACGAGGCAGGCATCTTCGTTGGCGACTTATTCCGTATGTATCAGCGTTACTGCGAACGGCACGCCTGGAAGCTTGAGACGATTGACTTTACAGAGTCGGAACGCGGCGGCTACAAAGAAATTACTTTTAGTGTTGAAGGTGACGACGTCTACGGTGCGTTGAAGTATGAAAGTGGCGTGCACCGTGTACAGCGCGTTCCTGAAACAGAATCGCAAGGACGCGTTCATACGAGCGCGGCAACCGTTGCGGTATTGCCCGAGGCCGAAGAGGTTGATGTACAGATTAACGACGGAGATTTACGCATCGACATCTTCCGATCTGGCGGTAAGGGCGGACAGAATGTGAACAAGGTCGAGACTGCAGTACGCCTTGTACACATTCCCACAGGCATCGTTGTGCAATGTCAGGATGAGCGCTCGCAGCTAAAGAATCGCGACAAAGCAATGAAGGTGCTGCGTGCCCGGCTCTATGATCATGAGCTAGCAAAGCAGCAATCGGCAATTGCCGGGGCGCGCAAGAGCATGGTGAAGTCGGGCGACCGATCAGAAAAGATTCGCACGTATAACTGGCCTCAGAATCGTGTTACCGATCACAGACTAGACGGCGATGTAAAGAATCATCCCCTGCAGCAAGTGGTGGACGGCGATCTAGACGACATCATTAATGCGTTACGAATGGCCGAACATGCTGATACTCTGCAAGGCGCATAACATTCATTTATAAACTAGGTTATGGCATGGGTGATGGTCTAAAAGAACGCCTTAAACAGCGCTCGTTCTCGTCGCCGCACCAAGAGGCATTGCTAAGCGTCCTGGTTTGCGCCGATTTCCTAACGCGCCAGTGGGAGGAAGCGTGCCTTGTGCACGGCATTACTGGTGCTCAGTACAACGTGCTGCGCATCCTGCGTGGCGTCTTTCCAGAAGGACACTCGCGTGCGGAAATAATCAGTCGCATGATTCACGCGGCGCCAGACGTTACACGTCTCATCGATCGGCTGGTACGCAGCGGTTACGCCCGCCGTGGACGCAGCAAGGAGGATGGCCGCCTATCGCTGACATATATCACGCAGAAAGGCCTTGACCTTGTATTGTCTGTGCAACCGCGGGTCGACATACTAGAATCTGACCTACGCAAACACATCGATGAAACGGAAGCTGGAACGCTTACTTCGATATGTGAGAAGATTCTGTCGGCGGGTAGGTAAATGTGGTTGTTCGCACTGTTCTTCGCTATTGCTTTTGCATGCAATGCACATTCGCAGGTCGGGCTGCCTGACGCTTTTGTTAACGTCGACTCCATACAAGCGAAAGCTCCTGACAGCAACGAAGTTGTTTTCGTTGAAGTCCTTAACGCAATGCGCACAAATCCGAAATCCTTTCTGCCTGCGCTCGACCGATATGAACGCTACGTAAAATCGTTCACCCCAAATAAAACAAAGCTCAGCGTTGCGCTTCGTGAAATCCGTGCTAGGCTTAAAAAGCAGGCGCCTCTTCTGCCCCTTGCTATAAGTGATGCTTTACAAGCTGCGGCAGATGACCATGTGGGCGACCTTTCACGTAGTGGGCTTATGAGCCATTTCGGAAGTGACGGGTCGAATCCCGGAACGCGTGTCAAAAAGTATGGCTCGTACCAGATGATTGGCGAATGCATTACCATTGGGTACTTAACACCAGATCTTATGGTAGCATCGATGCTCGTAGATGAAGGCACGCCCGATCGCGGACATCGCGAGAGTCTATTGAAGACCACCTTCACACACGTTGGCGTGGGCATAGCCGACCACCCGTCCCTGCGCATTGCAACGGTAGTCGTGCTCGGCGCTAACTAGCGCGAATTATAGCACAAAAGCGAACCCTAGAGAACTAGAGCGGAATATTCCCGTGTTTCTTCCACGGGTTGGTGTCGACCTTCGTACGCAATGTCTTTAATGCACGGATGAGTTCGCGGCGTGTGTCTTGCGGTTCGATAACGTCGTCTACGTAACCACGTTCTGCTGCTTCGTACGGATTTGCAAACTGCTCGTTGTATTCGTCTTGCAATTCTTTAAGGCGTGTGCCTTTGTCCTGCGCTTTGTCAAGTTCTTTACGATAGAGAATTTCGACAGCCCCTTTCGCCCCCATCACAGCAATCTCTGCCGATGGCCACGCTACGTTGTAATCGCCTCGGATGTGCTTCGAGCTCATAACGTCGTACGCGCCACCGTAGGCTTTGCGTGTGATAACGGTGAGTTTCGGTACGGTTGCTTCGCAGAAAGCGTACAACAGTTTGGCACCGTGACGTATGATACCACGCCACTCCTGATCGGTGCCGGGAAGGAAACCGGGCACATCTTCGAACACAACAATTGGAATGTTAAACGCATCGCAGAATCGAACAAAGCGTGCCGCCTTTATCGAGCTGTTGATATCGAGCACACCAGCAAGCGATGCTGGTTGATTCGCGACAATGCCAACGGACATTCCGTCTAGCGTTGCAAAGCCAACGACAATGTTTGTTGCGTAACCGGCGTGCACCTCGAAGAAGTCGGCTTCATCAACAACATGTCTAATGACTTCCTTCATGTCGTACGGCTGATTCGGGTTTGCGGGTATGATGCTTCGAAGCTCATCGACTATGCGCTCTGGGTTGTCTGTGGTAGGGCGCAGAGGGGGCTTCTCTCTGTTGTTCAGTGGCAAGTACGACGTGAGTTTGCGTACCGCAAGCAAACACTCGACCTCGTTGTCCATGGCGAAATGCGACACACCACTGCGCTCAGAATGTGTGTCTGCACCACCGAGTTCTTCGAGCGTTACTACTTCGTGAGTAACTGTTTTTACGACTTCCGGACCAGTTACGAACATGTACGATGTGCCCTTCGTCATAAAGACGAAGTCTGTAAGTGCGGGTGAATACACGGCACCACCGGCACACGGACCCAGCACGACGCTTATCTGAGGTATGACACCACTAGCCAACGTGTTGCGCAGAAAGATGTCGGCATAGCCCCCTAGTGAAACAACCCCTTCCTGAATGCGAGCTCCACCAGAGTCATTAAGTCCAATTACGGGCGCGCCAATCTTCATCGCGAGATCCATGATCTTTACAATCTTCTCTGCATGCACTTCACTCAGCGATCCGCCAAAGACCGTGAAATCCTGCGAGAACACACACACGGTACGTCCGTCTATCGTGCCCGTACCCGTGACAACGCCATCGCCTAGCGGACGTTGTTTTTCCATGCCGAAGTTGGTGGACCTATGCCGCGCTAACATGTCCGTTTCTCGGAACGAACCTTCATCGAGCAGCACCGCCAGGCGCTCACGCGCTGTCAGCTTCCCCTTTGCATGCTGCGCGTCGATGCGCGCCTTGCCGCCGCCTAGCAATGCTTCGGCCTTCATAGCGCGTTGATGTTCTATAGGTTGTTTCAAGCTGTCTCCCGTTGTTGCAAGCTGACCACATGGCGTCGGCAGCGAAAATAGGCAGTAATTTTGCCAGCTATGAATCACCGCATCCTTCTTATGGGCTCTGGCCTCTTTTTCATGTTCGCTGTCTTCAGCACTATCATGTTCTTCGGAGGCTACTTCAATGATGCAGAAGGTGCTGACAAAAACGGCATTCTGGGGCTAGTATGCTTCGCCCTTACAGGGGCGGTATTCGCGTTGGCAATGGGCTTGCGCAAGCGGGCAAACAGAAACATCGACACAGAGATAGAACGAGAGTTCAATGCCCAAGGGTATGTCGAAGCGACTTTGCTTGCGTCTACCCTCGAGATGTCGCTCGACGAAACTCGCGATGTGCTCGACAAAAGATCGCTTAAACACAAATGGCGTCGCGAAGAAGCTCCTGGCTACAACGCACGCTACTATCGACAGTAGTGCCCATCGTTGTTGTAATCATTCCCGCTCTTAACGAAGAACTTTCTGTTGGTCTTGTGATTGCTGCCATGCCAACATTCATAGACTATGTTATCGTTGTAGACAACGGCAGCACGGACACAACTGCAGACGTTGCACGTGCACATGGTGCGCTTGTGTGTGCAGAACCACGACGCGGATACGGACAAGCCTGCCTTGCAGGCATCGCGTTTGCGGCGACACTACAGCCCGACATTATCGTATTCACCGATGCCGACTTCAGCGACAATCCGCTCGACATCGACCGTGTTGTTGCACCGGTTCGTAACGGCGCTGCCGATCTCGTCATTGGATCGCGGTTAAGGGGATCACGAGAGCGGGGCTCGTTAACGCCGCCACAAGTGTTCGGTAATTGGCTTGCAACAAGGCTCATCCGATTGTTCTGGGGTGAACGCTTTACCGATCTTGGTCCGCTGCGCGCCATTCGCTGGGACGTATTGCAGAAGATGAACATGTCTGACACGACATACGGCTGGACTGTAGAAATGCAGATAAAGGCAGCACGCATGCATCTGCGCTGCGTCGAGATACCCGTAGACTATCGACGGCGCATTGGCACATCGAAAATTTCCGGCACGCTCAAAGGGTCCGTGCTCGCAGGCACCAAGATTCTCTCAACGATTGCACGCAATGTCTTCCGTTAACGCCACACTCATTGTTGCAAGTGCGCTACTCGCTGCTTGCAGCGCGGTAATTGCATTCGATCCGTTCGGACACGTTATGACGTCGGCTGTGTACATGTGGCCATGTATGTCTGTGCTGTGGCTAGTCATCGCATTTGTATTGCTGCGCACGCAGCCAGTCTTGAAGCCTGCAACGATTGTGGTAATGACATGCCTTGCAATTGCCGCTCATGCCTTCGTACTTGCGCCGTCGGGCGTGCTAAGTGGTGACGTTCATCGCTATCAATGGGATGGCAGGGTAATGAATAGCGGCATCGACCCCTATGCGTATCCACCCAACGCGCCAGAGCTTGCGCACATGCATGTTCAGCCAGCGCGCGGTCAATCAGCACACCATGATTCGCTAATCAGAGCGCACTCGCTCTCGCGCCTGACATTCAATCATCTACGCACGATCTACCCGCCCGCTGCAGAATACTTCTTTGCTCTCTCAACTGCCGTTTCTCCGTACGGTATGGCATGGAAGATTCCGTCGCTCATCATGATTGCTGCATCATGCTGGGCTCTTGTACTCCTTCTACGCGGCATGGGGCGGCGGCCCGAAGGGGCTCTTGCCTTTGCCCTTAGTCCCGTCGTTCTGCTCCAGGGCACAATGGACGTACACGTAGACGTTGTGATGACTGCGTTTGCGCTATGGAGTCTTGTTGCTTGGCGTAAGAATTGGTGGATAGCCGCAGGTTGTCTGTTGGGCATAGCAGTTGGCGTAAAGATTTTGCCGCTGTTGCTCCTGCCATGGATGTTGCGTGCTGTATCGATGAAGAATCGAGTGTGGTTTGTCGTATCGATGCTGATGACGTTGCTATTGATTTACGCGCCGTTCTTGAATGCTCGCGTCTTTGAAAGTCTTGCCGATTTCTCTGCACGCTTTGCCGCGAACAGTCTCTTTGGAACTGCGCTCATTCAGATTGTGCCTGTACCCGTTGCGCGAATAACGTTGCTGGTCTTGTGCGTTGTCTCGTTGGCTCTGTTGTGGTATCGAAGAGTCGAGCCACTTCGCGCCATGACAATGGCCTTTCTTTTCCTGCTTCTCTTCTCCCCTATCGTTCACCCCTGGTATCTAATCATTCTTGTTGCACTTGGTGTGATGATTCCGATGCGATCCGTTCTAATCTTTGGTGCCACGATTGCCGTGTGTGGCGCATCCATTCTAGCATACAACAAAGGCGGGGTGTGGTTTGAACACCCCGCCTTGCTTATTCTCGAGTATGGAGCCGTGATAGTGGCTTTGGCTATTGACGTACGATCCGATGGGCGGTCGTATGCTGTCCGTTCCGAATCGTGACCGTGTAAGCGCCAGTCGGCACTGTTGTTAGGTCGAGCGTAACGTGCACATCTGAGTGTAGGCCACGGTAAACGTAAGTACCAAGATTATTTACAATCACAATCTCGCACTCACCGACCAAGCCTTGAATGCTTAGTGTGCCATTCGTCGGATTCGGATAGACCATCAGCCCAGCAAACATCGCATCGTCCGTAACGTCTGTCGTGCCTATAAGATAGGCGTCTGATGAACGCGTGCACCCGCCGGTGTCTGTAATACGTACCGTGTACAAACCATCACCAATAATACTCGTCTCAGGCATGTTAGCGCCTGGAATTGCAGCACCTTCGCGGAACCACTGATAGAAAAACGAAACTGCATCGGTCACGAGCTTGTTACCAACCTTCGTTATCGATGGCTTTGCAAGACCCGGACGAACAGTAACGCGTACAGTGTCGGAATTCTTCTCGCAGTTATACCTATCACGAATGGAAACCCAAACCGTATGGGTGCCTTGCGGTAGAGAGTTTAAGTGGAAGCGGGAGCTCTTGTTTAAGACTACTGTGCCGTTAACAAACCATTGATACGACTGATACGAACCTGGTGCGTGGATCAGAGAATCTTGTCCTTCGCAGATGTCCATGGTCTTGACGGCAGGACGTAGTCGTGTGTTCGGACCGCATTCTAGGGCTGCGACAAAGCCATCGGTATAACGTTCACCAACGATCTGAATGCCGCTAAAATTTGCAGTGGCGTCAAATACCCCTGCTGCGTACGGAACGTTGTCAATGCCAACAGCAATACCGCGAACTTCATCCGCATGAGGTCCACCAGCTTCACGAATCCATTCTAGACTTCCATCTGGTTCGCACCGCATGATGAATGCATCACGCTCGCCGAATGATTCTAACACAACTTCGTCGAACACTGAAGAACTATCGTAATAACCACCTATGTATATGCCTCCAAGCCTATCGACATTCACGCATGTACCTACTTCGCCGTAGACTCCGCCCCACTTCTTAACAAAGTCGATTGTGCCGCTCTTCGTAAAACGCGTAAGGAAAATATCGGAATCGTATTCTCCATTTGCGTTAACTGTCTGATTATCGAATCTCGTGTTACTGAAGAACGCTCCGGTGACCACGAGCTTGCCATCTTTATCAACTGCTGCGGCAATAACGTCGTCGCGTCTGCTAGACCCAATACGCTTCGCCCATTGCGAAACACCATTGGCGTTAACAGCCCACACAAAGAAATCGGGTTGCACGCCAAAGCTTGCGAGTGCCGGCAGCAGAGGGAAGTTGACTTCGTTAGCAAACACACCAGCCGCGTACACGCGGTCTCCGTTCGGCGTAACGTTTATTGAGCGGACGTTATCTGCATCGAGGCCACCACCAGCTACAAGCCAGGTTACGTCGCCCTGAGATGTCAGCTTCGCGATAAAGGCGTCGGTCTTTCCAGCACTAACGTGTGTCTTCGATTGAAACTTGCCTGTGCCCCCAATACCGCCGCCTACATAAACGTTGCCCAGCGAATCGACGGCTAGATATGGCGAGTTTTCATCATACTCCTCTGACACAAAAGATTTCACCCACTGGAACGCGCCCTGCTTATTAAACTTCGCAACAAACATGTCGGAGGTACCACCGAGTCCAAACGCAATCCAATCGTCAACTTGAATTGAATCGATAAAGGAGCCTGCTACGTATACATTACCCTGATTGTCTACGACAACAGACTTTGCATCATCAGCATCAAGTCCGCCCAACACTACAGCCGTCCGAGGCATGCCCGCCTTCGTAAACTCGGCCATAAAACCATCGTACTGAAACAGTCCCTTGATCTTCAGTCCGCCGATATCTAGCGAGTCGGTAAATGTCCCGGCCGCAAACAGGGTGTGCGAAGGTGAAATTGCAAGCGCATTTACTTCGTCAGTTTGTGGACCCTTTAGCGGCACCACCCACTTCCACAAGGGTTGGGCATTTAACGCGGAGCCGGTAAGTAGGATTATAGCAACGAATGCGGATAACTTCATAACTACCTTTACAATCAATCTGTGACTAGACCGCGACCGCTTTTATAAATTTTCCCCTGCGCCTCTAGGTCTACGATAATGGCGTCGAGAATACCGTTTATGAACGTACCGCTTTTGTCTGTTGAGTATCGTTTGGCGAGTTCGATGACTTCGTTAATCGTAACCTTCACTGGAATATCCGAACAAGACGTCAACTCTGCAACGGCCAAATGCATCAGCATACGATCGATAAGCGCAATGCGTTCTACTTCCCAGTTTGTAGCATGACTTTCAATTAGCGCCGTACTCGATTCTTGTGAATCACGAGCTTTGACAAGCACTGTCGTTGCGTAATCGAGGTCTTCTTCGGCCCATGAGATGGGCACATCGGCGTCCATTTCAATTACTTCATCGGCTTTGAGAATCCTTTGAAGATCTGCAGGATTGTCTACGTCGTCGAACGTAAACTGCCTATAGAAGATGTGGGGGAAAGCCACATCGAGCGATACTTCACCGTCTGAGGTTGCAGCGAGAATCTGAAGGACTTTTTCACGCGCTAGATGTCGTGATCCTCGCAGGCTACGCTGCTGACTAACGGGAAATTTGTCTGGTGGTTGTACCTTCGACACGACTCTCCTAAATCCCACGAATCATGGGAGTGCCAACGTAGTTGCCGTGCACGTGACGGACCTTGCTTATGCGTTCTTCGGCTATTGCATTCGAAGCTTCGATGGTTAGAATCGAACGGTCGCGTGATGTGAGCAGAATAGTTGTCGTGATGTCGTAGATGCCTTCTGCCTGACGCATGACTTTTTCTCTGTGATAGCCCTCGACCTCTGAGGCAACGTTCATCAGGCCGCCCGCGTTAACAACATAGTCTGGAGCGTAAACGATGTTCCGGTCTTTTAGCATCGTTGCGTGTTTGTTTTCTTCTTTTAGCTGATTGTTAGCGCCGCCACAAACAATTGCGCATGACAGTAGCGGAATTGTATCATCGTTTAAGATTGCGCCTAATGCATTCGGGGAAAAGATATCGCAAGCCGTTGTGAAGACGTCTTCTGGACGTATGACCGAGGCACCTGTTTCGGTGGCGATTGCCTGTGCCTTTTCGTCGTAGATGTCCGTTACAAACACCGTTGCGCCATCTTTCGTTAGGTGACGAATTAGATATGAGGCGACATTACCAGCCCCCTGAACGACAATACGCTTGCCTGCAAGCGTGTCGGAGCCCCATGCGAAGTTTGCCGCTGCCTTCATACCAGAGTACACCCCAAGTGCAGTAACTGGCGAAGGATCACCAGAGCCACCGTGGCCGCCCACGCCCGTTACGAACTTGGTTTCCATGCGAATCCATTCCATGTCACGCACACTCGTACCAACGTCTTCGGCTGTGATGTACCTGCCGCGCAGACTGTCTACGAAGCGTCCGTACGATCGGAACATCGACTCCGATTTTTCAAGGCGCGCATCGCCGATAATGACAGCCTTGCCGCCACCGAGATTAACGCCACTAACGGCAGCTTTATACGTCATGCCGCGCGATAGCCGTAATGCGTCGACAATGGCGTCTTCGTCGCTAGCGTACTTCCACATGCGTGTGCCACCGAGAGCGGGGCCAAGCGACGTGTCGTGAATAGCAACGATTGCCCGAAGACCAGTTACTGGGTCGGAGCACAGAACCACCTGTTCGTGGCCCATAGACTGAAGTTGATCGAAGAACTGCATAGACTACCAAGATACGGAAAAGGGTCAACGTCTTTTTTACGACGACGGGGACGCCACCTGTTGGTAACGTCCCCGATTGCCTTTTTTGTTTGAAGAGGCTTTACACGGGTCTTGAGAAGGGTCTCTCAATGGCTTTTTTAGAAGCCGAGTCGGAACCGATAGCAAAGGCCAAGTGACAGGGAAATGAAGTGCGGATTTAGCGATTCCTGCGGTTGCAGCGAGCGTTGTCGTGGGAAGTCGGGATCTTTTGCGTTAATAGGATAAGACCCTTCGTAGTTGCGGTAGTCTGTGAAGAGTCCGGACAATGAATAGCCCGCCTGAATGAGGACATCGAGGCGACCGAAGTCAGACGTTACGACAGGGATTGCTCCACCAACGCGAACCTCAACCATCGATGCCATGTAGGCCAACGGACCTGTCGATTCGGGGGTGCCGTTCGTGAAGGCAATCGTGTCTGGATCGTTCAGACGCTTAACCACTTCAAACGTACCTACGACGGTAGCTGCAGAGTCGAGAACGGTTCTTGTGGAGGCTCCGTTTACGAAGCCGAAATTGAGACCAACGATGAAGCCCCCGAGATTGAGATGCGGGAACACGTTGACGTAGGAGTAACGCGCAATGATCGTCACAGAATCGCGTGGATCGTTTTCTGGTCTGAATTGATAACCATAGTTAGCAAGACCGAAGTCTAGTCCAAAGCCAATGTTTGTGTGCTTACCGAATGGCGCCAGAATCGAAACGCCGAAGTCAGGAGGCACGTTGAACACTACAC
Organism: Candidatus Kapaibacteriota bacterium; assembly: GCA_046595995.1. Classification (GTDB taxonomy): domain Bacteria; phylum Bacteroidota; class Ignavibacteria; order Kapaibacteriales; family Kapaibacteriaceae; genus JAWXBR01. The sequence continues at coordinate 81,671 of JBKJNB010000072.1, forward strand.
CAGTCTTCCAACCTTCGGCGACTTCGCTCTTGATGCTGGCCTTACCCATGAGATATGGCCCAACCCAGAGACTGTACTCGTTCTCGCGTCCTTTTTTCTTTGATGAATCGAGTTTTACTTCAGCAGGAGTGCCGGCTTCTGTCGATCCGCCCGTGCGAACAGCCGATGTACCACCAACTGCCAAATCGAGACCAAGAGCGAGGATTAAAGGATAGCCAATGGATGCACGTGCAGACAAGCCATCGCTGAAGTGATAGCGCGCACCAACCTGGCCTGTAAATCCGAGTCCGCTCGTATACGCTGCGGAGACACCTGCCAACGGATCTGTTTCCTTGCCATCAACTATGTACTTCACATCCCAATTGAGATAGCCGAGACCAAGCTTCACATACGGATCGAAATTCTTGTTCGGCATGAAGTGATACGAGCCAGATGCCAGAGCGGCGAAAAGGGTGTACTTAAACACTGGAAACGCTGTGCCAGGCGGGAGACCCAAACCGGAGCCGTCCTCCTTGAAACTTGAATAGGATAGATCGAGGCCTACGCCAAAATTTTCATTGATCGCGTATTCAGCCTGTGCGCCCACCCCAATGCTAAATCCAAGTCCGGACAAACCAATCGTCGGACCTACCCAAAGGCGCTCAGGAACGAACTGAGCAGTTGCACTTGAACAAATGGCCAACAGAACAAGTAATCGCAAAACATATCTCATACACTACACCCCTGTAGATTTTGATAAAAGTAATTCAGGTTATAACGTGACTGGCAGCAAACATAAAAAGAAAAGAGGCCCCGCTGGGGGCCTCTTGCTGATGATCACGTTATATGGAGACGTTCAGGTCTCAGTAACGATCGCGGTTGAAGCGTGGACGCTCGTCACGAGGACGAGCTTCGTTTACTACAAGCGGACGACCAGCGAGTGGACGACCGTTCATTGCTTCAATGGCACGATTGGCGGCGTCGCCATCAGCCATTTCAACGAATCCGAATCCGCGACTACGACCCGTGAATTTGTCTTTCACGACCGACGCGGACGAAACAGCGCCAAATTCTTCGAACGATTGACGCAATTCCGCATCGCCGAAGGTATATGGCAGATTGCCAACATAGATATTCATACGACTTTTCCTTACACGAGCCAGATTTCAACACCGAAGGTCACTTAACTAATTCGACTTGGCGTCATCACCGCAATGGCTCGCCCATGCGAGATAACTCAATATAAAGAGTTTTCCACACCTACCCCTCAGGCAATCAGTATTGGACTCTTCCTGGTCTACTGGCGTGCGTCGTTCAGATTCGTGCCAACCTGACCCCAATTCACCACATTCCACCAGGCGGCGACGTAATCAGCCCGCCGATTCTGGTATTTCAAATAGTAGGCGTGTTCCCAGACATCGATACCCAGAATAGGCACGGTGTCCCATGCCGACAGCTTATGCTGGTTCTCGGCCTGGAGTATGACAAGGCGTTGGTCTGAGCGCCTGTAGTGCAGAAGTGCCCATCCACTGCCTTCTACCGCGGCAGCAGCCGAACTGAACTGCTTTCTAAAAGCATCATCAGATCCAAAACTCTCTCGAATTAAATCCGCTAAGCCCCCGGCGGCGGAGCCGCCGCCCCCTTTACCGGGCGGAGCCATCACTGTCCAGAACATAGAGTGCAGCCAGTGTCCACCGCCGTGGAACGCCGCTTGCTTCGACCAATGCTGGATGTAAGCATAGTCGTTCGCCTCGCGAGATTTTGCGAGCTCATCTTCGGCCTTGTTAAGACCAGCGACATACGCCGCATGATGTTTCCCATGATGTAGCTCCATCGTCTGCGCATCAATGTATGGCTCGAGCGCCGACGTGCTGTATGGCAACGGAGGTAACGTGTGTTTCGTGGTCGGGGAGGGGCTTGGGGAGGGGCTTGGGGAGGGGGCTGCTGCCACAAGGGGCTGCAGCGAGGATGGATTGACCGCGATCAGCGATCCAATAGCGGCTGTTTTTAGAAACGATCGACGGTTGCTCATATCAGGTTTTCTATACGATTGGTTAATACGCTACTCGCACAAGCGAATTAGCATCTACAACATGCGAACTACACGTTTAATGAGAACAGACTAAACTAACGAGACGTTCCAAACACAGATACCCCGTTACTCTCACATTTACACACGAGGCTACGATGAAGACAGGAATTATTGCGCTAGTGCTCTGCGGTGCATTGCTAGTACCAATTGCTACCACTGCTGGTGACCCAGACAATCGCCAAAAACGTGGTGATCGGGCTCAGAAGGCACACAAGTTCGGAAAGCATCTCGAGCTTACTGACGATCAGAAGGCACAGCTTAAGGACATCCACAAGGATGCACAAACAGAGCGCAAGACCCTCAAGGATTTACCAGAAGCCGATCGCAAGGCAGCAGCAGAAAAACTACGCGCTGATAGAAAAGCCAAGACCGATGCTGTGTTGACACCAGAGCAACGTGCGAAGCTCGAAGAACTCGCTGCCAAACGCAAGGCTAAGAAGGGATAGAGCTACTGCTCGCCCCGAAGAAAATGCTCGGCTTCTAGAACGTCGTCTGAGCTACCAATAAAACAAGGCACGCGCTGATGCAGGGATTCAGGTTGAATCTCGAGTATTCGGCGCGTGCCGTCTGTTGCACGACCGCCGGCTTGCTCTACGATAAACGCCATCGGGTTGACCTCATACAGCAGGCGCAATTTCCCCTGAGGTGAAGACACGTCTGACGGATACATGAAGATGCCACCGTAATGCAACGTGCGATGAATATCGGCAACCATGGTGCCGACGTAGCGAAGGGAGTACGGACGTGTTCCGTCTGCAGCAGGCTGCAGCAAATGTGTTACGTAGGCACGTATACCAGGCTGCCACTTGTAGGCATTGCCGCTATTAACCGAGTATATCTTTCCACGCTTCGGTATGCGAATCTTCTCATAGGTAAGAAGAAACTCGCCAATCGTTGGATCGAACGTAAACACATCTACGCCTTTACCACTCGTATATACAAGTTGTGTACTCGACCCGTACATAGCATACCCGGCGCAGACTTGCTTCCAACCTGGCTGAAGCACGTCCGCTACCGTGCCAGGCGTTTCGAGCGTTGGGTCGAGTCGTCTGTATATAGAGAAGATCGTTCCGATAGACACGTTCACATCGATGTTCGACGACCCGTCGAGTGGATCGAATACGAGCACATACTTGCCTTTGTGATACTCGTCTGGAATTGGCATCAGACCTTCCGATTCTTCAGACGCCATAACGCATAGATGTCCGCCGTGATCCATGGCACGGAAAATCACTTCGTTTGCATGAATGTCTAACCGTTTCACCCGCTCGCCATGGACGTTCGTCTCGTCTGTCATACCGAGAACATCATTCAGGCCTGCCCTTCGCACATCGCGTGCAAGAATGCGTAAAGCCAGCGTGAAGTCGCGCAGTAGTCGCGAGAATTCGCCCGTAGCTGCTGGGTGCAGCGCGCCTTCTTCTGATATGTGGCGCTCGATCGTGATGAGTTTCGACGTGCTGAGAAAGGGCATTAAGACTTCTTGTCCTTGTCGTAGCGTACCGCAAGAATTGGACAAGGGGCTTTACGCAACACACGTTCTGTTGTGCTTCCGAAAAGAAAGTGTTCTAGGCCGCTGCGTCCGTGTGTTCCCATACTAATGATGCTGATCTTCTTCTCCTCGGCATAAGCGCATATCTCATCCGAGGCTCGGCCCATGCGTACTTCCGTTATGACGGTGAAGCCCTCCGCCTTCAATCGCGCCGCTAGAGCGTCCATTTCTTTGTTGGACGTGTCCATAAGCTCCTGCTCGATATCGGCGAATCCCACTTGGGCATAGCTCCAGTCTGCAGGGTATACCACGGGTTCTACGATGTGCAGAAGGTGCAGCGACGCCTTTGTGGCTCTCGCCAACTCTTTCGCGTACGAAAGGGCCTGATTTGCATTCTCTGAAAAGTCAGTTGGAACGAGAAGCGAAGCGACTGTGAACATTGCTTTTTCGTAGGTTGTGGGAGTACGCGCGCAATGTAGCAAACACGTCCCAATCATCACTCTGTTATGAATTTGAACCGTCACATCGTGGCGCGAGCCGTTTTTGGCTTCGTCGTCGTGTTCTTTGCGTGTTCGGCACTTGCACAAAACACAACTGAATTGGGCTGGGCAGCACTCATTCAGAATCGCGACAAAGACGCCGAGAAGCACTTTCGTACATCGATAGGAGCGAATCCTGGAGATGCGCGCGCCTGGTTCGGACTGTCTTATGTACAAGACATGCGCTCTGACACTAATTCGTGGGCATCCTTTCGGTCAGGTCTCCATCACGTGCCCGATCCACATCCGTATCTGTATGCATCAATTCTTACGAATCGGATGCAGTCGCAGGTGGACGCAAACAAAGACGAGCTCATCGAAACGTGGAAAGGCGTTGTAGAACAGCCCGATTCTCTGGGCATTCTACGAGCAATGGCCTACGAGAATCTTGCAACGCTTTATGAGCTGAAGGGCGACATACCGCAGTCGAAAGATTGGAGCAACAAGATTGGTGCCATCACAACTTGGCGCCTTATAGGTCCCTTCGACAACATCTCAGCCTCAGGCTTCGACCGCCGATTTGAACCCGAACGTGAGGACATGCCGGATAAACGATATGAGGGCGAGAGCGGACGCTCTGTCCGTTGGCACGAGCCCACTGCAATTCGTAACGACGGATGGATTGATTTGTCGCGCTTCTTTCCTGTTGTACAGGGTGTGTTTTATGCGCGAACGTACGTATACATACCCAAGACGCAACGCGTTCATTTGCGGTTAGGAACGTCAGGTTCATTTAAGGTCTTTGTTGACACGACGCTTGTCAATCAGAAGGTTGACGAGCTAAACAACGACCTCGACACGTATAATTCCGCACTCACACTTGCCGAGGGTTGGCACAGCATTCTTGTGAAGTGTGGCGCTTCTGAAATTTCCAGCGGTAATTTTTTGCTGAGGATAACAAACGAACAGGGTGTCGCAATTCCCGATTTGCAGATATCGACGCAGGTACAACAGACTACCATACGTCCGCTCGACATCCAGCAAATCGACAATCCGTTTACAACATTTTTTCACAACGCCATTGTACGCCAACCCAATGACCTTGAGAACTATTTGTTTCTGGCAGAGTGCTACCTGCGAAACGATCATGCAACAGAAGCAGAGTCGGTTCTTCGCGAAGCCTTGAAGAGTAGAGGCAATGCTATCGTGATCTTGAATCTGCTCTCAGAAGCATACCAACGGAACGATAAAAACGACGAAGCGCAGTCAACGTTCGAGCACATGTCAACATTACGTCCAGACTTGGTACGGTCACTGGTGTATTCCTTTCGTAGTGCAATGGGTGCCGATCGCATCGACGAGGCCGAGGCACTCTTGGCCCAACTCCAAGTGGCTCTGCCGCAGTCTATTGCCTACTATAACGCCGCGATTGCCGTTGCTGGTAAACGCAATCACATCCAGGTGCGGAATGAATTGCAAGCGCTCGCATTCGAACAACATCCTGAATACCATCCATTTGCCATGTCGAACGTGGCCGTGGCTAGGCAGGCAAATAATCGCGAGGCTGCTTTCGAAGTAGCACAGAAACACCTAAAGCACAATTACTCGGCACAAGGGTTGGTCCTCCTTGCGTCGTTGTATCAAGATGCCGGACGAATAGCTGAGTGGAGGCAAACGTTTAATCGCTTGTTGTTCCTCGACCCAGACGAAGCGGAGTACTACGTTGCCATGGCTCGTGTTTATGCCGACCTAAAAAATTACAATGAGGCTCTGAAGCAGATGCAGAGTGCTCTCGATATCGCGCCGTCGACTTCGCACTTCTGGTATCTCTCCGGTACGCTACATCGAGCGAAGTTCGATAACACGAATGCTACCGATGCGTATTTGCGTGCAATTGAAGTCGATCCCGCAAACTTTGCCGCACGCATTGCCCTGCGGGAATTAAATGGTGCACGTTCACCCTTAGACTATATGCCGTCGGGTAAGATCGACAGTCTCATTGCAAAGGCGCCTACGGCCTCCGCCTATCCAGAAGCGTCGTCCGTTGTGCTCTACGACGGCACAAGGCGCTATGTATACGATGGCAGCCGTTGCACTGTCATGCGAGAGTTGCTCGTGCGAATTCTCACAACAAACGGCGTCGACGATTATAAAGAATATTACATGCGCTATGCCAGTGATGGCGAGCTCATCCTTGAAAAAGCTGCAGTGCTGAAGCCTGGCGGAAAAGAAATCATGGCCGACCGGAGCGGGGCTATGCTCGTGTTTAAGTCGCTCGCGCCAGGAGATTTCATCTACATCCGCACCCGCGTGCGGGAGGCTCGTGTCGGACGTCTTGCGCGTCATTTTTGGGACGAGTTTGCGTTTAATGCATTTGTACCGGTGCTAAACGCCAGCTACAGTCTACTGCTAACGGAAGGCACACAGTTCCGTTGGCTCGTTACGAATGCAGAGTATTCCCCGACTACTTCATCAACGCCTTACGGCACGCTCTACACGTGGAAATCGCATAACGAGCCCGCGATCGAATTCGAAGAAGGCATGCCGTCCTTTGAGGTTGTTGCCAAACGCCTGCAGTTAACATCCCTTGCAGGTTGGGACGAAATAGTTACGTGGTACGATGAGATCGCGCGAACGAAAACAAAGTCATCGGTCGAGATTGCAGAATTAATGGATTCGCTCTTCCCTCGAACAAAGAGCGTAAGCGATCGAGCAATACTTGAGGGCGTATACCGATATGTGACGTCGCAGATTCGTTATAGTAACGTCCCCTTTCGTCAGTCTGGCATTATTCCTCAGAAGGCACGAAAGGTTCTCGCGACGCGCATCGGCGACTGTAAAGACGTAGCCACACTGTGTATCGCCATGTTGTCTGAACGCAAGATTCCTGCTTGGCTCGTACTTGTCGAAACTCGCACCTCGCAACTATTGCCCGTTCGTCTTCCGTCTATTCCATTCGATCACGCAATCGTTGGCGTCGATCTCGACGGCGCCATGCGCTTCTTCGATCTCACAGCCGACAACGTACCACCCGGAAGTCTACCATTCGCAGATCTCGACGCGTTCGCATTACCGATACGCGAGCGTTGGAAGGATCCCATCAGCCTCACTCGTACGATGTTTACACCAAGCAATGTGTTTGTCGAAACCGACATCATCCTAAACGATGATGCGTCAGCAAATATTACGCAGCGCTTCACCCATACCGGTGCACGCACAGAGTTTTATAGAACTGCGTGGAAGGGTTTGTCAGAAAAGGAGCGAGCAAAGCAGATTCGCGAAAGTCTTTCGCATGACATCGGCGATGTCTTTCTCGATGAATTTCATGTAGACGATTTGGACACGTTGTCATCGACGTTATCATACACCATGCGTTACACAGCGCCCGGCTATGTCGTTGACGCAGGCGGGTTCCGCATCGTACGCGTACCCTGGTACGATGGCGTTCATCCAGACCCAGCGTTGTCATACGACGTCCGAATTCATCCGTATGAATTTGATGTTCAACGCGATACTGTTCACGAACGCATCCGCTTTAGGCTACCCTCTGGATTTGTGCCTTCTGGTCTAAGACTTTCGCTCACGCACGCACATGAGGTAGCCGACGTAGCATATACCAGATTGCTAAAGGGTTCGAACCTCGAGATAACGCGACGTAGTGTTTCGAAACGGTCATACGTTCGCGTTGACGAGTACAAAACGTACAAAACCTTCTTCAACAACGTCTTGCGTGAAGACAGGCGCAGCGTTCTCTTGATGCCCGAGGGTACCGTAGTGCGCGCGCCAAAGGCGCCAGTCGTTCGATAACATCACAATGCGACCCGTTAATCACTGGCATCTGCTGGGTTAGTGCAACCCGGACCCGCCGCACTTACTGATGGCATTACCGCACTGATGCGCATCTTTGACGAATGGGAACGCTAACTTTCGAAGGCACACAGTTCGATGCAATCATTGCGCTCTTCGGCGATGTGCCCGAGTTGAGCGTCTTCGAACAACTTGCTCACGTACCGCTCATAGCAGCCGATGGTGCGGCCGCACCCCTAGTGAGTGTAGATGTGTTCCCCGAATACGTCGTGGGTGATCTCGACTCACTCGACGACGAGATCCTTCGTACGCTCGAAGGCATTTCGGTATTCGTTCTCGACTCCGATCAGAACTCAAACGATTTTGAGAAGTCGTTGAGGTTCGCATTGTCGCAACTTTGGACTCGTGTACTCATTGTCGGTATGCATGGTGGCGACCTCGAGCATACACTTAACAATTGGTCGGTGCTTATGAAGTTCGCCCCTTCTATGCCCCTTACCGTGCTCGATCGCGACCGCTACATCATACCTGTTAGCTCTTCATTCTCAGTTGCGCTTCAGCGCGAAGAACTGGTCTCGCTAATTCCGCAGCCGTCGGCAAGACTCTCCACGAGGGGGCTGCATTGGGACCTTCAAGACGAAGAGCTGGCGTTGGGTGTGCGCGAAGGGGCTAGGAATATCGCTGTGGATGGCAACGTCGAAGTCATCATTCATGATGGCTCGATTCTGTTTTGCTGCGACGCTAGAGTGCCTTGGTCGCCGAATTTTGGCTGACGTTAGACTCCCTTAGTCGCCCGATTTACGCTAATGCTATATTGCGCCCCCAATTACCACCGCTGATGTGAGGATACATGCGCCGAGAAATCACCACGTGGTGGAGCCCGAACCTGGGCAAGAACATGGAGATCGTGGCCTATGGGCAATTCGGTCCGGCGCTTTTAATGTTTCCAAGTGCTGCAGCTGACTTTCTTGAGTACGAACGCTTTCATCTCATCGAGTCGATTGCACCGTTCATCGAAGCACACAAGTGCAAGGTGTACTCTATCAACAGCATTAACAGTGAGAGTTGGCTGAACGACAAAATGCACCCGCGCGACAAGGTCATGCGCCATCAGCAGTACAACAATTACATCGTCGAGGAAGTTGTACCATTCATCTTCCGTGATTGTGACGGCGCAGTTCCTATCACAACATCGGGCGTTTCTTTAGGCGCGCTGCATGCTGCCAATTCGTTCCTCCGCAGACCCGATGTGTTCGAGGGCACGATTGCAATGAGCGGCATCTACGATCTTAAGGCGTACACCAAAGGGTACTACGACGAGGACTGCTATTTCAACTCGCCCATTGACTATTTGCCCAACCTAACCGACCCATACTGGCTAAACCTCCTGCGTTCAAAACACAATGTTCAGTTCCTCACCGGAAGCGGTCCGTACGAAGACCCCAACGCCTCACTCGCCATCGGACGCATACTCAGCATGAAGAACATTCCGCATAAAGTGGAAGTGTGGGGCACCGAATGGCAACACGATTGGCCCACCTGGCGCAAGATGCTGCCACATGCACTTGGATCGATGAGTTAGTTCGA
>JBKJNB010000106.1:0-2756 GCA_046595995.1 Candidatus Kapaibacteriota bacterium
CAACCTATTGGTAGGTGGCGGCATACCGGAACTGAAACGCTTAAGCCAAACCAAAGTCTTCGTTACACTCCAAGGCGACGATATTTTCCTGGATTCCTTGCCAGCTAAGTTTCGACAGCAAGCGGTTGAACTAATGATAGGACTGGTCACGTACATTGATGGTTTCATCGTCCATTCCGAGGACTACGCCAGCCGGATGGCTTCCCTATTGAAAATACCCACAAGTAAGATCCATATTATCCCATTGGGAATTGATGTCACCGACTTTCGTAACCTGAACCGCACGCAATCCCCCCAGACGGATTTTAGGATCGGTTACCTCGCTCGAATGGCCCCCGAAAAAGGTCTTCATCGCCTGATCGATGCGTTTATCTCGGTTGCGAATCGACCTGAAGCAAAACACGTTCAGCTAAAACTGGCAGGCTGGATGGGCTTGCAACATGCCGAATTCTGGTATGAACAAAAAGCCAAATTGGATCGAAACGGACTCGGCCACCGCTGGGAATATCTAGGAAGTATCGATCGCACCGAGAAAGCTAATTTCATGGCAGCCATCGACCTGTTTTGCGTCCCGACAACCTACACAGAGCCCAAGGGGTTATTCCTGTTAGAAGCCATCGCGTCCGGAACTCCCTATGTGCAACCAGATCACGGTGCGTTCCCAGAACTCCACCGACGCATGCAATCGCTAAGCCCCGAACGCGCATTGGGCACATTATTCAAGGCAGATTCGATGGAGGACCTGTGTTCCAAAATCCTCAACGCTATTGAATCCAAAGCGCCTTTCCAAAATGCCACCGAAACAATTCTCGAAGAAATCGATATCAAAAAACATGCACAACGCGCTATCGAATGCTTCGGTAAGAGCTAGTCGCCCTATGAATCCTGTTGCACGCCTAAAAGCTTTACACCAACGCTGGTGTTAAGGCTTTAGCCGCTTCGCCCCGGTAAATCTGCGCCCAGAGCGTTAGCGATGAGCGTGGGGAGCGTGGCAAATGGAACTAGCGACTCACACGCCCTTCGTGCCTCAGGGCGTGCCACCCAGCATCGAAAGCCTTTGATTTGATTGGCTCGGAAGAAGAAAGGCCCCTTGGAAAACGAAAAAACCCCGGCTGGACGTTTGGTTCAACCGAGGCTTTTGTCAAGGACAGGATAACAATCGAAAACTTTTGAGAGGCTGACCGGAACCAATCTATGCGAGTCCTAGTCGAGAAACCCGACTAATTCCTGTGATCGGCTCGGTTGCTGTAGTTTCCGAACCGCTTTGGCTTCAATTTGACGAATACGTTCACGCGTCACCTTGAAGATGTGGCCCACTTCCTCCAGCGTATAGCTATAGCCGTCCCCGAGTCCATAGCGGAGTTTAATGATTTCGCGTTCGCGGTAACTCAGTGTTTTTAAGACTGAATTGATCCGAGTGCGAAGCATCTCTTGTCCGGCCCCAACGGCGGGGCTCTCGGCCGTTCCGTCCGGTAGCAAGTCGCCGAATTGGCTATCCTCGCTGTTGCCGACAGGACGATCGAGCGAAATCGGGTATCGGCTCATGGCCAATACACGCCTTGCTTCTTCGATTGTTGTTTCCGCACGACGCGCAGTTTCCTCAAGGGTCGGCTCGCGTCCAAGCTCTTGCAGCAATTGCCGCGAAACATTTCTAACTCGGGACATGGTCTCAACCATATGCACCGGAATACGAATTGTTCGGCTTTGGTCTGCAACAGCGCGGGTGATCGCCTGACGTATCCACCAGGTGGCGTACGTACAGAACTTAAATCCGCGGCGATATTCGAATTTATCGACAGCTCGCATCAATCCCGCATTGCCTTCCTGGATCAGATCCAGGAAACTCAAACCTCGGTTTCGATACTTCTTGGCGATGGAAACCACTAAACGAAGATTGCCTTCGCTCAACTGCTTCTTGGCGCGTTGATACTCGGTGAAAACCCTTTTTACCATCTTTACGCGTTTGCGAAGAGATGTTGGCGTTTCTTGGGTAGCGACCAGAATCTGGCGAAACTCGCGACGCAACTGAGCCACTTGTGAGGGGGCCACTTGGTGCGATTTGAGTGTTGCCAAATCGTGCATGATCTCGTCGACACGGTTGCTCAATCGCTCAAGCACTCCGATCATCGTCTCGATCCGCTGGGTACGCAGCCCCAATTCCTCAATCAGTCGAACCGACTTGCGCCGTCGACGTGCGAGGGACTGCCATGCTTCTTTACGCTTTTTTGCCGGTAGCGATTTGCTCAAGGCATTTCGGTAATCTCGCCGATTCCGCTTAAGCAAAACGTCCAGCGTTTTGAGGTTGTGAGGCAATCGTCCAAGGATTTGATCCTTTTCCAAGCGATCGGTAACCGATACCTGGACTGTACGATCGAATGGCAATTCGCCCGTATGAACACGCTTGAGTATCTTGTAGGCAAATTGCACTACGTAGTCGCATTCAAGCAACTTGGTGCGGAATCGACGTCGAGTGACTTCGATTTTTTTGGCCAGCCGAATTTCTTCTTGACGGGTTAGCAATGGGATTTCGCCCATCTGGGTCAAATACATTCGAACCGGGTCATCCGACCAAGTTTCGACCTCCTCCATCCCCGAAAGCAAGTCATCTTCGCTTTCCAGTTGGACTTGGTCCTCAGAAACGACTACATCAACGACAGCGACATCGCTCTGGTCATCACCTTCCTCCTCAAGCGACAGTTTGCGAAGGACATCCAAGTCGTCAGCGCTGCGAGGCAAATCATCATCGAAATCCAACA
>JBKJNB010000129.1:0-2992 GCA_046595995.1 Candidatus Kapaibacteriota bacterium
ACGACGACTTGGTTGCCCTCTTGCTGAGCTCGTATCGCCTTGCGCGCAGCAGCTTGGATTTTCTCCGGTGTCGCAACGCTCGTCCCACCAAACTTTTGAACAATCAATGGCATTTCTGAACCTTATCCGCCTAACCTAAACCTTCGAAACTAACATATATTCTCTAACGCAAATCGCCTCGCATTAGGTTTGGAATCAATTCCCATCCATGGTGATATGATATTCCAGAATTGGCAGCCGACACTTCATCGTATGTCACACTGGCATCCTGCGAGATTCCGGTACCGCATGCGGCAAACGGAACCCAACCATGCGAATGCTTTTTGGTACTGACCGGTGTCGAATGGTCTGGCATGACTAGTATTCGGTATTCGCCGTGTCGCCGAAGCGCTTCGTGAACTGGCCCAACAATGTGGCGATCGATCGATTCGAGTGCCTTGATCTTTTCGTCAACAAGTCCTTCATGACTCGCTTCATCCGGTGCCTCGATGTGTACGCACACAATGTCATGCGTTTCAATCGCTTGGATAGCCGCCGCCCCCTTGCCGGCATAGTTAGTATCCAAATACCCGGTTGCCCCAGCTACCTCGATTCGGTCCCAACCGATCAGTGCCGCCAAGCCGCGAAGCAAATCGACAGCAGTGATCATGGCACCCTGCACTTGGAATCGCGACGCGAACGTCTCAAGCGCTGGCGTTTTCCCCAATCCCCAAAGCCAGACATTGGTCGCTGGCCGTTTTCCGTTTGCCACTCTCGCTAAATTGATAGGATGATCGGCAAAGATCTCTACACTCTTTTCCATCAAACCGCAAAGCAAATCACATCCAGGTCCTTTGGGAAAATCGTCTAGCACCGTTCCATCGGTCAGATCATGAGGTGCACTCGTTCGCGAATCGATTGAAAACGGAGAAGCCATACCAGGCTTACCTCGATAGATTAGCAAGTTGCGATAACTGACACCTGGAATGAACTCCAACGATTCATTTCCAAGTTTTTCTTGCGCTGTCTGCAATAATGAAATCGCTTCCGCCGTCGAGATATGATCGGCGGTGAAGTCCACCATAACTTGATTCTCAATCGTAACCAAATTGCACCGAATAGCCCAATCGTTCGGCCCTAATTGAATGCCCTGCGCAGCTGCTTCGATAGGCGCACGACCGGAAAAGTATCGGTTCGGGTCATAACCCAACAGCGACATGTTCGCGACCTCGCTGCCTGCCGGGAAATGCAATGGGACATTGTCGCTTTGCCCTACCACGCCAAGTCTTGCAATCTCATCCATGGCGGGAAGATTCGCTTGTTGCAACGGTGTCTTACCACCGAGTGATTCGATCGGATAATCTGCGCATCCATCCGGGATGATTATGACCCATTTCATTGTGGAAAGTCCTTTTGTGTATTCAATCGTTGAATTGTGTGCCGGTCTCGCCGCTGCGCGAGATAACCATGTGAGTTACTTGCCGCCCTACGTGACTCGCAGCTTGACACTTTCGTCGCTGACACTCGATAACTTGCGAATCTCTTCGTTGGCTGCGGCAGCCGACTTTTCTTTCGCCTCGTGGGTCATGATGACCAACGGGACCTTGCGCGGTTGCTGCTGACTTGTCGGCTCATGCTGAATGATCGAGGCAATCGAAATAGAATGTTTACCAAGTATACCCGTGATCTGCGAAAGCACCCCCGGCTCATCCGCAACGAAGAACCGCATGTAATACCGACCCAGCGTTTGCTCGTACGGCAACAAGCCGACTTTGGACTCCCGATCCGACCATAACTCCAATCGACGAAATGTGATATCGGTCCTGCCCGATGCCGTATCAATCATGTCGGCAACCACTGCGGAAGCAGTGGGCATTTGGCCTGCTCCCTGACCATGGAAGAACATATCTCCCACGGCATCACCCACAACAGTAACGGCATTATAAGCGCCTCGAACTTCCGCTAAAGGTCGCCCCTTTCGAATCAACGTCGGCGAAACATGTAGCTCTAGACCCTCCGGACGCAACTGCGCAGTCGCAATTAGCTTGATTCGATACCCAAGCTCCGATGCGTACTTGAGATCCGCAAGATGAAACGCCTCAAGACCACAGCGATAGATGTCTCGCCATCGAACACGCACGCCAAACGCAAGATGAGCAAGAATTGCAAGCTTCTGAGCTGCATCGCTGCCGTCCACATCCATGGTCGGGTCGGCTTCGGCATAACCCAACTCCTGTGCCAGTCTCAACGCGACGGCATAGTCCGCACCCTGCTCATCCATTTGTGAAATGATATAGTTGCTCGTACCGTTTAAAATGCCGCTCAAGGAGAGAATCTGATTGGCCGAGAAACACTGACTGATGTTCGCGATGATCGGAATGCCACCCCCAACGCTCGCTTCGAAAGCGATAGTACGGCCGAGCGAGCGAGCGCGATCAAATAGCTCTTCTCCATGTTCGGCTAACAGCGCCTTGTTTGCAGTAACCACATCTTTGCCCGACTCGAGCAACTGCAACATGATCGTACGAGCCGGTTCCAAACCACCAACCAAAAGCGCAACAACTTCGATTTCGCGGTTGTTAAGGATTGTTTTTAAGTCGTCGGTCAAAATCCCAGGCGGCAGCTCTATCCCCCGAACTTTCATTAAATCCCGGACGGTAGCCTTCTCCAACCAAAGAATCCGCCCAGCATGCCGAGCAAGCCGATCGCCATGATCCAAAAGCAAACGGGCCACACCGGTCCCCACGGTGCCCATGCCAACGATGGCAACCCTGGTTTTCTCCATGAAAGATAGCAATCCTACGAGGTCTGAATTTCCAAAAAGGAAATAGTAAACCAAGTTGGCCTACTCGCAAACCGTGTTGACACGCAACTCGACACATAGTTGCGTATTTTAAAGACTGGAAAGGAAAATCTCGCAGACTCGTCGTAAATTGGGTGGCATGGGTGACTCACCGGACCTCTGCCCCCAATGGCACTCACTATGTTAGCGAAACGGCGCAAGCCGTCCGAT
>JBKJNB010000146.1:0-3942 GCA_046595995.1 Candidatus Kapaibacteriota bacterium
CGTATTGACGGCGAGAATAATCTTCTGTTGGTCCGAGGCGCAGTTCCTGGTCCAAACGGCGGTTACGTTATCATTCGCGAAACAAACAAAGTCGGCTAGAGAGCATTAGGCCTAATCAGATGACAATACTTCCAGTTTATGACATGTCGGGCGCAAAGGTGGGCGATTACGAAATCGATCCACAAGTGCTCGCCCCCAAAGTGAGCAAGCAGTTGCTTCACGACGTCGTTGTGATGTACTTGGCAAATCAACGTCAAGGCAGCAATAAAACAAAGACCCGTGGTGAAGTTTCGGGTTCGACGAAGAAAATGTACAAGCAAAAAGGTACCGGTAATGCCCGTGCTGGTTCGAAGCGAAGCGGTGTCCGCCGGGGTGGTGGTCACATCAACGCTCGTCAGCCTCGATCTTACTATTATCGATTGCCTCGCAAAGCGATTCAGGCAGCTACTCGAATGGCGATCGCATCTAAGATCTCCGCCGGTTCGGTAGTGGTTGTGGATCAGATCAAGATGGATTCGCCGAAGACGAAGCTGTTGGCGGCTGCTTTGAAAGCAATGGGGCTCGAGGGGCAAACAAAAACATTGGCGATCGGCGGGTTGGACAGAAATGTCTATCTCAGCGGGCGAAACATCGAAGGGTTGGTCATCAGTCCTGTAGCGGACCTCAATGCGTTGACGGTTCTGCGACCCAAAAAACTGGTAATGACGCGAGAAGCACTCGACTGGATCAAAGCTAGGGCAAGTGTATAGGTTTGGTTTTTCGAACCATCAAAGCGAGTTCAGTCGTTAATAACATCAGAAACAAATCATGGCAAAGCAACAACCAAAAAGCAAACTAGTACTAACGCCACATCAAGTGGTATTGCGTACGCTCGTCACGGAAAAGGGAGTGCACAAAGCTACCCGTCAAAACCGTTACGCATTCGAGGTGAATCCATTGGCGGATAAAACCGTCATCAAGGCCGCGATCGAAGAATTGTTTAATGTCAAGGTTGTGGCCGTGGCGACTCAAAACCGTCAAGGCAAAGCTCGTCGCTATCGTTCGCGTCTCGGCGTGACGAAGGCGTGGAAGAAAGCGATCGTTAAACTCAGCAGTGAACACAAGATCGACTTCTTCTAGGAATCGCCTTCTTAAAGGAAAAAACAGAACATTATGGGAATTCGAGTATACAAACCAACATCGGCAGGTCGGCGAAATTCGTCGGTTAGCGATTTTGCTGAGTTGACACCGGGTGCGGTGCCTGAGAAGGCGTTACTGGTTCGGCTGAAGCGACATGGTGGACGAAACAATCAGGGCTTCATTACCTCACGGCATCGTGGTGGTGGTCACAAGCAGATGTATCGCATCATCGACTTCAAACGGAAGAAGGATGGGATACCTGCAAAGGTGGACTCGATACAGTACGATCCGAACCGATCGGGGCGAATTGCATTGCTTCATTATGCGGACGGTACGAAGACATATATTGTGGCTCCAGACGGCCTCAAGGCGGGCGCGACTTTGCTCAACGGAGCAGATGCGCCACCGACTTTGGGTAACTGCTTGCCTATGAAAAATATTCCACCAGGAACGGAAGTTTGCTGTGTGGAGATGACACTCGGACGCGGAGCTGCGCTATGCCGTTCTGCTGGCTCGTCTGCCGTTTTGATGGCACGCGAGGCTGGCTGGGCACAATTGCAGTTGCCAAGTGGTGAAATTCGGCGTGTGCCTAGTCAATGTCGAGCAACGATTGGGAAGGTTAGCAACCCAGACCATGGAGCGATTCGGATCGGTAAGGCCGGTCGAAATCGTTGGAAGGGCTGGAGACCTCACGTTCGCGGTACTGCAATGAATCCTGTGGATCACCCGCACGGTGGTGGTGAAGGACGAACCAAGGGTGGACGACATCCGGTTAGTCCCACGGGTAAGCTGGCCAAGGGTGGATTCACGCGTCGGCCACGCAAGCCAAGCAACTCCGCAATTATTCGTCGACGCAAGTCGGTTCGTTACGGTCAACTGAAACTGAGATAGTTAAGGGAAGAGTTCTGACACATGGGACGTTCGACTAAAAAGGGTCCGTTTGTTGACCCAAAGTTGTATGCGAAGCTTGTAAAGGCCCGCGAGAAAAACGACAACATGCCGATTACAACTTGGGCTCGACGATGCACAATCGTTCCCGAGTTTGTTGGAGCTACTTTCATGGTTCATAACGGCAGAGCACACATCAAGGTATTTGTGACGGAAGACATGGTTGGGCACAAGCTCGGCGAGTTTTCACCAACACGAACCTTCCGCGGCCACGGCGGTAAGGGTGGCAAGAAGTAATTTTTTAGGAAACAGGAATCAATCATGGCTTACCGAGCCGTACATCGATACGCACGCATCAGTGCTAGAAAGGTCAGACCGCTGGCCGATTTAGTGCGTGGAAAATTTGCGGACGAAGCACTTGAAATGCTCCGATACCAACCGAACCGTGGGGCTCGCATGTTGGAAAAGGTGATTAAGAGTGCTATTGGTAGCGCTGGAGATACAGACCAAAATGGTGGCCGTTCGTTCAGTGCGGAAGAATTGGTTGTCGTCGACGCTCGCGTGGACGGTGGACCGATCATGAAGCGGTTTCGGCCGATGTCGCGAGGACAGGCGTTTACGATCCTTAAGCGATCGGCGCACATCTCGGTAGAACTCAAGAGAATCGAAGAGCTGTAGGAAACTGAATTATGGGTCAGAAAGTCAATCCAATTGGTTTCCGTACCGGCATCGTCATGGGCTGGAAAAGCCGATGGTATGCCAGCAAGAAAGAGTTTGCTGAGCTGCTCGTCGAAGATCAAAAGATACGAAAATTCATCAAGTTTCATCCAACAAAGCCAGCCTATCGCGAAGCGGGTATCGATCGAATTGAAATCGAGCGAACTCGGGATGAGGTTCGGTTGATGGTGTTTGTGGCGAAGCCTGGTTTAATTATTGGGAAGAAGGGGACTGAGATCGAGATCTTGCAGGAAGAGCTGCAGAACTTGATTGGACGTCGCGTGAATCTCAAGGTTGAAGAAGTGTACCGTCCGGAAATCCAAGCACAATTGATTGCGGAAGACATCGCGAAGCAGCTCGCTAAGCGATCGAGTTTCCGTCGAACGATGAAGCGTTCTATCGAAACAGCGATGGATGCGGGTGCGAAGGGTATTAAGATTCAAATGTCGGGTCGTTTGGGTGGTGCGGAAATGGCACGTTGCGAAAAGGGCAACGCCGGATCCTTGCCGCTCAGTACGATCCAAGCAAAAATTAGCTATGGACTTGCAGAAGCCGCTACTCCACAGGGGAATATCGGAATTCAAGTCTGGGTAAACCAAGGTTCTTACGCGGGAGACGCTAACGATGGCGCTGATGCCCAAACGGGTCAAGCACCGAAAAAGCCAAAGAGGACGTATAAAAGGTAACGCGACCCGCGGTAACAAGGTTGTATTTGGTGACTTTGGACTTCAGTGCCTACAAGGTGGCTGGATCCGAGCCCAAACAATCGAAGCGGGACGAATCGCGGCCAACCAGTACGTTCGTGGCGAAGGTCGACTTTACATCCGAATTTTTCCAGATAAGCCAGTGTCATCCAAGCCTTTGGAAACCCGAATGGGTAAGGGCAAGGGGGAGCCGGAGTACTGGGTTGCTGTGGTTAGACCAGGTACGGTTCTTTACGAACTCGCCGGTGTAACGGAGCAGCAGGCCAAGGTGTGCTTTGCACGACTTGCAGCCAAGATGCCGATCCCGGTTCGCCTGGTTCGTCGTCGTCCAGCATAGTTTTGACATTTTAGCAAGGTTATCGAGTCGAAAATGAAAGCCACAGAACTACGCGAAATGAGCGACGAGCAATTGGAACTGACCGCGGTGGAAGCTGCGGAAAACATGTTTCGATTCCGACTCCAAGCACAAACCGATCGAGTGGACGTTCCAAGTCAAATGCGTCACAACCGACGA
>JBKJNB010000104.1:0-16811 GCA_046595995.1 Candidatus Kapaibacteriota bacterium
GATGGTCTGTGGCAGATGCTTGAAGAGGGCAACCTTATCGACACGCAATTGCGTGGCATTGTAATGCTTGAAATTCAGATAACGGACGTACAGGGTAAACTCAAGCTGGGACAGCCCCCTACCCCCGCGCCGCCTTCGGCGCAGCCCCCTACCACCGCGCCGCCTTCGGCGCAGCCCCCTACTCAGCCTTAACAGGTCTGAGCATAAGATTGCGTATGGCGGAGCGTGGCTCTAGGTCTTCAAAGAGTATTGCTGCTACCTTCGACGTAATTGGTAAGTCAACACCAAGTGTCGATGCAAGCTCTAATGCTGCGCGTGTGGTGGGCACACCTTCGGCAACCGACGTCATGTGTGTTAGGATGTCCTGCAGCGTTCTGCCCTTGCCAATCTCTTCACCAACAAAACGATTGCGGCTGTGTCTCGAAGCACACGTCACAATAAGATCGCCGAGCCCAGCAAGGCCGTAGAATGTTTGCTGGTCGGCACCGAGTGCAACTCCGAGTCGAGAAATCTCTGCGAGGCCACGCGTAATGAGCGCTGCCTTTGTGTTATCGCCTAGACCGAGTCCGTCGACAATGCCAGCAGCAATTGCAATAACATTCTTTAGTGCTCCGCAAATCTCAACGCCTATCACGTCATCGCTTGTGTAAACGCGAAAGACCTCTGTTGAGAACACGCGCTGAATTTCAAGGGCAGTGTCGGGGTTGGTCGAAGCAGCGACCACGGTTGTGGGCATGCGTGCTATGACTTCTTCGGCATGACTCGGACCCGAAAGAACACCGAATGATGTATTACCTGCCTTTAATCCCTCAAGAATTTGAGAGACGCGGAGATGTGTGCCTACTTCAATGCCCTTAGCAACGTTTACGACATGCGCACCTCGAAGTACATCGTTGTCGTGTACGGTGCTGCGAATGTATTGCGTCGGTATAGCAATAACTACGAGGTCACTTCCACGCGTGTCTTCAATTACCGTTGTTGCATGAACAGAATGCGGTACGTTCCCGTTCGGAAGGTACAGGGTGTTGTGGTGGTCGCTATTTATCTCGTCAACGACATGGGCCTCGCGTCCCCACAACGTAACCTCATGTTCATTCTCTGAGGCAACTGCAGCAAGTGCTGTTCCCCACGCACCGGCTCCGAGGACCGTGATACGCATTTATGGTTTGCGAGATCGGGTTAGGAAAGATGGTTTCTTAAAGCTGCTCTCTGTGCCCAACAGCAGCCGTCGAAGATTTGCACGGTGCGCATAAATCACAAGCACGGAGAGTGCGAGGCAGAAGTACACAAGGGTATGATAACCCTGAATATCGACGCCAAGAATATTGTGCCGAAACGCCATCGTACCAGGTACGGATGCCGCAGCGATAATGCTGCCGAGCGAGACGTAGCCCGAAGCAAGAAACAAGACGAGGAAGATGCCAAGTGCAATGGCAACTTCGACCGGGGCAACAGCTATCAGAACACCCAACGAAGTATTGATGCCCTTGCCACCGCGCATGCCTGCAAACACAGACCAGATGTGTCCGACAACCGCGGCAAGACCTGCAATAACACGAACCACCGTCGCATCTTCGAGTGGCGTCTGGTTCTCGAACGGCATTTGTGTGTCAAACAATAATGCGACGAGCGCTACGGCAAGCACACCTTTCAGAATGTCGGCCGCCTGAACGATTACGCCCCACTTCCATCCAAGGACGCGAAACACGTTTGTACTGCCCATGTTCCCGCTGCCTTTTTCGCGGATATCCATGCCGAAGAACTGACGGCTAATGATCAGCGCAGTCGGAATGGCTCCGATCAGGTAGCTTTGGACAATAATTAATACAAGCCGGAGTAAGGGATCCATGTTTCCGTTCTGGTGGGACGCGCTAAGGACGACAACTGCGGGCCAAAATTACACATCTCGCCACACTCACGCCATAAACTTTCCATAATGAGTTCGAAGAGGACGCAGCTTGATCGTTAGAATACTGCTTGGTCTGCTTACGGCGGGCACGCTCTTGGCGCAGGACGACGTCGCAACCGGACCGGGTTCCACCCCTGTCGGCATGCGTATCGTAGGCGTAATACGCACAGTCGATTCCATGCACATTCGCGTTCTGTTGTCAGACAGTAACGGCGCAATGGTGCGCTTGCTCGACGGTGTTGGCTCGTGGACGGTTAACACGCGCTGCCGCAGCGAAGATGGTGCTTCACGCGCTCCCACCCCAGTACACGTATCCGAAGTCGTACTCGACGATGTACCTGCAGCCTGCATGGTCGTCATCAACAACTCGCTTCTTGAAGGGGGCTACCCGCGTACCGCGCTTGCGGGTCTGTCGGCCATGCTACGACGCATGCCCGACAAGGACTCGATTGGTGTAATGTCCTTTGACGAAGGCTCGAACATTATTGCCCCACTATCATCCCCTGCGTTGGCTGCCGATGCTTTAGCCATTGACGTCGGGAATCCCGACGGACTTGGTGCAGTGTACAGCGCACTCTCGAGTGCCCTTAGCGCAGTAAGCACACACGTGGCTGGTCCGCGTGCCATTGTCCTCATTACTTCCTCCGACGACAACGCATCGGTCGTTCACACCCCCGCCGACATCGTACGGCGTGCTCGTGAGCAACGCATCGCAATTCACATTGTTCGCATTGGTGCAAATGCTCAGGGGTATGTGTATAGGTATATCGCTCATGCAACGGGCGGACGTCTCACGACCATCGATCCGTCTAATGTCGAAGAAGTCGGAACCATTGTACGCGACATCGTCAAAGGCATGCATCGCTATCACGATCTTGGCATCGGCGTATCCTCCGAGACCGTGTGTTCAGACCTCTGGTTGTACACGGGCTTTACATCCTCCGACAGGCAACTCACCGACTCGATCTTAATACCGCTGCGTGACCGTGCATATCGTTTGCCCACCGTCGTCGTAGCAACCTTCCCCGATGACGAAGATGCTTCGCTACGCCGCTCGTACAACACACTCGCTACGTTATCCGAGGCAATGCTCTCCGACCCCTCCATGAATGTCGAACTCGTCGGCCACTCCTCCCCTGCCACAGGCAAAGAGGCTTCTACGAAGGGTCTGCGCAGGGCGCAAGCCGTCGCCGACCTTCTCGTTGCATACGGAGTCCCGAAAGAACGCATTCGTGTCAGAACCGAAGGCTCTGCGCGTCCAATGTTTTACTTCCAGCAATCCGAAGCCCACCGCGCCTTAAACAACCGCGTCGAAATGCGTTGGCTTGTTGCCGACGAAGCCCCCTACACCATTACCGCAGAAGAACTTGCATCAGAAGAGCAAGCAAGCAAAGCCATCGAGAAGTGGGAAGCCCGCGGCTTCAAAGCCTACTTCGATCCGGTGGTCACCACAGACGGACCTTCATACCGCATACGCCTATGGGGCTACGCCACATACGCAGAAGCACAACGTGCTGCAAAAGCTGCGAGCAAACGTTACAAAGCAAAAGCCCTGGCTGACTAGTCTCCTGCCTTGATGTCCGGTTAATTCTACAACAGCAGCTAAGAATTTGATAAGGTTGTTTATCGACTTTTAGGGCGTTCTGTGCTGTAAGTTACCGGCATGAATTTCACTATCACCTTTCTTGCATTCTCATTTGCATTCTGCGTGAGTTTCGCTCAGCAATGCGATTGCTGACCCTGTGCTGGGTTACGCGATGTACGGGCTGGATACAACCACGGTTCTGGGCCGGTGGAATTTCAAGGACTCGCAGGGCTCTTTCGGTGCACCGGTTTTCGCCGACTTCGACGGCAACGGATACAACGATTGTGTTCGCGGTGCAATTCAGCAGGCTTACGTGTATAATGTTGAGGGTAGGCTTCTCAGCACAGTGACTATGCGCGCCACGGACGACGGCCTTCTACTTTCGGATGTATGCGGTCCTATGTTTCGACGTGCGGTTCGGCGTGGTGAAGGGATTCCAGCCAACGTTCTGCATCGATAGCTGCCATGCAGCCAGTGCCTGCTGCCGTAACGGCCTGACGGTAGATGCTGTCCTGAGCGTCGCCACATGCAAACACGCCCTCGACATTTGTGCGTGTCGACTTGCCTTGTGTAATAATGTAGCCCGTGTCGTCCATGTCCAACAGCCCCTTCACAATTGCTGTGTTGGGTTGATGTCCGATCGCAACAAAGGCACCACCTGCTTCGACCGTGCTTTCCGTACCATGTATTGAATCTTTCAACCGTAGGTGTGTGAGCTTCCGAGCGTGACCCTCAGTTACTCCCACAAACTCTTCAACGATTGTGTTTAGCTGAAATGTAATCTTGGGATTCGCACGTGCGCGATCGACCATGATTTTTGATGCTCGGAATTCTTCGCGCCGATGGATGAGCGTAACGTGTTGTGCGAACCGTGTAAGGTAGATCGCTTCTTCCATTGCCGTATCGCCACCACCGATTACGAATACGTTCTGACCTTTGAAGAAGAAACCGTCGCACGTTGCACACGCGCTGACACCGAAACCCATGTACTCGTTCTCGCCAGGTGTTCCAAGGAGTTTGGCCTGCGCACCCGTTGCAATGATTAATGCATCGGCCGTGTATTCGACGTTGTTTTCGTTGTAGGCTTTGAACGGACGGTTACCGACGTCGATGCGGCTGATAACTTCATACTTCGAGACCGCGCCGAATCGTTGCACTTGCTTGCGCATGGCGTCCATGAGTTCCGGACCCATGATGCCGTGCTCGAAGCCTGGGTAATTCTCCACGTCCGTGGTAATCGTAAGCTGTCCTCCTGGCTGAATGCCTTCAAACAACAGCACACTCTGGCCAGCGCGGCTTGCGTAGAGTGCGGCTGTGAAGCCTGCCGGACCCGATCCGATTATAAGAACATTTGCATGCGTCATGTCAGTCCTGAATTTTCGTTTTCATTGCCTATGCGTTGCGCTGTATCACTCGCGCTTTGCGCAGAAGCCGTTGTCATAGCCCGAGCGTTGCGCTGAAGTCCGGCAAGTTTTGTCCGCTTTACCGGACTCTTCCTAAACCGCTCTGCGAATTCGTCGGGTTGCAAATTTACAATGCTCTGTAACGGTAAAAACGTTTGCTCGTGTCGGGGCTCGAACCGGACCTCGTCCGTTGGAGTGCTGAAGCGGTTCCACGGACATACATCCTGGCAAACATCACAACCGAATAGCCACCCATCCATATTCACCGCGATGTCGTTGGGTATCTCAACATCGGGTTTTACTTCAATCGTCCAATGCGAAAGGCATTTCGAGGCGTCCATGACGTACGGTTCTACAATGGCGTGTGTCGGACATGCCTGGATACATGCAGTACACGTTCCGCAGTGGTCCGCCATAGGTTCATCATACTCCATTGGTATGCTTGTTATCACAAGCCCGAGAAAAAACCACGAGCCGATGTCACGCCGCAATACATTGGTATGCTTCCCCTGCCAGCCCACGCCGGCGCGGGCAGCCCAGGCTTTTTCCATTACCGGACCTGTATCGGTGTAGCGCCGCGTTTCACTACCCGGCACAATGAGCTTGAGTTCTTCGCATAGTTTATCAAGCATGGGTGGCAACACATCATGGTAATCATCGCCCCATGCGTAACGCGAGATCTTTCCATCACCCAAAGTGCCATCACGCGTCGACGCACCAATCCCAATCTCGTGTGTGCGTGCATTCGCGTGCGTGTGCGGCGTGTAGTAGTTGCGAGCAACGACAATTACGCTCTTTGCCGATGGGAGGATGTGGCGCACGTCGTGGCGTGAAGCCCGGTCGTCCATGTACCCAAGAGACCCATTGTAGCCCCTTGAAAGCCATGTGTTATAGTGCGCGAACTCTTCATCGAGCGGCGCTGCCGAAGCAATGCCTACGGCATCGAAGCCAATGTCGCGAGCGGCCTTCTTAACACGTTCGGTGTGTTCACGCGCAAGCTCCTCGATAGTAAGCATCACTCGGCGTTGTCGTACATGAACTGTCTGACGTGATGCACGATGGTGTCTACGTCAACACGCTCGATTGGGTGTTTTGTGGCCGCTAATACGGCGAGCTCTGCGCCTGGTGTGGCGCGGTAAAAGTCGAGCGTTTCCTCGATACTAACCATTGCATCGGTGTCGCCTACCATGTAACGTACAGCCGACTTCATAGCACCCATATTCGAAGTTGTGAGAAGGGGTCGCTCCGCAAGGCTCTGCATCATCGTCGATGTTTTCTCTAGCGTTGTATGCCACCGAGGATCGCCATGACGTCGTTGTAAATCGGCTGCGTACGCTGGAACCTTTGCAACAATCGTATCTGGATGCAACCGCGCTACTTCGCCCATCGCGGTTTGTAAACTCCATTCGAGTTTAGTACCAAGGGTTATAATACGCGGACACATTAAGTGCCCACCGTTTAATGCGAGGTGCATTGCGACGTATCCACCCATCGAGTAACCAAAGATGTTGTGCGGACCGTGTTCGCGCAGGTAATCGGCGAGTTGGTGTGAGAACAGCTCAATTGTCCAGTTCGCCGCTACGTCTTCGGTGCCGCCATGCCCAACGAACTCGAGAATATCAACTCTCTTACGAGGCAACTCATCGCGCAGGCAGTCCCGTAGTGGCATCAACTGGTGATGACTGCCAAGAGCACCATGCAAAAGAAGGAGTCGCATCAGAACCTAGTACCGATCGTTTAAAAACGTAGCACTGATTGTTAGAAACCGGCATTAATCGTTGAGGCGATGTCGCGTGGATGATCGACACACTTTGTCGCACTCGAGAGCTCGTCAGCAGTGCCATATCCATATAACACACCAATCGAGCGAAGTCCGTTGTGCTCTGCGCCGTCTACATCATGATGCCTGTCGCCTACCATTATCATGTCATCGGCTGACACGCCCTCCTCTTTGAGGATGTGTTTGAGCAGATCGCGCTTCTCAACATTTCGTCCATCGAGTTCAGAACCGTAAACGTGGTTGATGTGCGATGAAATCGTAGACGTGGCAATCACTTCGCGTGCGTATTCGTGTGCCTTTGCCGTTGCAATTACCACGCGGTGTCCGGCATGGCGCAGCGCGGTCAGCATGTCTGGTACACCTTCGTAGATGTCGTATTCGAACATTGGACCATCGCGATAGATGTGTCTGTACCGCGCAACAGCGCCGTCGAGCACTGTCTGATCGTCGGTGCCGAGATACTGTTCGAAGATCTTCCACAACGACGTGCCAATAATTGGCGTAAAGTCGTGGTCCTCTTCTACGGTTACACCCGACTGCTCTAGCGTCATGCGCAACGAGTGTTCGATGCCGCGACGTGAGTCGATGAGCGTGCCGTCCAGGTCAAATAAAACAAGCATGTGGGTCCTTAAAGATCGGGGACGACAACAATGTCAAGAACTGGTGAGATAGCTAAGCGACGAAATCCTTCGGCGATATCGCCTTCATAAACAAGTGTAGGATTGGTCAACGCAGAGGCTCGCCACGAAATACGCATCAATCCATCGGTCATATCACACTGCGGCTGGGGTTCTCCGAATTCTTCGATGAGAAAGAAGCCAGCCTTCTCTCCCCAGGCTCGCGCTGCCTGAATGTCATCGACATGGATTGCCAATGCCTCAAGATAGCCCAGCTCTCCGTTGCCTTCGTGAGAAATTCGCGGCAAGTCGAGCAAGTCGTGATGTAGCACTTCTGCGACTACCCCGCCAGGCATTGCCACGGTAAGCGCACTTCCGTTTAATTCGTACGGAACGCCCCTGTCACGCAGCTTCTGCACCACGCGCTCAACAGAGCCCGTTGTATAAGTAAGGCGCAACGAAGGGGCTGCCTCTTCGGTAATCCGGACCATGATTTGTCCGTCGGAAACAACTCCGTCCGGACCCTCTGCGTCGAAAAAGCCGCACTCTTCCCACTTGTCAAGCGCAGTAACCACGTCATCGGTGGCGACCGTCACTGCCGCAGCTGAACCCAATAGTGACACAGTGCTCCTTAAGAGTTAACCCTGAAGTACATGATATCGCCGTCCTTGACGATATACTCTTTGCCCTCTACGCGGTAAAGGCCAGC
The DNA here is from genome assembly GCA_046595995.1 of Candidatus Kapaibacteriota bacterium. GTDB lineage: Bacteria > Bacteroidota > Ignavibacteria > Kapaibacteriales > Kapaibacteriaceae > JAWXBR01. Next base: position 8,004 of record JBKJNB010000104.1, read on the forward strand.
GTCTTTCACGCCCTGTTCGCTTCCGATTCGGTCCCAGTCTGTATAGGCCATGACTTCAGCGCGTATAAAGCCTTTTTCGAAGTCGGTATGAATTTCAGCCGCTGCTTGTGGAGCGGTGCTGCCCTTGCGCACAGTCCATGCGCGCGTTTCCTTTTTACCGGCCGTAAAGTACGTCAGTAAGCCAAGCAAAGCATACGCTTCTCGGATGCAACGATTTAGTCCGGGTTCGTTCATGCCCAGGTCAGCAAGAAATGCCGCGCGATCGTCTTCATCGAGCAAGGCTATTTCAGCTTCAATCTTAGCGCAGATCGGTACTACAAGTGCCCCCTCTTCTTGGGCGCGCTTGCGCACGGCATCGAGATGCACGTTGCCATTCGCAATTCCATCTTCGTCGGTGTTGGCGATGTACATCACGGGCTTGTCGGTAAGGAGCTGCAGAATTTTAATAAACGGAGCCTGCATGTCGTCGCGAGCAAAGGATCGCGCACTATTACCCGAGTCGAGATGTGCGCGCAACGCTCCGAGAAGTTCGTGCTCGTCTTTGGCGTCTTTGTCATTCGACCGAGCCTTCTTCTGCACCGTATCCATGCGCTTCTCAACGCTCTCAACATCTTTCAGGATGAGTTCAGTATCGATAATGTCGATGTCGTGAATCGGATTCACGCCGCCGTGTACATGCACAACGTTTTCGTCAGCGAAGCAACGCACGACGTGCGCCACTGCATCACACGAACGGATATTCATAAGAAACTGATTGCCGAGACCCTCGCCGCTGGCAGCCCCTTTTACAAGTCCGGCAATGTCTACGAATTCGACGGTGGCGGGCACTTCGCGATCGGTTTGATATGCCGCGCTTAGCTTCTTAATCCGTGGGTCGGGTACGTTTACAACTCCAACATTTGGGTCGATTGTGCAGAACGGATAGTTCGCCGCGTCCGCTTCATTCGATGTGAGTGCATTAAAAAGTGTCGATTTGCCGACGTTTGGAAGGCCGACGATGCCGCAGGCAATGCCCATGAGAATCTATCTGTGTACAGGTGAACGTTATCGTAGTCACAAAAATACGACGGGGACGGCCTGAAAAGTTGGACGTCCCCGCCGTGAGGCAGAACGAGCGCTTGCGCACTCGGTCGATATAGGTTCCATGGACTGGAGGTACCATGGCATGGCGACTGGGTCCGCACCCGGACCGTTAGCTACACATGCAACCTATCCGCGCGGCAGTGGATTGATACCTTAGCAAAATATTAGCAGTCTAGCCGATCTTCTGCAGATAGGTAGAGAGGCTCTCAGAAGGCGCCAGCCCCAGTTTCTTGCGGATTCTGTGGCGCACAATGTCAACGCTTTGCGGACCCAGCGTTAGAATGTTGGCTATCTCTTTCGACGAGAGGTTGAGTTTGAGGAGGCTGGCAATCTTTAACTCAGACCCTGTGAGCGACGGGCACTTCTCGGTGAGGGCTTTGAGAAAACCTTCGTGTACATCCTTAAGCTGATCGGTTAGTTTCCGCCAGTCGTCGCCGGTTCTGCGATACATATCGAGACGCCGCAGAATTTCCTGCAACAATGTTGTCCGCGTTGTAGGGGGCGCTTTAAGGGTCCGTTGTACATCTGACTCAACGAATGCAATCAAGTCGTTCTTCTGCGCTACGGACACAGCAGAGATATTCAGTTCGCGTGTCCGCGCTTCAAGTTCGTAATGCAGCCGTTCGTTCTGCAGTCTGACAACTGTATGCTCGCGCTCCGACCGCTCTACATCAAGACGCAACTGAAGCGCTTGGCTGTGTCGCGCATGCACACGGTCTTCCGACCGCAGGTGCATCTCATGCGCACGACGACTGTGTTTTAGCGCTTTGTCGAGTTCACCCGTTCGCTCATATACCGTTGCAAGAAGGTTGTGGGCAGTGCATGCGATGCGGAACACTTGATGTTTTTCGGCGAGAGCAATGGCGTCTCGAAGGTGACGCACCGCAATGGTCCATTTCTCATCCTGTATTGCCAGCTCTGCGAGAAGGCATTCGATGTCGATGTGCCGCGAGTAATTGTCGGTGTGCTTCGCACGCGTCACCGCTTGCTTTGCATGTGCTCGTGCCTCATTTGCGCGCTTCCGCTTGTACGCAGCTTCGGAAAGCGTTACCAGACACGACACTTCGCGGTCAACGTCCTGCGTAATCTTAAAAATTTCAAGTGCACGCTGTGCAAACTCTGTAGCCTGAGCATACGATCGCTTCGCCAGATAGAGTTGACCGAGTAACAACATCGCGCGAGCTTTTCCATCGTCGTCCTTCAGGTCTGAAAGCACAGCCAGTGATTCGGTGTAATACCCTAGCGCTGTGTCTAATTGCTCCGTTGCTCGATAGACACGTCCGAGGTTGCCAAGCGTGAGCCCAACTCCCATCATGTCTTTATTTGCACGATGGAGTTCAAGGCTGCGATGCGACCACTCAATTGCTTTTTCATCATCACCGATGTCAACATAGACATCGGCAATGTTGCCTATTGCTCGCGCCTTCATTACGTTATCGTCACGGCGATCTGCAATTGTTAAGCACTCGACGTATGCTTTCAACGCCTCTGCGGCCTGGTCGAGCACGGCGTAGGTAGAACCAATGTTTAGTAACAACGGTGTTAGAATCGCTTCATCGCCCTGACTCCGCAGAATGGTCTCAGCTTTGCGAAAGGCAGCCAGCCCTTCTTCGTACCGTCCGAGCCCCTTTAGGGCAAGCCCCATATTCTGCAGAGCTCGCGCCGTTCCCGATGCGTCACCAAGTTTTCGGTATAACGGTAACGTCCGTTGAAAAACCTCATAGGCACCGGCAAAATCGTGCTTCGCATAGAGACAGATGCCCACCATACGCATGGCGTGAATCTCTCGCTCTCGCAGTTTTGCGCTCTTTGCAACGCGTTGTGCCTCGCGCGCATACTCCATGGCCTCGTCTGGCCGTTCGTACTGGATTTCGCGGCACGCCTGCAGGAGGAGCTCGATGCGCTTGGCTGGACTTCGCTCGGTCTTGGGCTTCGTGGCGGTAGGCATGCACGCAATGTAATCAAGGCGCGAAGACTGCTGCTAAGATTTTGTATAGATCGTTCCTACTGTTTCATTTGCGATGTTTGTTACGAACCAACATGAAGGCAGACATGGCTGGCAAGCATTCAATACATCGTATCGGCGTAGGTGGCCTCATCGTACTCAGCATCGCCGGCAGCATTGCCGGCAGCATGGCTGTAACGGCTCAGCCGCGCTTAGACGTACGCTCACTACCAGCACCCACGATACAGTTTGTAATGGGTCTTGCTGATACGGTCGGAGTGAAGATTGGGGCTGCCGGACCGAACGTAGTATGGGACTTCCGCCAGCTAAGACGACAAGGCATTGGTGTTGATAGTATCACCATCGAGTACCTTTCGCCCTTGGCGACTCCGCCCGAAGCAGTAGCGCTTTTCCCGTCAGCCCAAGTTGCTGTGCGCACGGGCGCTCGATTCGAGTTCTTTCGCACTGAAGGAACAATGTTTCGCATGTTGGGCGCGTGGACTCCAACGTCGTCGCTCACATCGGGCACTGCAAATCCATACGACACACGTCCGGTCGAGATAACGTTCGGTGGGCAACACATAGACCAGTACAAGGCAGTGACAACCTCGCAGACCGACCCCCAGATACAACAACGGGCGGGTACACATGCCTTCACGTATGATGGATTTGGACGCCTACTGCTCCCGAGTGGCGAGATTCCCAACGTATCTCGAACAAGAACGATAACGCGTACAACAGACACCGCCCGATACACATCCCCGACGCTTCGGGTGGTAATCACCACGACAGACATCGCGTCCTACCGCTGGCTGCAGCCAGAGAACAACGTGCCGTGGGTGATTGTAAACTTTACCAGCATACGCGTTACGACAAACGGTCAGCCCGTTTCAACAAAATCTGCAAGAGAAGTTCTGTTTCGCGACAGCACCACTATTCCTACTGGTGTGGAATCATCGTCGTCACTTGATAAGGTGTACCCGAATCCGACGTACGCTGGCGATGAAGTGTTCGTGGCTGGCATCGAAGCCGATGTACTGAGCGCAGAGGTTGTAGACATGCACGGCGTCTCTACGGGTGTTATCACGGCACGCATCGGAGCTGAGAGAGTGCGCGTTACGCTGAACGGACTCGCCGCCGGATCGTACATGCTCGTGCTGCGCACGGCTGGCATCGTTCACAACAGGCGAATCGTTGTGCTGCCATAATAGCTCTTGTAGTAGCTTTTGTAGTAGCTCTTGTAATAGCTCTTGTAGTAGCGGCCTTCCGTAAGACGCACTACCAGATTATCTGAACCCCGAATCCCACATAGGAATCGGCTTGGTCGAAAAACATGCCGTGCATGCTGCGTCCGTTGTACCCATTCACGGTAGCCATGATGCCGCGTCCGTCACCCATTGTGTTCCAGAAGATGCCTATCTGTGCAGCTTGGGCTGTGACGTACGCGTCGTCTATGCCGACAAGTCTCCAGTCATAACCTCCACGCACAGAGAAATCTGCATCGATGGGAATGTCTACATCGATACCAGCCTGGGGAATGAGACGGTTTGCTCTACGGGGTTGGGTTGATGTAAGCACGGTGCCACCGGCATAGGCGCGCACAAATTGGTGCACATGATAGGAGGCAAGTAGCTCGACAAATTCGCGACTGTATACGAACGGACGACGATCGGAGAACGATGCAGACGTGTCCGCGAGTCCATCAACGAGATGCGCCGAAATGTGCGCCGCTCGAACACGTAAGGCGACATCATTCGAGAGAGCGTACGCTGCGTGAATGCCAAACCAATAGTCGATGGTTTCTACAGGAAACTTAAGGTTGTGCTCTGAACGAAGGCGCGTGTACGTCATGAAGTCGGCGCCGACGATCATCGACGGACGTGTAGAGACTAATCGAATATGCACGAGATCGACACTGGCACCGATGTCAAGACGCAACTTCTTAGGTGCAGGCTGTATGATTGTTGCAATCCGAGCCTCGTAAATACCGGCTATCGGCGCAGAGAATCGCGTATCGTCAGCGGCACGCGCAACGCTTACAGCGTGGACTGACGCTAAGCATGTGAGTAACACCAAGCGTGTGAGTAACACCAAGCGTGAGCAGAACGCCAAGCGTGTGCAGAACGCTACACGTGCGAGGAGAGATAGACGCCGCGTTTCGAGGAGCGAATAAATGTAATGCACGCCTGCACCTCCTGCGTGGGTGTGGGATGTGCCGCTTCGTACGCGCGAAGGCCATCGCTGATGTTGAAACCACTGCGATACAATGTCTGGTAAAAGGCGTCCAGGCTATCAATGCTATCGGCAGAGAATCCACGTCGGCGAAGACCGATGGTGTTTAGGCTTTGTACGCCAACCGGTTCACGTCCGATTAGTATGTACGGCGGCACATCCTTCGACACCATCACACATGCGGCAACCATGCTGTGCGGACCGATTTGCGTGAACTGGTGTACGCCGGTAACGCCACCAATAATGGCCCAATCACCAACATAAACATGCCCACCAAGCTGCACAGAGTTTGCAAGGATGACGTTGTTGCCGATGCGACAATCGTGGGCGACATGTGTGTACGCCATTAGCAATACATCGTCACCAACACTGGTAAGTCCGGAGTGCGCAGTACCGCGATTAATTGTCACACATTCGCGAACCACGGTTCGATCGCCGATGCGAGCCACCGTTGGCTCACCGGCATACTTTAGATCTTGCGGTGCGGTACCAATCACAGCGCCTGGATGAATGCGTGTGTGGCTGCCGACAACGGTGTTTGCGTCGATGTGAACGTGCGACATGACAATCGACTCTGCGCCGATTTCGACGTTGTCGCCGATGACGGTGAACGGACCAATCTGTACGCCTTCGCCAAGCGATGCGCTGGCTGAAACGAGGGCAGAAGGATGTACGAATGTCGCAAGGCTCATTCGGCCTCCCTATCCACCACCACAGCCGTCAGCTCGCCTTCCGCCACGATCTGGTCACCAACAAAAGCTTTTGCTACTAAGTGCGCGGTGTTAAAACGGAATCGTGTCATCGTTACGTCCAGCACAAGCGTGTCGCCAGGTATAACGGGCTTGCGAAACTTCACGTTGTTCATGCCTGCAAAGAACACAAGCTTCTTCGAGGCATCGATGCCTCGGGTTACGAGCAGCATACATCCGGTTTGCGCCATGGCTTCGAGAATCAGCACGCCGGGGAAAATTGGTCGGTCGGGAAAATGTCCTGTGAACTGCGGCTCGTTGAACGTAACGTTCTTTATTCCAACGATACGTCCGGCGTCCGGATCGTAATGCGTAATGCGGTCCACCATCAGGAACGGATACCGATGCGGCATCACCTTAAGGATCGCATTGATATCGAAGACCGTGCCTTCAACAGGATTCTTCTGGTACTTCTTAACCGTCTGCTGCTTTTCGTACAGCCTGCGAACTTTACGGGCAAACTCGATATTGCCGGCGTGACCCGGACGTGCCGCGAGAACTTGAGCACGCAGGCGTATGCCAATGAGCGCAAGATCGCCAATCATGTCCAGCAGTTTATGTCGAGCGGGTTCGTTTTTGTATCGAAGTTTATTATCGTTTAAAATGCCGTTTGAGCCTAGGACAGCGTTGCCCTCGATGCCCATTTCTTTCAGCATTGCATGAAGCGCCTCGTCGGACATTTCTTTGTCAACGATGACAATGGCATTGTCTAGGTTTCCGCCCTGGATTAGACCTTGCTTCCACAGCGCCTCGACCTCATGCAGAAAGCAGAACGTGCGCGCTGGAGCGAACTCCGTTACAAATTCTTCCTCGAGGTTAAAAATGCCTGTGTGCTGGCTTCCAAGTGCCGGGTTGTTATAGTCTACAAGTACTGTCACACGGTATTCATCGTTCGGCAGCGCCACGATCTCTGTGCCACGCTCTTCGTTTACATAGCGTATTGGTTCCTCGAGAACGAGCTCGTCGCGTTCCGCATTCTGCTCATGAATGCCCGAGCGCTGAATCATCTCGACATACGGCAACGAAGACCCATCACCGACAGGCGGCTCGTTGTTCGAAAGTTCGATGATGCAGTTGTCTATACCCATGCCCACCATCGCTGCAAGCACGTGTTCGACCGTATGTACACGTGCATCACCAATGGCAATGGTTGTACCACGGGCAATATCTACAACGTTGTCTACGAGCGCCGGTATTTCAGGTGACGAGGGCAGATCGGTACGGATGAATCGGTAGCCGGAGTGTTCGTCAGCCGGACGAAACGTCATGGTCGTAAGACTGCCTGTATGCAATCCAACGCCAGTCATCGTCACTGCCTCTGCAAGCGTCCGCTGTTTTTTTGTCATGATGCGCTGTCTTTAGATTCCTCTACCACGCGCTGCAAGTCTCGAACCTCTTGCAGTAGTCTGGGTAGTTGACGAAGGGCGGCTTCCATACGAAGTGCTGTACGATGTTCCTTCGCGGGCGAGCCGAGATACGCACCTGGTTCGGTAAGGGGCTTTGACACACCCGATTGCGCTTCGATGATTACACCATCAGCAGTCTCGATATGTCCGACCATGCCTACCTGACCGCCGAATCTATTACGCGAGCCGATGCGTGCGCTTCCAGAAATTCCGGTTTGCGCAGCCATTGCCGTATGCTCACCAATCGTAACGCCGTGAGCTATATGTACAAGATTATCAAGTTTTACACCATTGCCGATTAACGTTTTGCCAACGGCTGCACGGTCAATGGTTGTGTTCGATCCTATTTCCACGTCGTTGCCAATTTCAACAATGCCCACGTGCGGAATCTTCTCGTATGACCCATCTGGATTTTCAAGAAAACCGAACCCATCGGCACCAATTACGGCGCCTGGGTGAATGATGCAACGCGCACCGATGTGTGTACCCGGTCCACACGTAACCTGTGCATGGATGACAGTGTTGTCGCCAATGCGTGTGCCCGGATAGAGAACCACGTTTGCAAATAGCTGAGCGCCTTGTGCGACATCGCAGCCTTCGCTAATAACGCAGCCCGGACCTATAGCGGCTAGTTCGTGGATGGTTGCAGATGGATGAATCGTGGCAGACGTATGACGCAAGCCTCGTTCCATGCGCAACGGAGGGAAGAACAATTGCATTACTCGAACGAAGCACCGATACGCATCATCGGAAAGAATCATCGTGCGCCCTTCGGCCCCTTCCGAAGAAGCAAGGGAACGCTGTACGATAATGCATGATGCGTGGGTTAGCGGCAGAAACTTCACGAACTTCGGGTTCGAAAGAAACGTCAGCTCGCCCTGGCGTGCCGATTCGATGCGATTGATACCGGTAATGAGTTGGCTGTCATCGCCCTGCACTGTTCCACCAACGAGATCGGCCAGATAGCGTACAGTGTAGCCATGACGTTTCTTCATGTCCTCACTCATCGCGGCACCTCGTCTTCTTTCTTTGGAAGCGTACTGTCAGTCTTCGGTCTTGGAAGTTCCTCAGGTATTACTGGTTGCCGTACGTCGCCAACGGGGAATCGTGGCGTCGGTTCGTCCATGATTCGCGTCGTGTCGGGCACAGGATCAGAGCCTCGTCGGGTCTTGCGACGGCGCGGTTCTTCCTGACGCTTGTTGCGAGGATCACCATCGATGATGTCCTGCTGCTTGCGCTCCATGTCAAGCGCATCAATGCCCAGCTCTTTCATCACCTTTACCGTGATGTCATACTTCGCATTCACGTAAATAAGGGGCTGCGTGCTCTTATCCCAGACCATGTCGTAGCCTTCGGCGGCAGCTACTTTTTGCACGGCGCTGTAGATTTTGTC
>JBKJNB010000047.1:0-35548 GCA_046595995.1 Candidatus Kapaibacteriota bacterium
TGGATTGACTTTCGTCCAATCACAGATAATGCGAAGGTTAAGGTCGCGTTGCAAGGTCGTAGGATCGCCCAATGGCGTTACACCGAGGGTTGTTCCTAGGATACCCTTATCGATGTAATCAATTCGGCCTTCACGGACTGGCTGAGGGAATGGATCGATTTCGCCTAAACCACCCTTGCGGAATGACTTGAACGTGAGCCACTTTGCGTCAGACTGAACAAGGATGTCAGTCATGCGCGTGCCTGACGTTGCATTGATAACATCGATGTCACGCGTACCTACACCATTAACGATGGCGTGGTCGACAGCAGGTGTAGCACCAGAGTCAATCGTTACGGGGTCTACAACAAACCAGTCTGCATTGTTCGATCCGTCAACAGAGTCAGCCAGACGGAATTGACGGTCAGATTGTAGTGTAAACGATAGACGAGGGATTTCATCCGTTACTTCCACCCAGACCATACCTGGACGTGATGGACGTAGTGGATCGCGAATTTGCTCTTGGTTGAATTGGTCGAAGAAGAAGTTGTCTACGCCACCAAGACCAGCGTATGGTCCAGGAACTGGATCGCCCGGGAACGGTAGTTCGTATCCGACTTGGAAGTCGTTGTAGAACAATGTGTCGTTCGTGAGAATTAACGGCGTACGCGCGCTAACCGGGTTCTGTGCAGGATTTGCAATAACGCGGAAGCGTAGGTAGAACAACTCTACATACGGACGCTGATCACATGTTGATGTGATGTCGCCTGTTTGTGGTAGTTGTTTCGATGACACTGCGGTAATCATTACGCGCTTGCCACGAAGACGGTTTTGCAGTGGACCGCCAATAACACGTTGGAACGTGGTATCACGGGTAACATGCGTAGAGAATTCGAAATCCTTAGCAAGAGCTCCGATAGGAAGACCTTGCTGACCTCTGATTGGACCGTTCTTTTCAACGCCCATAAATTCGAGGGCGGTGCTGTCGAACTGGATCTTTGTCTTGAAGCTGTAAATAGGAAACGCCTCATACGTCGAGGTCGATCTCCAGCAGTTCTTCATGAAGACAGGAACGAGCAATGTACGCTCTCCATTTGTACCACGACGTGGTACCCAGATGCGGCCGTCAGGATAATAGGTCTGGTTCCATTGAGAGCCCGCGCCAGTTAAACTAAGCGTCGGCATTTCCGGCTTATCGGCGCCTTGGCCGTTTGATACTTGCGTACCAAGCGTGGTCAACGCTACCAAGAGAAGAGCAACGCCAAGCTTGGCGCCGCTACCCCAGAGAGCATATCGACGGATCATATTAGACTCCTCTGATGAGTAGATCAGCTGATTTTTCACTTCAACAACTTTTTCGTTAGTGTCAACCCACCACTTGTGGTCTTTACAAAGTAGACGCCATGCGGTAGATCGTGGATCGGGACCTGAATTCGATTTGTGCCTTCGTTAAACGCGACGCGATAGACTATCGCGCCATCAAGGGCATAAACCGTCAGAAACCCCGGCTGTCCATGAACACCCTGCACTACGATGGCATCTTCCATCATACGTATTGTTACAGAGTCTTCATCGACATCCGATAATGCTGATACTGTCTTCTTGTGTGTTACAACCCTAACGCTGTCTGTCTTCGCTGGCGTAATGCAACCACAATCTTCTAACGATTGAACCGAGGCCGTAAACGTTGTCGAGTCATTATTTCGCTCATGCGAGGCGGAAAGAACAACTTGTGCCTGTAAGGGACCGGAAGGGGCGACGTAGTAAACTTTTACTGTGTCGATTCCTATTCTCTTCATACTGTCTGCTGTAGCACCTACTAAAATCACGGTATCAATTGATATGCCGTTCGTAGGAACCTTTGTTACGGTAAGAGCTGCACGTGTGTTCTTGAGTTCAGGTGTTGTTAAGTCGATCGTAAAGCTAGCTGTAGAATCAGGTGACTCAATGTGCACTGCTTCCGTATCGATCGTTGCTCCTATGGATGGCTTTATTACCGGAATCGCAACTGCTGCAAAAATTTCCGATACGTCTACTGTCACTTTGCGCTTGAATTCTTTATTAAAGTCAAGTGCGTAAAACATGCCGATAGTTGGAACGGTTATCGAGTCGCTGTCATGACAGTCTCCAACAAAATTACCGCCGATTGCTATGAGAGGGATGTTGCCTTTTGCGTGTGTCGAAATCGAAAAAGCCGACACCTTTATCTCTCCTGGCGTTCGAAAGTTGTATGCTGGATTGTATTCTCCAAACTCAAGTTGGCCTGCAAGCGTTCCCTGTGGAAAGCCTTGCGTTGGTCGAATCACTGAAGTATCATATCTCAGTGTGATGTCAAAGTACATGAGGCTATCACTAAAGAACACCTCGCCAATCGAAGCCGTCAGAAGAAATGTTTTGTCGTTAGAGCAGAGGTTGACAGTTCGAACTGATTCGATCCGCAGCGTGTCTCCGGCTTTTGTGATGCTGCTGGCCGCCATAAAGGCAGCCAGCATAATCATCACAAAACATTTCATGTCAATTGAAGTGCGTGTTAGCGCACTACTGAGATAATAATCGAAGTTGTTGCAGCACCGTCTACGCGGACGATATACGCACCTGGCGCTACAAGCGTGCCAGTTGCATCAGTACCATTCCATGTAGCCGAAAGTGTTCCTGCATTTGCCGTGCCGTTAAAGATTGTAGCGATGTTCTTACCGAACGCATCGAAGATGCGAATGGTGTATGTACCGCTTACAGGGACATTAACTGCAACTGTGGTTGACGTGCTCATCGGATTTGGCGAGGATGCCATCGAGCTTGTGCCCGAAATAGCGTCGCCGTTGATGACTTGATCTTCCTTCGCCACTTCGTTGAAACGGATGCCGCCGACGCGATAAACGTCTGCAGATTTAACAGTCACATAGGCAACCGGAGTTGACGATGTAAATGCACCGTTACCAACGACAACAGCTACGTCTGTAGAAAAGTCTGCATCAACATTGCCATTTTCTACGTCCACACTTGTTACTGAGGCTATTTCTGGTAGTTCGAGCTTAAACGCGAACGTACCGTTGATTGAACCATTCAGGTACACAGGGATGCGAACAAGATCATTACCAATTGACGTAGGCGTGCCGAACGAAACGTTGTCTGCAAACAGATCTGTAGTAACCTTACCGAAGTCTGGTCCGGTAGTGTCATTGTCATAAATCCATGGCAGTCCTGGAAGACGTCCCGAGATATAACGCATAATCAAAGCAGCGTCATATTCCGTTACTTCATAGTAGATCTGGCTCAGATTGCTTACATCTGGAGCTTTACCACCAACACCATAGAGACCTTCGCTTTCGTTCATTACGCGCAGAACTTGCTTGCCAGTCGTTGCAATGATGCCCGGACCTGGGAACGGGAACAGTTGTTCGACGTCAATTGTGCGGCGCCAGATGATGATGTGCGGAGGAATAGGATTGACTGCTGCATTAATCGAGTCTGCTGTAAACGTGCGATTGAGCTTTGTGTAGTAGTAGCGACCAGAGTGATTCACATCACCTTGATACGCTTGACGTTTCCAAACTGAATCGAGAAGGCGACGGGTAACCATCGAACGCATAATTACGCGCGCATCGTTAGCCGTTACACGTCGGTTCTGTGGTAGACCTTGATGACGTTGACCTTCTGCACCAGATGTATCGGCATCACCGAAACCCCAAATGTTGAATGTCAGGTAACGAATCGATGAAAAGCGAATGATAGCGTCTGAGCGACCGTCAGATGGTTGCCACCTCGACGTACTATCAGTACGCGTGTTAGCTCCGACCTGAGGAACCCAAATCAGACCGTTCCAGAAATCTGCAAGGAAACCAGGGAATCCACTATTACCCTTGATACCAACCGTTGCACCGCGCGTTACAACAGTTGTACCTGCTGTGAACGGGTTGCCGCCGATTGAACCGTAAGCAAACTCGATATCGCCTTGGTAGTTCTCCGTTGCGCCTGCTTCGTACAGACGAGCTTGGAAATTACCAACGCTCGAGTTGATTGACTGGTCGTTGATGTTGAGGTTTTTCCACTGAATGATAAGCACTCGGCGAACAAACGTCTCCTGTAGACCAGTAACTGGATTAATGCGCGTGTATCGAACCGTGTCGCAGGTCTCATTACGATCGACATCGAGCGTGTATGAGATTTCGGACGGCATAAAGCCATTAATGATGTCAAGGTTTGTACGCAGACGGTGATCACCCCAGAACGGAGCAACTACGTTGTCTGGATACGAAGCTGAATTCAAGAATAGCCCGATGGATTGCTTAGCAGGTACAAGCTTGGTGGCGTCGAACGTTGCGAAACCATTTACACTTACATACACGCCATTGTAGATAGCGCCATTGTAGTTCAGCTGGAAACCAGATGGGAACTGAACAAAGGCGTATCCATCGTCGAGATCATTCACGTTCGTTGGTGCAAGCACAAACGAGCTGGCTGGAATGATGTTTTTGTTCGAGCGCGAAACGGGGCAGATATCAACGTCGCGATAGGGTCGACCTACAACCAGTTCCGGCTGACGGAATTGGTTAAAGATCTGTTGCGCTACGCCATCCACAGCACCGAACGCGATAGAACAGAGTACAATTGCTAACGCAACTAATACCTGTTTTTTCATACGTACTCCATGGTTTACATGTTTAAAATCGTTGCCGGAGTGGGGGCTGGCTGTTTTACCAGCCCCCTTCGGATGTGCTTTAGCGGACAAGAACAATCTGCTGTGTAGCAGAGGTCATGCCATCGGAGATGCGTACTGTGTACAGTCCGCTACTCATTGACGTACCGTTGCTCGTGCCGTTCCAATCGATCGTATGGTTGCCAGTAGTGAACAGTTCACTAGCCAGTGTAGCAACTTTAGCGCCAATGGCGTCAAAGATTTCTACCGTTACAACCTTTGTACCTGGTGCGTTGAACGTGATGGCTGTAGACGTAGAGAACGGGTTTGGAGCCGTGTTTACGATAGACAGTACGTTCGACGTTTGAGGAACGTCTCCTTCTACTGGCGTTGTGAAGTCATAGACAATCACAAAACCTTCGAGCGATGTGCGGAAGATGGTTATCGTATCACAGCCACCAGATGATGTGTGAACAATATCAGGAACCGAGCTACCGTTGCCGATCTTCATATCGTAGTTGAACAACGAACCAGTACCGGAGATATCGTCGCGGATGTAGTACGAGCCTGGATTCGCTGCATCACGTGCAGGAACGTCGGCACGGCACCATGACAACTTCACAGGATAGAACTCACTCGATTGGCCATTGTCGCCACCAGCTTGGAAGCGCGCACGATAGACGGCTTCACCTGGTGTGATTGAGAATGGAAAGATAGAGCGGAGAATACCCTGACGCGTTGGAATCGTCCAGCGCGCATCAAAGATGTCACCGATTGGCAATGGTGGCAATTCATACTCGCAATAGTTGGAGTCGAGCTTGCCAAATGCACCATCTTCATCACCACGAGTAGCGATGGTTGTTCCTTGAACACCAAATGTTAGAACCTGGAACGAACCAACGGAATTCTCAACACGAACATCTGCAGTAAAGCGCGTTGTATCAGAAATGGACACTGTGTACTCGAGTGTATCGAGCGCACCAGTGCGATCCGTTACTTCAATAACGATCCTGATACGGCCATTAATGATTGGAGCGTTTTGCTTTAGACCGGTTGAGCTAATGACAACCTTTTGAGTGTCGGCAGATTCACTGGTGATCTGCTGTGGTGTGAACGACCATTGATCAAGTGGTTCTGGTTTGATCACGCGGAACGTGAGTGTCTCGTTGTTGTTCTGGCGACGCTTGAGATCCAAGTCAGCCACACGAATCGTGTCTGAGTATGGAGCACCAAGATCTACGCAGCGAATAACAGGAGAAGAGAACAGACGTGGATTGTGGTTCACGGCGTTGATCTTCATTGTCAGAGTTTTAACATCGACGAGGTTACCAGCATCGGTTACAAGTACGGTAACGTTTACTGTTGAATCAGGGAACGGTACGTCAGTAACACGAGGTGTACCGTAGAGTAGACCTGACTTAGGATCGATCTTCAACCACTTCGGTGTTGTCTTGCGACCAGTGAGATTGATGTAACCAGCTTCAGTAAAGTACGGGTCAACAGCGATGCTATCCGGACCGAAGTCATTATAGATCAGTGTGAACTCGTGCCATTGACCAAAGTTAGGATCGTAGACCTTGATACGGCGAGATGAGTCAAGAAGAGTGACGTTGTAATCCGTGTCTTCTATCGCATCTGGCAGTGATGCTGTAATGATCGTTGGTTGAACGTTCACAAATACGCGGCGCGTAAGTGTGCTTAGCCCACCGTGACCGTCGTTCACTACGATGCTAACGATAGAATCTGTGTTCAGGTCACCACTTATAGGATTGCCTGGGTTAAGGTCGTTGATTGGCTTCAGAAGCTCGCGGGCGTCAGCGTTCGAGATACGAACGTTGATGCGACCCGTAGATGTGAAGTCCTCAGCAAAACCATCAGTTTGTCCTGAGTTCGAGTAACGACGGAGGTACTGATTCGACATCCAAATTGGACGTGACATACGTACTTCGTCGATCGTTGTGTCGCCTGGTGTTTCACGGATAGCTGTTGACATGAAGCCGTATGCGGTCTTTCCATAACGGAAGTCCCATGCACCATACTTCTGTACAACTGCACGACCTGCATCAACCGCCGCTGCGTCTTCGAACTCATCATCGGTGTTCACGTCGAGCATGAAGCGAAGCGAGTCAGTAAGATTGGCTACGTATTGCATGTTGATACTGTCCGGCTGGTTGATAGCCGGATTGTTGTACGCTTCATCTACAATCGCATTCGGAACGATGAAACGACGGCCAACGCGCGACTCTGTAACGCGCATCCGGAGTGTATCCAGGTAACGTCCGTTAGCAAAGACAGTTGAATCAGTTGTCGTCGGATCGAGCACGATTGTCGTATCGCCCTTAAGCATGCTTGTGTATTGCTGCTCGTTGACGCTACGAATTGGATGAGCCCAGAGGAATCGTGGCAGACTGTCTACAACATGGATACGGAAACGATAGGATGTCGAGTCGATGAATCCAAAGTTTACCGTGTCTTGTTGTAGGTAGCGAGCGTTCGTATTGTCTGGATTACGTTGGTCTAGAGGAATCGAGTTGTTGTCGTACGCTTCAGCATGGAAATAGCTTGGGTACAGATAGATCCACTTAGCGATCATTTCTTCCGTAAAGCCTGATGCACGTAAAGAGTCTACGAGTTCAAGCGTTGGCGGGAAGTTCTTTGCAACAACTTCAATTTCTTCACCACCTGGAACGATGTATGGGTTGATTGGACGTCCGCGAAGAATGCGGTATCCAGTAGCACCCCATGCCATGTTGTCGGCGTCTGAAGCCTTCACCAGCGTGTCACGCAACCAGTACTTCAAGGCTGAAGCTGGGTCTGTGATCGTGTAGAAGTACGAGAGATACGAACTACGTGTGCTATCGAGGAGCACGCGTGGGTCGAAGAACCGATTGGTATCTGTTGCAGTGATCGTGAAGATTGTATCACGTTCTGTCCAGTCAAGAGCTGGTAACGGTACACCGGCTGAATCAGCAGGATAGGATGCTGGTTCGTTGAACCAGCTGCCATTGCCATCAGCGCGAAGTGATTGAGCTGCCGTGATTGGAGTATAGAGACGATTCTCCGTTACGAATACGCGATTGCGCATTGCTGGATGAATAGACGCTGCAGTACCAAGAGTATCTGCTGAGCCGGTAAACACTGGTGGAGTCGTGTTGTTGCCAACAGTAAACGACAGAGCGCCGTTTATAGCTGCGACAACGCCATCTTTCCAGAGAACCGTACGTGACACAACGATGACTTCGTCACCTTCACGTACTGGTAGGGCGCGGTAACGCTCTCCACCGTAGTACGTTTCTTTACCGCCGTCACCGAAGAGATTGTTGGAAGTTGGTAGCGCAGGACGATTACCTAAGCGGAAGTTTGGTCCACCAAGTTCGCCAAGCACTGTCGAGCCTTCCCAACGACGACCAGGTAGAGCAGACGAATCTTCAGCGATGCCGTTGTCAGCAAGGCGCGAAAGAAGTGTTGCACCTGATCCATATGTCGCAAGGTTTTCAAATGCACGACGGATGTTTGGATCGCCACCATTTGTGGAGTCAGGTACAAGTTCCGTGCGAGCGCGGAAGATTGTATCTGTGAGTCCCTTTTGGCTAAGATTCATGCGAATAAAGTCACCGGTACGCTGGTTGATAACGAAGAACACAGTCTCGTTAATAGCGCGAGGATCGTTGTTGCTGATTTCGGCTGTAGAGCTGTAGTCGGCACGAGCCTCTAGGAACAGTGGGTAGCCAATTGGATGGTCACCAACAAATTCTGTTTGAACGCGAGCGATTACAGGATCCATTTCAGCATCGAACGGATTGCGCGTTGTGCGCTTTACGTACTTGTTGAAGGATGGACGCAGTGGATCGGTGTACATCTTCAGTGTCGGTGGGATACCAACAGCGAAGTCTTCGATTGGTGACATACGACGACGTGAGTAGTCGGCTGTCTTGATATCGGTACCCTTGTCGAAGATGTCGTAGATACGGCCTGCAAGCAGAAGTGTATCTGGGATCTCGTAGATCGGAATTGGCTTGTAGTTGTAGCGATAGGTCGATTCGAATGGACCTTGCTCGCGGAGGTTAACCGTAAAGTTCCGTTTGAAATTCAAGTGCGTCTTACCGTTACCGGCTATGAAGAACGTTTCCTGAATGCGCTGGAATGTTTGGTTCTGAGATAGCGGAAGAATCGTGTTAACGTTTGCTTCTGTGCGACCCCAGTAGTTGCCGCGGAGTGTATCAACGCCACCAAAACCGATACCCGTTGTGCCAGCAAGAACACCCTTGGTGTCCTGAGCATCAGGCATACGGATAATGAAACGGGCATTGTTATCGTAGATGGAGTTAGCTGCGGAGCCTGCAAGTGTCCATGGTAGTGGACCTGTTACTTCACCGTAAATGACCGCACCCGCTAGATCGCTTGAAGCAGGATTAGCACCATTTAGCAACGGACCAGTGATGGTATCTGAACGACGACTGATATCGGAAGTCGCACGGTTGCCTGTGAAAAGGCAGCGCTGAACGCCGAGTTTCAGATCGTAGTTGTCAGAGTAAATCGCAGCACCAGTGTAAGCGGTGTTGTTCTGCATACGTACGCGATCGAAACCAAAGGTGTCGACGCGAACGCGGATACTATCAAGGATGTACAATGCACCGCCGAGGCCAGTACCGTTTTCACGGATGCCGACGACTGGGTGACGTACTAGAACATCGTTGCGCTGTGTTGTACCACTACCCATGCGGGCCATGTTTGGCACTGCAACGTTGTCGTAGAATCGGGTAAGCATGCGCTCATCCGCGCGAGGCATGATAGTCTGGAACGTGAACACGTCGTTACGCGCCATGTAGCCCGTAGCTACACCAAGGCCGTTATACAACATGCTGTCAAGATCTGACACCATGAAGCGCTTGCGTGTTAGTGTATCTGGTGTTACTACTGAAACCGCACCGCCGTTACCGTTGAACGCCTTGTTTGCACGGAATTCTGTACCCTTAACTACGTTAAGGTCGGAGTTGATGGTGTATAAACCACCACCACCACGTACTTCATTCTTAACGGAGTCTGCAACTTCACCTACGCGGTTGTTTACAAACGTTGAACGGACAAAGCGAAGCACGCGACGCTCGATCGGTAGCTGAGCCTGTGGTTGATGAACTGCAACAGCACCGCCGGAGTAACCAGCCGTGTTGTTCGTGAATTCAACACCATAGTTCGTGCCGTACACCCACAGTGGGCCCGTTGCACCACCCGCACCATACACACGCATGTTGCGACCAGTGAAGATAGCGCCGCCGTCTGCGGATGCCTTGTTGTCACGGAATTTGATGTTGAAGCCGTAGTCGCGAGCGTTAATAATACCGTCTGAACCACCGATGACCGGTGATTGCAGAATGTCTACAGCACCCGTTGCGACATAGATAGCTCCACCACGTGCCGATTCGTTCGACAGGAAGTGTGTTGGAGGGTTGTTATCGAGATTACCACGGACGGAGATTTGGCCAGCATTTGGGCTGGCATAGATAGCACCGCCGTGCGAGTAACTTGTTATAGACGTGTTAAGGTTGAGCGTGCTCATGTCCTTAATGAACGGCACCATCGTTTTGTTCGATGTGAAACGTCCAGCAAAGATTACAGCCGTATTGTCCGCTACGTGAATGGCACCACCACGAGCACCCGTCGTGCGGTTAGCACCGACGAGATTCGTTGACTGGCGGTTTTCAGCGTAGTTGCCTGTGCACTCGAGTGTGTCTTTACCTTGAATGTCGTTGATACCAAAACCAACCGTGAAGCGATCACGACCGGAGATGTATACAGCGCCACCAGAGGCTTCGTTCTTGCGCGAGCGGTCGAGCGTACCATAGACCGTAGATGCACGGTTTACGTCGGTCACGAACAGAATGCCACCAATGCGAACAGTGTCGACATCGGAGTTCAATGTGCGGTTGTTCGTAAAGCGGATTTGACGAATGCGACCAAGGTACATAGCCAGACGAGCGTCATCAAGGGACTGACGATCTGCGTCTGTTAGAGGCTCGGCAATTACATCATGGAGATTATCAATCGACTTGATGTTCTGGGAGATTGTCTGAGCGTTTTCCGGCTCTGTCAACCATGGGTTAACGTTTGTCGGATAATTCTGGAGTGCGGCAAGTGCAGCAGGGCTCACAACAGGATACAACTGCAGGGTTGAGCCTACAAACTGATCGACAGGGGCTTGCAAGACTTGCAATGCGCCGCCGCGATACCGTGCCATGTTGTTAATAAACGTACAGCCAACAAGCCATGTACGAACAGAGAAGGTAGTGATAGCACCACCGCCACCATTCGAAGCACGAAGAAGGTTGTCGTTTGCTGCCTCTGCCTGGGCGCGCGATAGGTTTTGGTTGCTGCTATTGCGCAGATACACCGGTTCGTTATCAACCGTTGTGTCCTTGCGGAAATTCCTGAAGTCGACATCACGGAAGAACGCGGCACGTGAACCAGGAAGCACAACAATGTGTCCCCATTCACGCGAGAAGTTGTTTACGTCGCCGGCGATGAACGTAATGCGTGCCGGACGAACGTTAATAGAGCTGCCGAGCTTTTGTCGGAACCATGGGTTCAGACGAATAGCCGTAATGACACCACCCTGCTCAAGGCGCGCAGCCTTATACATGATGGCCTCGGCCGGTGTCAGACCCTGGAGGTTCGGGTCTGAACCCAGATCCACATTGAATACCACACCGTACTTGGACGGGTGAATCGTGGGCTCTGGAGCTATGGTTGACGTGATCACACCCGGTGCGCCGAAGTATGCAGGGTCATCATAACCCGTATACGGCGGAAACAGCGGATTAACCGCAGCAGCATTATATGTGGCAGTCATGCGACCGTCAGCTATAATCCTACCGCCAGTCGAGTCGATCAGTCGACCATTTGGCAAAAATTCGACGCGGGTACCTGGTTCTATCACCAGTGTTCCGCCAATCGTGTACGTGCCGCTGATACGGTAGATGGTGTCTCTCACAAAGACGCGCACCTGACCAGTAGACAGACTTCCGCGAACCTCTACGTAATCCTGCGATTGGACTACCGTACATGCTGCGGTTAGCACAAGCAGTAAACTGCTCAGACGAAACCAACGTTGCATACAACCTCCAGTTGTAAAAACCTATGCTTTACTTATTTCGAGTCATTCACAAAGCAAAAAATGGCATGGAATGCCAACCCCTTCTAATCAATTGCCATGCCAAGCCTCGCGAGGCCGATTTTAGCAGTCGACGAGGACTCTGACGATCCATACTTCCGAACGATCCGTAAAAAGATTTCACCAGCCTTTTTCGTGTCTCCAGCCTTCTCGTACGCAAGCCCCGCATACAGGAGAGAACGGGCTTCGAGCCCCGTTTTCTGCCCCTTATCAGCAGCTTGTTCGTAGTAGGCGGCCGCACCGGCCAGATCCTTTTCAACTTCCTTGCATACTCCCAACCCATTTAAGGCACCCACCTGCACCAAGGCAGCGTCGGACTCTTTGGCTAACTCAAACTGCTCACGTGCCTCGGCATGCCTTCCCAGGCTCACTAGGCTATGGCCCGCAAGTAGCGCAGCGTCTTTACCAGCATCGGTGCCGCCATATTCAGCTGAGATTTCAGTTAGACCCATGACTTCGATATCGCCAACGGGGGGCACCGAGTCGCCCGTAAGCGCCATGGAGTACCTGCCATCTGTGTATACAGGACGAATTCGCGCCAAGGCCATCGTGGCCTCGGAGTTCTGATCCTGCTGATACTGCACAAACAGCCAAATGCCCACGCCGAGCACGATAGCTACGCCAAGGATGACCAGATAGATCATGCCCTGACTGTTATTGGTCATCCACTCAGGTGTCGTCCTAAGGGTCGTTCTGGTCTCAGATGTCTCTTCTAATTCTTCTGTGCTCATGCATCCTCAAAAGTTTGTGTTCGGGCACGACACGGCGTGCCCCGCCCACGGAACGAAGCGGGCAAATATACCGCGAGTCTGCAGACAAACCAAACGATATGAAAATGGATGTAAACCCGTGTTATTCTGTGGGTTACATCGCCTTAAAGCTGACACTGTGCAAGGCGGCTGACACGTGAGAGGTCTTAGAATGCGACGGTCTTGCGCACTGCATTCGCGACATCGTCTACGGACAACAAGGTTGCGGCCTCTAGCGATTTAGCGAACCCCACTGGGGTGTCCTTCGAACCAACACGTAGCACAGGTGCGTCGAGGTATCGAAACAGTTCCTGCCCTATTTCAGCTGCAATTGTGCCCCCAAAACCACCCGTAACTCTGTCCTCATGGGCCACCACGCAACGTCCCGTGGACCGAACACGCTCTAGTACAAGGTCTTTGTCCCACGGAATGATCGAACGCAAATCGATCACTTCCACCGAAATGTTTTCCTTTTCCAGTATCGCGGCTGCCTGCAAACTCCAGTGAACGGCAGTTCCGTACGCGATGATGGTGACATCGGTGCCCTCACGGCGTATTCGCGCCTTACCGAACGGTATAACAACGTTTTCGGGTGGGAGAGGTGCCGAGGTTGGACGGTAATTGTAAAGGAATTTTGGTTCGAGGTACATCGTCACACCGCGAGATCTGATAGCATTACGCATAAGGCCAACAGCATCATCGGCAAAGCATGGCATCACTACGCGAATACCAGGCAGTGTTGCAAACGTTGCTTCTAGGTTCTGCGAGTGATAGAGCCCACCCTGTATATATCCGCCGCTTGCAAGACGCACTACCATGTTAGCAGAGAACTGACCACGTGTACGCCAGTAGTCGTGCGAGCACTCGACCAGTT
Source organism: Candidatus Kapaibacteriota bacterium (assembly GCA_046595995.1). Taxonomy (GTDB): domain Bacteria; phylum Bacteroidota; class Ignavibacteria; order Kapaibacteriales; family Kapaibacteriaceae; genus JAWXBR01. The sequence continues at coordinate 13,407 of JBKJNB010000047.1, forward strand.
GCTCCATTGCAGGCCAGAAATAGTCTGCGAATTCTGCGCCCTCGATAACAACACGAATGTCGTCTCGATACCGGCACATTCCGTTCGCCGTTCCAACGATGTAGTCTTCGGCAATCGGACCATTGAATACCCGCTTGTTGCCGAATTCGTCAAGCATGCCCTTGCAGACATTAAAAATGCCCTGCTTCTTTACCGATGCTACGTCCTGACCAAACAAGAAGGTGTTCGGATTTCTGCGAAACTCCTCGAGCATGCTGGTGTTGATGCCTTCGCGAAACGTAAGCACTGCTGCATCCGATGCAGGCTTCCAGTCCTCTTGAGAACGGTCGTCGTATTCGACAATCGCAGGCGGAAGCACAAAGTCTATGTATGACTCAGGTAGGGGGCCAGGAAGGGGCTCGATGGCATCTGCCGCCGCAAACACGGTGCGCTTGTTGTCCTCTTCGATTGCAGCAAGTTCTTTGTCAGTCGCAATGCCAGCCGCAACGAGACTCGCGCGCATCATTGGCAGTGGATCGCGTTTCCGCATGCCTTCAACCTCTTCGGTCTCGCGATAGAGATCGTGATTGTCTGAATTCGAGTGCGAGCCAAGACGATCACAATCGGCATGAATCATGGCAGGACCTTTTCCTGTCAAAACGTAATCACGCGCCTCACTTAACGCTCGCCACGAATCCATCGGATTGCGACCATCGCACAACACGATCTTCATGTTCTTGAAGCCGAGGAAGTTGTCGCTAACGATTGCGTTTGCCGTCTGATCTTTTACTGGAACCGAAATTCCAAATTTGTTGTTCTGAAGCACAAAGACGAGCGGAAGTTTTTCACGGTTCGCACCGTTAACTGCTTCGTAGTAATAGCCCTCAGACGTGGTACTCTCGCCGGTCGAGCAGTACACGACTTCATCGCCTTCGTAATACTTTATCGATCGTGCGAGGCCAGCGGCGTGTTGGGCGTGATTGCCCGTGCATGAAGAGACATTCTGAATGTTCAGAGAAATCTTCGCGAAGTGGTTACTCATGTGACGCCCGCCACCCGCCACATCGACATCTTTACTCAAACCATTCGCAATAATCTCCTCGACCGTTATGCCTGCTGCGAGACATGTAAGCAGATCGCGATAGTAAGGAAAGAGATAATCTTTGCCTGGACGGAAGATCTTACCCAATGCCAATTGAATTCCGTCGTGGCCGGCGAACGGGGCGTGATAGGACCAGCCCTTCGCCATCTTCAGGTAGTTCGCTGCCTTCTCGTCCAAACGTCGTCCGAGATGCTGAACACGATACCACTCCAGTAAGGTCGCTTTATCAAAACCTTTAGTATCGAACAAGGTGCCATTCGAACCGGAAGACGGCTTCGCGCTTTCCTTCTTGCCAGCATTCTTTGTAGCTGCACTCTTTGCCATCTTCCGCTCTCCGAGATTAGTCGTCGTGATTACTTTTTTGTGGACTTCGACTTCGTCTTCTTCGCCGTTGTTTTCGTCACCCATGTAAGCCAGTTGTGCGGATCGTCGCCATTAACGACTACGTTGCAAAAAGCTTCCTGGATGCGCTTCGTCACTACACCAATTCCTCCGTTGCCAACGACGATTCGGTCAACCGACCGCACAGGAGTTATTTCTACAGCCGTCCCGACAAGAAACATCTCATCGCACGTGTACAACATCGCACGCGGAATATTGCGCTCTTTCACTTCGATGCCGAGCTCCTCTGCAAGTACACATACTGTATCTCTGGTAATGCCAGGCAAGAGTGATGATGCCGCAGGGGGCGTTATAAGCTCGCCATTAGAAACAATAAACACATTTTCGCCACTGCCTTCGGAAACGTTGCCATAGCTATCGAGACAGATGCCTTCTGCGTACCCGTTCTCCACTGCCTCCATCTTCACAAGCTGAGAGTTCATGTAGTTGCCACCAGCTTTCGAAGCCGACGGTAGCGCGTTGGGCGTAATTCTGTCCCACGATGATATGCATACATCGACACCAAGCTCTGCTGCTTCGTCACCCAGATACGCACCCCACTGCCAAGCAATCATGAAGACTTCTAACGGACAGCGAAGAGCGTACACACCCATGTCGCCGAAGCCGCGGAACGCCACCGGACGTATATAGCACGTGGAGAGTCCGTTGCGACGAACCAGCTCTACAGCAGCTGCCGACATGTCTTCGATAGAAAATGGCAAGCTGGTTCTGTACACCTTTAACGAATCGCCTAAGCGACGCATATGGTCGTCGAGTCGAAAAATCGCCGTGCCTTTCGCCGTCTCATACGCGCGTATACCTTCGAACCATGACGTGCCGTAGTGCACCACATGCGAGAGCACGTGCAACGTCGCATCTTCGAACGGTATAAAGTCTCCGTTCTTCCAGATGGTGCTCGTAGGTGTAATTGGCATAAGGGTTCCTATTTATCCAGAGCCCTCTTCATGAGCAATTGCACCAGCGTTGGATTTGCCGATCCACCCGATGCCTTCAATACTTGCCCAACGAAGAAGCCAAAAAGATTGTCCTTGCCGTTCCTATACTTTGCAACATTATCAGGATTGTCGCGCAGAACGTCGTCTACCATCTTCTGCAACACACCCTCGTCTGATTCCTGCTTTAAGCCCCTTTCACGAACGATATCATCGGCGGTAAGGCTGGTTCCAAGGAGGTCTGGGAAGATCTCTTTTGCAATCTTGTTACTAATAATGCCGGTTTGTACGATATCGACGAGTGAGGCAAGTTGAATGGGCTTTAGACCAACTGCATCCACGCTGCACTTGCGTTCTCCCATAATGCGCAAAACCTCGGTCATCGTCCAGTTGCTAACCATCTTGAACGCTTCGGGTGTTTGGTGCTCCAACGATCCGGTAGCTTCAACAAAGTATTTCGCTAATGCGACATCATCGACCAAAATCTGAGCGTCATATGCGGGCAGATTATACTGTTGAACAAATCGCTTCTTCTTTGCCAGTCCAAGCTCAGGTAGGGATTCGCGAATCTGCTCGAGCCAATCCGCATCCACTTCGACGTTCCGAAGATCGGGCTCAGGGAAGTACCGATAATCGTGCGCCATTTCCTTCGAGCGCATCGACTTCGTCTGCTGCTTCCCAGCATCCCACATCATTGTTTCCTGCTGAATCGTTCCGCCAGCCTCAACCAGCTCTATCTGCCTGCCAATCTCGTACTCGATTGCCTTCTCGACATTACGGAATGAATTCAGGTTCTTTACTTCAACCTTCGTTCCGAATTGTGGTGCGCCAATTTTCCGCACTGAGACGTTTGCATCACAGCGCATCGAGCCTTCTTCAAGATTCCCGTCGCAGATGCCTAGGTAGACAAGTGTTTGACGTATCTGCTGAAGGTAGGCAGACGCCTCGGATGCGGAGCGGATGTCGGGTTCGCTGACGATTTCAATAAGACAAACGCCGCTACGGTTAAGGTCTACAAGCGTGTCGATATCAAGATCGTGGATAGACTTCCCTGAGTCCTCTTCCATGTGAATGCGCGTAATTCCAATCGTCTTTTCGACCCCGCCAACTTCAATCTCTACGTGTCCGCCATAACAGATCGGGTCCTGGTACTGTGAGATCTGATACCCCTTTGGCAGGTCTGGGTAGAAGTAGTTCTTGCGCGAGAATTGAGAAACCGGACGGATACTGCACTTTGTGGCGAGGCCCATGGTTACGGCAAAACGGACAAGATTCTCGTTCACCACAGGCAGGGCGCCCGGGTGCCCAAGACAAATGGGGCACACGTTTACGTTCGGCTGAGCACCGTACGTGGTCGGACAGGCACAGAATGCCTTCGACTCCGTGAGCAACTGCGCGTGCACCTCGAGTCCTATGACTGCTTCGTAACCTGCTAGCATATCGATTCTGCAATGCCTTTCTCACGATTGAATTCAGACGGCAAAACTACGAAAAGGGGCTCAGGGATGGGGCTTTCCCCAGGTGTTAATAGCTGGCAGAAGTCGATAAAGTAGGGGGTGGTAGAACCTGCGTGGCAGGAATCGCCTCAGCGCGTTAAAAATCCATGCATCTAATGTTGCCTGTACGCGCAAGGCGGGGCGCTTCTTGAGAATTTGGCGCACAATGACACCTGCGACAGATGCTGATGTTGCCAGCGAGTGCTCCATGAGCCACGTCACGAATCGACCCATGTTTTTATAGTATTCTTCATACGGATTCGCCCCTTCGGGCAAGTCTTGGATCGACTTTGGCGTCCGTACCTTACGAAACGCCTCCGAATTGATAAAGCCGGGCTCGATGAGCGTCACGAAAACGCCGAACGGACGCATTTCATACCAAAGCGCTTCGCTAGCCCCTTCCAAGGCCCATTTCGAGGCAGAATAACTCGACATCGTGGGCATGGCCATCATTCCACCAACGCTTGAAACGTTCACAATGTGACCACGGCGTTGCAGCCGCATTACAGACAATACGCGACGCGTCAGCGACATTGGGCCGAGGTAGTTCACTGTCATCTGTTCGAGCTCTTCCTCAGCGCTCATCTGTTCGGCGACGCCGCGATAACTTATGCCTGCATTGTTCACCAGGACGTCAATGCGTCCCCAACGCATGAGCGCTTCCTTTACGACACGATCGATACTTGAAGAATCGCGGAGATCGAGTGCACGAATTAAAAGCTTGTCTGACTCTCGAAACCCTGCGTCGGTGATGAAGTGCAGAGATTCTGGCAGGGCGGTAGCCATCACACGCGCAGGTGTATCGCGGAGGCGCTGCAGCAGCGCCATGCCTATTCCGCCTGAGCTTCCGGTAAGAACTACAACCTTGTCCATAGAGGTCGTACCTCCAGATTACCGCCGCTAAGGATAATGCCCACGCGCTTGCCGCGAATAAGTGTAGGCTGCTCCATCGCTGCTGCAATCGTCACTACTGCGCTTGGTTCAACAACTAGCTTCATGCGTTCGAGAACAAGCCCCAATGCTACACGAATAGATTCCTCTCTAGCCGTGTGCATCTGCACCGTGTGCGCAACCAGATGCCTGAAGGTTATCGGACCTAACATGCCCCGCAAACCATCTGCGATTGTCATGGGGTCGCCGGAAGGAAGAATGTTGCCTGCGATAATTGAACGCCGGGCATCATCGGCCACTTCAGGTTCAACACCAATAATCTCCATCGAGACTGGTCCGAGCCCCCTGGCACAAGCCGCGGTTCCACTTAGCAGACCGCCGCCCCCTACCGGGGTCATGATCGTATCGAGGTCGGGGATCTCAGACATCAGTTCGAGAGCAGCTGTGCCTTGTCCGGCGATTACGCGCAAGTCGTTGTATGGCGGTATGGGATGAGCACCGGTCTTATCGACAATGTCCTCGAGAGCTTGTTCGCGCGCGGCCATCGTGGGCTCGCAGTCGATTATGGTTGCGCCGTAGTCACACGCCGCATTTCGCTTAACAGCTGGCGCGCTGGTAGGCATAACGATGTGGCAAGGAAGGCCCCGTAGTCGAGCAGCATAAGCAACGGCCTGAGCGTGGTTGCCCGAAGAGTGCGTAGCAACGCCCCGTCGAGCTTCGTCGTCAGTGAGCGAAAAGACAGCATTGCAAGCTCCGCGAGCCTTGAACGCACCCACCTTTTGAAAATTCTCGCACTTGAAGAATATACTGGCGTTGAAGAGCGAGTCGAAATAGTGCGAGGTCAGAACGGGCGTATCATGAACGTACAGTCGTATGCGATCTGCCGCAGCACGGATGTCTTCCAAGCTCACCAGGCCGCCGCCATTCCGTGAGGGACGCGCAGCGTCGCGGTCCACCGTTGTCATCCTAGTAGGATAAAATCCATGTGGCCAAAGCCACGCAAGCGGCGGCAGACTTCATAGCCTTCTCTGTCACCGTCGTCATTTGTGTTACCCTCGATCGTCTCGAAATAATCATGCATTACGCCAGTGACAATACCGGTATGCATCCAGTCGTTTGCGTTTGTTTTGCTGCGTACAAGGAAAATCGTACCTGGTACGAGCTCCGTTCGAGCGTTCTTACCTGAACGCAATTCGCTTTCTGCAACAAACTTGTCAACTGCCTTAGCCTGGCTTGCCAATTCGTCACACGAGAGCGAGCCCCTGATTGGCATTGCAGCGAGTTTCAGCGATTCTGCAGCCTGGGACATAAGGAACGTTACAAATGCCGCGCACCAGGGGTAAGCCGCGCCTTCTTTGCCGCCGGTATAGAGGCGAACCCATGGACCCTTATTCTGCCCACCCATTTCCCGCGGATGTTCGCGCAGATGATTGCGTGCCGCAGCCACAACTCGCTGACTGTATGTTTCGGCAGTGGTGGTAAGGGGCTTGCACACTCTGTTCAAAGGGGCTATCAGGGCGCGTAGCGTGTATTCATCCACAATACCCGTTGGCTGAAGCTTCGCCTTTGTCTGAAACTTGCGTACAGACGCTTCGGTGGCTGGACCGTAGTCGCCATCGGCTCGAAGCTGGACCCCATTCAGTGATAACCACTCCTGAACGAGACGCACATCCTTGCCGTTGGCGCCACGTTGCAGCGGTAATAGCATCGAGTATTCGGAGGGAATTTTCATTTGTTCGGCAGTTGTGTAGAGACGAACCTACTGTCAGCCTAAATACAAGTTCCGACTTCTTTACATGTTACGACGGTATTGTCCGCCCACTTGATAGAGCGCATGGGTTAGCTGTCCGAGCGAGCAGACCTTCGACGCTTCTAGAAGTCCATCAAAAATGTTGCGGTTATGTACTGCGGTCTCCTGCAGTACTTTGAGCGCGGCTTGGGTTTCATTGCTGTTGCGTTGCTGAAAGGCTACACGGTTGTCGATCTGCTGTTGCTTTTCTGCCTCGGTTGAACGTATTACTTCAGTAGGAATCACCGTTGGTGAGCCCTTGTCCGACAAAAACGTGTTCACTCCGACGATAGGGTATTGTCCGCTGTGCTTGAGGGTCTCGTAGTACAGCGACTCCTCCTGAATCTTGTTGCGTTGATACATCGTTTCCATAGCGCCTAACACACCGCCACGGTCGCTGATGCGGCGAAACTCTGTATACACTGCTTCTTCGACGAGGTCTGTGAGTTCTTCAATGATAAACGACCCCTGCATCGGATTCTCGTTCTTTGCAAGCCCTAGCTCGCGGTTAATGATTAGCTGAATTGCTAGTGCTCTTCGCACGCTGGCTTCCGTAGGCGTCGTGATCGCCTCATCGTAGGCATTGGTGTGCAGTGAGTTGCAATTATCATAGATAGCGTACAAGGCCTGAAGCGTTGTGCGAATGTCGTTGAAATCAATCTCTTGCGCGTGCAACGACCTGCCCGATGTCTGAATGTGATACTTCAGCATCTGCGATCGTTCGTTGCCTTTGTACTTGTTCCGCATGGCCTTCGCCCATATGCGTCGTGCAACACGACCAATTACGCTGTATTCCGGGTCTACACCGTTCGAGAAGAAGAACGAAAGATTCGGCGCGAAATCGTCGATGTTCATTCCTCGTGAGAGGTAGTACTCGACATACGTGAAACCATTCGCCAGAGTAAATGCTAGTTGGCTTACGGGGTTCGCGCCAGCTTCGGCAATGTGATAACCCGATATCGACACAGAGTAGAAATTTCTAACCTTTTGATCGATGAACGACTGTTGAACATCGCCCATCATGCGCAAAGCAAATTCCGTAGAGAAAATGCACGTGTTCTGCGCTTGGTCCTCTTTGAGAATGTCAGCTTGCACCGTACCTCGAACGCTTTGCAGCGCGTATGCCTTGCACTCTTGGTAGACGTCTGCCGGCAGCACTTCGTCGCCCGTGACGCCCAACAGTAGCAGACCTAGGCCATCGTTCCCCTCAGGTAGCTCGGTTGTACCGTCGCCGTGTTTATACAACGGACGCTGCACCTGCTTCTGCTCGTAGATGTCATCGATGCGCTTCTGTACCGCGTTTACAAGTCCATGCGCGTGAATATATTTTTCACACTGCTGATCGATTGCGGCATTCATAAAGAATGCAAGTATCATCGGAGCCGGACCATTAATGGTCATAGACACCGATGTCGACGGCGCACACAGGTCAAAGCCTGAATACAGTTTCTTGGCATCGTCGAGTGTGGAGATGCTAACGCCTGAGTTGCCAATCTTACCGTAGATGTCCGGACGCGTGTCGGGGTCCTCACCATATAACGTTACGCTGTCGAACGCTGTCGACAAACGCGCTGTTGGTAGGCCGCGAGATAGATAGTGGAATCGTTTATTAGTACGCTCTGGACCGCCTTCACCGGCAAACATGCGTGCCGGGTCTTCGTTCATCCGTTTGAAAGGATACACTCCAGCGGTGTAAGGGAATTCACCAGGAAAATTTTCCTGCATACACCACCGCACAATCTCGCCCCAGTCCTGGAAGCGAGGTACAGCAATCTTCGGCACTCGAGTGTGAGAGAGCGATTCGGTGAAGTTATCGACTCGGATTTCCTTACCACGGACTTTGTACGCAAACTCAGCGCCTTTGTATGCAGCCTTCCGTTGCTCCCACGATTCGATTATCGCACGCACTTCCGCAAGGAGCTGTGATTCAAGCTTCTTGCTAATGTCCTCTAAGTCAGTGCGCTGTTTCGTTATCATGGGTTGTGCGTAATCACGTAGGCTTTTAGGGTATTCGTCATCGCAGAGCCCCCTACCCAAAGCGTATAGATTTTACCCGGTAGGAACGTGAGATCTGTTTGAGAAAACAGTTCTACTTCTGTGCCAGCCTTCATAAAGCGCATGGTATACGTACCGGTAGGCGTAACAGGAATAAAGGCCAGTCCAGAAATGCCAGAGATGCTTGTCTGGCGATATCCGATGCCTTGCATTTCTGGTAGCGGAATGTTGCCGCCGGATGTCAATGTCGCACGCACATCAATGTCCGCTGTTGAAGGGGCTGCGTGGACGAAGCGAATCAGTGCAGCAGAAAACGATGGGGTAGTAAAGTCTTCTAGCGTGACAGGTGCGACATTATCAGGTACGAGTGTTCCGATTGCTAGGACGGTGTATGACTTACGGTTCTGAACCGTGAAGGGAATGTTGCTAAGGATCGGGGATGCGTTAACGCTTACGGTTGCTGTGTGGTTGCCGGCGCTTAGGGTCGTGTACGACGAAGCGCTACCGAATGTCAAAGCGGTTATCGTCGGCGTCGTGCCATCGATAGCGATACTCATGGGAGGTGCGTTCGAAACTGCATGGGCGAACAAGATTTTGCCTGTTGCCGGTGCTTGCTGCATGTCAATGAATTCAGTGCCGGGTCCGTTGTCTGAGTATAATCTGTGTTTCAAGTCAAAGGCATCACCATCAGTTAGCGTTCCGTGAACGACCAGCGTGTACACACCACTACTTGCAAGCGTCACTGTGTCGAGATCTAAGAACCAAGTTGGTGATGCGGGACGCTCGAGTGTGAAGGAGAATTTTCCAGATACGACTTCGACGTAACCCGTTGCACCGGTATGACCGATAGGTCCGAGAAGTAAGCCCGATGCGCCGGTTATACGTATAGCAATCTGTCCGATATCATCACTTGCATTCACAAGCTTGATGCGTGCTTTTCCCGGAGGAATCTGCCGTGGATCGCTGTACATCGAAGTACTGAATGCTGCCGCAGGAGGAAAGGCATATACCGTGTAGTCACTCGATGCACCAATAGGTTGAATTGAGCTTGTGCGTGCCAGTGGGTTGCCTGCATAGTGAACATTTACTGTGTCCTGTCCAGCCACAACATCCTTGTATCCGCTGCTATTGCCATAGGTAATGTTCGAGGCAATAAGGGCGCCATTCACTCGAAGGTCGAGAGCCTGCACATCATATCCGAAGTGCAGAAGGCGCACACGGCCAGGCTTCGTTTCAGGATCTGTACCCGCGCTATCGCCACAACCTGTGATTACCGCGATTGTTAACGTGAGTATGGCCACGTTGAATACTGTGCGCATAGTTGTTGTCCGTTATTGTTCGTTAGAGTAGTTATTAATTACTGTTGCTCGTTATTACTAACGTTCACCAGAGCTTCTGTAGCACCTTGGATGCGCCATAGAGTTCGCGCGATTTCGGCTTGCTTCTCCACCATGCTATCGTAGCGTTTGTTTTCTTCGACAATCTCTGCCAAGTATCGCGTACGATCGGGTGGGATCACATAGATCTTCTCACTCATTTCGTCACTTATGGTAAACGTAGACTCCCACCCGAGGTCACAGCGGACGTTCAACAGATCGATTACAGCACGATACAGCGTGTTCGTTCCTGGGTCGTTGAATTGAGAAGCAATGGTGCCGTATACGGGCATCTCGTCTGGACGTTTGCTAAAAAGCTGACGGCTGCGTTGGTACTGCTTTTTTACATCGCGTAATGCGTCGAGAGCACCGCGTTTGTCGAATTTGTTTAGTGCTATCACGTCGGCGTAATCGATCATGTCAATTTTTTCTAGCTGTGTGGCCGCTCCGTACTCAGGCGTCATAACATACAGCGCTACGTCTGCGACTTCCGTTATCTGCGAATCGCTTTGTCCGATGCCTGCAGTCTCGACAATCACAAGGTCGAAGCCTGCGTAGGCAAGTATACTGATGGCTTCGCGCACGTGCGGGTTAAGCGTCACATTTGCTTCACGCGTTGCAAACGAACGCATGTAGACACGCGAGCCGTGAACCGAATTCATTCGAATGCGGTCACCGAGCAATGCGCCGCCTGTCTTTCTCTTCGATGGGTCTACCGACAACACAGCAATTGTCTTGTCAGGGAAGTCCGCCAAGTATCTGCGAATGAGTTCATCGGTTAGTGACGACTTGCCCGCGCCACCCGTGCCGGTAATGCCCAACACGGGCATGCCCTGTGGACCTTTACCGGTTGATGATCCGACGCTCGCGTTCGCACTACGATCGTTTGATTCCTTTGCAAAGGCGATGCGATCTGCAGCGCCCGGATCTGTAGCCTGACGTTCAGCAGCTGAGATCGCTTGTGCAATCGCTAACGGATTTTTTGCCTTCACGGCCGCAGGTAAACCCTTGCCGAACGTGTCTGGAAGTGCAAAGTCGGCGCCCTTCATCAAGTCGTCAATCATTCCCTGCAGACCCATGGCACGACCGTCGTCTGGAGAATAGATGCGTGCAATGCCGTAAGCCTGAAGCTCGGCTATTTCAGAAGGCAGAATCGTGCCGCCCCCTCCCGCATAGATTTTGATGTGCCCCGCACCGCGTTCATCGAGAAGGTCCTTCATGTATTTGAAGTATTCTACATGGCCACCTTGATACGACGTCATGGCAATAGCTTGCACGTCTTCTTGAATTGCACACTCCACAATCGATGCTACTGATTGGTTGTGGCCAAGGTGGATTACTTCAGCGCCACTGGACTGGATAATCCGGCGCATGACGTTGATAGCAGCATCGTGTCCGTCGAACAACGACGCCGCAGTCACAATGCGAACTTTGTTATGGGGCTTGAAAAGGGACATTGTGTGGCAAATTACCACATGACAGCTGAGTTGCTTATGCTAGGGGGCGCGGAGGAGATCGGCGCCAACTGCACTTATTTGGATATCGACGGCACGGGGATTCTCGTGGATGCGGGCCTGCACCCGAAGCACCGCGACGGACGTGCCTTTCCAGCGTTAGACTACCTGCAGCAACGTCCGACCGACGCATTACTGATAACCCATGCCCATACCGACCACCTTGCTGGATTGCCTTATGTGATGCGACGCATGCCGCACTTGCGTCCGATTATGACTCACGCAACGCGCGACCTCTCAGACATCATGCTTCACAACAGCGCGCGGTTATTGAAGACAGACATTTCGGCGTGGTTCAGCAAAGACGCGCTCGAGTTCTATAGTAGAGAGACCATCGAGATGCTACGCAGGGCATTCGAGGCCGTACCGTACGCTGAGCCTTTCGCAATTCGAGGGTACAACGGTGGCTCGGATGTGATGACGACGTTTCACGCAGCGGGGCACATCCTGGGCTCTGCAAGTGTCGAGTTTCAGTGCAAGGGGCTGCGCATTCTGCATACGGGTGACATTCAGTTCGATCATCAAACGGTTATCTCAAAAGCACGGACGCCAAGGGGCCACGTCGACGTTCTCATTTGCGAAGCCACGAACTGCCTTCGCGATCAGCCAAATAACATCCCGGCCGATGCAAAAAGGCTTGCCTCGTATATAAACATGGTTACGAGTCGTAACGGAAGCGTACTAATTCCTTCGTTTGCGCTTGGCAAGACGCAGGAAATCCTTGCATTGCTGTATTCGTTAATGCGCAAGGGTACCATTCCGCATCTGCCCATGTGGACCGGAGGCATGGGAGTGCGTATCAGCAAGATTTACGACCAGTACTGTTACACAGAACCCATGCGCGTTCCGGGCTTCGAAATCTCTGACATACCCCAACACCGATTGAATTTCGAGACGTTGTTCAACGATGCCTACATGAAGACACCGTCAATTGTTATCGCGCCTAGCGGGATGATGAACCGAGGAACTATCTCATTTGCGCTTGCTAGTAGGTGGATGGAAATGCCTGCTAACGGCATCGCCTTTATTGGGTTTCAGGATGTAGACAGTCCAGGACATCAGTTACTGCATTCGCTTCCCAACGTGCCGTTCGACTTTGCTGGACGCAAAGTGAAACGCTCCTGCGCTGTAGAGCGCTTTCGATTTAGTGCTCATGCATCACTGCACGGAATCATAGACTTTATTACTGACGTGCGACCCACGATGCTTGCAATCATCCACGGGGAACCGGATGCTTGCGACATGCTTGCTCTATGCATTCGCGAACGTCTCCCTGCAACGAGGATCATTGTTCCGCGCGCAGGCGTGCCGTACATCGTGGGTCACAATGCGCCAGTACCTACCGAGATATCAAGGAACGACGTGTAGAGGAGAGGAAATGCAGTGTCCGTCTTCCGCCGCAAGCACCACAGTGTATACACCGGCTGTAAGATGCTGCACGTCAACATCGACTGTCCGTTCGCCTTTACACAATGAGCGTTCGACAATGGTGGCGCCTTCAAGGCTAACGAAACGTATGGTAACGAAGTCAGATCCGAAGCGTATGCGAACGGCATCGTTCGCTGGGTTCGGTAGAATGGATACCCGACCGTGTGTTACCTCGTTCGCAGATGGATTCGATGGCAGCAAAGCAGATTGTGGTCCGACCTTATGCACGCCTAGAGGTCCAACAGTCACCCAGCTCCTGCTCATCATGCGTTGTGAGCCATCATTCGAGGATGCAACAACAAAGCGATACTTAGGGCCATTGGCAATATCTGCAGGTACGTTCCAAACAAACTCACCTTGTGAGGTGGGAACATCGCCTGCAATCTCATGGCGTTCCGAGGTGGTCGCGTTCCACAAGTAGATGTCCACGCTTGGGGCATCGATGTATCGAGGCCACCCTATCGTAATCGTGCTTCCTTGGAGAATTCCGCCATCGGTAAGACCGCCCGAAGGCGTAACCTGCGCAATCGCGCCGGTCGCAAATGCGATGACGTAGACAATTGATGCGGCAAAACAAACTGCTGTTAGCCGTAGTGATATCGCTCGCGTTAGAGTTAATGTGATGATTCTCGTTAGAGTTTTCATGATCGTTCTTCCTAGTTCGTGATTAAAAGAGGGTGAAGCCAGCGAACACCATCGGATGTGGTAACCACAGCTATGTAGATACCTCGGTGCCGATTAGTGTCGCGGTATTCGAAGTTGGCGCGGCGTCCCTGCAGGTCGTACAATTCCACGGACGCTGTTTCTGGAATATCTGCTTCGCTGACACTACTAATGTTGTCGTCGCGATACCAAGCGGTAAATCGGACAGTGTCTGACATAGGCCAACAAGCGACTGACAACATCTGCTCGCGACCGTACGCGTCGAAAGCTATTCCTGCATGGCTGGATGTCCAGTGATCGAACACAAGATTCTCATGTTCGCTGATTGCTGTGATCGTAATCGGCGTTGTGATGGCATAACCGCTCGGTGGTATTGACACCGGCGATACCAGCAGCTCGCTATTAAGCAACGAGGAGTCGTTCGTACGCCGAGCTTCTGCGACTGCACGATATCGTGCGTGCATGGTGAAACGCACGCTTGTTGTGTCAGCATCTTTGTTCCCGAACCAATACCCGCAGTAGAGATTGACTTGGTATTGTATTGGACTGCCGTCGCTCTCGTGTGTAGGCAGATGATGATCGAGTACAAGGTGCACATGTACGGCTGGCGGTTCTGCGATTACTGTGCATGCTATTTCTTCGCCAGGCACAAGCACATCGTTGTCCCACCGAAGTCGGTACAAGCTGGCGGCTCGCGTGTACGCGCCACTTGTGTCGCGTTGAAATGGGGGATCGGTTGGAAGCGTAATCGTATCGGTGCACGCAGGAATTGCTCCGTTCATCCAGCCGAGAATGATTCTCGGTTTACAACTAAAGTCAGGTGTCGGAATCGGGATCTGACCGTCTGCGCACACAACGGCTAGTACGGATGTAACGCAGACGAATGCAACGTTGAATGTTCTCATGGTGGACCTCAGAATCGGAGTTGACGTCTTGGATAGAGACGGACTTTGTAAACGTACTCGCCATTGTCATGATAACGCACCACGTAAGGGGCTGTGGATTCGGTGGCACCCCAAAGCTCACTTGCACTCTCGAGGAGACTCACATTTCCTATGAACTCATCCTGGTCATCGATCGGTAGTAACGCCTGGATGAACTGTGCCCCAAGGTCGATTAAATCGGGTACGACCGTCTCCCATGAAATGCCCCGGCTCTTCTCTGCTTCAGAAGGTTGATAGCCTGCTGTTTTTTCACGCACTGCATCGAGGAGCGCATAGACTTTGTTCACGAGGCAGTCATCTTTGTCCTTACAGTCTTCGTCATAACTGACGATGTGAGAGAACACGTAGTCACGGTCACCAAGCCAACTCGGCTCAAAAAGGAGCGTGCGATCTGAGAATCCGAAGTATCCGTTATCATCACTGTAACTGTAAACACATTCACTTGGCTCTATACCCTGTTGCTCGCGGCAATCGGGTAGTCGCTGAAAACCAAGATCTGCGTGCTGTGCTTTGGTCGGCGTTAGGATAGCACCATACAGCACGTTATAGAGTTCAGCGTAATTCGTAAAAGGCCAGAAGTCGTTGTCGCCGTCGTGATTCCACTTCGCCTTGTGAAGGAATAGACCATAGCCGGGTCGTTCCATGCTGTTGAGTAGGAATGAAAAACGTGTTCGTAGGGGTTCGCCTGTTAACGACTTCAAGCTTGTTCTGCAGTACAAGCTGATGTTTCCGAAGTGGAGCGCTTGCTTTCGTGGTGACGTCGTCGGATCGCAGACTCGAAATTCTACGATGTCGATGGGAGAGCCATCAACTGGTGCAAAGGAGATATGGTCGTCGTCGAAGGATTGGACAGTAAAATCTAGATTGCCCATACGCGGACTGTTTACGTTTACGTTGCTGTACGAATAAGCCTTCATGCCGCCATCGAAGACCGTTCGAACATCAATGGGAGTCGTGAATTTCACCCGCACGACGGTGCCGAACAATGGTATGTACTCCAACTGGCGACCATCGAGGGGTTCATCGTCCGCCTGATCGTAGTACACTAACGGGTCGACCCATATTTCACGGAACGTTGAGTTGGCCTTCGTACCTCCCGGCGTCATCAAGCGAACGCGTAGACCCAGCGCATCAATTCCGAATTGTTGTCGAAAGCATGCACGCACTCGCACTTCTTGTCGGTCTACGTTGCCGCCTTTGCAGTCTGACGCTGCGAATTGAGCGATGTCGCGATCGACCACCATCGTGTAGATGGTCTCATCACCAACGACCTCACGTCCGCCAGGTATCCCGTAGCTCTGTCTGTTCGCCCAGAATTTCCACGTCTCTCCTCGTACTTCGGAGCCGCGGATGCGGAACCTCACCACATCACCGCATCGAACCTCGTACGTGTTGAATTCGATCTTGTCAGAGGTGATGCATGTAGCCGACGACATAGGCCTCCACTGCTGAGCCCCCTGTATCCCTACCTGACGCTCCACTATTACGTACGACTCTGGGTGCAGGTAACGTCCGGTGATAACATCATCTGCATTGTCCGACGACAACAGGACACGTTCTACACGCAGCTGTATACGCCGGCGGCGTACACTGAAGGTGACAATGTTTTGGGGGTCGGTTAACCACGCTGTCTCGCATGCTTCCTCTGTTCCTGCTGCCAAGGCTCGATTACCGGCCGCACCGCCTGCGTCGTTAACACTCACGATTTCCCAGCATCGTTCGGCGCGTACACATGGGGTGCGTTCGACCTGTGTGGCTTCTTCAAACCACGAAGAAGTTGTAAAGGCGACACCTTCCTCTGCGTCGAAGCCTGGTTCTGGGTTTTCATCGGCGATGGTCGCACGCAATTTGTATATCTCGCTGCCAGGCGTGACAGGTCCAGTCGGGAAGTTCGGATACACGTGCGGAGTGACCGCGCCACTGGCACTAGCGACTACAAGCGCATGTGCCGTAACGACAATGGTTCCACCACCTGCGCCGTTCCACCCTGTGTTTGGTGCTTGCCACCCTGTGTTTGGTGCTTGCCACCCTGTAAACGTGTGACCTGCATTAGCTGAAGCCGTTATTGTGAACTGCGGTAGTTCGTCTGTTAGCATAATCGTGTCTGTCTCCGAAAGTTCAGAGATGACTGTATTTGCACTGTCGTGAATTGTCACAGTGCCACCACCTTCGAGCGCCACAATCAGGCGCATAGTGTCGACTCTTTCAAGAATAGCAGAGAGATGTAACCGGTCGTTTAACAATTCACAGGGAAGTGTTACATCGAGGGATTGTGTAGTCTGACCGTCCGCGGATTGAATGTCGGAACTCTCCCAGCGCACGAATCGCCACCGATCGTTGAACCACGGCGGTGATACAATAACGGCGCGCTGTCCACTCAACACGACCTGGCCTTGCGCTGCAAAAAACGCACGTAGGTCGTCGGGTACAACTCGACCGTCTACGGACACTGCTTGTACTGAAAGTGTGGAAGCTCCACGGGCGACGATACCCCATGTCTTTGAATTGCGCGGTTCACCTGTGACATCGCCCCAAGGCAAATCGATTGTCATTGAACGTTGAATCGGCCATTGGCCGAGCGGACGTATTTCGATTGCACGAAGGCTGGGGTGCGTAAACACGCTATGGGGAAGAGTAATGTCTTGTCCAATTTCGTTCTGCGTCGTTACGCGTACGCGCGACGCCGCGTCGGCGAGGGTGCCAGCGTCGTTTGTAGAAAAGTTTACATATATCGGCTGATTGCACAGCACGACGTTGTTGCTGTCGAGCGTGCACTTTGTAATTGTTGGTACCCCGGTGGCGGTTGTGAACTCGAACGTGTGCGAAGCAGCAAGCACAGTACCATCAGCTGTTTGCAGACGTATGCCATCTATTACGCACCGATAGGATACACCCATACGTAATGGAACGCTTGGCGTAAAACGCAAAGTCCGCGGGTCGTCGAACGTATACGAACCAATAATTGCAGCTCGCGGCCACCGTTCGCGTGGCATTGTTGCGCACCTTGATGCGTCTACGAGAAGCACAGTAGGCTCTACTGCACGCCACCCCGATGCTTCTTCGTTCGGCCATGCGTAGGTAATTGTTGGCGGCACAATCGGATGTGTAGCGCTGATCACGATAGATACATCCGTAGCAACACCGACTTGGCCATCAGTCGGGAACAGGATTGTGGTATGGGGCTGCGCTCGCGCAAGGGGCGCCAGCAGACAGAGAGAAAAGGCGATGCAAAGAGCAGCAATGCTACTTGCAGAGACGGTATTCATAACAACCTCGATGTGGTGAAGAATGCGCATTTGCGCACACTGCAGTCGTGGTTCTATGAATACAAGCCGTGACTAGTCCATGTCAATGTTTTTTTGAAAGATCAATGCGTACGAATCGAGGTCGAACGCTACCAGGTTGCCCATGCCTGGACGGTGCGGATAGACACATCCGCCATCGATAATTACCTTACCACGCACTAGTCGACTACGTATCTCTGGTTCGATTTGCGGCGTGTGTCCGCACAGCACACGGCGACCACCCGTCACGTCCAAGTCCACGGCTTCTATTCGGTCCCACAACATGCTTTCGTAGTCAGTAAAGGGGCTTTCATCGGCCGTATCAAACGAGGCGTGAACACAAATGAAGTCGTGTTCCTGGTGCAGCATCTGAAGGCCTTCGAGCTGTTTGATGTACTGAACGGGGATGTCGGCTACGTGCTCGACGTCAAAGCTTCGCAAGGTGGCAGCAATACCGGGCCTACCGCTGCCGCGGAACCAACCCGGCTGCACATACTTGCGAAGTATAATATCGTCGTGATTGCCACGAAGGGTAATGACATTGCCATTGTCTGCTGCCATAGACTGAAGAAGTGCGATGTAGTCGAGGACACCTTTGCTGTCTGGACCCTTGTTTACATAGTCACCGAGGAGAATCAGTCGGTCGTCAGGATTCCATCCTATGCGATCTTCGATCATGGTTCGCAGCGTCTTTACACAACCATGTACATCACCTATTGCGATTCGTCTCATTCAATTACGACCTCGTATACGTGAGGCCAGTTTTTACCAGTCACGTAGAGCGCCTTTGATTTCGCATCGTACGCAATGCCGTTCAGTACATCAGTTTGATACTGATGCTCTGCAGCGGAAAGCAGTCCCTGCATATTCACCACACCCACAACCTTGCCAGTAGTCGGATCGATGCGCACGATGATGTCCGACCTCCAGACATTAGCCCAGATCTCGCCTTCTATCCACTCGAGCTCGTTTAGTTTGCTCTGTGGCGAGCCGTTAAGTGTCACACGAATCGTACGCATAACACTAAAGTCTTTGGGGTCGTGAATGGTGATAGCGTCAGAACCATTGCTCATGTAAAGGTGCGTACCGTCAGACGTTAGACCCCAACCTTCCCCAGAATAGCGGAAGGTTCCAGTCTGTTTCAGCGTCTTTACGTCAAACACAAATCCAAGTTGGTTCAACCACGTAAGCATGTACGCACTTTTACCCAATACAACCATGCCCTCTCCGAAATACATTGCCTCGAGAGATTGACGCTTTACCACTTTGCCTGTGCTGATGTCTACGATTCGGATCGACGACTGCCCATTCTGCCCCGTCGATTCCACGAACTGTCCGTTGTGCACCACCAGACCCTGCGTAAATGCCGTCGGGTCGTGGGGTAATGTTCGTACGACTCGGTATTTGTATTGACGAACGGTCTCGACGGTAGGAGTTGGTTGGTCTGGCGGGTCTACGGTTGGTCTGCTCGTCGGGGCTTCGGCCGGACGCGGCAGGTCGGTGCTGCAGCTCATGATAAGGGCACTAAGTAGTATAGGAATCGTAATACGCAGGCGTAGCATAGGCTCGGCTAATTGTTCGGAACGTTGAATGAACACAAACTACGTCTGCTGTTCAGTTCAGGTTGTAAATTTGTATTCGCATCACTAAGCCCCCTATCAATGCCCCTTACGAGCCTCTTTCGATTTGCCGGTCTTCCCATTCTTCTGATTGCCTTGTTTGTTTCGTGCTCGAAAGAGCCGACTCCGCAGGAGTCCGCAAAAACGGTGAAGACGGACAGTGTTGATTTAGCGAAGCAGCAACGCCTTCGTCGGATCGATTCGCTTAAGAGTCGATTTCCAAAAATCGAGTACAAGCGCTTCGTGTTGTCTGGCAAACATGTTTACGACACCATTCGCAAGACGTTTGCGAAAACGCATTCAACGATGGAGAACTATCGTGCGCTAACGATGCTGAATCGCAAGGACATAGGCTTCATGCGGCGGGGCGACACGATCGTGATGCCCGATACCATCATGGAAGATTTGCGCGCGTATTCTGTCTTCCCGCAGTACTATGCTGGCGCTGATACCATACCAAAGCTTATCATGCTCAGCAATGCTTGGCAAGCGTATGCCTGCTACGAGTACGGAGAACTGGTGCGGTTCGCGGCAGTGAATTCAGGCGAAGAACGCAAGCCAACGTTACCTGGTCGGTATGCAGTGAATTGGAAGGCTAAACTTCGGCTCTCGTCGCTCGACTCGAACTGGGAGTTGCCATTCACTGTCAACTTTCACCAACAGGCGGGCAGTGCGTTTCATCAGTTCGAAATGCCTGGGCGTCCTGTTTCACATTCATGTGTACGACAACTGCTCGATGATGCAGAATGGTTGTTCAAATGGGTGAAGGTCGCTAAGTACGATACCGTCAATCGCCGGCCTACTCCGTTTACAGGCACTCCGGTAATCATTATCGACATCTTCGATTTCAATCGCCGCAGGGGCGGTCCGTGGCTCGAACTCACTTCGAACGCTGTAATGATTAACGATCTGCCCAAAGACCCAATGCAAGTCGAAGAGGCGTTAATTCCAATCTCGCAGATTCCCAAAGACGTGCGGGGTTCACTTGTGAATCGCCAGCGATACATCGGCGCCGAGGCGATCCTCCGCGAAAAGGGCATCATTCGTCCCCAGGCGAAGTTGATGGAATCGATCGACTACAACAAGCGACGGCGCGATCGTAAACGCCGTGGCTGAGCTCACGCTACACGGCTAAGAGTTGTTAGTCGGTGGCAAGCACTACTGCTCTTCATAACGCTCAGGCCACCAGTCACGAAGACGCTTTAGAATTTCTTCTTCCTTGCCTCGCGCTTCGGGCCGATACAGGGCAACAGGTTTTATGCCCTGCGGGAAATACGATTCGCGTACGAAGTGTCCGTCGTAACTATGCGGATACTTATACTCTACACCGTACCCTTGCTCTTTCATGAGCCGCGTTGGTGCATTACGTAGCTGGAGCGGAATGGTGAGTGAAACACCAGATTGTACAATTGCCTGTGCTTCGCCAATTGCGACATACGATGCGTTAGACTTCGGCGCGCTAGCCAGATACGTCACGCCCTGCGCAAGCGGAATACGTCCTTCGGGCATTCCGATGCGTTCGACAGATTGAAAGACGCTTAATGCAAGCGTCAGCGCATTCGGGTCCGCGTTACCAATGTCCTCGCTTGCAAACACGACCATGCGTCGCGCAATGAACAATGCATCTTCGCCAGCCTCAATCATTATTGCCAGATAAACCAATGCAGCGTCTGGATCTGAACCTCTAAGCGATTTTATAAAAGCAGATATGGTGTCGTAGTGTGCATCACCGGCACGATCGTACATCACGACACGCTGCTGCACAGCTTGGCGCAATACCTCACGCGTGAGTAAACGACGTCCGTCTGAATCGGGTACAGCAAGTGTTGCGGCCGATTCAACGGCATTCAGCGCAGAGCGTGCATCACCGCCGGCGACTGCCAGTAGTGCGTCCCAGTCGTTAACCTCCACACCTTGCGTCTTCAACGCATCGTCTTCAAGCAAGGCATGCTCGACGATCTCGCGAATCTCAGCATCACTTAGCGCGTGTAGTCGATATACCTGACATCGACTGAGAAGTGCGGAGTTTACTTCGAACGAAGGGTTCTCGGTTGTGGCACCAATCAACGTTACGATACCACGTTCAACAGCGTGCAGCAAGGCATCCTGCTGTCCTTTGTTGAAACGATGAATTTCATCGATGAACAGTACAAAACGACGTCCGGACTTCCGGATACGTTCTGCACGAGCAAGAACCTCACGAAGGTCTTTCACACCAGCTTCAACAGCCGAAAGACGTTCCATCGACCAGCCAAGCGCCGATGCGAGGGCGTATGCGAGTGTGGTCTTGCCGGTGCCGGGCGGACCCCACAGAATCATGGATGGGAGCTGCCCTCGTTCTGTGAACGCGCGCAGGGGGCTGCCTTCTGCTAACAAGTGCGACTGCCCTGCAATCTCATTGAGTGTTTTCGGGCGCACACGTTCTGCCAACGGTGCATCCGGATTATGCACGTGTCGTGCAGGTGTGTAATCGTCTTGCTCTGAGAATAGGCTTTGCATGTTGCTCTCCGCAACAAACCTACTACAGAAGCCCCCGCTGTTTTGCTTCTACGGAAACTGGTAATCCGAGCGTGCCACCAATTTCGCGAAGGGCGAGGTTCGAGCTCGACTTGCGAATGGCTGTGAACAAGCGTTGCATCGGCTCGGCCATCGGCTCCCGGCTTTGGCGAAATGTTGCGTGGTGAATTGGCACCATGTATCTGGCCTTCATCATTTCAACCATAGCAAG
>JBKJNB010000019.1:0-15385 GCA_046595995.1 Candidatus Kapaibacteriota bacterium
CACTGCCTTTGAAGTCTTTTGCAAAGAAGAGACAGCGTGCCATTATCAGCGATGCCTTGTTACGCACCGAATCGATCTGGGCAGCAGCGTCCTGCAAATGCTGCTGAGCAGTGTCGCATTGGCGCAACTCGTAGTACGAGTTGCCGAGGTACCACGATGCAAGGGGGTTGCCAGTGCCAACTGGTCGCAGCTTGCGGTATTCGCCCAACGCAAACTTTGCATCGTTATAGCGCTTTGCGAGATAGAAAATCTTGCCCTGTTCAAACCACGCGCGTGCATTCTTTGGGTCGAGATCTGTAACGGTATTCCAGGCCTGCAACGAGCGTTTGAAGAGTTCGTTACCTAAATCTTTATCGGATTCTCTGTTGGCCATTTTCCAGTATGCCTGGGCAAGATTGAAGTGAGCCTGCATAAGCTTGCTATCGAGCTTCAAGGCTTCTTCGTAGTTCTGCACCGCAAGTTCGAGAACGGGCTGAGGCTTGTAGTTGAAATAGAGGTTGCCGAGAGCGAGCCACGCTTCAGCGTTTTTGGTGTACTTGGTTTTTGCTGCCGTTGCAACAATCTCTGCTTGCGATACGCTATCAGCCGCGAGCAATGCATCGGTAAGAACTAGGGATGTACCTACTTCATCTTTTTTCTTCATGCGTGCACGCAACATCGGAACAGCTTCAGAAGCTTTACCAGCGTCGATAAGCGACAGTGCATACAAGCGGAGGTAGTCGCCATTCGAGTTGTCGTCTTCATACGCGCGGCGTGCATACATCACAGCAGTATCGGACAGGTCGAGTTCCATGTATATCCGAGCCGCCAATGCCAATGTTTTCGCGTCATCCTGCTTGGCCGCCACTGCCTTGCGCACGTGCACGACAGCTCCGGGATAATCTCCTTCAGCGGCGTGTTGTTCCGCTTCCTTGTAGTGATCCTGGGCTACCGCAGGGAGCGTCAGCAAGAGTGTCGTAATGATTGTTGCGAGAGTATAACGCATAGGACGTGTTAGTCTGGAAGAATGAGTTCGATTTGTGCGTACGCAGGTTCGATGCCCGCATCGAAGAACCCACGCTGTGCCTTAGCATCTCTTGCCAAGTACTGCATTACACCAGACGTAAGACTATGCTGGCTTGGTGTGTCTTTGAGAATGAAGTATATCGGCACGGGGAATGGGTACTTGCCCTGAATGAGGTTAGCTGCATGTACGACCTTGGGTGGTTGATACGTTCCAGAGGCGTCTTCGTAACTAAGTCGAAGCAACTTCACCGATGCGTCTTTATTGAGCTGCGAGAGGTAACCAACGCCGATTAAAGCGTTGTTTCCAATCCGCATTCGTTGCTTGATCGCATCCTTCGTCGGCAGCGAGGTAAGTCGACCTTGCATAATCTCTCCACCGGCAATCCGTAAACAATTCGCGTAAACGGAAGAAGGAAAAGGCACGACAAACGTTGGTGCAACACCCCTCAACTTCGGGTACAGCTTTTTCATCTCTGGTTCCCCGATTGCACCTTTAAACCATGCCACGATGTGCTTACTCGACAGTGTGTCGTAGGGGAACGATTTACTGGCGTAAAAAACGAGCGCGTCTCTCGCAAGCAGTGTTCGCGGGAAAGCATATGCATTACCCTTTATCAATGAGTCTTCATCGGCGAGGTAATCGCGAGGCATTATGATGCCCTTTGCAAGGCCTCCCATCAACTGACGCAGGGCTTCTCGGGACGTCACAGGACTGAACGTAACATTCGTTAAGGGGTAATCCGAATGATGGTGCACCCCTATAGCGTTTATCATGTCAATAATCTGATCGTCGCACGGAATTACGGCTGTGCCACGAATGGCAGATTCTTCTGGTACCTCAGATGCTGGCTGACCTCCTCCACATCCATTGATGAGGAGTACAAGGCAAGCGACAATGCACATACTAGTCTTCATGAGCTTTGCGCCTCGCAGTTCGGTAAGAAATCAGACGATACGAACCATACAGTATAACGATTACACCGAACAGCTCTTGAAGCGGAGCTTGCATGGTGGTATCAGAAAACGGCGGTAATCGAAACAGTAATGCAATGCCAACAAGCACAACGAGAACCCGTATCCCAATGTTAACAGCAACCATGAGAATTGCCTGAGTTAGCGGAGACGGAATTTCACGGGTATCCGCACCCACGTGCGAACGGGAGTTCCGTTCTGTAACGCTGGGGCGAATGTCGTTTCACCAACGGCTTTTTCTGCAGCCTTGTTTAGTACTTCATTGTCTGACGAAATAATCTGGATCTTCTCGATCTTACCAGTCTTGCCGATGAGTACGCCTACGGTCACTTCACCCTCGATGCCGCTGCTGCGCGCAATCGGTGGGTATACAACACGCCTCTTCAAATCTTCGAAATCGAACCGTGGTTCGACTTCAACAGCGATGAAGTCGTCGATGTTCGGGTCTTCCTCGCGGGTTTCGATTTGAATGCCACCGTTAGGATCACCAATGTCAGCAAAGCCCCCTGTTCCATCGCCGCCGCCTTCAGGACGGGCTTGGCCGATGGAGTCGATGTTCGCAAAGTCTTTCTGGTCGGGTGCAATGAGTGCGTCTGGTACAGCTACTGGTGTGCCTGCACGTGCCGCAGGACCTGGTGGAGGTGGGGCAAGGGGCGGAGGAGGGGGCGGCGGAGCGTTGTCTGCCGGAGGCATCGAAATATTCTGAAGCGTGGCTTTGGTAAGCAGTACGCGAACGACTTTTGGTGAAGGGAAAAATATTCCCTTGATGATTTTATAAGCAAACGTGAACAAGAACAATAAGAGCAACAAGGAGACAGTGTAAATGAAGGCACGTTTCGTGTTCTTCGCAATCACATCCTTGAGCTCGGCGGCGCCATACCTGAATGGTGTTGAAGCTACAGCGGTACTCATAGTCCTGCGGTCTCCTTCGTGTCTTCGTCTGTCCATGGTGCAACCGTAAACTTCCGATCACGCTTTTCAATGCCGACTTTGTTTAGTCCGGCAATGATGTCGATTTCAGATGCACGTAAAATATCAAGCACTTCTGCGACACGTCCGTACGTGCCATCGGGTGATGCCTTTAAAGACACAATTAGACGGTTCTTTAGTGCAATGTTCTGCTCGGTAGCGACCTTTCGGAGCTCCTTTAGATTCACCTTTGCAGGTGCATCCGTACATACATTGTAAAAAATACTACCATCCGCTCTAATGCGAATGGTCATAAGCTCGGAACACTTAACGTCAATTTCTTCTGGGTCACGCGGAACATTCAGTTGCAGCGTCTGCGGTGTAAGCATCGACGTCGTAAGCATGAAGAACGTCAGCAACAAGAATGTAATGTCTACAAGGGGCGTCATGTCAAGACGGAACCCAAGTCGCTTCTTTACCTTGCGCTTGCTGTTTCCACCGCGTCTGGATTTTCCGCCCCCGCCAAGGGATTCACCTCCACCACTCATGACGTTATCCTTGTTTCTTTTCGGTGACGAAATTTATTGAGGTGGCGTTGTACTTCTTCATCTGATCCATGGCGCGTTCAATCCATCGGTAACGCACATTTCGGTCGGCGTCTATTGCAAACTTCGCCCGTGGGTTCACCGAAACGGCGATCTGAACAGCATTGCCAAGCCACGTAGTGTCAGTGATTTTGTAAGAAGAGGTTGTTGCCGTTATACCTGGGTACGATTTCGCACGCATCTGATCGCGAAGCCGGATAACGTCCTGTTCGTTTACCATGGAAAACCAGTACGCTGTGTCCTTTGCAACGCTATCGATGCCAATCTTAATCATTACCAGATCCTTATCAGGTAACACCGTCGTATCAGGCAGCACTTGCGGACGCCTAATGGTGTACTTCTGATCGGCTTCTGATTCAGACTTGAATTTGGCTGTAAACATGAAGAACGTGAGCAACAGGAAGGTAATGTCCACGAGCGGTGTCATGTCCAGCACAAATCCTACACGTCTTTTCTTAACCTTCGCCATGCGAACTTCCTTTGTTGATACTTACGCCTTCACACCGGTGCGGATTGCCATCGTCTCCGTCAGGTCAAGAATCGTCTCGTCCATGGTATACACAAACGAATCGACCTTCGACGTAAAGAAGTTGAAGGCCACAATTGCAATAATGGCCGCAACCAGACCGCCAGCAGTATTGTAGAGGGCTTCGGAAATACCAATTGAGAGTGACTGTGCGGATACCGTTCCGCCGGCACCAAGTGCCTGGAAAGCCCGAATCATACCAACCGTAGTTCCCAACAGACCGATCATCGTTGCAACAGAAGCAACAGTCGAGAGAATCACGAGGTTCTTTTCAAGCAACGGAGTCTCGAGGTTCATATTCTCATCAATCACGCGCTGCACTTCTTGCATTTTCTGGTCTGCGTTGAGTTTGGCGTCGTTTTCTACGTTGCGGAAGCGTTCGACAGCCGCACGCAAAATGTTCGCAAGTGAACCACGCTGAGCATCACATTCCTTAAGTGCAGCATCGTAGTTACCCTTAGAGACAAGGTCAACCACCCTCTTACCAAAGGCGTGCATGTCTGCCTTACCCTGAGCCTTACCAATCGAGAGCATACGCTCTACGATGTAGGTAACGGCTAACAGAATGCAAGCAATGAGCAGGCCTACAAGCGGACCGCCAGTAAAGATCATGCCGAGGGCATTCTGCGGTACGTGCGGATCGTACTTCCCGTTTGCATCGGTGAAGTTACCCGCGGCGCCAAGCCAGAGATAGAATACCAGGTAAGCCGCGACCACGCAGGCTAGGACGATAATCGTATTGGTCCAGTTCTTCATACTTAACCCAAATGAAACAGATGTGGAATGTTTAGTCGTTCTTGTAGAATGCTTAATTGTGCTTGCTGATGAACTCAGTTGCCTGAGCCGTTGTATCGAAGACGTTGAAAATGAGATCGAGCTTCGTGATTGTGAAAACCTGTGCAACTACCGGAGTCATGCCGGCCACGACAATCTGCCCACTACCACGCGTGATGCGCGCATGTGCTGAAAGCAATGCGCTTAAAAAAGACGAGTTCGCGAAAGAAACATCCGACATGTCAATAAGAACCTTTGCTTCGTTGTTCGCCGCATCAAGTAACACTGCCTGAAGCATGTCGGTTTCTTCACCGCCAACAAACTGCCCAGCCAATTCTATGATTCGGTATCCATCGTCGTCGTCGCGATACTTAATCTGCTCGTGCTCGATGTCTTTCATTCTCGTATGCAACCTTCAAATGCGGAGCGGGCCGAAACTACGAAAAATCGAAGCCAAGGGACACAGGGTTATGTGTAGTTGTTACGTTATCGTAATGGCATGGCGCCGGACGATCCCAACGCGGGGAATGTTCTCTAGGTCGTTTAGGATGTCGATCGTAAAGCCCCCTGCATGAAAAATCTGCTGAACATCGTCGGCCTGGCCATGTCCGATTTCGAGCAGAATCCAGGCATCTTCCTTAATGAGTAGATGTGCTCGTTCTGACAGCATTCGATAGAACGATAAACCGTCAGAATCGTCTGTGAGGGCATCATGTGGCTCATAATCGCGCACGTTTGCCTCAAGTGTTGGCACATCTGCCGAAGGGATGTACGGTGGATTCATTACAAGCATGTCGAATGGTGCATCGGGAACGTATGTGTGCACGTCTGCCTGCCTGACGTCTACCCTATCGGCGACATCGAGTAGCTGCGCGTTTTTCAACGCGATTGCCACGGCACCAAGACTTACGTCGATAGCAGTCCAATGTGCATCAGGGATATGTCTGGCCACCGTAATGGCAATACATCCAGATCCTGTGCCGACGTCCAGACAGCGCATTCCAGCATGACCAGTCAACAAACGGATGCACCGCTCGACTAAGATTTCGGTCTCCGGACGTGGTATCAATACGTCAGGCGAGACTACGAACGACAGTCCGTAGAAGTCAGCTTTGCCGAGTATGTATTGAAGGGGTTCATGCAGTGCCCGACGCTGAACCATGCCTCGAAGTATTGCAAGCTCGTCCTCGAGCAACGGACGTTCATGGTCTGTATAGAGGCTAATGCGAGGTACGTCGAGCACCGCGCACAGCATGAGTTCGATTGTTAGCCGCGGACTATCCACGCCTTTGTGCGTGAAGTAGTCTGTTGCCCACCGTACAATGTCTAGCACTGTCCACAGTTGTTCAAGCGCGGGAGGCGTCCGCCGCATAATGCTCCTGCAGGGATACGGACGAAAACACTTCAGAACGAAACGCTTTAATGCCCACGAGAGAAGCCTCGGCAGCAGCAAGCGTGGTGAAGAATGGCACCTTGTACCGCATGGCAGTCTGCCCCATGATGAACTCGTCGAAGCGGGCATTCTCGCCAAGCGGTGTGTTAATCACAAGCTGCACTTCGCCGTTGGCTATTTGGTCGATAATACTTGGGCGTCCTTCATAATGCTTGAGAACCTGTTCTGCATGCAATCCATGCTCCTCGAAAAACGCTGCGGTGCCTCGCGTAGCCATGAGTGCAAATCCCAGTTCGAGGTATCCACGCACAATCTCAACGGCGCGATCGGTCTTGTCATGTGGACTTAACGATATAAAAACATTGCCGTGGGTTGGTAATGCATTGCCCGCCGAGAGGTGCGACTTTACGATGGCCATGCCAAACGAAACGTCCATGCCCATGACCTCACCCGTCGAGCGCATTTCGGGTCCAAGAAAAATGTTGACTTTCGGAAACTTTGAGAACGGGAACACCGATTCCTTAATCGCAATGCGCCCCATATTCATGTTAAAGTCGCGGACGTTCATATCAGCGAGCATTTCGCCGAGCATCACGCGCGTTGCTAATCCGGCGAGATTCGTACCAGTGGCCTTCGAAACAAACGGTACCGTGCGCGACGCTCTCGGATTTACCTCAAGCACGTACACGACGTCGTTCTGCACAGCAAACTGAATGTTTAATAGTCCAACAACGTTTAGCGCGTGCGCAAGCTCTCGTGTATATGCAAGCATGGTCTCAACGATTACCGGCGAAATGTTGTACGGCGGCAGCACGCTTGTAGAGTCTCCCGAATGCACGCCTGCTTCTTCGATATGCTGCATAAGTCCGCCGATCATCGTCGACGTTCCATCACTTACTGCATCAACGTCAAACTCGTAAGCGTTTTCGAGAAAATGGTCGATAAGAACGGCACGCGTGGGGTCTTGAGCGATTGCATTTTGCATGTACAGTCGCAACGACTCTTCGCGGTAGCAGATCTGCATTGCGCGTCCGCCCAGGACGTACGACGGCCGTACCAAAACCGGATACCCAATGCGATCGGCAATGTCCACGGCTTCGTCTGCCGTAACCGTTGTTCCCCAAGGCGGACACGGTATGCCTAGGCGTGCGAGTAAGTCTCCGAAGCGTTTACGGTCCTCAGCAAGGTCAATGCCTTCGGGCGAGGTACCAATGAGGTTTACGCCAGCGTCATCTAACTGTTGGGCCAATTTTAGCGGCGTCTGACCACCGAACGTAATGACTACACCATCCGGGCGTTCGATATCAATGACGTTCATCACGTCTTCGAATGTCAAAGGCTCGAAATACAGTTTATTCGTGGTGTCGTAGTCTGTTGACACCGTTTCAGGATTACAGTTCACCATGATTGCTTCGTAGCCAAGCGCACGAATGGCGAACACGCCCTGCACGCAACAATAGTCGAACTCAATCCCCTGTCCGATGCGGTTCGGACCACTTCCAAGAATCACGATCTTCTTTCGGTCTGTACGCATTGCTTCGTTCTCGCTCGCATACGTCGAGAAGTGATACGGTGTCTCACTTTCAAATTCTGCGGCACACGTATCAACCGTTTTGTATACCGGTGTAACACCCAGGCGTTTGCGCAGGGCGCGCACCGCAGACTCACTAGTAGCGGTAAGCAGCGCAATCTGCATGTCGCTGTAGCCAATGCTCTTGAGGCGAAACATCCGAGCAGCATCGAGTACGCCGATGCCAGACGTGTTTACGTCGTTCTGAATCGCCTTGCCCTCGTCGACAATCTCACGACCCTGCTCGATAAACCAAGGGTCGTATTTCGTTAGTGCGTGGATTTCCGCCGTTGTCATGCCTGCTAGTAGTGCGTCGAACAGATCATAAATAGACGTCGACGTCCGAGCGCGTAAACGACTGCGCAACGGAGCAAGGTCAGCGTCGGCCGGCGCTTCCATCTCTATATGTTCTGCACGGTCGAAGCCAAATCCGAAGCGGCCATGTTCAAGACTACGCAGTGCTTTCTGCAGTGCTTCTTTGAATGTGCGTCCGAATGCCATGGCTTCGCCAACAGATTTCATCTGAACACCGAGGCTGTTGTCGCTCTCGCGAAACTTCTCGAAATCCCACCGCGGCACTTTTACAACGACGTAATCAATCGAAGGCTCAAAACATGCAGGCGTTGCTTTTGTAATGTCATTTACTATTTCATCGAGCGTGTAGCCAACGGCAAGCTTCGCCGCAATCTTCGCAATGGGAAAGCCCGTTGCTTTCGACGCAAGTGCGGAACTGCGCGACACGCGTGGGTTCATCTCAATCACCACCATACGTCCGTCTTTCGGGTCGATGGCGAACTGAATATTCGAGCCCCCTGTTTCGACCCCTATCTCGCGAATGATTTTTAGCGCAGCATCGCGCATGCGTTGGTATTCTTTGTCGGTAAGGGTCTGAGCAGGGGCAACAGTAATCGAGTCGCCAGTATGAACGCCCATGGGATCGACGTTCTCAATCGAGCAGATGATTACAACATTGTCTTTCGTGTCGCGCATCACCTCGAGTTCATATTCCTTCCAGCCGATAATAGACTGTTCGACAAGAACACGATGGCTCGGACTTGCCAACAGGCCCGAACGGATTTGCTCGCGATACTCTTCGATGTTGTACGCAATGCCTCCGCCCGTGCCGCCCATGGTGAACGACGGACGGATAATTGCAGGATACCCGATTGTCTCTATCATCTCCATGCCTTCGAGTTCGTCGTGTACGAACCCGCCCACAGGAACCTCCATGCCGATCTTCTTCATGGCCTGTGTGAATTCCTGACGGTCTTCAGCTTTGTGAATCGACTCGAGCTTTGAACCTATGAGCTCCACATTGTATTTCTTTAGTATGCCTGCGTTGTGCAGAGCCACGGCTGCGTTGAGTGCGACCTGTCCACCCATTGTCGGCAGAATTGCTTCCGGACGTTCCTTCTTAATAACCTCTTCGATGAATTCAATCGTAATGGGCTCTACATACGTTGCATGCGCAAACTCCGAGTCCGTCATAATCGTGGCGGGGTTCGAGTTTATTAGCACAACGCGATACCCCTCTTCCTTCAGCACTTTGCATGCCTGTGTGCCCGAGTAGTCGAACTCACACGCCTGACCAATCACAATTGGTCCGGAACCGATTATCAGAATGCATTTCAGATCATTGCGACGGGGCATAAGGGGCTTTTATGAATTCGAGTGGAGGAGATGGTTCAATACGGCCATGCGCACGGCAACGCCATGTGTTACCTGACGGTGTATGAGCGATTGTGGCGAGCCTAGGACGGCCTCGTCTGTTTCGACGCCGACGTTAACGGGTCCGGGGTGAATAACACACGTCTCAGGAAAATCTGCTAGTCGAGCTGTTGTAAGCGCGAACCGGCTTCGGTATTCATCAAAGGAAGGCTGATCGTCAGTTGCAATACGTTCACGCTGAATTCGCAAAAGGTTCATCACGTTTGCCCACTGCAATGCGTCGTCGATGTGGTCGAAGACCTTGGTTGCGCCAAGCGTATCGCCAGGAAGCAGCGACGCCGGACCACACAATGCAATCTCAGCTCCAAGGCGAGAGAAGATGTCGGCGTTCGAGCGTGCAACGCGCGAGTGCAAAACGTCACCAACAATGCAGATTCGCAGGCCCTTTAACGTCCCGTACCGCTCCATCAGCGTCGATGCATCGAGCAATGCCTGTGTAGGATGTGCCTGGGTTCCTTCCCCTGCGCTTATCACGCTCATGCGTGTGTACGATGCAACGTCCGCAGGAACACCATTCTCGGAATGACGCAGCACCATAGCGTCGAAACCCATTGCTTCAATGGTAAGGATGGTCTCTCTGAGCGACTCACCCTTTTCAACACTACTGCCAGTCGGCTGGAAGTACACGGTTTGTGCTCCCAGGCGATGTGCGGCGGTTTCAAACGAAAGTCGGGTTCGCGTAGACACTTCGAAAAACGCGAGGATGATCCGTTGGTTGACAAGCGTTGCGGGTTGCTCTACAAGCAGCGCGGTGCTGGATAAATACGAATGGGCCTGCTTGACGATTGAAAGTACATCGTCGGTTGACAGGTCGCTCGTGTTTAGCAGGTGTCGCGCCATAGGGCAAAACTAACCTATAAAAAAAAAGCCCGCCAAATGGCGGGCCTTATCGTCAGAATTACTTCTTCTTCTTGGCTGCTGCCTTCTTAGGTGCTGCTGCCTTCTTAGGTGCATTCGCCTTGCGCTCGCCGTTGGCAATTGCCTTCAGTTCGCTACCAGCCGAAAACTTCGGAACCTTACGTGCAGCAATCTTGATCGATTCGCCTGTACGTGGGTTCTTGCCCTTGCGCGCGGCGCGCTTCGATACGGTGAACGAACCGAATCCGATAAGAGCGACTGAGCCGCCCTTGCCAATTTCACCCTTGATCGCGCCTAGCGTTGCCGCTAGAGCTGAATCGGCTTGGACCTTAGTCATGCCGCATTCAGCTGCGATTGCCTCAATGAGCTCTGTCTTATTCATGATGTACTCCACAAAGAGCTGTTGGAAAAACCTACTTGCGGGACGAAAATATCAAGTGTTTATCGGCCTTGGCAAGCATTAGTTATCCACAACCGCTGATTTCATGCGGTTCGAGTGCAAATGAACGCTGAAAGGTGGCTTCAACCCTACCGCTCGCAGAGCGAGCAAACCACTACGGCGTGGTTAATACTTGCAAAGTATAGAATCCCAATCCTAGAGCAATTACCGCAAACACTGCTGCAAGAATATCGTCAGCCCAAACTGCCCAAGACTCTGTTCGTGCGTTAATCCATGAAATGGGCCACGGCTTCTGCACGTCGAAGATTCGAAACAACAACACTGCTCCGCACCACCACCACCAACCCATGTAAGCATACGGCAGAACGAGTATCAACGCCATGCCCATCGCTTCGTCTACAACGACAATGCTCGGGTCGTGTCCCCACACGGGTTGAATGCGCGCAACACTCCACCAACCTGCGGCAACGATGCTAAAAAAGAATATCAAATACATTAGTCGCGTCCACACTTGCCACTCGAAAGGCAGCACCAGAGCGGGTAAAGCGACAATTATGCTGCACCATGTGCCGGGCATAATTGGTAGTAATCCGATTCCGCCACAAGTAGCAATCCAGGCTTGAGGGCTGGAAAGGGGCTGACGTTCAGTGTGATGGGCCACGTTTTAGAAGTCCGGGGTTGACGATAAGGTACTGGATGAACGTCCACAATGTAAACAACGTTATAGCCAGGATGCCGTAGTACGTTGTGTCCGAATGCAGCCAATCGTTTCCGAGAGCGCGGATGCTTTCAGAAGGCGAAGCCTCTGCTGCCCACAACAACGCAAGCGTGTAGACGATAAAGGCCATCTGAAGGAATGTTTTCACTTTGGCGCTGGTAGACGTACGTAACGGTGATATCGACTCGTGCGAAAGCGTGCGTAAAAGCGTGGTTCCGAAATCTCGTACTACGATCACGACGAGCATCCAAAGCGGCATTAAGTCTAAAATGTAGAAGCCGACGAAGGCAGACGTTGTTAAAATTTTGTCCGCAAGTGGATCGAGAAACGCGCCTTGCTCGGTGAATTGCCCCATCTGCCGTGCCATGAGTCCGTCGAGATAGTCGGTGAACGCCCCTATGATGAAGAGAATAACAGCTGTTGTTATTGCCCACGGCGTTGCGGTGAGGAGAAAGACAAGGAAGAGCGGTGCGAGGAACAGGCGCACAAGCGTGAGGATGTTGGCTAACGTGTACTTCACTTGCGAACCGCCGCTTCCACAATAGAGCTGAATTGGTCGGCATGGAGTGAAGCACCACCAACCAGCGCGCCGTCAACTCCTGGCAGTTGCATAAGCTCACGTGCGTTGGCAGGCGTTACGCTACCGCCGTACAGCACACGCGCCGTAAGTCCGTACGTCGATCGCAGGTGACGGTGAATGTCGGCATGTGTGGCCAAGACCTGTTCGCTTGTAGCTGCCTGTCCGGTGCCAATCGCCCACACGGGCTCATACGCAATAACGCTTTTGGCAAGGGTCTCGACGCCAGCAGTCGACGCAACGCCATCGAGTTGTGCCCGCAGCACTTCGACGGTCCGATTGGTCTGACGTTCATCGAGTGTCTCGCCTATGCAGATGATGGGCGTCATAGCGTGCAACACCACACGGCGAGCCTTCAGGCCGATTACTTCGTCTGTTTCGAACTGATCGCGACGTCGCTCCGAGTGCCCCACAATCACGTATGTACAGCCAAGTGCCAAAAGCATGGGCACGCTAATTTCTCCGGTGAATGCACCGTTATCCTCGCGATGGCAGTTCTGAGCACCAAGGTGTATCTCGGCAGAACTTCTCGACCGCGTTCCCAAGCCAGCCCCAGCGCCTGAGACAGATCCTGCGCCTAAAGCAGTGTGTACGGCATGTAGCGATGTGTATGGTGGACACACAACGACGCTAACGCCCTTCTGCATCGACGTGGAAATGGCTGCATTTGCCCGAAGCGCTTCTACCAGTACTGTGGCCTCCGCTGGTAGCGTGTTCATTTTCCAATTTCCGACTATCATAGGCTGCGTCATTGTCGAATGCTTCCGTGCACTTTATAGATGCGGTAGTTGGTAAGGTATTGGTTTGACTCGAAGCCTGTACCGAGGATCGTTTCCTTTGGCGTAACAATCTTCACGTCCTCGGTCGACGAAAGCATCTCGCGGGTGTTCTCCCACAACAGCCGCGGCGTTGAAAGCGTTGTACGAGAACTGTCAGAGTATACAACGACATTGCCTATGGCAATCATGTTCATTGTCCGGTCATCTACAATTGCACTATCAGCAGTTAGCCGCGCAACACGTTTGCCACTCGTTACGCTGTAGAAGTCCACGATTACGGTGTCGCTCATCGTTGTTTCTTGGCGGTCCTCAAAAATGCGCGCTACAGATGAACGCAGTATTGCCTTCGTCCGTGCGGAATCGGTAAACTTTACCGTAACGCCATAAGACACATGCGCCGGTGCGGTCAGGAACGGATCCTGGTCTGACTTCTTAATTGGTGTCCTGTCCGTACAACCCACAAGACACACAATGGCGAGCGCTACAAATGGAAGGCAGCGATCCACCCGTGGTATCAAGGTCGAGCGCTTCACTTGCGAAGCATCCAGATATCGACGACGTCTTTTAGAAATGCTTCACTCTCTTCAAGCGGCAATTGCGTCGCAGCATCACTTAACGCACTTTTTGGGTCGGGATGTGTTTCGAAGAACAAACCATCGACACCCACGGCTACTGCCGCACGAGCAAGAGCAGGAATGAATTCACGTTGTCCACCGCTTTGAACACCGACGCTTGGTTGTTGCACGCTATGTGTAGCATCAAAAATGACGGGGAAGCCAGTTTGTTTCATAATGACGAGGCTTCTGAAATCGACAACGAGGTCGTGATAGCCGAACGATGTGCCACGTTCTGTGAGCCATACGGTGTTGTTGCCCGCTTCAGTAACCTTCTTCGCAGCCTTGGCCATGTCTTCGGGCGCCATGAACTGACCCTTCTTGATGTTCACAACACGTCCGGTGCGCGCAGCAGCTTCGAGAAGTGAAGACTGTCGGCTCAGAAACGCTGGTATCTGCAGAATGTCTACGTACTCCGCCGCAATCGCCGCTTCCTCGTCGGTGTGGATATCTGTTAGCAGAGGAAGACCCCTGTCGATCCCTACCTTGCGCATCATCTCAAGTGCTTCACGATCGCCAATGCCCTGGAACGTTCCTGCACTTGTGCGATTGGCTTTGCGATACGATGATTTGAACACGAGTTGCGCGGGCAAGTCGCGGCATATCGATTGCAGGTGCGAGGCTACGGTGTCGAGCAATTCGGCTGATTCGACAACACATGGACCAGCAATTACAAGGAGTTTGGATGGATCACGGCGAAAGGAGTCACGCATAGGGCCGCAAATTATCCATAATTTGTAGCAGCAGCATAGAGAATGCCTTCAAGGCCAGATCATATTCCCACCGCAGGTCAGCAACGCCCGGCACGAGTTACCAAGGATGATAAGCAGCGCGTACGACGCATTCGCATCGCAGCACTTATTCTCGCCCTTGGCGCAATTCTCGTTTTAATATCACTGCTGTCATTCACATCACGCGACGAAGCCAACGCTCAGATGACGTTGCGCGACATGATGGGCGTCATCCGTGGCGATGAAGCACTTCGCGTTCGATTCGAAACCACAAACAACTGGGCCGGCCTCCTTGGCGCCGTTATCTCGCACTGGATGTACACCTCGACGATTGGTGTCTGGTCCATCTGCTTCCCCGTTCTCATGCTGTTGTGGGCTTACGACCTCTTCCGCTTCCAACGCATCACACCATTAATAACGAAGCGTTCCATTGCCACGTTAGGCACGGGCGTTTTGGTTGCATCACTTGTTGGTACGCTGCAACTCATGGCGTGGTTCAGTGGCATCGATCGCCTTTGGGTTGGTGCCATCGGACAGTTTATTGCTGGTGTGTCTGTGCAATTCATCGGCACAGTTGGTAGTGCGCTCGTGTTTCTGGTCGCAACATCCTTCGCCGTCGTGTATGGCTTCGATGTAAGTCCGGCAAGAGTTGCTGTCCGATCGCTATTACTTCGCAGTCGGCTAAACGATTGGATTCGGGCAAGGGGCCAACGAAGTCAGGGAGCTCAAGAAGCCGATGAATACGCCGAAGAGTCGGACGGACCGCTGTTCGACGATGCAAACGAACCACAAGACGCGGATGACATTGAAACCTACATCAAGCCACAACCTCGGGTAACGCGTCCGGTTGCCGATTCCGGGACGTTTCTTCGTGGCGCGGTAGTACGTCCGAACGCCCCTGCGGAAGACGGACCCATAGAGTTGTCCGGAAGTGTGCGGATACTGCGTCCGACGGGACCCAGATCTGCGCAGCCTTCAGCTGCGCAGCCCCCACCTGCGGTGGGGCCCCCTACAGGATTAGGGCAGCCAACGCAACCAGGCCCCCCCCCACCTACGCTTCCGGCCGCGAGCAGCAATGTAGATTTAGATGCGGTGCAACAGCGACTAAAAGCATTACACCCGCACCGTGAGGTTACGCTTCGTAAGGATGTCGGACCGATAGACCCGGGCGATCCGCCAGAGTTGCCGTTGTTCTTGCAGGACGACGCCGAAGACGAAGGTCCGAT
>JBKJNB010000084.1:0-10597 GCA_046595995.1 Candidatus Kapaibacteriota bacterium
TGCGCAGCCCCCTCCGAGGACGGAGGGGCCCCTTTCAGTGCCAGGACAGCCAACGCCCCAGGGGACCCCACTGTCCCCAGCGGGGACTTCGAACGTTGATTTAGATGCGGTGCAGCAACGACTAAAGGCATTACACCCGCACCGTGAGGTTACGCTTCGCAAGGATGTTGGGCCGATAGACCCGGGCGATCCGCCAGAGTTGCCGTTGTTCTTGCAGGACGACGCCGAAGACGAAGGTCCGATCGAATTGCCTCCAGGCATTGCAATTGTACGTCCGCTAAATGTTGTTGTCGCACCAGGTGCAGCACCCGAAGCGGAAGTGCACTTAAAGAGCACGATGCTCTATGACGAACACATTACGTACAAGTCCCCTTCGGTTTCTCTACTGAATGATGCGAAGGAAGAAACTGGCGTGACGGATCAGGAGCTTCGAGACAATGCTCGAATCTTGCAGGACAAACTGGAAACGTTTAGAATAAAGATTGAGAATTTAACCGTGCAGCCGGGTCCGGTCGTAACACAATACGAGTTTGTACCAGCCGCCGGCATCAAGGTCAGTCAGATCGAAGCACTCGCCGACGACATAGCACTTGCATTAAAGGCACAGGGCGTGCGCATTATTGCGCCCATACCCGGACGTGGCACGGTGGGCATAGAGATTCCGAATCACAATCCTGCCGTCGTGCGCTTTTCGTCCATTATTAAGAGTCCGAAATACCACAACCCCGACATCAAGCTCCCCATTGCAATGGGCAAGACTGTAATTGGTGAAGTGTACTGTGCTGATCTTACGAAGATGCCTCACTTGTTAATCGCGGGCGCGACGGGTAAGGGCAAATCTGTTGGCATAAATACAATTATTGCATCGCTGTTGTACAAGATGCATCCGCGCGATCTAAAGTTTGTTATTATCGACCCCAAGCGCGTTGAGATGACGTTGTATGCGTTGCTTAAGAATCACTTCATGGCGGTGTGTCCGGACATCGACGAAACCATTGTCACCTCCCCCACCAATGCCGTTATTGTTCTCAAGTCACTTGTCGAAGAAATGCAGCAGCGGTTCTCAATTCTCGCAGCGAGCGGACAGCGCAACATTCTCGACTACAATCGGAAGGTGCACGATGGCACGCTAACCGACAAGGGTGGCTACACACACCGTCCAATCCCCTACATCGTTGTCGTCATCGACGAGCTTGCTGACCTCATGATGACTGCTGGTAAAGAAGTTGAAGAACCCATCTGTCGTCTCGCTCAGCTTGCGCGCGCCGTTGGCATCCACTGCATCGTTGCAACGCAGCGTCCGTCGGTCGACGTCGTCACCGGTCTCATCAAAGCCAACTTCCCTGCTCGAATTGCATATCAGGTTGCATCGCGCATCGACTCGCGCACTATTCTCGACGCCAGTGGCGCCGAGCATCTCATAGGCAATGGCGACATGCTGTTTAGTCCGGGTAACACACCCAAGCCCATCCGAATGCAGAATGCGTTTATCAGCACAGAAGAAGTAGAAGCCATCTGCGAATTCATTGGTAAACAACGCGGCTATTCGACGCCGTACATGCTCCCGAGCATATCAAACAAACGTGGCGCAGGCATGTCAGGGGGCTCTGACGATAGAGATCAGTTATTCGAAGACGCGGCACGTATCTTTATTGCGCTTCAGCAAGCATCAGTGTCGACATTACAACGCCGACTAAAAGTCGGCTACGCCCGTGCAGCGCGCATTGTCGATGAATTAGAAATGGCCGGCATTGTGGGTCCGCCGGATGGTTCACGGGGACGCTCAGTGCTCCTACAGAGCGAAGCAGAGTTAGAGGCGTATTTGTAATAAGTGGCACACATCCCATTGTGTGTATGTAACAAGCGAAACTGAATTTCAGGACCTATTGTGCGAATACTCCTTCTAGCGTTGATCGCCGTTGCTTTGTGTTCTTGTGCTGACGAGATCGTAATACCGTTTGATAGCACTCCGTCAGCTACCCTGCTATGGACTTCATCCACGTTCGATCCTCGCTACACCAGGCTTTTCATTTCAACGCAAAACAACGTCATTGGTGCGTTCCTCGAAGGAAATCATACATCACCTCCAGTGGATGCCTCGCACGTTATGTACGACTTAGCCGTGGGTAAGTATCGTGAGAGCACATTCCCACCCCACGCAAGACGACTAACATATAGTGCAGATGGGTCGATGTGCGCGTACTCTGACAAAACCCTTGTCGTCATAGTGAACCTCGCTACGGGTGCTCGACACCGAACGCTACAACTCCTTTGCTCGGAGTACGAGCAGTTCGATTTCGCCTGGCATAACAACAGCGAGCTGATTGTTTGCATTCCAGAAGCCACCCGCTGGATTACACGCGAAGTTCCGGCATTCAACTATTTCGAGATTCCAGTTGATGTAACGATGCCCATCGCTGGCAAAGACCTATCCGCGCTAGAAACAATTGGATACTACGGTGACAGGTCGTATGCTCGCTGGTGTTCTGTAGACCGATTTCAATTCGGTGTGCACGCAATGCTCGATCCCATTGTAGATACCTCTTTTATGTACCGCGCATTTAATCCGGATGAGTTTCCACATTCATCGGGCACGAGCAGATACAGCATTCGTGAGATGGAATTGAGCCTTGTAGACGAAAGTGAAAACGTCGAGTGGAGCATTCCACTTGCCTCTGACGGCGAAGGTAATATTCTAGGCTTCGTCGAAGCTGGTGCTATCATTTCCGGTCCGAGACCAAGTCTGTCGGGCAGGTACGTAGCCATGTACTGGATATCGTTGCTGGCCGGGCCCGATTCGAATTACGTTGTTGTTGTGGATACACAAACACGAAAACATGTTGCTCGCATTTACCTCGATAGCAGCGAGACCTATCTACTTGATGACGTAATCTTCGATCCTATAGACGAACGCACAATTTACATAGCCAATAATGGCAGAATCAGTAAGTGGCGCTTTTGAGCATCCTATGAAAATGATGCACCCCTTGCTCACGTATCGGTGAGTAACGTCCCCTGTCGTAGATGCGCGACTGCATCCCCTTCTGTTGATACTCAACAACATCGTCGTCTTCGGCTTCGACCGTATCGAGTGAGCTTCCTGCACCCGTGTTGTACTTCGACTCATCCCACACAAATGTTCGGTATCGGACAATCGTGCGATCAATCGCTTGCGGTAGAATAATGTTTAGCGAGATGCCCCACGGGTACACGTTTATCATCGTGTTCGGAAACATCCAGTAGTAATATGCTGCGACGCGTTTGCCATAATCGACATGACCTTTGGGCAAGTCAAAAACAACGTCGCCATCACGAGCGATACCAATCTGCAACACATCGTACTGTTCGCATATGGTTTCATATGCGTTCCACTCTAGCTGTGCGTTCAATCCCGGATGCACGAATGGAATGTGGAAGCCCTCGAGGTAGTTCTCTACATACAACACCCAATGCGCATTAATCTCGAAGTCCTTGTCGTGTTCGACACGATGCTCAGCCTTGTCGAGTGGTAAGAACGAAAGTCGCTCGCGCATTTCAGAAGACCAGGACTCGAATGAGTTGTTTGTGAGGGGGCTCTGAACGAAGGGGGCGTTAGGAATGTGACTCTGAGAAATGGGACGCGGTCCTGACGTCGAAACTTTAGCGAAGTGCATGTTCGCAAACACACCGTGGTCGAGCGTACGTAGGTTGTCGGTTTCTGCGGGAAACCCGTCGACGTCCTTGAACTCGGGCATGAAGACGCACTTTCCGGCGGAGTCGAAGCGACGTCCGTGGTACATGCAGCGAATCTCACGGACGCTACAGGCTTTACGTATCAAGATGTTGCCACGATGTGTGCAGACATTGCTTAAGACCCTTGTGTCAGCCCCTTCCCTTATAACGATAAGGGGTTCGTTAACAGATCCGGGTAACATGGCGACAGGAACGGCATGGGCAGCGCTGCCTCCTTCGGGTGTGGCTCTAAGCTCGGCTTCTGATGCTAGGTATTGCCAGGACGGCGCCAATACGGTGTTCACAACATGCGCATACGTTTCGGAGTCGCGATACCATGCCGAGGGCAACGTGTGCGCTTTTGTAATGTCGGGGTCGATGGCGAACGAAATCATTGGTGCAAAGCTAACGCGGACAAACGCACACTGAAATGCAGACTACGTGCAGAGTCATGCAGAGAAACGCACTCGGGTGTCGTAATTTGTAAGGTTTAGCGCACTTCGAAGTACACATGGCCAAGTCTGCACGTCCGGACCCGACGGACACACCAATAATCGGTGACGAAGAGGTCACGACCATTTCGGTTAGGGGCGCGCGCGAGCATAACCTTCGAAACGTACACCTTACGATACCGCGCGATAAGCTGGTGGTTATTACTGGCTTGAGTGGTTCGGGGAAATCGTCGCTGGCGTTTGATACGATCTATGCCGAGGGACAACGCAGGTACGTTGAATGTATGTCGTCGTACGCACGACAGTTTCTCGGTGTAATGAAGAAGCCGGACGTTGATGTGATTGAGGGACTCTCCCCTGCCATCAGCATCGAACAGAAGTCTATCGGACTCTCCCCTCGTTCTACCGTTGGTACGGTTACCGAGATCTACGACTACTTACGGTTGCTGTACGCGCGCGTTGGCATTCAGTACTGCGTG
Source organism: Candidatus Kapaibacteriota bacterium (assembly GCA_046595995.1). Classification (GTDB taxonomy): domain Bacteria; phylum Bacteroidota; class Ignavibacteria; order Kapaibacteriales; family Kapaibacteriaceae; genus JAWXBR01. The sequence continues at coordinate 4,643 of JBKJNB010000084.1, forward strand.
CAATGTAATCTGCCGGTTAAGCAGCAGACGATTGATCAGATTGAAGATGCGTTGTTGTTGTACCCCGACCACATGCGTGTGCAGATTCTTGCGCCTGTGGTGAAGGGGCGGAAGGGACACTATCGGGAGTTGTTCGACCAATTCCGACGTCAGGGCTACACACGTGTACGCATCGATGGAGAACTAAAAGAACTCTCGGAAGGCATGCAGCTTGCACGCTACAAAGTCCACACGATTGAACTGGTTGTTGACAGATTGAACATCGACCGTGAATCGAAACGACGGTTGCGCGAAAGCCTCGAAGCCGCCCTGAATCTGGGTGATGGCGGCATGATGGTGTTGCGCGAGGAGGAAGATGGCACGTGGACCGATACGTTCTTCTCGACAAGCTATTCGTGTCCGTCGTGCGGACGTTCCTACGAAACTCCCGCACCGAACATGTTCTCGTTCAACAGTCCATACGGCGCATGCAGCGCATGCGAAGGCATTGGCTTCGTTACAGACTTTGACCTGGAACTCGTGATTCCCGATCGATCGTTGAGCATCAGCGAAGGTGCGATTGCACCACTTGGTAAGAAGCGCGATACCTGGCTGTGGAAGCAAGTGTTGTCGTTCTGTAAATCTGCTGGTATCGACACGACGCTGCGCGTTGCAATGCTCAAGGCAGCAGAGCTTGAAATGGTTTTGTACGGCAATGAAGACACGTCCATTGACGTGCAATACAGCGACCAAACCGTAAAGCACCGTTACATTGGTGTGTTGCCAAGCATACGCCATCAGTACGAACAAACAGGCACAGCAAGCGTTCGCAAGTCAATAGAGAAATACTTCGCAACACAGCCGTGTCGCATTTGTAAAGGCGCACGCCTAAAAGAAGCGCATCTGTTTGTGCGTGTGGGTGAGAAGAACATTTACGACACGACAATAATGGACGTCGTCGATGCTGAAGAGTGGTTTGCGCATATCGCGGAACGTCTTACCGACAGGCAAAACATTATTGCATTTCTTATTCTAAAAGAGATTCGTTCACGCTTACGTTTTCTGCGCGACGTGGGGCTCACGTACCTCAGTTTGAATCGTTCGGCGCGTTCGCTTTCTGGCGGTGAGTCACAACGTATTCGTCTGGCATCGCAAATAGGTTCGCAGCTTGTTGGCGTGACGTATGTGTTAGACGAACCGTCGATTGGCTTGCATCAGCACGACAATCGTAAACTCATTGCCTCACTAAAACACTTGCGCGATTTAGGTAATAGTGTAATTGTTGTCGAACACGACAGAGAGATGATCGAAGAAGCAGACCAGGTTGTGGATATTGGTCCAGGGGCTGGTGTTCACGGTGGCGAAGTCGTAGCACAGTTCGCCCCATCGGAAGCCCCTTACCTCGACGCGTCGATTCACGAGCGGTCGTTAACACTGCAATACCTCTATGGCAAGCGTGCTATACCGTTGCGCGATACCAGGCGTGTAGGCAAGGGACAAAGCCTTACGCTGACCGGTGCGACGGGTAATAATCTACATAACGTGTCGCTTGAACTGCCGCTCGGCAAATTCATCTGTGTAACCGGCATGAGTGGTTCTGGTAAGAGCACGCTGATTAACGATACGTTGTATCCCATACTGTCGCAACACTTTTATGACAGCGATACGCCGCCGCTTACGTATGGCAGTGTGAAGGGACTCGAGCTTGTAGACAAGGTTATAGAAATAGACCAGACACCGATTGGACGCACGCCGCGCTCAAACCCTGCAACGTACACCGGACTGTTTACGCAGATACGCGATGTGTTTACAATGTTGCCAGAAGCAAAGATTCGTGGGTACAAAGCTGGACGTTTCTCGTTTAATGTTATGGGTGGACGCTGCGAAGAATGTGAAGGCGCTGGAATTCGCAAGATTGAAATGAATTTCCTGCCTGACGTGTATGTGCCGTGTGAGACCTGCGGCGGAAAACGCTACAACGCAGAAACACTTGTTGTGAAATTCAAAGGCAAGAGTATAGCCGATGTCCTCGACCTCACGACTGAAGAAGCGTTCGAAATATTTCAAGACGTACCGAAGATTCGTACGAAGCTTGCAACGCTAATGGACGTCGGCCTTACGTATATCACGCTCGGACAGCAAGCGCCGACGCTTTCGGGTGGTGAAGCGCAACGAGTGAAGCTCGCGACAGAACTCTCGAAGACGCAAACCGGCCGTACCATTTACCTGCTTGATGAGCCCACTACCGGACTCCACTTCGAAGATGTACACGTGTTACTTCGTTTGCTCGACAAGCTCGTAGATAAAGGCAACACCGTTGTCGTAATCGAGCACAACCTCGATGTAATTGTCCATGCCGACCACGTTATCGACCTGGGTCCGGGCGGGGGCCGCGAAGGGGGCTTTATCGTCGGTGCGGGCACACCAGAGTACTTGGCATCGGTGCCGGAGAGCATCACAGGCCAGTATTTGGCCGCGGAATTACTCGCACGCGCGGCACGATCTCGCTGACCAATGCGAACCTCGCAATCCACGATCTCGCTAACCCTTATCTTTGCTGCATGAATATCCTCGTTTGTATCTCTCAAGTACCCGACACGGCGTCGAAGATCAGCATTGGTGCCGATGGAAAGAGCATCAACCCTCAGGGCGTGAAGTTTATTCTTAACCCGTACGACGAGTTCGCTATTGAAGAAGGCCTTCGTCTCAAGGAAAAGTCCTCGGGCACGGTTACAACGCTTACTGTTGGCGGCGAGAGTGGAAAAGAAATTCTCAGAACCGCACTTGCGATGGGTTCGGACACGGCAATTCTCGTAAAGGACGACGCCAGGGCAGACTCGTGGGTGGTGGCGTCGAGTATTGCGGAAGCCGCGAAGGAACTCGATCCGGACATAATCATTCTCGGACGGCAGTCAATCGACTTCGATTCATTCCAAGTGCCGTCGATGCTTGCGGAAATGTTGGGATGGCCTAATGTGAGCATGGTTTCGAAGATGACGGTTGAAGGAACGAATGTTTCGTGTGAACGCGATGTCGAAGGCGGACGTGAAGTTGTATCAGCGACACTTCCATGCGTTATAAGTGCGCAGAAGGGTTTGAATGATCCGCGCTATCCGAAGCTACCAGACATCATGAAGGCAAAGGCAAAACCAATCACAGAACGTGCCCCCTCGGCGCAGCAGCCCCGTGTTGCGACATCGGACATGCACCTGCCCGACACCAAGCGTCTTAACAAGATGTTCGGTGAAACAGAAACAGATATTTCAGAAGTCGTGAGACTTCTACACGAAGAAGCGAAGGTTATTTGATGAAGGGCATTCTTGTTTTTCTCGAAGGCAAAGACGACGGACTAAAGCGTTCGTCGTATGAGGCTATTACTGCGGCTCGCGGCATTGCAGGCGGTGCACCGGTTACTGGCGTTATCGTGCATGGTACTGACGCGCAGGTGCAGTCGGCTGGTGCGTACGGACTCACCGCGTGTGTTAATGCGACGAGCGAAGGTTTGAAACCATTCGCTAATGGACATGTCGCCGCCGCTATTTCAGAGGTCGCGAAATCGACGAACTCCGACATTGTTCTCATGGCAGCGAATGCAACGGGCAAAGACATTGGCCCGCGCGTTTCTGTTCGGCTCGAAGCCGGTCTGCTTGCAGACTGCATCGAACTTCATGCAGACGGTGATAGCGTTATAGCTACGCGTCCGGTGTACGCCGGCAAAGCAACAGTGAAAGTAAAAGCAACCACCTCCACGACGGTTGCTACACTGCGTCCGAACGTCTTCACAGCAAAAAAAGTCGACTCCCCTACCACTGTTAACATTCAGGTGGCAACGCCTGCCGGCGACACCGCAACGCGTTCTTCTGTTGTTACCAGCATGGTTAAGAACGACGGTTCGGTTGATGTTGCCGAGGCTGACATCATTGTTTCGGGTGGACGTGGTCTTAAAGGACCCGAAAATTTTCATCTGATTGAGAATCTCGCAAAAGCACTTGGTGCCGCCGTTGGCGCGTCGCGTGCAGTCGTAGACGCTGGATGGCGTCCGCATCGCGAGCAGGTTGGACAAACAGGCAAGACCGTGTCGCCATCGATGTATGTAGCGTGTGGTATTTCGGGCGCTGTGCAGCACTTGGCTGGCATGTCGACATCGAAGTACATTGTGGCAATCAACAAAGACAAAGACGCGCCGATCTTCAAGATGGCGGACTATGGATTAGTTGGTGACGTATTTGAAATCATTCCGAAGTTGACAGAAAAGATTTCTGCAGTTACTGGCAGGAGCTGATCGTTTTATGGACAAGGTTCAAGTAGATATACTCGGTCTTAGCGAGAACCCGAAATCGAAGGGTGCGTACGCGCTTGTCCTTCGTGAAATCGAAGGTCCGCGCCGTCTCCCAATCGTAATCGGACCCGCAGAGGCGCAGGCCATTGTTACCGAGCTCGAAGGGCATCATCCGCCGCGTCCGATGACGCATGACCTTCTGAAGAATGTCATCGAAGCGTTGGGGGCGCAACTCCGAGAAATCATCATCACGTCGTTGCATGAAGGAACGTTCTACGCAACGCTTGTTCTTGACTACGGTGGTCAGGAAATTGATGCACGTCCGAGCGATGCCATTGCTCTCGCCGTACGTTTCGGTGCGCCAATCTTCGTAAGCGAAGATGTGTTAAGTGCCGCCGGCTTCAGCACTGAAGATTCTGCGGAGGGTGAGAATTTTCCTGAGAGCGATGAAGAAGCTGAAGAGGAAGACGATGAACTCGATGTCTTTCGCAAGCAACCCGAGGTAGAGAAGACAGAAGAAGTGACCACCGAGAACATGAACTACCGTCAGCGGCTCGAAAAAGAATTGCTTCAAGCAGTTACGTCTGAGGATTACGAAAAAGCAGCGAAGCTGCGCGACGAACTCACACACCTAACAGACGACTAACGCTACGTTCGTATCTTTGCGGCCTTGCCGGAGTAGCTCAGGTGGTTAGAGCAATGGAATCATAATCCATGTGTCGGGGGTTCAAGTCCCTCCTCCGGTACTTATTACATCGAGTGTCCGCCACCCCTAGTGGCTTCACTCAACGCCCGTTCTTCGGCGGGGATGCGTACCAGTAACAAGATCACGGCGTTGATAATTGTGGCAAGCATCGCTGTTATCCAGCATCCGAATGCCAGTGGTATTAACGCAAGTTCGATGCACACAATTACGTAATTCGGATGCCTCAGCCACCGGTAGGGTCCGGCCGTAACGCGCTTCATTCCGGGCCACACGACAATGCGCGTATTCCACGACTCACCAAGCGTTGCAATTGTCCAATAGCGAATGCCCTGTAGTACAATTCCAAACATCACGGCAAGGGGCCACCAGGGGGCAACCTGTCTATGCAGGAAAATGGTCTCGGCATACATGCCGATAATCCATAGCGTGTGTAGCGCAGCAAACATCCAAAAGTGATCTGCGCCATACTCCACACCTCCGCGCGCAATTGCGCGTTCACGGTTACGCATCGAGATTGCTAGTTCGATCATGCGTTGTGCGCTTAATGTAAGCGTTACAACAAACAGTGCAATGCTCACGCTGTGCCCGTAGTTAAATCTTTCATGCAACCTCGAGTAGTAGTTGTTCTGCGCTAAAGCCTGGTCCGAGTGACGACATCATAGCGTACTTCGACGTCCATTTGAATTCTGGGTCTTTCAACATTCGTTCGAGGACAAACAACACGGTTGCACTCGACATGTTGCCATAGTCACGCAGAACCTCGATAGCGTAGCCAAACGTCTCGATAGGTACACGTAACGCTTCTGCATAAGCCGCCATCACTTTAGCGCCGCCGGGATGAGTTACGTAGTCGCCGATATCGTTCCTCGATATGTGCCAATGTGTACATGCATCATCAACCACCCGTTCAATGTGCTCCACAACAAATGCAGGGATATCGCGAGAGAAGCGCACCGCGAAGCCCGCGTCTTGAATATCCCAGCCCATGATG
>JBKJNB010000149.1:0-2681 GCA_046595995.1 Candidatus Kapaibacteriota bacterium
CCTCAAACGGTAACGCCATTTTTTTACCAACGTAAGATTGACGCGCCCCAAGATAGGCCGGCCCCAAAGCCGCAAAGCAATACAACATCTCCTCGTTTTAGCAATCCCATTCTGTTCGCATCGTCCAGTGCCATCGGTATACTGGCAGCAGAGGTATTGCCAAATTTGTCTAAATTGACAAAGACCTTTTCCCTTGCGATTCCAAGGTGACCTACTGCAGCGTCCACGATTCGGATGTTCGCTTGATGAAGTATGACGAGATCAATGTCCTCTGGATGCATACCAGCATCAGCCAGCAAATCTTGGGAACAATCGGCTACAACTCGAACTGCCCATTTGAATACCGTTCGTCCGTCCATGGCCAAGTACTGTCTGCCACAGCTGAGAGATTCGACCGTCGTGGGTTCACGTGATCCGCCCGCAGGCACACACAGTGCGTTCGTGTTTCCCTCGGACCCCAGTGTAAATCGAATCAGTCCGTTGGCAGTTTCTTGATTCGGAGCACAAGGCTGCAGCAAAACGGCACCTGCACCATCTCCAAAGAGCGGATAGGTCTTGATGTCGTTGGTGTTTACCGTACGGCTCATCACCTCAGAGCCCACAACGAGCGCATTCCGGGCTGAACCACTCCGAACAAACTGCGAGGCCGTGATCAACGCGTACATAAATCCCGAGCAAGCAGCACTGACATCAAACGCCGGCGCGATGCAACCTAGGCGTCGTTGAATCAAACAGGCGGTCGACGGCGTGATATGATCCGGCGTCATCGTTGCGCACACCACCAAATCCACATCGCTTGGCGAGACCCCTGCGCTGGCCAGACAATTCATCGCAGCCAAATAAGCTAAATCGCTCGACGCTTGATCGTCCGCAGCCTTGCGCCGTTCAAGGATTCCCGTTCTCTGAACAATCCAATCGCTATCGCATCCCAGCGCAGCCAGGTCCGCGTTGGTGACGATTTGATCGGGGACATAAGATCCGGTCGCTGCGATGATGACGTCAGGACAAGTCCCAATTCGACTACGACCGCTTAGGCTAAGGGGTATTTCGCGCGCAGTAAGGGATTCGTGTATCGACAAGATGGGAATATGGGAGCTAGTTAGATAGCAGATTAGTGCTACGGAGGATCGGTACCAAGAACTCGCTGAGGAAATTGGCGGGAAGGATCGCCGGAAAACAAAAAGGATTTTGCGGAAAAGTATAGCAACATCATCGATTCATAACATGGTCTTTCCCTGGATGGACATGGTCGTCTAGGCAAATCAGGCAGCCCCGGCAACACCCAACGGATTAGGCTCACCAAATTAATTAACAAGTATTCAACAATTTGTGACCTGACATCCTTTTGGGGGGTGACTATGGGCTTGGCGGACGTTAAATTGTGTTAACTTGCGAGCTGCAGGATTGTACTTTGTATGTGTGATCTTTTGCCTTTACGCACGGCTCGATTCGTAAACTCCAACCATAGAAAGTGCGTATGTTGCGATGTGCTTACTAGCCATTCAATATCGCGTGGTTTCCGAAAGTCCGATCTTAGTCGCCGCAAATCGAGAGGAGTTTTTTGATAGACGAAGCACGGCGCCTGCCATTCAATCGGGCAAGCCGCGCATCCTATGCCCCACCGATCAACGCAATGGTGGAACTTGGCTGGGAGTTAATCAGCACGGCATATTTGTAGGTATCTGCAATCGCCGAACCATGGAGCCTCTTGGGAGCAATCGTTCTCGAGGGCTGTTGTGCAAAGAAGCCCTTAAGGCAACTTGTTCGCGCACGGCACTCGACCGGATCTTGGAGGAATTTGACAAGCACCAGTTCGAAGCCTGCAATCTAGTGATTGCGGACCGAGATGCTGGGTTTGCGATTCACCACGAAACGGAAAACGAAGTGATCGAGATGCAATCTGGGCTGAACATCATCGGAGGTCGTAACTTGAACGACCCTCGAGACGAACGTGTCCAATTGGCGAATCGGCTGTTGACCTTGCAAACGCTGGACTCCCCCGTGAAGTTCTTAGCGGTTGCGAGTAAAGTGTTCGCACGCGCACCGTCGCCGACCGGACGAGCCAACATGGTTTTACGTGGCGCAGACTATGGTACCGTGTCGAGTACGTTAATTGCGCTTGGGGCCAAACCCCGGGACGCGATCTATCAGTATGCTGACGGCCCGGCAGACGAAGCAAGGTACGAGGATTACTCGCCTTTGTTAAGAGACATTCTCAGCCGAGGTTTGCGAGAAGCTCGAACGAAAGTTTCGATGTCGGATTAGCTTGCAAGCTAGTTTCCAACGAAAAAAAGCCCTGCCTTGGAAATCAAGTCAGGGCTTTTTTAATGCGCTGATGCGCGTTTTCATCCTAACACCGGCTCATCGATTACTTGTTGGCGGCCGCAGGCACAGCGCCAACTTCGGCCTTGGGTTCCTTCTCTTGACGTCGTCGTTCGGGAACTTCGGGAGACGTTTCAGTCATCCGATTTGGTTTGCCAGGCTGCTTCTCCAAAACGAAGCCATCGTACAAGTCGCCGATCGCCGTTCGCGATTCATAGACGAGTCGGTCACCATCGATTCGAATCACTTGATAGAGTTGGGTGTCTTCTGCAACACGCTTCATGAAGCTATTGGGCGTCAAGTTGTACATTTTGGGTCCGCTAACGGAAACATCGTACACCGTTCCCGTGAACATGTCG
>JBKJNB010000134.1:0-2959 GCA_046595995.1 Candidatus Kapaibacteriota bacterium
AGTCTTCGATTGCTTCAGACACAAGCGGGAGGAGATAAGGAAATGGAGTGGAAAGGGCTGAGGAAGGAAAAGTAGGACCGGCAGGATTCGAACCTGCAACCAAGGGATTATGCGTACCAACTACGGCTTTCGCCGCCTCTTTCGAGTTTGGGGTCTGGACCATACCTTCACTTTACGTGTCTGCCGTCTGGTCTCTACACCTTCCTCTGTCGAAAAACTCATGGAGTTCTTTCGACACAGGCTTGGCTCGGGATTAACATGCTCAAGTCTCCATTGGATTGGAGTATCAAGCGAAGCCTTCCCCGAATTTGACAAATTCTACATGCAATCTGTCGGTTAGCGAATTCCAACCGACAAAACGCATGCAACCCAAATGAATCGGCCTTAGCACCGCAGCGTTTCCGCATACGAGTTGCCTTAGGCCTCATCGCTCAAGTCCCCTGCTCTAACCATTGAGCTACGGTCCCAGCAAGAGGCGTAGTTTAGCCCATTTCCAATCCGTCGACAAACCGCAATTGGATAGGTTTCCTCGATTCGTTGTGCCGACCGGCGCTTGGTCTGGAAGAAAGCCCTTCTGTGGGCTATGTTGCTTTCCTTTGAAACCCTCACCTTTTCCATCATTTTCAAGCGATGCGAGTTCTTTCCCTCATTCGGTCCAAGTTTGCTCCAGCCCTTGCGACTTGGCTAACGGAACCGGACGCATTAAACGCTGCACTCGAACGCATCGTCGCCTCACGCGAATCCGCTTTGGCGGACTACCAAGCCAACGTGGCAATGCCGCTCCAAAAGAAACTTGGAAAACCGCCCCTTGCAATCGCCGAGGAGATTGTCTCCAAAGTGGATCTTTCCGATATCTGCGAATCGGTCACGATCGCAGGACAGGGGTACGTGAACCTCAGGCTGTCACCCACATGGCTTGCCAAATGCCTTATGGAAGCTCATGCCGATCCAGAACGTCTAGCCGTCGCACCGGTTACAACCCCCAAAACCTACGTCATCGACTATTCCTCCCCAAACGTAGCCAAGCCGATGCACGTGGGACACATACGATCTACAGTGATCGGCGACTCGATTACCAAAATACTACGGTTCCTCGGCCATCGAGCCATCTCCGACAACCACCTCGGGGACTGGGGCACGCAGTTTGGGATGATCATCTATGGTTACAAACACTTCCGAGACGATGTTGCATTTGCCCACGCCCCAGTCGCCGAACTGAGTCGGCTCTATCGCATCGTGCAAAAAATCATCGGGTTTCAAGACGCGATCGCAAGTATTCCTAAGCTCGAAATCGCATTGGAAAAATCGAAACAAAAGTTGGCCGAATCGAACACGAAGTCGGCTGCTACCCCGCAAGACAAAAAACTTGCTAAAGAGGTCGGGATCACGGCCAGGCAATTAGACGATGCGGACGAGGAACTCAAGAAAGCAAGAGTCAACGTGGAAGTGTCCTCGCAAGACTCCGATTTCATGGAACGCTCAAAACAGCATCCCGAACTTGGCCAACGAGTTCTCAAAGAAACCGCAAAGTTACATTCCGGCGACGCCGAAAATCTGAATCTTTGGCAAGCGTTCGTTCCGAATTGCAAAGAAGAGATCCATAGCGTCTACACTCGCTTGAACATTCAGTTCGATCATGAATTCGGCGAGAGCTACTACCATGAAATGCTGCCCGCCATCGTCGAGGATTTGTTAGCCAGATCGCTCGCGGTCCAAAGCGGTGGCGCGATCTGCGTCTTCCTCGATGGCTACGAAGCGCCCATGATCGTTCAGAAGCAAGACGGTGCTTATCTATACTCAACGACAGACATCGCTACTGCCGTGTTTCGCGAACGTGAGTTTGCACCGGACGCTTCGCTCTATGTCGTCGATCACCGACAGAGCGAGCACTTCCAGAAACTATTTGACGTATTGCGAAAGATCGGACTCACGCATACGGAACTCAAACACGTCGAATTTGGAACGGTACTCGGCGACGATGGCAAGCCATTCAAGACGAGGTCAGGTACCGTTGTTGGCCTCAACGCGATGCTGGACGAAGCGGTCAACGGAGCTTATGAAGTCGTTTGCGATCCCGATCGATTGCAAAAGTCAGACCATGTGTTCACGGAAGCTGAGAAGCGTCATATTGCGGAAACCGTTGGCCTGGGCGCGATCAAGTATGCGGACTTGAGCCACAACCGAACCAGCAATTATGTCTTTGACATGCAGAAGATGGTTCAACTGCAGGGCAATACGGCCGCCTATATACAGTACATGTACGCTCGAACTCGAAGCATCCTTAGAAACGCCCAGGCAGAAGGGATCGAAGCGATCAAATGGAGTGCGGCTCCCCTGGTTCTGTCCGAAAGCCTCGAACTCTCGCTCGGTTTGCAATTACTCCGCTTTGAAGACATGCTCAACCAGTCGATGGTAGAGTATCTGCCCAATTTGGTTACGGAATACCTTTACGAAACCGCGAAGCTTTTCGCCAGCTTTTACGTTCAACATAAGGTTCTCGAACCGGATGCGATCGATACCACGATGTCTCGCCTGCGTTTGACGGACCTCACGGGGCTTACACTTCGAAAAGGTCTTGCACTCTTAGGAATCGGCGTTGTCGAACGCATGTAGGATCGGAGCAACGCATGGCTAACCAACAAGATTCCATTCCACCGATGCAGTTCTATGGGCCCACGGATCGTTTTGGATTTGGCCAGCTTGCCGAAATATGGCGGACAAGGGAGTTGCTCTACAGCTTCTTCTTGCGAGACCTGCTCATTCGCTACCGACAAGTGATCGTCGGAGTCCTCTGGGTGTTGCTCCAACCGTTGATGGGCATGCTCATTTTCATGGGGCTCTTCTTCGTGCTAGGCACGAATGCCGGCAGCTCGACCGTGGCCTTTGCACCTATCATTTTGACTGGCATGCTATGTTGGCAGTTGGTAGCCAGCAGTTTTCGCGACGCCACAGGTTCGCT
>JBKJNB010000092.1:0-3063 GCA_046595995.1 Candidatus Kapaibacteriota bacterium
ACTCAACCTCAACGAATTCGAATTGCATGCGCGAGCCGTGCTGGGCTATCCGATACCCGCAATCACGCTTGAGCGAGCAGGCGCTTCAGCCGTAATCCTCGCAACAGAGGCGTCACCGAACGAGCCAACCTATACGGGCATCGAGGATGTGTTAACCGATCCAGATGTAGAGGTCAGAATTTTTGGCAAGCCCTCGACTAGAGTGAATCGAAGGATGGGGTTGGTGTTGTTTAGTGGTTTGTCTGAAATGGATATGACAGTCTTACGCTATAGGGTTGTATCCGCTGCGAGTACCATTGAGGTCGTAACGCATTCCATCTCCTAGGCAGTGATACTTTTCACTGAAAGCAATCACCACAGGTTAGCAGAGTCTGGTAAAACAGTAAAGGGTCTGAAGAGATTTAGACGCTCAAATCAAATATTCGTAACAATGAAAAATGTTGTCTAAAAAAGGGCTCCATTTCGCCCCATTTTTTTATTTTGATTCGAACTTTTGCTCACAACTTCACGTGAACATGGTATGCAGCGACTATTAGTGAAGCTTTACGTAATCCCCTTCATTAGCGTAATCATGGTGATTGGTATACATACTGAAGCATCTGGTCAGAGAAGCACCAATAGGGATCTTAACCTTGGAGCTATGAGATCGTCAAAACTGATCTGCGAAGATTCATTACGAATGTTTCAGATTCGTTATCCATTTCTGTCATCGTTGCCGCCTCTCTTGACGTCCATGCCGCTTGATGTACTCATAGGCTACATTGCCGCGGACAGCGCGCTTCGTCATGGGCAAAGTCAAGATCTCAATGCTAGGGTTCTGGCTTGGCACTCATTTAACGATACACTCCGTTTACTTGGTAAGTACTTATATAAAATGGTAGACTGGGATCCGGTCCGATATCGGCAATACACGCGTGAGATCGAACTTTCGCACAAAGGCGTTAGTAGCGACACACTTGTCCATAGAGATGCAGCGGGTAATCGCATCGATTCCCTGCCAGCTGGTGATCCCCGTCGTTATCAGGTAATTTTAAGATCACTTGAATCTGAGATTGTTAGAAAGTATTGCAAGCAATGGTCTGTGGTCGGCGAGCGCAAGGCAGTATCAGCACTCCTTAATTCGGACCACATTTTGAGGGTTCGAGCTCTGTCAGTTGACTCAACTAGGAATTACTACAACGATGATGCTTCAGCGAAGCGGTACGCTGTAACTGCGGAGGTACTTGACGTGATTAAAGGAATCAAGTACTTGGATGTCTGTTCTGACACTGTTGGCGGATACTTAACTCCGTGGCAGTCCGGAATGTTTTCCCCTTCAGCTAACAGCGTAGTCTCCTCAAATCCCTGCCCTAGAATTCGATTTGAATATCATCCTGGCATATACTGGTCCGGACCATGGAACGTGTCACCTCCAGTCCAATTCAACCGAGACACTACGTTCATTACCTCTGTTGGAGAATTCACTGTACAGCCTAACGCAGAGTTTGTCGTCTTTCTCAGTTACCGCAACCCATTACTCGATGATAGTTTCGATTACTATAACCTCGATGTCGCAACAACTGCATCTTGGGGAGTTCTTAGAATTGAAGACGGCATGGTATCCGACCTAAACAACGTTTGGGGGGCTACAAATGTGCCTTACGCGACATTCAAGAGCGTTGCCACAGGCCTAATACAGCGCATTTGCAACCCGTAAACACAAGCCATTCGTGAAAGAGGAACTAACTACATGAGCAGATTTGCACCACTCATCGCGGTCGCATTAGTACTGAGCATTCTTATGAGTACTTTCTAGCCCCCCAATTAATTGTAGACGGACTCCTGATTGTAGATTCGAACTACAAGGGAGTAAGACATGGGAACCAATCGCAAATGGAGCAAGGAAACGAAGCTCGCGATCCTAGCAGAAGCAGAACGTAATGGGATCGCTCAGACCAGCCGCAAGCATGGCGTAGCAGCCAGCCAAGTGCATGAGTGGAAGAAGAAGTTCCAGCTATTGGGAGAAGCTGGGCTGACGGGTTACGTGCACAAGGAAGATCCGGAGCTGCATCGCCTGCGCGTGGAAATTCAGTCACTGAAAGAGATCGTCGCCGAGAAAGAGTTGGCGATACGGATCAAGGATAGTCTGCTAAAAAACATATCCGGATGTTAGCCATCCCCGTTTAGGCGTACAGAAACTAAGTCGTAGGTGTAGATTCGTTCACCGAAGGAATGGCCGCCTGTTTATTGATGGCACGTCCTCGACAAAAAACATGGTCTGAGAACTGTCGCGTTGTTTCATTGGTGACACCATTGTGTGATCCCGTATAGGAAATTGCTTCGTAGCGCAGTTCTCCACTTCGGTCATTTTCATTTCCTACCATAGGAGGATGCGATGGCAAAGCGAAGTACAACCTCAATGGCGCTACCGGTCATCAATGCCAATGCTGCCGGTATAGACATCGGCTCTCGATTTCATGTTGTGGCGATTGACGCTGCTTGTGATAGCGAACCTGTAAGAACGTTCGGATCATTCACCAATGAACTGAGAGCATTGGCGGACTGGTTGTTGACACGCAACATCACGACCGTTGCAATGGAATCAACGGCGATGTATTGGATCCCGTTATATGAAATACTTGTTGAGCGTGGCTTTGAAGTGGTATTAGTCAATGCACGACTGAGCAAGCATGTGCCGGGGCGTAAATCAGATGTGAACGATGCGCAGTGGCTACAACGATTGCATTCGTGCGGTTTACTTCGTGGCAGCTTTCATCCTGCCGAAGAGCTCCTTTCCCTGCGTTCCTACGTACGCCAGCGCGAATCGATGACTGTCATCGCAGCTGCAAACATCCAGCACATTCAGAAGGCACTAGACCAGATGAATGTACAGCTTCATCATGTTGTAACAGACATCACCGGTGTAACGGGAATGAGTATCCTAAATGCCATCAATCTCGGCGAACACAATCCGACAGTACTTGCAAGACTGCGAAATGGTTCGTGTAAGTCCACCGAGAGTGAAATAGAAGCAGCACTAGACGGTAACTACCGGCCTGAGCATTTGTTTGCACTTCGTCAATG
>JBKJNB010000111.1:0-20083 GCA_046595995.1 Candidatus Kapaibacteriota bacterium
TGTTGAGAGGTTGTCGTCGAATTTGGCCGCGCTAAAAAACCAACTAGTGAGATCGGAATAGGAGTGGTCTCGATATCCCTGCGACTGGATTTTCGAGATACGTCCGTACACGGCATATCCATCGACGTAGCCCGACGAAAACTCGATGCTAAACTTTGCAAGTGCCGGTTGAACGCTGCGGTTAAATGGATTAACAGTGTTCTGTGCCGCCGGCAAACCTTCCTGCCATCCAACACCGGTTGACATGCGCACGAATTGGTAGTTAACGAAGTTCGACGTTGTCATGTTTACGCTACCACCAATTGCAGCCGCGCCATAATTGACGAGTCCGGCACCGCGCTGCACCTGGATGTTATCGAGGTTCGACCCCAAATCGGGAAAGTTTATCCAGTACACATTGTGGTCTTCGGGATCGTTCTGCGGAATGCCGTTAATGAGGACGGCAATGCGTCGCTGATCGAACCCACGAATAGTGAGGTTCGTGTAGCCGATGCCATTCCCATTCTCGCTGTAGAATGTGGTGGACGGCAAATCGCTCAGCAGCTTCGGAATGTCCGTGATGAGTTGCGTACGCTCGAGGTCTTTACGCGTGATGTTGTTGAAGACGACGGGCGCCTGACGTTCTACCGCGCGTGTAGTCGTAACGACCATTGCCGGAACGGTGTGGATGCGCGTTGTGTCGACCATCCGAACGGTATCGACGGACCCAACAACGTGCGTCGGGGTGATACAAAGAAGCGCTGAGAGTAGGGTTGCAAGCATAGCGGTGGCATTGGTTAGACAATACGTCCGCATAGAGCTCTTGGAAGTGTTTGGCGTGGTCCGCATTCCCTACGCCGGTATTAACCGGATCAGGTTCCAAGAGTGTAATCTCAGCCGCTTCGTGCGGCACCTCTATGGGACGCTCAAAGATACGCGTATCTTTGGGGCTTCTATGGACAAATTCCTCGTTAAGGGTCCCGTCCGCCTAAAGGGCGACGTTACCGTGTCGGGTGCGAAAAACGCATCCCTTGCTTTAATCCCGGCATGTTTGCTTGCGTCAGGCATTTATCATTTGCACAACACGCCGAATAATCGTGATGTGTGGACGATGAGCAGCCTGCTCGAGACAATGGGTGTGCGATACGAGTTCGCGAACAATTCGCTGATGCTCGATGCAACGAACATCACAAGTCACGAAGCACCTTACGAGCACGTAAAGAAGATGCGTGCATCGATTTACGTGCTCGGCCCCCTACTCGCACGATTCGGCAAAGCACGCGTGTCACTCCCCGGTGGCTGCAACTTCGGTCCACGTCCAGTCGATCTCCATCTTAAGGGGCTCGAAAAGCTGGGGGCTACGATAGAAGTTGAAAACGGCTACATCGAAGCATCGTGTAAACGCCTGCTTGGTGCGCCATTTCACTTTGAGATTTCGAGCGTTGGTGCAACTGTAAACATTCTTATGGCTGCGACGTTAGCAAAGGGTCAGACTGTATTGACCAATGCAGCTATGGAACCCGAAGTATCGTCGCTTGCACACATGCTCGTAAAAATGGGTGCGCGCATCGATGGTATTGGCTCTGCAAAACTTACGATCGAAGGTGTCGATGAACTTCATTCAGTAACTGAGACTACAATTCCCGATCGTATCGAAGCTGCAACGTTTTTGATTGCTGCTGCGATGACAAAGGGTGATGTCACGGTGCGCAACGTTGACCCACAACATTTAACGGCAGTGATTCAAAAGCTCGAAGAATCGGGAGCAGAAGTTGCGGTGAGTGGTGATCGTATTCGCGTTACCATGGACAGAGACCCAGACCCTGTAGACATAACAACGATGCCCTATCCCGGTTATCCGACCGACTCGCAAGCACAATGGGCTGCATACATGATGCAGGCGCACGGAGCTTCGAGAATAAAAGACGTTATCTATCCGACGCGGTTCGGATACGTACCCGAACTACAGAGGCTTGGGGCTGAGATTGAAACAGGCGACGCCTACTGCATCGTTAAAGGCGGGTCTCGACTTACGGGCGCAACAGTAATGTCCAGCGATTTGCGCGCCAGCGCTTCTCTTGTCATGGCTGGATTTGTAGCAGAAGGCACAACAGAGATTCTTCGTGTTTACCACCTCGATCGCGGTTATGAAGCAATCGAAGAGAAGCTAATGGGATTGGGTGCGAAGATTAAGCGTGTTACTACGGACGAGTTTTAAGATGTGGTTACTACCGGTGGTGGTGTTTCTATCCATCGGCATCACGTCGGCTCAATCGTCATCAGACGCCTCGCGTAAAAATCTACAGCGCATGCGCTCCTCGATTGAATCGACGCGTAAACGCATTAACGCACTGCAGCGCCGTGAGTCGTCAACCATTCGTTCGCTATCTACAGTGCAACGACAGCGCGAGGAAGTCAGTCGCGTTGTGCGCAGTCTGGAGACCGACCTACGAGCCTTGCAAGACTCGGTGTCATCACTTGTGCGTGAAATTCGCTCAACATCCACCGCGCGTCAGCGTGCAGAGTCGGCTTACGATGACCTGGCATTCGCTGCGCTTGTGTATGACGCCGAGCATCCAGACCACGAGTACACAAAACCGAGCGATGCGTTTGTGTTGGAGCACGTGACCACGCAGATGCAGCGTCATCGCACTACTATTCGTAGCCGCCAGGATTCACTGTCACTTGAACAACGACTCCTAAACAGCACGTCGTCTGATCAGGAGCGTATACTGCGGGAGCGCGCCGCAGAGGGACGTCAGCTCACAAACACTATTACGTCACGGAAAAAAGAACTCGATCGCATACGCGGCGACAAAACACTCTTGCTAAAAGAGTTGGCTTCGAAGCGTGCCAGCGCCAACACGCTAAGCTCTATAATTCGTAGGCAGGAGCAGGCCAGCAGGTTAGCAGAGGCACGCAGACAAAGGGAACAATCAGCAAAGCGCCGTTCACAGTCAGGCCGATCGAAGGACTTGGATCGCGGTCGCGCGAAAAGCGACCATACGAGGGCTGGTGCCAACCATTCTAGTGGTGAAGGGTCTTCAGCAGGGGTCCCCGAGCGCAGCTCGGGGGGAGTTGGCAACGGCTTCCGTGCCAACTCCCTCCCATGGCCAACGCAGTCCCATGCACTCATCCATGGGTACGGCGTGTACCGCAATCGGGAGACGGGTACTACACTCGATAATCCGGGAATCGATATTCGCTCACCCATAGGCACACGCATGACGTGTGTTGCGGCTGGTGTTGTGACATCGGTGACGTGGCTCCCAGGTTTTGGGTCGCTTGTTATCGTGGACCACAAGAACGGTTTTCGTACCGTTTATGCGAACCTGACCTCGGTGAGCGTTGGCGTCGGTACGTCGGTGAACGTTGGTACCGTTATCGGCTCTAGTGGTGAGAGCATTGATGGTCCGACTGCGCATTTCGAAGTGTGGCGCGGACGTGATCGTCAGAATCCGCTTACGTATTTACGTTAGCAGCGGTAGCAGCGTTACTTATTTGCGGTAGCAGCGGTAGTAGCGTTACTTATTTGCGTTAGTATTGGTAGCAGCGGTAGTATCGGCTGCGTTCAGCTCAGTTTCAACCGCGTGATACTCGTCAACACGCTTCGCAGCCTCTAAGTTTTTTGTTCGTCTGTACGACACTGCCAACAGAGTGCAGACTCTATCGCGATACACGCGCCTACGTGTTTTATCCGTGACCTGTAGCCATGCTCGCTGTTCGTACGGACGCTGTAGGAGTCGAATGACGTTAGCGGGCGACTTCGCACTATCGCGAGATGCCCTCGTAATGAGATTCTCGAGCCGTGTCTCGTACGTGCCTTGTGTGATCTTTACACTGTCGAGGTGCAGCCGATGCATTTTGTGCGACATCTGCCGATCGATCGTGCTCACGTTCGCTGTGTCAAACTCGTAGACTTTAAGTTTTGCAATCATTGCAGGTTTTAGGCGCACCCATACTTGGTCCTCAGCACCCGTGAAGCCCCCTGCTTTAAGTCCGTCTAGCAGCCCCCGAGCGTTGTCATACGACATGTTCGTTTCTACAAGCATCAGCGCTGCGCGAAGTGCGAGCGAACCAAAAAGTCCGTCGGTTCTATCCACGTTTTTGCGTAGCGCCTGACGCATGAACTGACCTTGGTTGTAAACACGTTGAAAATCACCAGAGGTATATGCCTGACGCGAACGGAGTACGCGAAGGGTTGATGATGCGTTGTCTTTATACCCAAGCAGCTCGAGGAGTCCAATCGCTTGCGAAAACCCGAACTCGATATAGTAGTCTATCGATGGCACACCTGCGATCTGACATACTGCCTTGAAGTATGTGCGCCGACCGCGATTCGCTCGAACGTTCGTGAGCTTGTTAAGTCCGGTCGTGTCGTCGAAGCCTGCATCGGCATACGTATCGCGTGGGATAGATATGATTTCTACTAAGCCAGAGTCGAGGAAGAACCGCATAACATGATTGGCATCGGCATGCGCCATCGGGTCGCCCAGTCGCGAGTCTACACCAGTAACCAGGACGTTAACTACTCGGCCTGTTGGCTTAGGGAAATCGGTCACCTTAAGTGAGACGGTGCTATCGTTTATAACAAACGTGGTGGTGTCAAGGCCCTCTTCGTTGTACTTCGAGGGCTTCTTAACAACGTTGCTAGTATCGGATTTGTCGGCGGTTTCTCGACGCGTATTTGCAACTTCTTGCGGACCATCTGCTTCTGTCTTACCCGAGCAACCGACGAGGCACAACACTATACAAGTGCCGATCAGGCACCATATCAAACTAGGCCTCATTGCGTTTCTCTCTCTTTGCGTTTTGCCTCATCCCAGAGTGCATCCATCTCTACCAGTGTCATGTCAGAGAGGGCTCGACCGTCTGTCTTCGCACGATCTTCGATGTGTTGGAATCTCTTCATAAAGGTGTTGGTTGTGCCGTGCAACGCTTCTTCGGCTACGATGCCCTCGTGCCGAGCAGCATTGATGAGTGCAAACAACACATCGCCGAACTCTCGCTTCGCTGCTTCTCGGTCACCCGATAGAAGCTCGTCACGCATCTCTTGCATTTCTTCGTCGACCTTAGCCCAAACGTCCTTACGGTCATCCCAATCGAACCCCGAGTTGGCAGCTTTTTCCTGAACACGTTGGGCACGGAGGGCAGCAGGCATGGAACGAGGCACTCCGCCGAGAATCGACGTACGGCCCTCGTTCATTTTAAGCTGCTCCCAGTTCTCAAGAACCTTTTGTTCGTTGTCCGCCCGCTCATTACCAAATATGTGTGGGTGCCGATTCACCAGCTTTACGAATTCGTTGTGAATGACATCGCGAATGTCGAACGCACCACGCTGCTCTGCTATCACGGAGTGCATGACGACATGAAGCAAGAGATCACCAAGCTCTTTGGAAAGCTCAAGGTCGTCCTTGTCAGCAATTGCTTCCAGTGTCTCATACGCCTCTTCGATGAGCAGATGTGATATCGACTCATGGGTTTGTTTGCGATCCCACGGACAGTCTGCACGGAGCACGCGCACCAACTCAAGGAATGCGGCGAAGTACGACAACGTGTCGGAAGGGTCAGAAGGGAGGGGGACGGTGCGGAGCGGTTGCATGGACATCAAAGATATCAATCGATGACCACGGCAATGCCGCCTACGAGCTTCATCCGATGCCAAGTGAGTGATACAGGTCCGTGTCCATCTCCGCCTATCAGAAGATCGAGCACGTCAACATCGCGATTAGAGAAGTACTTGCCATCCCGGCCAACGCCGTAGCTGAGTCCGGTGGTTAACGTGAACTGCGGCAGAGACAGCACAATGCCACCGCTAAAGTGTACCACGTTCCATGTTGCAATCGCAAGTGTACTGGGTTCATTTCTGTCTAATGCACTGAAGTCACTCACGATGCTGCCATGCCATGCAAACACGTCGTTCTGCTGGTATTCCACGCCAACGCCGAAGTTCAACACCGACCGGAGACTTTCACGCACGTCTGGACGTACAGGCTTGGAGTTGAGGATTGTGTCAGGCTGCGTATCGATAAGGTCGTAACCAGGTACTCCAGCGAACCATTCCGCGGAAAAATGGAACCGTGTCTTATCGATGCGGTGGCTGCCTCCGATACCAATCGATATCGGACTTTTGTAAGTGGCGGGCAGCTTCGTTTGCTTGAGTTGGGCGATGCGGTCATTCTCCGTACCTGCAATCGTAATACGTTCGTACACCGATCCTCCTCCATAGATATGGATGGATGGTGTTGTTAACGAGAGGCCCGCAGTCCAATCACCGTGCGTGTACATCACGCCAAACTTCGCGAGAACGCGCGCTGTGAAATACTGTACTTCGCTGGAATGGCTCACAGAACTTGCGCCGATGCTATCTAACTTTCCAACGAGTACATTGCCCAAACGTGAGTGCGTTCTATAGGCGCCAAAGATGGTGGCGCCGACACCTAAGCGGTCTGTAATCGGACGCGAAATGCAGACTCCTGCCCATGTTTCCGAAAGATTTTCTTGCAGCACCACGTCGCTGTGTCGCAGGTCTGTGCCCTGGTGATCGGTGATGTCGAATTCGAACCGGTTACGAGTGAGCAATACGTAGGTCCATTGGAATGCGGAGTTCGTATCGAACGGCACCTGACCGGCTACGAGACCGGGTCGCGGGATAAGCGAAAACTGCGATAAGTCATGTCCATCGTCGCGCGCTTGGTCAAGATTGATTTTCGTTATCTCCAAGATCTGACTTCCCAGTCCAAGACGAGGTTTTGTAGTGATACCTATTGCACCAGGATTGTAATACGCAGCACTCAGATCTGTCACACTACCAATGACGGCACCGCCAAGCAGGATGCTACGCTCGCCGAAATGCGTATTCCAATAATGGGCGTCCTGCGCATGCAGACCGCAGGCGAAAAAGACGAGCAGTAATGTGATGCGACGACGAACGATCATGCCAAAGGAACGACGTATTGTTCTTCTGAACGCTTTAGTGCTGCGCGCACCCAGCGGCCCATTTCTTCTGCCGTACGGCGTACCGCAAGACGTTCTTTGTTGCATGGGCCATCGCCATTTATAACACGCTTGAACTCTGCCCAGTCCGGATCGCCATACGTCCACTCACCAGTCGCCGGATCCTTCTTTAGTTCTGGGTCAGGAATCGTAAGGCCCAGTTCCCAAATCTTTGGAACGTACTGGTTGAAGAACTGCTGACGCATATCGTCATTCGTAGCCATCTTTACTTTCCACTTTACAAGCTTCTCGGTATGCACGCTCATTTTGTCGGGCGGACCGAAGAAGTGCATGATCGGACGCCACCAACGGTTCAGTGCTTCCTGTACCATCGCACGCTGCTGATCTGTACCCGTGACAAGTGCTACGACATTGTCGTAGCCATACTTTAAGTGGAAAGCTTCTTCCTGACAAATGCGCTCGAGTGCACGGCAGTACGGCGCGTATGAACCTTTTGAATTTGCTACTTGATTGATAATCGCAGCAGCATCAATCAGCCATGCAATCACCGCAGTATCTGCCCACGTCTCGGCCGGATAATTAAACACGTTCGAATATTTCGACTTCCCCGAAATCAAGTCGTCGATCATTCGCTCGCGAGGTTTACCGAGTGTCTCGGCAGCGCTGTATAGCAATTGCGCGTGGCCAACCTCATCCTGCACCTTAGCCATGAGCGCCATCTTGCGCTTGAAGCCAGGAGCACGCGTAATCCACGTGCCTTCAGGCAGTGCGCCAATAATTTCTGAGTGAGCATGCTGCTCGATCATGCGAACTAGCTGACGTCGGTATTCAGCCGGCATCCAGTCGTGTGGTTCGATCTTATCGCCGCGCTCAATTTTTGCTTCGAAGGCCGCAAGTTTTACAGGGTCGTCCTGTAACTGATCTTCTGGCGGTCCTTCGACGATGCTGAGATTTCCGTACATAGCTTCTTACCGTTGGTGTAATCGAGTTCAAAGATAACCCTTGCCTAGTCTCATTCAGGCCTAGTGGCAACGATCGCCGCTATTTCATTCAGGGCCTCATTGTTACCGTCGTGGCCACGTAGCGTCCGATTTCGGTTCCAACCGCGGTACCTGCATCACATCCCCTGCGATAATGAATGCCACCATAGAGTCGGGATATCGATGCTTCGAGAGCGGCAGCACGGAAGGACGTGAATGAGCGCGGTTTCAGCCCAAACGGTACTTCGGTACTATCGATAAACGCCATATCGCCAAAGAAGCTTGTGAGCACCTCTGCTGCTGCTGCTGTAATCGTTGAGTGGCCGCTCGCATGTTCTGGAAATGGAGGGGTCTGCAGAAGGGGCTCCCATCGCGGGTCGATGTACTTGTTGATGTAGGTCACGGGGCGAATAAGATTACCCTTGAACTTCTGCTCCCAACATGACGTAAATCCGTCGTTAAGCGCAAACGCTACGGTCGAATACACTTCCATGCATCGAATCATTGGTGCCTTTGTATCGCGAAGCACTTGCATGGCAATGTTCATCCAGTGCCCACCAGGCGAAATCTGCCTAGAGTTGAATATGAAATGGCCATGGTAGCTGGTGACTACAGGATTGTCGTTCCAGAAGTTTGCAATCTCTTTCTGCTCTTCTGTTGGTGCCTTACCAATCGCATACACTTCCATTGCAGCCAGGTAGAATGCAGAGCCAGGTTCCTTCGAAAACGGTATGCTTGGTGGAACAGTGAACTGCTGGGCGTTTTTCAACGCAATCGTTCGTACAAGACCGCAGTATGGCGAAAGGGGCTTCGCAAAGTTTGGGGGCGTTGGCTCCCAACACGAATCACAACGTGGCCACTCCCAATCGGGCAAGCCTTGTGTGCGTGCATAACCATCAGCTTTTGCATAGGCAAGAATCGATTTCCCAACATCAATGCCGTATTGTTTCGACCGCGAGAAGACATCAGCCGAAACCACTCCCTCTAAGGCCGCAAAGTGTACTTTGGCGAGTGAGTCTGAAAAGTGCGTTCGGTAAATTAGTTTAGCAAGACTTGTGTGATACGCTGCTACTGCGCTTACACGCCAATCGTAGGCAGCGCCGCTCTTCGGCGTTGGACATTCTGCAAAACCATTTAAGACCCCTACCAGACTGCGATACCCGGGCGAGCCATGATATGCCGCTTGGTAGCCGGCGAGGTTGGAGTAGGAATGTATGCGAGCCGCTACTGGAGGCGGAAACCCGTCCTCCATGATGACTTCGATTACCAAGCGATTCCACTGGTGAACGATTTCGGCGTCTGACGGAACAGACGCGGACCACGACGTCACGGTCGAGGTGACCAAGGTCGCGGTAAGGCAAATGAAGGATCGAATTGACATGTGTTATCCTGACACTATCGCCCGGGTGAACGCTTGCGCGTTCTCGACGGGGCAACGAAACATCGGGGTGTACCCCCGTTTACTGCGGCTACGATTAGCGTTGAGTCGACGTCCCATTTCATGTGGCCGACACGACGCGAAACCTCTGGAACGGCAAAGCCCGACGAATCGGAACGCCATTCGGTGTAATTGCCCTTACCATCGCCCAGGAGGATAAGGCCGATGCCAGCGTCGTACGCCACGATATCGGGGTCCATGCCACGGCTGTTCCCCACCATTACGATGTCGAGAGTACCGTCCCCATTAACATCCCACACCTCGGCGTCATTCACCGGAGCAATCTGTGCGATGTCTGGCAACGGACGGAAGGCAAACGTACCACCGTTGTTTACAAGCACGCCCGTGGAGAATGTCGTCGCTGTGTCGCGAAGCACGACACCGGCATACGTCGCCGGGTATAAGTCGGTGATGCGCGCTTGTGCAAACTGCGTATGAAGGTTAAAGGTGCGTGTAAGCACTGGCATATGCTGCGTTACAGGAGTTTTTCCACGTGTGGGACGCCGTACGCCATCAGGTACGTATGAGACAAGTGGATCCATACTGCCGTTGTCGTCGAAATCTGCTGCGATTAACTCCATCGGAGCGTCTGGTCTCGCAACAAATCGACAATTGAGACCGATGTTGCCAAGTACAACATCCGCATCGCCATCGCTGTCGATATCGGCAACCGTTGCGCAACGCCACCAGCCAGCAAGCCCCTTCAGCCCAACCTCTTCCGTAACCTCTGCGAACATTCCTTTCGTGTTGCGCCACAGTCGCGGTGTCATCCACTCACCGACAACGAGAAGGTCGAGGTCGCCGTCCGCGTCTGCATCAATCCATGCTGCGTCAGAAGTCATGCCAGCAGCGGCAAGTCCAGGTGCGGCCGTCGCAGCAACGTCTGTGAAGCGTCCCTTGTTATTGCGAAGTAACACGCTCTGCGGCACGACAGGGAATCTGCCTGGCACAACGCGTCCACCAATAAAGACATCCATGTCGCCATCGTTGTCGTAGTCTGCTACCGCTGCTCGCGAGCCTGCCATCCGTATAGCTGGCAACGCATCTTTCGAAAGTGTGAATTTGCCTTTACCATCATTCAAGAAGAGTTGATCTTCGAGCTCAGCATCTTCAGTATCGAATTCGTTGCCACCGGTTACGATGAGTGCGTCGAGATCTTTGTCACCGTCGGCATCAAACAGTACGACGTCTACACCCTCCGATTCAGGAGCTTTTTCAAAACCTGCATCAGGCTTTGTTGTAAATGTGCCTCCTGCAGTCTGCAGTGCAAGTGTTGTCACACCGTACTTTGCTCCAGTGCTTAAGACGTCTGCACGACCGTCGCCGTTCACGTCACCGATTGCCAGACCCGGACCGTCCTGCGAGAAGCGATAAGGAAGAAGTCGCTCGCGCTTAAAATCATCGTACGAATTCTCACGATGATGCATTGGCAGGAATGTACTTGCCTGAGCAATCATGTAAGGGGCTACGACAGTCGGACGCCATACGTCGGTCGCATTAGCATGTACGACTTCTGCAGTTGTATTGACCCTTACGTTGCGCATTGTCGATTGCCTGCCGTCGGGCCATCGAACAACAACGCTATCGACAACACTTGCACTGCCAAGTCCGACGTGTACAACGGGGTCGCTCGTCGATTGATAGCCACGTCCGAGCTGTAGTTCTCGCACAATGCGCTTACCGTTTGCGTACACTTCGTATCGCGTGCCAACACCTTGGCGATTGCCTGCGCTACCGATGGTGCGGAAGCGAACAAAGTTGTGTGCAGCACCGCCGTGTTCCATGGTCATGTTGCGATACACAAAGGCAGAAGTATCGGTGCAGTTTACAATGACGTCTAGATCACCATCATTGTCAAGGTCTGCATACGCAGCACCATTTGATATGAGACTGTCGCCCATCCCACTTGCGCGTGCAATGTTCTCGAAGCGCAACCCACCGTTGCCTCGGTAGAGGTAGTTCGGACGTCGCGACTGTGGCATCTCTCGGTAGTCAAGGGTACCGCTGTTCTTCTTTGCGAATAGATTGTAGACGAAATCCTGGTCGCCGATATCGCGCTTCACACCGTTCGTAATGAAGATGTCATTGTGGCTATCGTTATTAAGATCTGCCGCAAACACCGTCCAGCTCCAGTCGGTTGCCGCAATCCCCGAGAGGTAACACGTGTTGGAGTAGTGTTGCGAGCCGCGATTTAGCTGCAGGGTGTTATTCACTCGCTGGGCGCTGTCGAAGAAGGGACCATAAATGGACATTCCGCCGATTTGCGTCATTCGACGGTCATGGTCTTCGGGCAACATGTCTACCGACATGATGTCGAGAAGGCCATCACCATCCGTGTCGGCGATGTCGCTCCCCATCGAGTTCGATGACATGTTCTGGAACGATGTTGTGGCTCGGTCGGTGAATGTACCGTCACCATTGTTCATCCAAAGGTTATCGCGTTCTTCAAAGTCGTTGGCTACGTATATGTCTGGCCAGCCATCGTTGTTCAAATCACCAACACTGGCACTAAGCCCATAGCCTTTATCCTTTATGCCGGCTTGCTTTGCAACCTCGGTCCACCGACTGTTACCATCATTCCGAAACAACATGTCGTTCTCGCCAGGATTCAGGTAGCCCTGTCTGCGACCAGACCCGTTTAGCGTGAGATAGATGTCGACGTCACCGTCACGATCATAGTCCACAGCCGATGCACAGGTCGATGCGCCTTCTACGCCGAGACCCGTTTCGCGGCCCCTTTCATCGAACGTACCATCGCCGCGATTTACATAAAATAAGTTATGATATGGTCGGCGGCAGACATAAATGTCAATATGGCCGTCACCCGTGAGATCGGCCATGAGTACGCCTGCACTGAGATGGATGTCAGGCTTATTAAGACCCGCGCGTTCGGTAACGTCTTCAAATTTCCAGTTGCCCTTGTTCAGATAACACTTGTTTGCGCTCTGTGTACTGGTAAAGAAGACATCAAGCAGACCATCGCCATTGATGTCACCGACGCCCACTCCACCGCCATTGTAGGAGTAGAAATCGCGGAGTATGTTAAAGGAATCCGACTCCACAATCCGGTTTGCGAACGTTATTCCCGATTGCTCTGGCGTAACACGCTCAAAGCGCTGAGCACTTGCCGCCATGGCAAGAAGCACGAAGGTTGAAATGAAGAGGGGTCTAAGCACAG
This sequence comes from Candidatus Kapaibacteriota bacterium, assembly GCA_046595995.1. GTDB lineage: Bacteria > Bacteroidota > Ignavibacteria > Kapaibacteriales > Kapaibacteriaceae > JAWXBR01. The sequence continues at coordinate 12,533 of JBKJNB010000111.1, forward strand.
CGCCTTTACATCGGTGTTAGAGGAGAAGTACCTACGTACGAGTGCGCAGTAGAATCACAATGCCCACAAGTAAAAACAAAGCGTTTGCACTCCACGCAACGAGTACAGCATCGAAGTCGGTGGATACACCTACTGACTGGACGATTTTCGTGAAGGCAATATAGGCAAACGAGATGCCCATAGCTGCTGCGATGTGTACCGCCACTCCACCTCGCCGTCTCACGCTTGCGAATGGCACGGCAATCAGCACAACAATTGCGTTTGCCACCGGGAAGGCCCACTGGCCGAAGTATTCTATTTCCTGCCGGCGCGTGTCTTTGCCGCCCTTCTTCATCGTCGCTAGATAGTCGCGCAATTCCGTAAACGTTAGCTCCTCGACGTTACGCTGCAGACTTACAATCTGGTCGTGACGAATGCTAAACGGCACAACGTCGTTGCGCAGATCGGTCATAATGATACTGTCACCACGGAACTCTCGTCTGACTGCAGTAGGCATTATCCAAACGGCACGGGTCGAATCCCACTGCATCAGCGGCGCATCAATGCGTGAAAGCAATCGCGGATGCTCCTCACTCGAATAGTTTTCTATGCTCACTGTACGCGCGTGTCTCGCAACCGCATCGTATGCAGCGATCGATACGTTGCGAATCGGTGAGTCCCTGAAGTACAACCTACTGAGTGACCCGCCACCTGTGCCACGACCTATGGTTCGTTCGATTGCAAACTTCTTTGCATTCGCCTGCGGAACCACCCAGCCGTTAAAGTAAATCTGTCCGACGCTCAGCACAGCTCCCAACAGAAGTAACGGAATCATAAAGCGAAAGAGACTCTGTCCACCAGAACGCATCGCCGTGATTTCGTTTGCGCCTGAAAGGCGTCCGACAGAAAACAGCGAAGCCATGAGCATGCCCACGGGGAACAGCAGTTTAAAGATGTTCGGCAAGTACGACAGGTAGTACGTAAGAATAACCGAGGTAGACACCTTATGGTCTAGAAAGTCGTCCAGACTCTCAAGCAGATCGACAAGGATGAAGATCAGCGACAGTGCACCGACCGAGAAGAAGAGCGTGTAAAGGAACTGACGCAAAACGTAGCGATCAAGAAGCACGGTCGGCCCTTCCGTGACGAGCACTCTTACGCGCCGCCGCATACGTGAGCAGCCAGCCCTCAATAATCAGCGCCACCATCACTGCAAGAACGACAACCACCACCTCAATCGCCGTCACTGCACCAAGCCAAAAGACACGGTCGAGTACCGGCGGACGTGCCAGTGCGAGAAGAAGACATGCGAAGGCCGCGCCAACAACTGCAGCAGTAGCACACGCCAGAAAGTGCGGGAAGGCTGTTGTGGAAGGGGCGGCGCCGAGGACTGCGCCAACTGAGAGGTCGATGCCTGCATGATGCACTTCCGCGCGAAACGCATACACCACCGCAACCATAATCAGGAGGACGATAAGCGATGCCCCGACAATAACTGCCAAACGAAACTCTTCGCGGCGATTCCTGAGCTGTTCGACGTGGGTCGGAGACCAGACAACGCGGACGAGGTCGTTTGCCACCATGCTCTTTACCAGGTCTTCGGTTTCTGTCATGCGCGATGCTATCGCTCCAATGGGTCTCATCGTTAAACGGAGGCGGTGGGGCAACTCAACGATTTCTGCGAGATCGTCACCGTCTAACCGCACGTGCTCACGATACATAGCCCATACTTGTTCACCATGGTCAAACTGCACATGACGCACCCCAGGTAGCGTAGACATCAGTTTCATGTTCGAGACAAGCACAGAGTCTGATGCATCATCGTCTACAAACACATCCATCGTGACGTTAGCACTCATGCGTTCTATGTCACGCCACGTTGCCATGCCCCACCAATAACCGCACGCAACAATGAGCGTAGTGAGGAGCGCAATGAGCGTCATACGCGCAACGGGCCGTGCGCGAAATCGCATTAAGCGTCCGAACGCAATCCATTGGAACCACATTTTCACGTGCCACCTCGCTGGTACCACATTTTCAAGTGCCCCCTCGTACGCTTCGTACGAGCCCCTTAAAGTCGCCTACAGACCGCCACACGGCAGACCAAGGAAACGGAACGAGTCGGCGCACACCGATAGTGCACAGTATGCCAACCACCCAAGCATTCACCACGAGAGCAAGACCAATAAGCCACGGTTGGCCAAGTTCGCCAATTGCAAAAAGCGTTGCTAGGCTTATGACCATGCCTACCGCCGAGTAGCGCACGACAAGCAGACTATGTCCGAACGCTTGTAGAATCGATGACATTAAAAGAAAGGGCATTCCGATCGCTGCAAGAATGAGGACATTAAAATGCACGATGACGGGAGCAAACTTCGGACCGAGTAATGCGGGAATGATGTTACTCCCACCCAACTCGAGTACTACGAGCAAAAGGATGGTCGGAATAAGCGTAACACTAATTGCTTTCGTAACGAGCGTAACCATGTCTGCATCGCGACGCTGAGCACGTATCCGCACAGCGGCTGGATACAGCAAGGCTGTTGCTGCATCAAACACTTGTTCAAAAAGCTTGTACAGTTTCTTCGCCTGACTGTACACACCAACGAGCGCCGATCCGAAATACGATTGAATAATTAGAATGTCCAGTTGCTTCGGCGCACTGTTTAACGCTGTCGCAAGGGCTAGTGGCACGCCAAAGCGTACGTAGTCCCGAAACGGCAAGTCACCTGCCATGCCAAAGACAAGATCCTTGCGCGTAATAATCATCGCAACGACTGAGCTTGCAGCCATGCCGGTTAAATCCACAAGAACGAGGTCGTTTATCGTATGAAATCTGTCCTGACTCACTAACCAAAACGTCATTGCTGTGCGAACGCCGAACCATACGAAGTCGACTACAAACAAATCCCGCATTCGCATATCACGATACAGAAACTTCAGGCACAGCATCCGAGGCATGGTTAACAGGCAATACCAAGGCAGAACTGAGGCCACGGTTGCAAATCGCGGCTCGTTGAATAACTGGATGAGCGGACCCTGCAACAGCCACACCATTGCAACTGCAACGACGGTTATAATGCTGTGGATGAGAAGTGCAAGGGTGTTTACGCGTCGACGCTCGTCTTCGCGCGTGCCAAACTGGATGATGCCCTGTAGGGCAGACCCGTCAGAGACAATCATGATGTACGTGTTCAGAACGACGAGGATCTCGAAAACACCTACCACGTCTGATGGCAACACGAAGAACTGATACATCTGCACGAGCCCATACAGAACGTACAAGCCCTTATCAGCGAGAGACCACGATATTTTTCCGAGGTGCGACCGGACCTTCATAAGCAACAAAGCTACCGTTTACTCGAGCACAACAACTGTCCAGGCTACGTGCAGACCAGAAACGGCAATACACAGGGTTTCGTTTGGCTCACTTATGCCGTATGCAGGAGAAAACGTCGATTCCTCGACCCAGACCCTTTCTGCCCCTTCCACTGCAAGGGTTGCCAACGGTATGCCTGCACTGAAAAAGGTGCTTTCAGAGAACGTTATGGTGGGTCCGAGTGTGAACCGGACAATTACGGACTCACCTGCTGCCCGCTCATATGTGTCGGTGCCACTGACTGTGCGATCGGTGAAATCAAGTGTTCGTGTATGGGGCTTTCCGAAACCGGAATGCTGCGCCGACCACCTGTGGGCATCACGTTGTGTTATGCGAGCACGAGTTTTGTCGGGCATCATCCAAAACAACCCTTCACCACTGTCGTTCGGCCACCGTAGTTGCTCGCGGCCCTCAACACACAATGTGGCGTGTGCTGCCGTCGATCGATCGCGATTACGACGCTTTGGGTTACCAATGTACGTCATGCATCCCGAGTCAACGATTAACCAGGTTTCGTTAATGCGCATGGTTATCGCGTTGCGGTCATTGTGGGCATGTCCACCCTTGCCCCACTGTCCGACCGGACCGCACCTCGCCGTGAACGTGTACTGCTCGCACTCGTAGATGTCAAGACCGAACGAAGCAAAGGCGGTGTGCTTTATTCTACCCGAACTACGTTGTGGTTCGGATGCTATCGCATCCGGCACGAATACACGCTGTGCATGATAGCCACATAGCTTTACGGCCATGCCGTCATCATTGTCGCCGATGATGGGCATTCCGATGCGCTCGAGCGTTTGAAGGGCTTGCAAACCCAGGTGCAATGTAGTTAGCCACGCTTGCGAGCAGGCTGGCACGAGTTGTGGATGTAAGCTGTGGGTTTTGTGCAGAAGCGTCGTAGCCTGCACATAGAAGTCGATAACGTGTTTATGATAGCCCGTGCTTGCTTCGAAGTTCATACCGTCGGCCCCGAACTGAACTTGTAATTCCTCTTCGAGTCCGTCGAGACCCATGCGCAGCCACTGCACGCTCTCGTCTGAATCGACGTAGACCCCTGCCGCAAGAAGGCCAAACAGACATCCTATGTAATGGGACGTGCGCATACCACCAGACCACTCGGCAGTGTACATTAGGAAGCGTGCATGGTCTACGGCTGAAGCCGCGACGAGGCGCTCAAGGGCTTCGTCGTGTGTACCATTCTGTCGCATCCAATCCAACGCCGTTAGCATGCAAAAGCTACGCATGCCAACCCCCATCGGGAACGCCCATTGGAGTCCATAGCCCGGCGGATTATGCGCCAGCACATCGACAATTTGATTGCGCAGTTCTCGGTGGTACGTCTTGTCCAGAGCCAGCGACATCCAGTGATGCATACGCGAGAGCTCATGCGGTATGCGCACGTCGGCGGCAACCGTGGCATCGTCAACATGCTCATGCCGCTGTGCGTCTGCAAACCACTGCAGTTCAGGCCAGCGCACGCCAGCCGCCGGATGTGCGTTCCAATCGAATGGAACGTACTCTGCATCGAGTGTAGCAATGCGCGATCGCATGTCGTCGAACGTGCCGTCGTGAACGCCAGCCGCCTTCCACTCCGTTCCCGCTCGCCGTGCACCGAACACCGAATCGGCCACGGCAATACGGTGCCTTGCTATCAATTGTAACCAAGTTGATAACTGACCGCCATTGTCATCCCACCACGGCTGCAAGGGAAGGGGAAATAGGTCGCGTCGTAGTGAGGGGGCCGAGGCCAGGGGGCTATACGTCGATGCTTGCAGCGCACGACTTCGCAACGCAGCGTATGCACGTCGTTTCTTAAGGGCAAAGAGGAGCTTTCCGAGTACGAAAGGTCGTACCGGGCCAGCCAACAATCGGAGTCGCGTGATCACGTCCATCGACCGCAAGTATAACCCCTACCCTATCTTCGTACCCTATGTGCGGTATTGCAGGCATTGTCGACAAGCAACTTTCAGAAGAGGAACTGTCTCAGGTGGGACAGCGCATGCTTGCATCCACAGCGCATCGCGGGCCCGATCATCGCGGCACCTGGAGTACGACACCAGCCTGGCTCGGACATAATCGTCTGAGTATCATCGACCTGTCGAGTGCTTCGCATCAACCGATGACGTACCGCGAACGCACTATGACGTTTAATGGTGAAGTTTACAATTACATCGAACTCCGTGCCGAGCTCGAAGGCTACGGCTACGCATTTACGACCACGGGTGACACCGAAGTAATTCTTGCGGCCTATGACCGATGGGGACACGACTGTGTAAAGCATTTCATCGGTATGTGGGCGCTTGCCATATGGGACAATAGAAAACGCGAACTCTTTATCTCGCGTGATCGATTTGGCATCAAGCCCCTTCATTATCTCGAGTCGAGCGGACGTCTCTACTTCGCTTCCGAAATCAAGGCTCTTAAAGTATCGCCGATCTTCCGTAGCGATATCAACGAGAATCAAGTCGCACGCGGATTATACCTCGGCTGGATGCATCACTGGGATGAGACGTACTACACTCACGTACACTCGCTGCCTGCGTCACACAATCTGTTGTGGCGTAACGGTGAAGTAACGACGTGGTCGTACGCCGACATCACGACCAACGAGCAGGTGAATGTTTCATTCGAAGAGAGCACCCATGCGTTTCGCGAGCTCTTCCTCGATTCTGTGAAGCTATGCTCACGTCGTGATGTACCAATGGGCGTGTGTCTTAGTGGTGGACTCGACAGCACGTCGATTGCGAGTCTACTTGCTTCGTCAACCGACGAACACGAGGTAATGACGTTCACTGCGTATTACACCGGTGATGGCGAAGTCGATGAGCGTCCGTACATCAACCACGTCCTCTCGCGCTACCCGCAAATACGTCCGCACTACATCTCTCCGACGGACGCCGATGTCGCGGATGCTCTCAATCGCATTGTGCCGATGATGGATGCGCCAATGCCATCGTCGTCATACATCTCACAGTATTTCGTAATGCAATTGGCTGCAAGCCATGGCGTGAAAGTTGTACTCGATGGTCAAGGCTCTGATGAGATCATGGGTGGCTACATGCACTCGATGTACAGAGTGATTGCCGATCATGCGCGTGGACTACACCTGGGCTCTGCAATTAGTGAACTCAACGCTCACGCATCGCGGCAGTCTTACACGTCGCGTCGAAAAACTGACGTGCTCGCAAAGAGCATGCTGGCTGCCCTTCGCGATGAACCAGCACTGTATCGCATGGAGTTCGAACGCACATACCCATGGGTGATGAGCACTGCATCGAAAGACATCCCGCTGCATCTCGAGTCGCCGAAGGGTCCGAAGCTCAATGCATTTCTATACAACCTCATCCGCGTTACGCTATTGCCAACGCTCCTGCACACAGAAGACATTAACTCAATGGCGTTCTCGCTCGAGTCGCGCGTGCCGTTCCTCGACCACCGCCTCGTGCAATTGTGTTTCAACATGCCAAACGAACACAAAGTGCATCGTGGTGAAACAAAACGGGTTCTGCGTGCTGCAATGCGCGGCATTGTGCCCGACGTTGTGCTCGACCGCAAAGACAAAACTGGCTTTACGACGCCTGGCCACATCACATGGCTGCGCGGTTCACTATCGCACCTCCTCGAAGGTTCGTGGAGCGAACTCGACGGACTTGTCGATCAGGGGGCGCTTCGCAAGGTGCTACACGAGTATAGGAACGGCGATAACACCAACGCGCTATTTGTGTGGCGTCTTACGATGTTGCGGGCGTGGTTGCGCACCGCGTAGTACTATGCGTGCGTGGTTGCGCTTACCGTAATACAAGCCGCGTTGTTGTTCCGACACACAACACGTACGCACCCGAAGGCAGCCCCTTTACAACGTAAGCCCCTTCACCAATCGGTTCGATGACGATTAGTGGCAATTCACGTCCCATAAGGTCTGCTACTACCGGACGTGCATCGGCGGCAAGCACTTCGATTTCGCCATCGCTTGTTACGCGCACGTTACATCGTGAATAGTTTTTCGTCTCAAGCACGGTGGTTGTTAATGGACACGCAATCTCACCGCACGCAGACAATAGAAACATGGTGTCGGTGTAGATGCCAAGAATACTCGCCGATGCACACACGTTAATGATTGTTGATGGTGTACTGCTGGGTGATGGAGACGTTGTGACGGGGAACTGAGCAAGAGGAACACTTATCTCAACTCC